>JBJMKZ010000053.1:0-39075 GCA_045805565.1 Solirubrobacteraceae bacterium | reverse complement strand
CGTCGATGCAGGTGCGCGTGTGGGAGGGCGACCACCTGGTCGACGAGCTGACCGCTCCGGGGCGCGCCCACTTCGAGTACGCCCAGCGAGAGCCGGTGCCGGGCGTCGAGCTGCAGGTCGACTGAGTGAGGTTGCCGTCGCCGTTCCACGCCGAGGGCGACCACTTCGGCGTCGACCTTCCCGGCGCCCGGGCGCTGTTCACCAGCCGCCGGGGCGGTGTGTCGGAGGGGCCGTTCGAGAGCCTCAACGTCGGACGCTGGACCGACGACGACCCGGGCCGGGTGAGCACGAACCGCGACCGCGTCGCGGCCCTCGTCGGCGTCTCCCGCGAGCGCCTCGCCCTGGGCCGCCAGGTGCACGGGGCGACGGTGCGCCGCCTGGCCGAGCCGCCCAATCCGGGCGCCGAGCGGGCGCCCGCCGACGGGCAGGCGACAAGCGCCAGGGGGGTGGCTGCGCTGGTCCTGGTGGCCGACTGCCTCCCCGTCGCGGTGGCCGGGGAGGGAGCGGTGGCGATGCTGCACGTCGGCTGGCGGGGGCTGGGTGCCGGGGTGGTCGAGGAGGGTGTGGACGCATTGCGGGCGCTCGGGGCGATCGGTCGGCTGGAGGCGGCGATCGGGCCCGGCGCCGGCGGCTGCTGCTACGAGGTGGGCAGCGAGGTGCTCGAGCAGTTCGGCCCCTATCCGGCCGCGGTGGTGCGCCACGACGCCGGCGGGCGCCTCGACCTCAAGGCGATCGCCTCTGCCAGACTGCTGGCCGCCGGGGTGGACGCCGTCCATGACAGCGGCCTGTGCACGCTGTGCTCCGATCCCCGGCTGTTCTTCTCCCACCGCCGCGACCACGGTCGGACCGGCCGCCAGGCCGGCGTTGTGCGGCGCCGGTGACGGCGCGCGAGTCAGGGGAGGCGAAGCTGCGTCGCGAGCGGGTGCGCGCCAACCTCGAGGAGGTGCGCGAGCGGATCGCGGCGGCGGCTGCTCGCGGCGGCCGCGATCCGGCGCAGGTCGAGGTCTGCGCCGCCACGAAGTATGTCCCCGCCCAGGAGATGGAAGCCCTGGCCGAGGCGGGCATCACGCTCGTCGGCGAGAACCGGGCCCAGGACCTGGCCGCCAAGGTGTCCGCGTACGGCCCGCGCTTCACCTGGGACTTCATCGGCCACCTCCAGAGCCGCAAGGTCAAGCAGGTGGCTCCGCACGTGCGGCTGATCCACTCCGTCGCCACCGACTCCGTCCTGGCGCAGCTCGAGCGCCACGCCCCGCCCGGCACCGAGGTGCTCGTGGAGGTCAACACCGCCGGGGAGCAGTCCAAGGCCGGGATCGCGCCGCCGCAGCTGTCCGCCTTCGTCGAGCGCTGTCCGGTCAGGGTCGTCGGCCTGATGACCATGCCGCCGCTCACCGCCGATCCCCAGGCCAGCCGCCGATATTTCGCGGCGCTGCGTGAGCTGGCGGAGGACCTGGGCCTGACGACCCTGTCGATGGGGACCAGCCAGGACTTCGAGGTGGCTGTCGAGGAGGGGGCGACGATCGTGCGGGTCGGGGCCGTGCTGTACCGCTGAACCGATCCCGGGCGTCGCCGCGCGGGGCATAATGAGGGCGCGGGGGCGCATAATTCAGGCAGGGATTGCGTCCCCACGGGCGAAGCTGCAAGCGCAATGGCACTACGCGATACCTGGCACCGCGCCCTCGTGTACTTCGGCCTGGCCGAGGAGGAGCACGACGAGTACTTCGAGGAGGCCCCCGGTGAGGCGGGCCCGGAGCCGGAGCCCGACCTCGGCGACCGCTACCGCGAGCGGCCCAACATCCGACGCCTGTCGAGCCGCCGCCGGCGCGACGAGATCGACGACATCTTCGCCG
This sequence comes from Solirubrobacteraceae bacterium, assembly GCA_045805565.1. GTDB lineage: Bacteria > Actinomycetota > Thermoleophilia > Solirubrobacterales > Solirubrobacteraceae > DATAEY01. Next base: position 37,228 of record JBJMKZ010000053.1, on the reverse strand, counting down.
ACGATCCCGCCGCCGAACGGCGCACCACGGTTCTGCGTTCGGTGCCCGGGGGCCGCAACGGAGGCGCGATCGGCGACGTCCGGGTCCACCTGGTGGTCCCCAAGTCGTTCAACGACGCGCAGCAGGTCGCCGACCGCTTCAAGGACTCCATCCCGGTCATCCTCAACCTCCAGGGGTCCGATACCGACCTGTCCAAGCGCCTGATCGACTTCGCCAGCGGGCTCACCTACGCCCTCGACGGCGGCATGCAGCGGATCGCCGACAAGGTCTTCCTGCTCACGCCGCACAATGTCGAGGTCTCGGCACAGGAGCGCGCGCGGCTGATCGAGAAGGGCTTCTTCAACCAGAGCTGACCCGCCGGCGGCTCGGCGGGCGAGCGGACGCTCGGTAGCCTTGCCGCCGTGGTAGGCCTGATCGGAGCGGGGAACCTGGCTCGCGCGCTGGCCCGCGGTTGGGGCGAGCCGGTGCTGTGCAGCGACGCGGGGTCCGGCCGTGCCGCCCGGCTGGTGGCGGAGGTGGGAGGCGAGGCGGTCGCCTCCAACGCCGAGCTCGCGCAGCGTGCCGAGCTGGTCGTCCTGTGCCACAAGCCGGCGCAGCTCGAGGCGGTGGCCGAGCAGGTGGGGGGGCGGGCCCGGGCGGTCGTGTCGGTGCTGGCGATGACCCCGCTCGCCTCGGTGCAGGCCGCCTATCCGGGCGTGGCGGTCGTGCGGGCGCTGCCCAACACCCCGGTCGAGGTGCGCCGCGGCGTGGTGTGCCTGATGGTGGCGCCCGAGGTCGATCCCGCGGTCGCCAGCGGCGTCCGCGAGCGCTTCGGGCGGCTGGGCAAGGTGATCGAGATGGAGGACCACCAGATCGACCTGGCGATGGCGGTCATGGGAAACACCCCGGCGTACGTCGCCCTGCTGGTGGAGGCGCAGGTGGACGCCGCGGTCAAGCACGGGATGGCGGCTCCGCGCGCGGCCGAGCTGTTCGTCGAGACCCTGTCCGGGACCGCCGAGCTGCTGGCCGCTCGCGGCTACGACACGCTGGCGGTCCGCCGCGAGGTGACCTCGCCCGGCGGGTCCACCGCGCGAGGACTGGCCACCCTGGAGGCCGCGGGGCTGCGGGCGGCGTTCGTCGACGCGCTGGCCGCGGCGCTGGGAGAACCGGCGCGGTGACCGTTGTGCTGTCGGCCATCGACCGAACCGAGATCGCCGGCTATCTGAACGCGCTGCTGCTGGTGTACTCCATCCTGATCGTCGTCTACGTGCTGGCCCAGATGATCTTCTCGCTCGGGGGGCGCGTCCCCTACTCGCGCTGGTCCGACGCGATCCTCGGCTTCCTGCGCGATGTGTGCGAGCCGTACCTGAGCATCTTCCGGCGCTTCATCCCGATGATCGGCCCGGTGGACATAAGCCCGATCGTCGCCCTCCTGGTGCTCTACCTGGTCGGCGGGCTGGCGGTGCGGGCGATCCACGGCTGATGCGCCGCACGGCGGCGCCGGTGGTGGCCTGGTTGCGGGCGCTGGCGGTGGTGGTGGCGGTGGTGGCGCTCGACCAGGGGACCAAGGCGCTGGTCAGAGCCGACCTGCGACCCGGCGAGCGTCACCATGTCGGCCTCGGGGTCGACCTCGTCCACGTCCGCAACCGCGGGATCGCCTTCGGCCTGTTCACCGAGCGAGGGGCGCTGCTGACCGCCCTGACGTTCGCCGCCCTGGGCCTGCTGGTCGTCTACTTCGCGCTGCACAGCACGCGCCGGCTGCTGTGGCTGCCCACCGGGCTGCTGGTGGGCGGAGCGCTCGGCAACGTGCTCGACCGGGCGCGGCACGGAGCGGTCACCGACTTCGTGGACCCGCCGCTGTGGCCCGCGTTCAACGTGGCCGACACCGCGATCACGGTCGGGGTGGTGGCGCTGCTGGTGGTGCTCGACCTCGCCAGGGAGGGACGGGATGAGGGGCGGGCGGGGTGAGAGCCGGACCATCGCGGTGCCGCCCGACGCCGCCGGCGCGCGGCTCGACGTCTTCCTGGCGGGCCCGCTGGGATCGCGCTCGGAGGCGGCGCGCATGATCGACGCCGGCGCCGTGCGGGTGGACGGCGCCGTCCGGCCCAGGCGACACCGCCTGGCCGGCGGCGAGCGGGTCTCGCTGCAGCCCAGGCACGAGCCGCGGCCCCCGGCGACCGCAGCCGACATCCCGTTCGCCGTGGCCTACGAGGACGACAGCCTGATGGTGATCGACAAGCCCGCCGGGGTCGTGGTTCACCCGGCCCGCGGGCACTCGCAGGGCACCCTGGCCCAGGCGCTGCACGGGCGGGCGGGAGGGGGCCCGGACGCGTCGCGCGCCGGGATCGTCCACCGGCTGGACCGGGACACCTCCGGCCTGCTGGTGGTGGCAAGGTCCGACCCCGTCCACCGTGCGCTGCGGCGGCTCCTCGCCGCCCGCGGGATCGAGCGCCAGTACCTGGCGCTGGTGGAGGGACGCCCGCCGGCGCGGTCGGGCACGATCGACGCCCCGATCGGCCGGGACCGCCGCGCCCGCACCCGGATGTCGACCGACACCGACGATCCGCGCCCCGCCCGGACACACTTCGCGCTGGAGCGCGCGCTGCCCAGCTCCACCCTCCTGCGAGTTCGGCTCGAGACCGGGCGCACGCACCAGATCCGCGCCCATCTACAGGCGATCGGGCACCCGGTGGCCGGCGACGCCGAGTACGGGCATCCGGGCCTCTACGGCCTGGCTCGCCAGTTCCTCCATGCCACCGTCCTGGCCTTCGTCCATCCGGTGACGTCGTCCCCCGTGCGAGTGGAGTCACCGCTGCCGGCGGACCTCGCCGCGGCGCTGGAGCGCGCGGCGGTCGCCTGACGCCGCCGCCCGCTCAGCGGGCCGGCTCGCGCCAGGCCCGCAGCCCGCCGCCCAGCGCGCCGAGCACGGCGCCGATCACCGTCGTGATCACCACGAGGACCAGCTGGGGATCGGGCAGCTTGGCGAGCGGGCGCGTGCCCGCGATCGCGTGGGCCGCCAGCAGCGCCGCGCCGAACAGGCAGCCGCCGACCACGCCGCGCAGCAGGCCGCGGCTCGCCCGAGCGTGCTCGAACCCGGCGGCGATCCCCCCGAGGGCGGCCAGCAGCGACAGTCCCAGGTAGACCGGCTCCGACACCCCCAGAGCGACGCCGCACAGCGCGCCGAGGACCATCGGGGCCGCCACCGCGAGCAGGGCCTGCGCCGCGAGGGGGCGGGACGAGAGCAGGGGCGGCAGCCCGCGGGCTGCCCGGTCGCCAGCCATTTCGCGTCTACCGTAACCGAACGCGGCGCGTCGGCCGGGGAAGGTCGAGGCGGCCGGCGGCGCCGGCGCACCTCGAACCGGCATGACTGGCGTAAACTTGCCCCGTTCGCGATCGACCCCGAGCGGGATCCGCCTCGCGGCCCTGCCCGGCGCGACTACGGCGCCGGGATCGCGGGGCTCCGCCCGGGCTTGCACATCTCACAAGGGAGTCAGGCACATGCCTCAGGTGGGCATCAAGGAGCTGCTGGAGGCCGGCGTCCACTTCGGCCACCAGACCCGGCGCTGGAACCCCAAGATGCGCCGCTTCATCTTCGGGGAACGCAGCGGCATCTACATCATCGACCTGCTGCAGACGGCTGAGCTGCTCGAGCGCGCCCGGTCGTTCACCGCGGAGATCGCGCACCGCGGGGGAACCGTGCTGTTCGTGGGCACCAAGAAGCAGGCGCGCGACGCGATCCGGGAGGTCGCGGGATCAGCCGGGATGCCGTACGTCAACCACCGCTGGCTGGGCGGCCTGCTGACCAACTTCCACACCATCGGGCAGCGGATCAAGCGGCTGCACGAGCTCGAGCGCCTCGAGTCCGAGGGCCAGCTGGCGCTGCTGCCCACTCGCGAGCGCATCAGCGCCCAGGCGGACCTCGACAAGCTGCGGGCCAACCTGGGCGGCGTCAAGGACATGCAGCGGGTACCGGACGCGATGTTCGTGATCGATCTCAAGACCGAGGCGATCGCGGTCCGCGAGGCGCAGCGCCTGCGGATCCCGATCATCGGGCTGGTCGACACCAATTGCGACCCGGACGGGATCGCGTACGTGGTCCCCGGCAACGACGACGCGATCCGCTCGTGTGCGCTGATCACCCGGGCGATCGGCGAGGTGGCGGCCGAGGGGCGCCGGGCGTTTCGCGTGCAGGAGGAGCAGGCCCGGCGCGAGCGAGAGGAGCAGGAACGGCGCGAGGCCGAGGAGCGCGCCCGTCGCGAGGCCGAGGAGCAGGCGCGCCGGGAGGCCGAGGAGGCCGCGCAGCAGGCGGCCGCCGGCGAGCCGGTCGCCCAGTCCGAGGCAGCCGGGCAGGCGCCCTCCGCCCCCGAGCCACCGGGAGGTGGCGCATGAGCCATGCGCCGACCGCCGCCGACGTGAAGGCCCTGCGCGACCGCACCGGGGCGGGAATGATGGACTGCAAGTCGGCGCTGTCGGAAGCGGAGGGCGACCTGGACCGGGCGGTCGAGATCCTCCGGGTGAAGGGCCAGGCGGCGGCCGCCAAGCGAGGCGAGCGGGTCGCCTCCGAAGGCACCGTCCAGAGCTACATCCACGCCAACGGCAAGGTCGGTGCGATCGTCGAGGTCGACTGCGAGACCGACTTCGTGGCGCGCAACGAGGACTTCATCGGATTCGCGCGTGACCTCGCCCTGCACATCGCCGGCAGCCCGGCGACCCGTTACGTCTCCGAGGACGAGGTCGCCGAGGAAGAGCGCCGGTCGGAGTTGCGGATCTTCGAGCAGCAGGACGCCGACAAGCCCGAGCACGTGCGTCCCAGGATCGCCGAGGGGCGGCTGCGCAAGTGGCTGGACGAGGTGGTGCTCCTCAACCAGCCCCACGTCAACCTCGACAGGCACGACGGGAAGACGATCGAGGAGCTGCGCGCCGCACTGGCCGCCCGCACCGGCGAGAACGTCGTCATCCGCCGCTTCGCCCGGTTCGCGGTGGGGGAGGCATGAGCGAGGCTCCGACGCCGTCGCCGGCACCCAGCGTCCCCGCGGGGGCGCCGCTGTTTCGCCGGGTGCTGCTCAAGCTGTCGGGCGAGTCCCTGATGGGCCACCTCGAGTACGGCACCGATCCAGAGCGCATCCGCGCCATCGCCGGGGCGGTCGCGCAGGTGCACGGCCGCGGCGTCGAGATGGCGATCGTGGTCGGCGCCGGAAACCTCTACCGGGGCATGGCCGCCGCGGCCGAGGGCATGGACCGCGCCACCGCCGACTACATGGGGATGCTGGCCACCGTCCTCAACTCGCTGGCCCTGCAGGACGCGCTGGAGAAGGACGCGGTCGACACGCGGGTGCAGTCCGCCATTCCCATCTCCGACGTCGCCGAGCCCTACATCCGTCGGCGCGCCATGCGCCATCTCGAGAAGCGCCGGGTGGTGATCTTCGCCGCGGGCACCGGCAACCCGTTCTTCACCACCGACACCGCCGCCGCGCTGCGTGCCTCGGAGATCCACGCCGAGGCCATCCTGATGGCCAAGAATGGCGTCGAGGGCGTCTTCTCGGCCGATCCCGCGCTGGATCCCAACGCCGAGTTCATCGCGCAGATCACCCACATGGAGGCGATCCAGCGGCGGCTGCGGGTGATGGACGCCACCGCGCTGACGCTGTGCATGGAGAACAAGCTTCCGCTCTACGTCTTCAACATGGACGACGAGCGCAACATCGACCGGATAATTTCCGGCGAGCGAGTGGGAACGCTGGTGGTGACTTGATCGACGAGCTGCTGCGGGACGCGCGCGAGCGCATGGACAAGTCGGTGGCGGCCATCCGGCAGGAGTTCGCCTCGGTTCGCACCGGCCGCGCCAGTCCCGCCCTGCTCGACCGCATCCTGGTCGACTACTACGGGACGCAGACGCCTCTGCGCCAGCTCGCCACCATCTCGGCCGCCGAAGCGCGGCTGCTTACCGTCCACCCCTATGACAAGTCGTCGATCAGGTCGATCGAGAAGGCGATCATGGAATCCGACATAGGCTTGACCCCCAACAGCGACGGCGCGGTGATCCGCCTGGTGATTCCGGAGCTGACCGAGGAGCGGCGCAAGCAGCTGGTCAAGGTGGTGCACGGCATCGCCGAGGAGGGCCGGGTCGCGATCCGCAACATCCGCCGCGACGTCATGCACGACCTGCGCGAGCTCAAGGCCGAGGGCGAGGTCGGCTCGGACGACGAGCACCGAGCCGAGGGCGAGCTCCAGAGGTTGACCGACGCCAAGGTCGCCGAGCTCGACGCCCTCATGCACCACAAGGAAGCCGAAGTCCTCGAGGTCTGACGTGGCCCGGGCCCCGGAGGCTGCCCCGCGGGCCGCTCACGTCGCGATCATCACCGACGGCAACGGACGCTGGGCCCGGCGACGGGGACTGCCCGTGGTCGAGGGCCATCGCGCGGGTGCCGACACGGTGAAGGCGCGCCTGCGCGACGCAGTGGAACTCGACGTGCGCGAGCTCACGGTCTACTCGTTCTCGACCGAGAACTGGTCGCGCCCGCCGGAAGAGGTCGAGGCACTCATGGCGATGTTCGCGCGCCGGATCGACGTCGAGACGCCGGAGCTGCGCGACGAGGGCGTGCGGATGCGCTTCATAGGCCGCCGGGAGGGGGTGGACGAAGACCTCATCCGGCGGATGGAGTGGGCCGAGCGCGAGACCGCCTCCAACGAGCGCATCACGCTGTTCGTCGCGTTCAACTACGGCGGCAGGGCGGAGATCGTGGACGCAGCGCGAACGTTTACGGGGACGACCGAGGAGGAGTTCCGCGGCCATCTGTACGCCCCCGAGATGCACGACCCCGACCTGATCATCCGCACCAGCGGCGAGCGACGGCTCTCCAACTACCTAATGTGGCAGTCGGCCTACTCGGAGCTGGTCTTCCGCGACGAGCTGTGGCCCGACTTCGGCCGGGAGGCTTTCGAGGAGTCGCTGGCCGAGTACGAGGCACGCCGCCGGCGCTTCGGCGGGCGCTGATGGCGACTCGAGGTCCGACGCGGCGCCGCCCGGCGCCGCGCCGCGCCCCCCGCGGCGCGCGGCGGCGCCGATCCGACCTGGGCGCTCGAGTGCTCGCGGCGATTCCGGCGATCGCCTTCGCCATCTTCATCATCGCCGAGGGCGGGCTGGTGTTCGCGCTGGGCCTGCTGGTGCTCGGCTTCGTCTGCCTGCACGAGCTCTACCAGCTGCTGGAGGGAACGCGACCGGTGAAGCTGGGCGGCTTCCTGGGCCTGACCGCGCTCGTCATGGCGGCCCTGTACGGGGGGCAGTTCGAGGTCGTCCTGGTGGAGGTGGCGCTGGTGCCCGCCCTGTTCGGCCTTGCCCTGCTCGCGCCCCGCCGGAGCCCCGCGACGCTGAGCATGGCGGTGACGCTGTTCTCGTTGTGGTGGATCGGGCTGGCCTTCGCGCACGCGGTGCTGCTGCGGGAGCTGCCCCACGGGGGCGGCATCATCGTCGACGTCCTGGTGGGCACGTTCGTGGGCGACAGCGGCGCCTATTTCGGCGGGCGCGCGTACGGACAGCGCCCGCTGTCGCTGCGGCTGTCGCCGCACAAGACCGTCGAGGGCCTGCTGATCGGCATGCTGACCGCGGTCGTCGCCACCTGGTTCGCCGGCCTCTACCAGGACTGGCTGCCCGGGTGGTCGGCGCTGGCGCTGGGGGTCGGCGTCGCGCTGACGGCGCCCCTGGGGGACCTGTTCGAGTCCCTGGTCAAGCGCGAGGCTCACGCCAAGGACACCGGCCGCTTCTTCGGCGCCCATGGCGGAGCCCTCGACCGCCTCGACGCGGTGTTGTTCACCGTGGTGGCGGGCTACTACATCTGGGTGGCGCTGCTGTGAGTCGTCGAGTACGGCAGCGCGACCCGCTCCGGCATGCGCCACCGATGGCGAGGCCGCCCTCGGTTTCGAGAGCGGTATCGCCCGGTCGACGATCCCTACCTAGGCTCCGATCGGGACAGGGCGGACGACTCCAGCAGGCCGCAGCGTCATCAGTCTGAGTCGCATGAGGCTGAGCCGACGGCCATGGTGCTGGGCGTGCGCTCCGACTCGGACGCGTAGTAGACACGCAGTGTCTGGTTCCAGGTGCAGCCGCCGCTGTCCTCATTCTTACGCCGCAGCCAGTAGTGGCAGTCAACGGCGTGAACGCTCACCTGACGGCAGTCGCCCACCCCCCAGTCGTCCGCCCAGCCGGCCAGAACGAATTGCTGGTGAGCACTTGCGGCGGTCACGGCACGGGCGGTCGTGATCGACATCGTGTGGGCGTCGGCAGGCGCGGCGGCCACGAGGGCCGTGGCGACGACCAGGGCGACCAGGGTCTTCCTCATCGAGTCCCCTTCCAACCGAGCGGCTGAAACGCGGACCCTACACGGGGTCGTGGCGCGGGACAACCCGCCATGTGCCGTTCCGCAGGCGGGCCGGTCCTAGAGCGGTCCGGCCCGAATCGCAGCCGCCGGGCGGCGCCTACAATCGCAGCTCATGCGCCGCCTGCTGATCCTCGGCGCCACCGGCTCGATCGGGACCCAGGCGCTCGAGATCGTCGAGCGCTCGCGCGACCTGAAGCTGGTCGGGCTGTCGGCGGAGAGCTCGTGGGAGCCTCTGCTGGCGGCCGCCCGACGCTACGGCGTCGGCCGGGTGGCGCTTGCCGACCCGCGCGCCGGCGCGCGCACCGCCGAGGCGTGGACGGAAGGGCAGGTGCTGACCGGCCCCGAGGGCCTGGTGCGCCTGGTCACCGAGTCGGACGCCGACCTGGTGCTCAACGCGCTGGTCGGCGCCGCGGGCCTGGGCCCGACGGTCGCCACCCTGGGGGAGGGGATCGACCTCGCGCTGGCCAACAAGGAGTCGCTGGTGGTGGGCGGAGACTTGGTCACCGCGCTCGCCCAGGCGACCGGCGCCCAGATCGTCCCGGTCGACTCCGAGCACTCCGCTCTGCACCAGCTCGTCGGAGCCGAGCGGCCGGGCACGGTGGAACGGCTGGTGCTCACCGCCTCGGGGGGGCCGTTTCGCGGGCGCACCCGCGCCGAGCTGGCGGAGGTGACGGTCGAGGAGGCGCTGGCGCACCCGACCTGGGACATGGGGGGCAAGATCACGATCGACTCGGCCACGCTGATGAACAAGGGCCTCGAGCTGATCGAGGCCCATCACCTGTTCGCGGTCCCCTACGAGCGCATCGACGTCGTGGTCCATCCCCAGTCGATCGTCCACGGCCTGGTCCACCTGTGCGACGGGGCCACGACCGCCCACCTCGGCTATCCCGACATGCGGGTGCCCATCTCCTACGCGCTGCACTATCCGGAGCGAGCGGACGTGCCGGTGGCGCAGCTCGACCTGGTCGAGGTGGGATCGTTGACCTTCGAGGCGGTCGACACCGATGCCTTTCCCTGCCTTCGCCTGGCGCGGGAGGCCGCCGCGGCCGGGGGCACGGCGCCCTGCGTGCTCAACGCCGCCAACGAGGTCGCGGTGCATGCCTTCCTGGAGGGCCGACTGGGGTTCCTCGGGATCCCGGCGGTGATCGAGACCGCGCTCGAGCGCTTGGGCGCGGCGCGGGTGCACTCCTTCGAGTCGCTCTACGAAGCGGACCGCGAGGCGCGTGCGGTGGCGGGCGAGGCGATCGAGGCGGCGCTCGCCCCTGACGCCGGCCCATGAGCTGGCTGCTCACCATCGCCGGCTTCGCCGTGCTGATCGTCCTGCACGAGTTCGGACACTTCGCGGCGGCCAAGGCGGTGGGGATGCGGGTGGAACGCTTCTCGCTGTTCTTTCCGCCCCACGTCCTCAAGCTGCGCCGGGGCGAGACCGAGTACGCGCTCGGGGTTATTCCGGCGGGGGGCTACGTGAAGATCACCGGCATGAACCCGCGCGAGGAGCTGGCGCCCGAGGTGGCACCGCGGGCCTACTTCCGCCAGCCGGTGTGGAAGCGAATCGTGGTGATCCTGGCCGGGCCGGCGATGAACGTGCTGACCGCGTTTCTCATCGTGTGGGTGCTGTTCATGGTGCACGGCGTGCTGGGACCGCCGACCAACCGGGTGGCGGGAACGGGCCTGCGACCGCCGGCCTCCACCGCGTTGCGCGGGGGTGACTGGATCGTCTCGGTGGACGGCAGGCGAGGGGGCTCCGGGGTCATCCGGGCCGAGATCGCCCGCCACCGCTGCCCGGGCCGCCAGACCGACGGGTGCGCGGCCGCCGCGCCCGCCCGGGTGGTCGTGCGGCGTCAAGGCCGGTATCTGGCCTTCGACCTGCGACCGCGCTACCGCGCCGCCGAGAGGCGGGCGCTGCTGGGGTTCACCTTCGTCCCCTCGTTGGTCCGCCAGCCGCCGGCCAGAGCCGCCGCCCTGGGCGCCGGGTTCTTGTGGTTCGTGACCTCCCGGACCGTATCGGCGATGGTCCGCATCTTCGACCCCGGCCAGCGCAAGCAGCTGTCGGGCGTGGTCGGGACCTCGCAGTACCTGCACCAGCAGTTCACGTTCGACCTCGCTCGAGCCATGCTCCTGCTGGCCATCATCTCGATGTCCCTGGCGATCGTGAACCTGTTCCCGTTCCTGCCACTCGACGGCGGCCACATCTTCTGGGCGGTGGCCGAGAAGCTTCGGGGCCGGGCGATTCCCTTCCAGGTGATGGAGCGCTCGATGGCGATCGGCTTCGTCCTCGTCCTGACCCTGTTCGTGATCGGGCTGACGAACGACATCGGTCGCCTGCAGGGCCAGGGCTTACGTCCGCGCTAGACGCGGGAGAGCGACCGCCAGGGCTGCGGTAGCGTTCCAGGGCAGGCCAGCGAGCGAGGGAGCGAGGATGGAGGGCACCACCGTCACCCGGGCAGGTGAGCGCGCGATCGACGCCGCCACCATGATCGAGGCCTTCCACCGCACGGCGCGGACGTACCCCGACGTCGTAGCGGTGCGCACCCGCGACGACGCCGTCTCGCTCACCTGGGGCGAGCTGCGCGAGCGCGCCGACGCGCTGGCCGGCGGGCTGGCGAAGCTTGGGCTGCGGCCCGGCGACACGGTGGCGCTGATGTTCGGCAACGCCCCCGAGTTCCATCTCAGCGACCTGGCGGCGATGACGCTGGGGGCCACGCCGTTCTCCATCTACCAGACCTACACCGCCGAGCAGATCCGCTACCTGGTCTCGGACGCCGGCGCGCAGATGGCGATCGTCCAGCCGCATTTCCTTCCCAGCGTCCTGGAGGCGCGTGAGAGCCTGCCCGATCTGCGACACGTCATCGTCGCCGGTCCGCAGGCGCCGGAGGGCACGGTCGCGCTGTCGGAGGTCGAGGGCTCGAATCCGGACTTCGACGTCCAGGCGAGCGCCGCCGCCGTCCAGCCCGACGACGTCCTCACCCTGATCTACACGTCCGGCACGACCGGTCCTCCCAAGGGCGTGCAGCTCTCGCACCGCAACATCATGAGCGTGGTGGCATCGCTGGAGGAGATCATCCAGCTGCCCGAGTCGGGGACCAAGGTGATCTCCTGGCTGCCGTCGGCGCACGTCGCGGAGCGCAACGCCCACCACTACATCCCGATCGTCTTCGCCGGGACGATCACCTGCTGCGAGAACCCCCGCGAGATCCTCGAGTACCTGCCCGCCGTCCGTCCCCACTGGTTCTTCGCCGTGCCGCGCATCTGGGAGAAGCTCAAGGCGGGGCTGGAGACGATGCTGGCGGCCCAACCCGAGGACGCGCGCGGGAAGGTGGAGGCGGCGCTCGAGGCCGCCCGCGAGAAGGTTCGCCTTGAGCAGGCGGGCGAGCCGGTGCCGGAGGCGCTGGCGTCCATGGTCGCCGCCGCCGACCAGGAGATGTTCTCCGCGCTGCGGGCCCACCTCGGACTGGACGAGGTGCTGGCGGTCAACGTGGGCGCCGCTCCCACTCCGCCCGAGGTGCTCGAGTTCTTCCATGCGATCGGGATCGAGCTGGCCGAGATCTGGGGCATGTCCGAGACGACCGGAGCCGGGACCGCGAACCGTCCCGGCGCGGTCAAGATCGGGACCGTCGGTCCCGCCGCGCCCGGCATCGAGATCAAGCTGGCGGAGGACGGGGAGCTGCTGGTCCGCGGCCAGTGCAACATGATCGGGTATCGCAACCAGCCGGAGAAGACGGCCGAGACGATCGATGCCGAGGGGTGGCTGCACACCGGCGACGTGGGGGAGATCGACCACGATGGCTACCTGCGCATCGTCGACCGCAAGAAGGAGCTCATCATCAACGCGGCCGGCAAGAACATGTCGCCCACCAACATCGAGGCCTCGCTCAAGAGCGCCAGCCCGCTCATCGGCCAGGCCTGCGCGATCGGGGACCGCCGGCCCTACAACACGGCGCTGATCGTCCTCGACGCCGACTTCGCCCCGGCGTGGGCCGCCCAGCAGGGCATCGCGGACGCCTCGCTGGAGGCGCTCGCCGCCAACGAGCAGGTCCGGGCCGCGGTCGAAGCCGGCGTGGACGCCGCCAACCAGAAGCTCGCCCGGGTGGAGCAGATCAAGAAGTTCACGATCATCCGGGGCGACTGGCAGCCCGACGGGGACGAGCTCACCCCGACCATGAAGCTCAAGCGCAAGCCCATCGCCGACAAGTACGCCGTCGAGATCGAGGCGATGTACTCGTGACCTGACGCCGGCGCCTGGCGCCGGGCGTCAGTCGACGTACTCGTAGGCGGGGATGGTGAGGAAGTCGACGAACTCCTCGGACAGCGCCACCCGCTCGAACAGCTCGCGCGACAGGTCGGGGCGGCCCTCGGTCGAGAACCACTCGTCGTCGTCCACCTCCCGACGGACGCGCTCGAGCTCGGAGTCCTCGACCCGGCGGACGAGGTCGCGCGTGATCCGCTGACCCTCGGCGGTGGCGCATTCGTGCCGTAACCATTGCCAGACCTGGGAGCGAGCGATCTCGGCGGTGGCAGCGTCCTCCATCAGCCCGTAGATCGCCGCCGCGCCGTTTCCCCGCAGCCATGACGAGATGTACTGGATCCCGACGTTCACGTCGTTGCGCAGACCCTCCTCGGTGATGCCCTCGGGGCCCCCGGCCGAGGCGGCGTCCAGCAGGTCCGAGGCGCTCACCTGCACGTCCTCACGCTGTCGCTCCACCTGGTTGGGCCGCTCGCCCAACACCTCGTCGAACTGCTCGCGGGCGACCGGCACCGAGTCGGGGTGCGCCACCCACGAGCCGTCGAAGCCGTCCCGGGCCTCGCGCGCCTTGTCGGCCGCCACGCCCTCGAACGCCCGGCGATTGCGCTCCTCGTCGGCACGAGACGGAACCACCGCCGCCATTCCGCCGATCGCATGCGCGCCCCGGCGATGACAGGTGCGGACCAGCAGCTCGGTGTAGGCGCGCATGAACGCAACCGTCATCGTCACCCGGTTGCGGTCGGGCAGCACGAACTCGGGCCGGTCGCGGAAGCACTTGATCATCGAGAAGATGTAGTCCCAGCGGCCGGCGTTGAGGCCTGCGGAGTGGTCGCGCAGCTCGTGCAGGATCTCCTCCATCTCGAAGGCGGCGGGCACCGTCTCGATCAGCACCGTCGCCTTGATCGTCCCGGGCTCGAGCTCGAAGCGCTCCTCGGCCAGCACGAAGACGTCATTCCAGAGGCGCGCCTCGAGGTGGCTCTCGAGCTTGGGCAGGTAGAAGTAAGGCCCCGAGCCCCGCTCGACCAGCCGCTTGGCGTTGTGGAAGGTGTGCAGGCCGAAGTCGAGCAGGGCGCCGGCCACCGGGTGGCCATCGACGATCACGTGCTTGTCGAGCAGGTGCCAGCCGCGCGCTCGCACGAGCAGGGTGGCGGGCGCGTCGCCGAGGCGGTACTCGCTCCCGTCGGGCGCCGTGTACTCGATCGTGCCCTCGATCGCCTCGCCGAGGTTGAGGTGGCCGCGGATCATGTTGTCCCACGTCGGCGAGTTGGCATCCTCGAAGTCGGCCATGAAGCAGCGGGCCCCGGAGTTGAGCGCGTTGATGACCATCTTGCGCTCGGTGGGGCCGGTGATCTCCACCCGGCGATCCTGCAGGTCGTCCGGGATGGGGGAGACCTTCCAGTCACCCTCCCTGACCTCCCGCGTCTCGGGCAGGAAGTCGAGCAGCTCGCCGGCCGTCAGGCGCTCGGCGCGCCGGGCGCGCGCGTCCAGCAGCTCCCGCCGGCGAGCGTCGAAGCTGCGATGTAGCCGGGCCACCCACTCGAGGGCGGGAGAGGAGACGATCCCGGTCAGGTCGTCGGGGACGCCGGCGGTCAGCTCGACGCCGGGGGCGGTGACGGTCACGCGCGCGCTACCTCGGTCGCATCGCGCCGCGGCTGCAGGGCGCGACCGATCGGGGAGGTGCGCCGACCGGGTACGCCGCAGGCACCCTCGATCCGGCCGGCTCTAGACGACCATCCACGACAGCAGGGAGGTCGACTGGAGGTAGACGATCACGCACATCACCAGCACCAGCACCAGGCTCCAGCCTATGACCCTGCGGAAGATGTCACCCTCCTGGCCGGCCATCCCCACGGCGGCGGCGCCGATGGCCAGGTTTTGAGGCGAGATCATCTTGCCCAGCACCCCGCCCGAGCTGTTGGCGGCGGCCATCAGCGTGGGTGAGAGGTGGGCCCCCTCGGCGGCCTTGACCTGGAGGGCGCCGAAGAGGGCGTTGGAAGAGGTGTCCGACCCGGTGACCGCCACGCCGAGCCAGCCGAGGATCGAGGACAGGAAGGCGAACAGGCCGCCGGCGCCGGCCAGCCACTGACCCAGGGTGATGGTCTCGCCGGAGAAGTTCATCACGTAGGCGAGCGCCAGCACGGCCACGACCGTCAGGATCGCCCATTTCAGCTGGTCGAGGGTGGCGCCGTAGGCGCGCACTGCCCGACCGAGGCCGACCCGGATCACAGGCATGGTCAGCAGGCCCGAGATCAGCAGCAGCGTGCCCGCCGCCGAGAGCCAGTTGAACTTGAACGTCGCGGCCTTGGGCGGCTGGCCCTTGGCGTTGAGGACCTCCAGCCCGGGCCAGTTGAAGTTGACGGTGCGCCCCTCGAGGGCGTCCTTGATCGGTAGCCAGGTGATCTGGGCCAGGGCGAAGACGATGATGATGATCAGGTACGGCGCGTAGGCCGCCAGTACGTCACCGCGCGAGTCGCCACCGCGCCGGCCGATGTCGCGCTCGAAGGCGGCGTCCGGGCTCCCGGCCCCGGCGATGGCGGGCCGAGTGCCGGCCGGACCGGCGGAGTGCTCCTCCGCCAGCAGCGGCTGGGCCGGCTTCCACACCCGCAGCATGGCGACGATCGCGGCCGCGGAGACGAGCGAGGCGATGATGTCGGTGAGCTCCACCGAAACGTAATTGGAGGACACGAACTGCCCGATCGCGAACGCGACTCCGCCCACGATCGCGGCGGGCCACGCCTGGCGCAGCCCCCGCCGGCCGTCCACCATGAACACCAGGATGAGCGGGACGATCAGCGCCAGGAAGGGGGTCTGGCGCCCCACCATGGCGCCCAGGTCGGTCTTGGGCAGCCCGCTGGTCTGCGCCAGGGTGATGATCGGCGTGGCGATGGCGCCGAATGCGACTGGCGCGGTGTTGGCCACCAGCGCCACCGCGGCGGCCTTGATCGGGCGGAAGCCGAGCGCGATCAGCATCACGGCGGTGATCGCCACCGGGGTGCCGAAGCCGGCCAGCGCCTCCATCAGGGCCCCGAAGGAGAAGGCGATGATCACCGCCTGGACGCGCTGGTCGTCGCTGACCGCGCCGAACGAGCGCCGCAGGACCGCGAAGTGCCCGCTCTCGACGGTCATGTTGTAGATCCAGATCGCGTTCACCACGATCCACATGATCGGGAACAGGCCGAACACGGCGCCCTCGGCCGCCGAGTCGAATGCCTGGCCGACGGGCATCCCGTACGCCGCGACCGCAATCACGATCGAGACTGCGAGCGAGACCAGGGCGGCCCACTGCGCCTTGACGCGAAGCCCGCCCAGCAGCAGGAACAGCGTCACGAGGGGGAGGGCGGCGACCAGCGAGGACCATCCCAGGGAACCGGCGATCGGGTCGTACACCTGCTTGTACATGGCTTGCCTCCCGGTGCGAGTTCTCGGCTCCCGCCGATAGTGATTCCCATTGCAATCGCCCTGGAAACCGCTCGCCGCCGCCGGGCGGCGTCCGTACACTGGTCGCATGGCCTCCAGTCGGCAGATCAGGGTCGGCGACGTGCCCATCGGCGGCGGCGCGCCGGTCGCGGTCCAGACCATGACCAAGACCGAGACCGCCAACCTGCCGGCGACGATGGAGCAGATCCGCAAGGTCGCCGACGCGGGCGCCGACCTCGTGCGGGTCGCCGTGCCCCGGGACGACGACGTCGAGGCGCTGCGCACGATCGTGCGCGACTCGCCGATCCCGGTCATCGCGGACATCCACTTCAACCACACGCTGGCGCTCAAGGCGATAGACGCCGGGGCCCACTGCGTGCGGCTGAACCCCGGCAACATCGGCGGGCCGGACAAGGTGGCGCGGGTGGTCGAACGGGCGAAGGCGGCGGCGACGCCCATGCGCATCGGCGTCAACTCCGGCTCGCTGCCCAAGCACCTGCACGAGCTGGAGAGGTCCGAGCCGGTCGAGGCGCTGGTGACCGCGGCGGTCGAGTTCGTGGAGCTCATGGAGCGGCTCGACTTCCACGACTTCAAGGTCTCGATCAAGTCCACCAATGTGCCGAACACGATCGCGTCCAACCGCCTGCTGGCCGAGCGGATCGACTATCCGCTGCACCTGGGCATCACCGAAGCGGGCACCCGGTGGTCGGGCTCGCTGAAGTCGGCGGTCGGCCTGGGGACGCTGCTGGCGGACGGCATCGGCGACACCATCCGCATCTCGCTCTCGACGTTCCACGCCGAGGAGGAGGTCAAGGTGGCGTGGGAGATCCTCAAGTCGCTGCACCTGCGCGAGCGGGGGCCGGTCCTGATCGCCTGCCCGACCTGCGGACGGCTGCAGTTCGACATGGACACGGTGGTCGCCGAGATCGAGCGCCGCCTGGAGGCCTACGACGACGCGATCGAGGTCGCGGTCCTGGGCTGCGCGGTGAACGGCATCGGCGAGGCCTCGCATGCCGACTTCGGGATCACGGGAGCGCGCAACGAGGGCCTGGTGTTCTCGCGTGGCAAGCCGCTGCGCAAGGTCCCGCAGGATGAGCTGGTGGATGTGCTGTTCGAGGAGATCGACAAGTACGCCGCCTCCAAGCGCGTCGAGGTCGACCAGGCCAGCGCCAGCGAGGGCGCCGACTGGCTGGCCCGGATCGAGGCCGAGAACGCCGGCGAGCTCACGCCCGAGCGCCTAGCCGCGATGGAGGCCGCCGCGGCGCAGGACGAGAGCGCCGACGCGCAGCTGTTGTCGGCGATCAAGCCGCGGGGACCGCGGCTGGACGAGGAGCAGTCGCCGGTGTCCGGGCGGCGTTTCTCGCGCGCCTGAGCCTCCTTCGCACACAGCCCTCGTATCCCGAGGCGGCGGCCTGAGGCGACCCTGCGCCGCCGCCGAGAATCAGGCGACGAACCGCCAGGTCGCGAACATCGCGCTGGTGTACGCCAGCCCGAAGGCGAACACCACCAGCACCGCGCCGAACGCGCGCCGATCGCGCAGGCGCCAGCCGGCCCACATGAAGAGGGGGAACACCGTCGCCAGGTAGCGGCTGGCCGCCATCAGGGGATGTCCGGGCATCGGGAACGACAGCGCCGGGAGCATCATCACCACGGTGTACGCGCCGTAGACGGCCGGCAGGCGGCGGAACACGCCCACCGCGACGACCAGCGCCGCGACCGCCACCACAAACAGGCCCAGCGCGCGCAGGGCAGCCAGCTGGCCGCCGGCACCGCCGAGCAGGACGCCGACCGCTCCCAGCGCCTGGACGGCACCCTCCCAGACCGCGCTCAGCGGTCCGTCGAAGAACCGCGAGAACTGGTCGGCGGCGTGGAACGGGAGCAACGGATCGCCGAACCGGATTCCCACCCAGGCGAGGTAGGCGATCAACCCCATGGGGACCAGGGCCAGCCACGCGGCGTCCGCGCGCAGCCGGTAGCGCGGGCGCCAGCCTCCGGTCCTCCCCGGGGGCGGACGATCGTCGCGAGGCCCGTAGAGGTAGAGGAACAACAGGATCGGGGCCAGCAGCACGCCGGTGTTGCGGGTGGCCGCGCCGGCTGCGCCCAGTAGGCCCGCCAGCCACCAGCGTCCGCGGCGCGCCCCGTAGAGCGCCCCCAGCTCGAGGGCCAGGAACAGCGACTCGGTGTAGACCGCCGAGAAGAAGAGCGCGAACGGGAAGAAGGCGACCAGGTAGACGGTCCGCCGCGCCGCGTCGGCGTCGAACTCGCGCTCGGTTAGCCGGTGGAGTATGACCAGGGCGACCAGGAACGCCCCCAGCGAGATCGCGATCCCCGCGATCAGCACCGAGCCGAGCAGCGCCCCCAGCCAGCGCATGACCAGCGGGTAGAGGGGGAAGAAGATCGGCTGCTGGTCCTCGCGCAGGTAGCCCGCCACCGCGGTGTCGACGTACCAGTTGGAGTCCCAGCGCACGGCGGGCGAGATCAGCGCGTTGCCGACCGCTCCCTGGCTTTGGGTGAGCAGCGAGTGGTCGAACCGGACATCCGGGCCGACCCCGAAGTACAGGTAGGCCGACACACCGACCACCCAGATGAGGACGCGGGAGGTGACCAGCGCAATGGCGCTGTCGCGCACCGCAGCCGACGCGCTGAGACAGGCCAGCCGGGCTCTCGCGGCGGCGATTCCGCCGCGAGACGTGCCGCCGGCGGCGGCGCCGAGAGCGGTCTCAGGCATCTCGCCGCCCGACGGATGCGGCTTGGAGCATCGGGCGCTAGAGGCGTTGGGGATCGCTCACCTGGCCGCCTCCCACGAACCGGTAGCACCCGGGCCGCACCGCGCGGATGATCGCAAAGTAGCCACGGAAGTTGGTGCGGACCGTGGCGATGTTGCTGTAAGCCGAGCAACTCGGCGAGTACTGGACGGTCACGGTCGTCGCCCCGCCGGGGCGGACCTGTCCCCAGATCCGGGCCCGGGCCCGGCTCAACGGCCGACGAACGTCGACGTAGAACGGGTGGGGGAACGAGGCCCGTGCCGGCTTCGGCGTCCCGTTATGGAACATGATCCCCGTCTGGAAGGTCACGTTCGAGCCATGCTGGAAGAAGTCCGGGTCGTCGAAGTACAGGTACTGGTTCATCATCTTCACGCGCGGCGTCTTCCAGGCGATGTACGCCGCCTGCTGCAGGAACCGCGACTGCACGTCGGGCGGGAACCCAAACCTAGGGTCAGGCGGCCTGGTCTCGTAGCCGTACTCGGTGAAGTAGACGTTGAACCGGCCCCCGGGAGCGATGATGCGATGCTGGCGGGTGGCCGCGTTGAGGACCCGGAACAGCTTGTCCAGATCCCCGGTGTTGACCAGGTCGGGGATCGTGTTGCGGGCGAACGGCGGCAGCCGGTAGCGGATCGAATAGGGGTGATACGCGAAGGCGTCTCCGCGAGCCGGGCGGAAGCCGGCGCAGAAGCCGGTGCGCATCGGATGCAGGGCCCGGTCCAGGCAGGCGAACTCGCGCAGGAACTGCAGCGGTGCCACCGAGTTGGCTCCGCCGGAGGTGCCGCCGATCGGGGCCATGACCCCGATCATCAACAGCGAGCTGGGATCGGCCCGCTTGATCGCGGGATACGCGGCATTGACCATCGCCCGGTACAGGTGCGGCGAGTACGGCCGGCCCCCGATGCGCTGGGGCGTCAGGAAAGTGCCCTGGTTGGGCTCGTTGCCGATCGTGTAGTAGTAGACCGAGTTGCGGTAGCGCGCCGCCGCGGCGCCGGCGAAGGCGGCGAAGGCGGCGGGGCTCGGCCGGGCCGGAAACTGCGGGCCCTTCTCGTGGATGGTGAGGATCGGCTGCAGGCCCGCGTTGCGGATCAGCGCGATACCACGATCGAGCCGGCCCCAGCCCTCGCGGGAGATCTGGTCCCAGAACGCCTGGATGCGCACCGAGTCGACGCCCAGCTGGGTGCGCCAGCTGTTTACGATGGCCTGGGCATCCGGCCGGTCGGTGAGGGTGACGCCGCCGTCCTCGATGCTGAGCTGGGCCGTCGCGTCCGCCCAGCTGGGGGAGGCGAGCACCAGACCGACCGCGAGGGTCAGCCCGAGCGCCCGCAGGGTACGAAGGATCATCTGATCGCCTCCTGGGCTTCGCGCGAGATGAGGCCGGTGGAAAGTCCCGGCGTCGGCGGCACCTCCAGGCGCCACGTGGCGCGCCTGCTCCGCAGCCGGGCCAGCACGAATCCCTTGTTGTTCGTGGTCACGGTCCTGAGAGTGGTGAAGTCGGTGGATCCGCGCGCGCGCATTTCCACGCGCACGGGAAGTCGCGCCCCGTCCGGCGCCACGCGAACCTGGCCGAAGACTGTAACGAAGACTCCGTGACGAGCCACGAACACCGGGAAGGCGTAGTCGCGGAGGCTCGGCTTGGGCTTGCCGTCGGAGAACTCCAGGCCGGTCTGGAATCCGGGCAGGGTGGGGTCGTCGCGCAGGAGGTATTGGGCCAGTCCCCTGACCGTGGGGTCGCGGTAGGACATGTACAGCGACTCGTCGAGGAAGGGCGCCTGCAGTCCGAGCGGCACCCCGAGGATCTTGTCCGGCGGGTTGGTCTGGAAGCCGAACTCGGTGTAGTAGATCGGCAGCCCGGGGCGAATCCGCCCCAGCCGGGCGGCGGCGTTGCGGATCGCGCGCAGGCGCCAGGGGGAGGAGATGGTGATCTCGTCGAAGCGCGCTGGGGTCCGCGGCGGGCGGCCGCCCCCCTGGATATAGGGATGGTGAGCGATCGCGTTGATGCCCAGGGGCGCGAAGCGGCCGGCGCAGCCGACGCCGGCGGCGTGGAGGGGACCGCCCCGGGGGGTCAGGCAGAACACCGTTCTCAGGAACTCCGCGGTGGCGACCGGCCGCCGCGACAGCGAGCCGCCGGTGTGCCCGATCGGCCCCATCTCGCCGGCCATGATCTGGTCGCCGCCGTGTCCGGTGCCGCGCAGGGCCGCGACCGTGGCGTAGACCAGCAGCCGGTAGCGGTAAGCCGAGACCGGGACCAGGCGCCCCCCGCGGGCAACGTACTGGGGGCGCAGCCAGACCGCGACGTTGGGCTCGTTCCAGACCGACCAGCGCGAGACCCGCGGCAGCGTCCCGCCGCCGTCCTCATCCGTGTACCCGCCGGAGTAGCGGGTGCCCAGCGCCGACACGAACCGCCCGAACGCGACCGGGTCGGGGCTGCAGATCTTGCGCAGAGCGACCGACCCCCGGCACTGCGACGCCCACACCGGAATCGGGGCTGTGGGGGTGAAGAGGACGCTCATCCCGCGCCGGGTGGCCGCGCGGACCAGCTCGTCGTAGCGATCCCATACGGCGGCGCCGTAGGCGGCCGGGTTGGCGGCGTTGAACGCCGGGCGCGAGCCCGAGGTCGGATTCGGGGCGATCGAGTTCCAGGAGACGAACACCCGGATGCTGTCGACCCCGATGGCCTGGAGCGTCTTGAGGGTGGCGTCGCGGCGGTCGCCTCCGGAGTAGAGCAGCTGCAGGTCGTCCTGGAACATGGACTCCTGGCCGGCGCCGGCGACGGACGGAGGGGCCGAGGCGCCGAGGACGGCGAGGGCAGCCAGCGAGGCGACCGCGAGTCGGCGCGCACGCCGACGCGCGGCCGCGCCAGGAAGCATGTAGACGCAGCCGGGCATCGAGCTTGGAACGCGCTTTCTAGCGAAAAGTTGCGCGACGGAGCGCCGCCGCGGGGCGGAGACCCGGTTGCGCGGGGTACCCGCCGGCGGCGTTAGTCTGCCGCCGATGCCCAGGGCGCCGGCGAGCCCGCGACACCCCGTCGAGCGCGCGAGGTCGTGCGCGTCGCGGCGGGCGCGTCACGGGAGCACGTGGCTCGCCATCGCGCTGGCGGCGGTGTCCGCGGGCCCCGTCGCGGCGGCGCGCGCGGACGCCTCCGCGCCGCGTCTCCCGCGGTCCTACCTGGTCGCGTTCAGCGATCAGCTCGGCGTCCCGGGCAACCCGGCCGGCGCGGCGGTCACGCCCGGGGGCCACGTCTACACCGGCTGGGGCGAGCTGGCGCCGAGCGTCGGCGCAGGCCGCGACTTCGACCCCCGCACGCACACCGTCGACGGCGGCCGGATCCCCATCCTGCACATGTTCCGCGTGACCGACGGCACCCTGTACTCGCTCACGCTGTTCGAGGCGAGCGTGCTCGGAAATCCGGTGGTGTTCGCGCGCATCGACGCCGGGAACCTGCGCTCCCGCGTCAACCGGGCGCGCATCAGCGCCAGCTTCGGCTACGACGACAGCGACCAGACCCCGCGGATTCGAACCTGCTGCATTCAGAGCTACCGCTTCCCGCGGGCGCGGATCCCACCGCGGGACGGGCTCTACCTACAGCCCGGGGTGAGGTTCAGTCCGCGGTTCCGGTACGCACTGTCGGGACGCGCGCTCCTGCGCGACGGCCGGGTGGTGCTGGTCTACCCGCCGGCCGGCTCGGCGCGCAAGCGCCAGCTGCTGCGAACCGGGGCGGCCATGGACGTCGACACCCAGTGGGGGCCGACGTCGTATGACTTCCGCCTGCCCCCCCACGGCCGCCGCTCGCTCGATCTGCGGATGCCGGTGATCCCGGTGGTCGCCGGAAGCGCCGCCTACCGCGCGATCGCCGGGGCGCCCTTCGACGTCTACCGGGCACAGGTCCGCCACTACTACAACCGCCTGTTCGGAGCCGGCATCGGGCTCTCCCTGCCCGAGAGGAAGGTGTCCGACACCTTCTACGCGAGCATCGCCAACATCGCGCTGCCCCGCTACCTGGCCAACGGAGCGTGGGTCCAGGCCGTCAACAACATGCGCTACCACGCGTTCTGGCTGCGCGACGGAGCGATGATCGCGCACGCGTTCGACCTGGCCGGGCTGCGCGGCCTCGCCGCCCAGGACATCGGCTACTTCCTGAGCTGGCAGCAGCCCGACGGGCTGTTCATCTCGCGCCCCCAGGAATACGACGGCTTCGGCCAGGCGCTGTGGGCGATCGGCGAGCACTACCGGCTGACGCGGGACGCGGCCTTCGCCCGCCGCATGTACCCGCCGGTGCGCCGCGCGATGGCCTGGTTCGAGGCGCAGCGGGGCCAGAATGCCGGCCTCATGCCGGCAGCCACGAGCTCCACCGACAACGACCTGGTCCCCGGGCATCTCACGGGCGACAACTTCTGGGCGGCGGCGGGGGCGTCGGGGGCGGTCGACATCGCCAAGGCGGTGGGGGATCGCGCCGCGGCGGCCGGATGGGCGGCCGACCTCGGCGATCTGCGCAACACCATCCGGCGCCGGATCGCGAGCATTGCCCCGCGCGGCCCGATCCCTCCCGCGCTCGACCATCCCGGCGGCCAGGTGTGGGGGATCCTGTGGGCGAGCTACATCGGCGGGGTCTACCCGGCCCGCAGCCTGGTGGTGCGCAACACCATCCGCCGTGCCCGCCGGGCGTTCAGCGAGGGCATCCTCACCTACCTCGATCATCGGTTGCTGCACCACTACTCGGGCTTTCGCGTGTTCGAGACCGACCTGCTGGCCAACCGGCAGGCCGACGTGGTCAAGGGCCTCTATGCCGAGCTCGCGCACACCACGAGCACCAACGCGGGGTGGGAGGCGGCGACCTCGCCGTTCGGCGACCGCCTGATTGACGACGCCACCACACCGCACGGGTGGTGGGCGGCCGAGTACGTGACGCTGGTGCGCAACATGCTGGTGCGCGAGCAGGGCCGCGACGTCTACCTGATGTCGGCGCTGTCGCCGTCGTGGCTGCGCCCGGGGAGGCGCATCGGCGTCCGCCTCGCGCCGACCGCCCATGGCCGCGTCTCGTTCCGGCTCAGCGCGATCGCCGGCGGCGCGGTGCTGAGCTGGACCGCGCGCCTGCGCCCCGGGACGCGGCTGCGCTGGCCCGTGCCCTATGCCGCCCGGGGCGTCCGCGCGCCGGGGCTGGGCTTCGGCGGAAGGGTCATCACCCTGCCGGGGCGCTCCGGGCGCATCGTCGTGCGGTGGCGTCTGGCGGGCGCAAGCCCCACCTACGGCCAGGCCTTCGAGCGCCTGATGCGGGCATACGAGCGCAGCCCCAACGGCGCCACCGCCCACGCCGCGCGCCTGGCCCGCGAGGCGGACGCCCGCCGGGCCGGCCAGCCGTTCGACCTCGACCGGTACGTGCCGCCCCAGCTCGCGGCCGCGGGCGGCGGCTGACGTCCTGCCCGCCGAGCCGGGCGCCGAGGCCTCATTAGGCTTCGGCGGCGTGACCCGGCTGTCCGAATACTTCCTGCCCACCGAGCGCGAGCCGCCCGCCGACGCGGAGGCGATCTCCCACAAGCTGATGGTGCGGGCCGGTCTCATCCGGCAGGTGGGCGCCGGGCTGTGGTCGTTCCTGCCCGCGGGATGGCGCGTGCACCAGCGCGCGGTCCAGATCGTCCGCGAGGAGATCGACGCGATCGGGGGCCAGGAGATGCTCATGCCGGTGCTCCAACCGATCGATCCGTGGCGGCGCACCGGGCGGGCCGGGATCGAGGAGCTGTTCAAGCTCAAGGACCGCCGGGGCGCCGAGATGGTGCTGGCCATGACACACGAGGAGGTGGTGACCCTCCACGTCGCCCAGGTCGTGCGCTCCTACCGCGATCTGCCGCTGATCCTCTACCACTTCCAGGTCAAGGAGCGTGACGAGCCGCGTCCACGCGCGGGAGTGCTGCGCACACGCGAGTTCATCATGAAGGACTCCTATAGCTTCGACCGAGACCCGGAGGGGCTGGCCGCCGCCTACGAGAAGCACATCACGGGCTACGACCGGATCTTCGATCGCTGCCAGCTCGAGTGGTACCGGGTCGAGTCGGATGTCGGGATGATGGGCGGGCTGGGCGCCCACGAGTACATGGCCCCCTGCCCGGCGGGCGAGAACGAGATCGCGCTCGCGCCCGGCTACGCCGCGAACGTGGAGGTCGCCTCGGCGGCGCCGGTGGCGGTCGACCTGCCACCGGCGCTGGACGTGCCCGAGCCGGTCGAGACACCCGCGCTGACCACCGTGGAGCAGGTGTCGACCGCGCTCGGCGTCCCGCCAGCTGCACTGCTCAAGGCCTACCCGGTGATCGCGGGCGAGCGCGGAATGGTGATGGTCGTGGTCCGCGGCGACCACCGGGTCAACGAGGTCAAGCTGCGCAACGCGCTGGGCCAGCCGTTTCGCCCCGCCCACGAGGACGAGGTCGCCGAGCGGATCGGCCCCGCCGGCTTCATCGGCCCCGTCGACGCGGGCGTCCCCATCCTCCTCGACGAGGCGTCCGGGGGCCCGGAGGGCGGCTACGTCACCGGGGCCAACCGTGCCGACGAGCACCTGCGCGGCGTGCGTCCCGGCCGCCACTTCAGCTTCGAGGCGGTGGACGTCCGGCGCGTGGAGGCGGGAGACTCGGTGGGCGGGCAGCGACTGCGCCTGCAGCCGGCGATCGAGGTGGGCAACATCTTCATGCTCGGGACGCGCTATTCGGAGGCGCTGGACGCCACCTACCTCGACGAGGCGGGAAGCGAGCAGCCGATCTGGATGGGGTCCTACGGGATCGGGCCGGCTCGGATCGCGGCGGCGGCGGTCGAGCAGTGCGCCGACCAGCACGGCATCGCCTGGCCGCGGGCGCTGGCGCCGTTCGACGTGCAGCTGGTGGCGATCGCCAAGCCCGGCACCGAGGAGCAGCGGGCCGCCGACCGGCTCTACCACGAGCTGGGCGATGCGGGCCTCGAGGTCCTCTACGACGACCGCGAAGCCGGGCCGGGCGAGAAGTTCGCCGACGCCGAGCTGCTGGGCTGCCCGCTGCGCTTGACGGTCGGCAGGCGCACGCTCAAGTCCGGCCGGCTGGAGGTGCAGGTCCGCCGCGGGCTGCAGGCGCGTGACCTGCCGCTCGAGGACGCGGTCGCCGGGGTCGTCGAGCTGTGTCGAAGCCTCGCCTGAGCGGCGGCCGGCGGCTGCTCGGCTTCGATCGCTCGGGGGGCCCGCCGCCCGAGACGCTGGCGGGCCAGCCGCTGCGGCCGTGGACCGTTCCCAACGCGATCGGGCTCGTCCGGCTCGCCCTCATCCCCGTCTTCCTCGTGCTCGCGCTGCGGGAGCACGGGCGAGAGGCGCTGCCCGCCGTCCTGTTCGCGGCGGTGGCGGGGAGCGACTACCTCGACGGGCTGGCGGCGCGGGTGACCGGCCAGTACAGCCGGCTCGGCGCGCTGCTCGACCCGATCGTCGACCGGCTGCTGGTGGTGGCGGGGGTGGTGGTCTGCTGGCGATTCGAGCTGCTCCCGCGCTGGGCGCTGGATCTCGTGGTCGCCCGCGAACTGGTGATCGTGGTCCTGGCCCGGGTCGGCATGAGCCGCGGTCTGGACCTCGAGATCAACTGGGCCGGACGCCTGGCGGTCTGGCCGACCATGTCCTCGCTGTTCTTCGGGCTCGTGGGCCTGCGGTCCCTGGGAGCCGTCCTGCTCTACGTGGGACTCGCCATTTCGCTCGTGGCGGTGGTGATGTACGCCCGAGACGGCGTCGCCGCCCTGCGGGCCGGCAACCGATCGCCCACACCCTCAAGCTCAACTTGACCTTCGGTCCCGCGCGGGTATACTCGCGCCTCTCTGCGCCCGCTGCTCGAGGAGACGGTATGGAGACGTTCCCGGATCTAGGCTCGCTCACCGACGAGGAGCTCAAGTCCCTGATCCAGGAGCTCACGGAGGAGGAGCTGGAGATCTCGTACCGGCGCCGGATCCTCCACGGCAAGATCGACATCCTGCGGGCGGAGCTGGTCAACCGGCTGCGCCGCAAGCACGAGGGGGGCGAGGAGGTCATCACCGGATCCGACGTCGAGAGGCTGACCGCCATCCTGGCCGGGAAGGTCCCGTCGGGGGGCGAGGGTTAGCCGAGTGCTCCCGCCGGCGCGGTGAGGGGAGACCTGTGCCCGTCCATTGCCCGGAGTGCTCGTTCGTCAACGTCGACGGCGCGAACTACTGCCAGAAGTGCGGCGCCTATCTCGGCGGATCGGGGTCGGACCCCGAGCGCGACCCCACCACGGCCACGTACCGCATCGGCGAGACGGGCGACATCGAGCCGGTCGAGATCGAGGACGTGGTCGCCTCGGGGGCGGGACTGGTGATCCGGGCCGGCGGAGGCCGGGTGGGGGAGACCTTCCCGCTCGAGGGCGAACGGCTGGCGATCGGGCGGCGTCCCGAGGCCGACATCTTCCTGGACGACGTGACGGTGTCCCGGGACCACGCGCTGCTGGTCCGGCGCGGCTCCGATTACTGGCTGGACGACTGCGGCTCCCTGAACGGTACGTACGTGAACCGCGAGCGAGTCGAGTCCCATCGCCTGCAGGACGGGGACGAGCTCCAGATCGGCAAGTACAAGCTGAGCTACCTGCTGCGGTGAACGTGTCGGTCCCCAACCACGCCCGGACCCCGGGAGCCGCCCGAGCGCCCGACCAGGCGCCACGCCAGAAGCCCCTGACCATCGGCGCGGTGTGCAAGTCGCTGGCGCAGGAGTTCCCGGACATCTCCATCTCCAAGATCCGCTACCTCGAGGACCAGAAGCTGCTGTCCCCGCGACGCACCGCGGGCGGCTACCGCCTCTACGCGCCGGGGGACGTCGCCCGTCTGCGGACCATCCTGCGCCTCCAGCGCGACGAGTTCCTGCCGCTGCGGGTCATCCGCCAGGAGCTGGCGGCGGGGCGAACCGACGCCGGCCCGAGGGGCGGCGCCGGTCGGCGCGACGGCGGGGTTCGGCGCACCGGCGTGGCCGTCCGTCAGCCCGGACCCGCCTACACGCTGGACGAGGTGCTCGAGGAGACCGGGGCCGAGGAGAGGCTGGTGCGCGAGCTCGAGGAGTTCGGCGTGATCCGGGGCGACGTCCGCGCCGGGGTGAGGCACTACGACGACACCGACCGCGAGATCGTACGCGCGGTGACCGAGCTCGCCCGCCACGGAGTCGCGGGGCGCAACCTCCGGGTCTTCCGCACCTCGGCGGATCGGGAGGCGGCGCTCCTGCAGCAGATCCTGGCGCCGGCGCTGCGCTCGCGCAATCCCGAGCGCCGCAAGGAGGCGCTCGACACGCTCGAGAACCTGGCGGCGGTGGCCACCCACCTCAAGCACCTGCTGCTGATCCGCGACCTGCGCAAGATCGCGGGCTGATGCCCGGCTCGGCCGGCGCTGCGGCAACCGACCTGCGCGCCCACATCCGCGACATTCCCGACTTTCCCAGGCCGGGGATCGTGTTCAAGGACATCACGCCGCTGCTCCTGGACGCCGGGGCGCTGGACGCCACGGTGCAGCGGCTGGCCGAGGTGGCACGGCCGCTGCAGGTCGACTTGGTCGTGGCTCCCGAAGCGCGTGGCTTCATATTGGGCGCGGCGGTCGCGCGCGAGATCGGTGCCGGGTTCGTCCCCGCGCGCAAGCCCGGCAAGCTTCCCTACGAGACGATCAGCGTCGAGTACCTGCTCGAGTACGGCCCGGACGCCCTGGAGCTGCACTCGGACGCGCTGGCATCCGGTGCTCGGGTGCTCGTGCACGACGACCTGCTGGCGACCGGCGGAACCGCAAGCGCCCTGTGCGACCTCGTGGAGCGCCTGGGCGGTCGGGTCGCGGGCTGCGCGTTCCTCATCGAGCTGGCCTTCCTGGAGGGTCGCGAGCGGCTGCGGCCGCACGAGGTCCACGCGCTCATCGCCTACGACCGCGAGTAGGCCGGCGTGCCCACGACGCGCCGTCACCGGGTCTTCGGCGTCGGCCCCGACGACATTTGGGAGGTGGTCGGGGACCCGCATCACTTCCCGCGCTGGTGGCCCCGGGTCCAGCGCGTCGAGGCTGTCGACGAGGATCGCTGGACCCAGGTGTTCGTGACCGGCAAGGGCAAGCCGGTCCGTGCCGACTATCGCCTGCTGGTGTCGGAGCCCCCACGGCGCCGGGCGTGGGCCCAGGAGGTCGAAGGCACGCCGTTCGAGCGCGTCCTGCGCGAGGCGATCACCGAAGTGAGCCTGCGAGCGCAGCCGAGCTCGGGGACCGAGGTCGCGATCGAGGTTCGCCAGCGGCTGCGGGGATTCGCCCGGCTGGGCGGGTTCATGATTCGCCGGGCGACGCGTCGCCTGCTCGATGAGGCGCTGGAGGGCCTGGGTGCCGCCTGCGAGCGCTGACCGGTCAGCCGGCGCGCGCGAGATGATGTGGTGGGGCTGGGGCGACGCGGCCGCACGCCCCCGGCTGCCGGACGCCGCGGTGCAGGTCCTGGGCGACGAGCTCGGGCTCGACGGACGCGTCCGTCCCCCGGTCGGGCTCGAAGAGGTGAAGCTCGCGCCCCCGCGGCTCCCGGCCCGCGTCCGCGACCGGCTGGTCGCCGCAGCGGGCGTGGACGGCGTGCGCGACGATCGCGGGACCCGGGTGGCCCACGCCGCCGGCAAGAGCTATCCCGACCTCGTCCGCCAGCGGCGGGGGGACTGCGAGCAGGCACCCGACGCCGTCGTCTACCCGGCCTCGCATGCCGCGACCCGAGCGGTGCTGGACGCGTGCGCCGCGGCCGGGGTGGCGGTGGTGCCGTTCGGCGGGGGCACGAGCGTGGTGGGCGGGGTCGACCCGGTGCGCGACCGCTTCGACGCCCTGATCTCGCTGGACGTGGCCCGGCTCGACGGCGTGGTGGCGGTCGACGAGCGCTCGCTGACCGCGGTCCTCGAGCCGGGCCTGCGAGGCCCGGAGCTCGAGGCTGCGCTGCGGGCGCTCGGGCTCACCCTCGGGCACTTTCCCCAGAGCTTCGAGTACGCGACGCTGGGTGGGTTCGTCGCCACGCGCTCGGCCGGCCAGGCGTCGACCGGGTACGGCCGGATCGACGAGCTGGTGCTCGGGTTGCGCTGTGTCACGCCCGCCGGCGACCTCGACCTGCCGCCGCTGCCCGCCAGCGCCGCCGGGCCGCAGCTGCGAGAGGTGATGGTGGGCTCGGAGGGCACGCTGGGGGTGATCACCCAGGTCGCCGTGCGGGTGCGTCGGGCGCCGGGGGCGCGCCACTACGAAGGCTGGTTCTTCCGCTCGTTCGCCGAGGGCGTCGAGGCGCTACGCGCTCTCGAGCAGGCGGGTGGCGCCCCGGACGTCGCCCGCCTCTCCGATGAGCCCGAGACGAGGCTGTCGCTGCAGCTGGCCGGTGCCCGCGGGGCGGCGGCCAGGCTCGGCAGGCTGTACATCCGGGCGCGTGGCTACGACGGCGGCTGCCTGGCGGTCGCCGGATGGGAGGGCGAGCCCGACGAGGTCGCCCGTCGTCGGGCCCGGGGTGGGGCCCTGCTGCGGCGCGCCGGCGGGCTGGCGCTGGGAGCCGCCCCGGGACGAGAGTGGCACCGCAGCCGATTCTCGGCGCCCTACCTGCGCGACGACCTGCTGGCACGCGGAGCGCTGGCGGAGACGCTGGAGACGGCGGCCCAGTGGTCCGACCTGATGGGCGTCTACGAGGCGGCTGTCCGAGCGCTGCACGACGCCCTGGGTGCCCGCGGAACGCCGCCGCTGGTGGGCTGCCACGTGTCGCACCTCTACCCCTCGGGCGCCTCGCTGTACTTCACCGTCCTGGCCCGGCAGGAGCCCGGCGCCGAGCTGGAGCAGTGGCGTGCGGCCAAGCGAGCCGCCGCAGCCGCCATAAAGGCCACCGGCGGAACGATCACCCATCATCACGCGGTGGGCGCCGACCACGCGGAGTGGATGACCGCCGAGGTCGGTCCCACCGGGGTCGCCGTCCTGCGCGCGCTCAAGGACGAGCTCGACCCGATCGGGATCATGAACCCGGGCAAGCTCCTGCCCGCCCGGGCCTAGCCGAGGTTCAGCCGGCCCTGCAGGACGATCTGGCCCGGTCGCGTGGGCGTCCGGCGGGTGTTGCGCGACACCTGCTCGCGGGAGACGACCAGAAGTCGGTAGCGGCCCGCGTCACCCGGGAGGGGACCGCGGGTGGCGAAACGGCCGCGCCGCCCGACCGGCGCAGCCACGAAACCGAGGAAGCGAGCATCGGCGCCGGAGTTGTAAAGCCACAGGGCATAGGCACCCGGCGTCACGCCCTGGGCGCCGAGGATGATCATCTCCTGCTGGCCGACGCGGAACACCTGGGCGATCCCGACCGGCCGCGAGCCTCCGCCCGGGGGCAGCAGGTTGATCTGGGCCACGGGCTGGGGCGTGCCCTGGGCCTGCGTGGACGTCGTCTGGGTGGTGGGGCTGGTGGCGACCGTGCTGGTAGCGCCCTTGTGGTCGCCACCTCCGCCGCCGACCAGGAGGATCACGACGACCGCCGCCACGACCCCGGCGCCGGCGAGCAGGAGCGCTCCGCCGAGCCGCGACGCGTGGGGGCCGGCCTCGGGCGGGACCGTGTACGGCGCCGGACCCTCGTCGCTCGGGGCCGCGGCCCGGGGGGCACGCTGGGCGGGGATCTCCGGAATGGCCGCCGGCGAGACCGAGCGCAGCGAGTCGCCGACCGCCCGCGCCCACGCGCGCGCCTCCGGCGACTGCGCCAGGCGATCGCGGGTCGCCTCCTGTTGGTCCGCGGTCTGCTGGCCGAGCAGGTAGTCGGCCACCTGCGCGCGTCGGGACGGCTCCAGCTGCGGACCGCCCTCGGGGGCCAGGGCCGCGAGGGCTTCGTGGGCCCGTCGGCGCACGACATCGGCGTCGATGCCGAGGAGGTCGGCGATCTCCTCGTAGCTCTTTCCCTGGCCGACCAGGAGCTGGACGACGGCCCGCTGGTCGGGGCGGAGCGAGTCCAGGTCGGCCATGTGGGCGCGAAGCGTAGTGGAGCGGGCGCCACGACGCGGCCGGTCGACGCGGGCAATATCGTGCCCCGCCGATGCCGGAGCCGACCGAGCAGCCGTTCCGCAGCGGTTTCGCAGGCCTGGTCGGGATCGAGCTCCAGGAGCTGACCGAGGGGGAGGCCCGAGCCCGCGTCGCGGTGCGCGACGAGCTCAAGCAGCTCGCGGGGCTCGTCGACGGAGGCGTCTACGCCACGATCGCCGAGGACGTCTGCTCGGCGGCAACCTGGTGGGCGCTGCGAGAGCAGGGTCGGCTGGTGGTCGGCCTCTCCAACCACACGTCGTTCCTGCGCCCGATCACCGACGGCAGCATCAACGCGGTGGCCCGCGCCCGTCATCGGGGGCGGACGACCTGGGTCTGGGAGGTGGACTTCCTCGATGACCGCGGCCGGCTCTGCGCCGTGTCGCGCATGACCGTCGCGGTACGCGAGCCGGACGACGGGCCTCGGGCTCAGCCGCGATAGCGGTTGGTGATCGGCATGCGCCGGTCGCGACCGAAGGCGCGGGAGGTGATCTTGATGCCGGGGGGCGCCTGGCGGCGCTTGTACTCGGCCAGGTCGACCAGCGCGATCGTGCGGTCGACCGCCTCGGCGCTGGCGCCGCGTCCGAGCAGCTGCTCGCGGTCGGCGTCGGCCTCGACGTATGCCTCCAGGATCGGATCGAGGTCGGGATACGCCGGCAGCGAGTCCTCGTCGCGCTGGTCGGGACGCAGCTCGGCGCTGGGGGCGCGCTCGAGGATCGATTCGGGGATCGGCGGGCGCCCGCCGCCGAACGCGTTGCGGTGGCGCGCCAGCGCGTACACCAGCGTCTTGGGGCAGTCCTTGATGACCGCAAAGCCACCCGCGGTGTCGCCGTACAGCGTCGAGTAGCCGACCGACAGCTCCGACTTGTTGCCGGTGGTGAGGACCAGCCAGCCGAACTTGTTGGAGAGCGCCATCAGCAGGTTGCCGCGGATGCGCGCCTGGAGGTTCTCTTCCGTGATGTCGGGGTCGCGCCCGTCGAACGCCGGGTCGAGCATCCGCTCGTAGGCCTCCATGGCCGGGGCGATGTCCAGCTCGCGACGCTCCAGGCCGAGGTTGTCGGCCACCCTGCGCGCGTCCGCCTGGGTCTCCGCCGAGGAGTAGGGCGAGGGCATCACCGCGGCGGTGACCCGCTCGGGGCCCAGCGCGTCGGCCGCCACGCAGGCCACCAGGGCGGAGTCGATCCCGCCCGAGAGCCCCAGGACGGCATGCGAGAAGCCGTTCTTCTCCACGTAGTCGCGCAGCCCCGTGGTCAGGGCCGCATACACCTCGGCCTCGGGCTGCAGCGGCGCCGCGATCGACGGCTCGGGAGCCGGTCCCTGCGCGGTCGGGAGGGGAAGCGACGCCAGGACGTCCACCCGGGGCTCCACCCGCCGCGCGGCCGGCCGGTGGCGGGCGTCGCGCAGCCGGGCGGTGGCGGGCCCGCTGGGGTCGACCTCCGCCACCAGGAGCTGCTCGGCGAACTGCCGGGCGCGGGCCACCACGGTCCCGTCGTGGTCGATCACCACCGAGTGGCCGTCGAACACCAGCTCGTCTTGGCCGCCCACCAGGTTGCAGAACGCCACCGCCGCCAGCGAGTCGCGCGCGCGCTGGACGAGCATGCGCTCGCGCTCGAGCCCCTTGCCGGCGTGATAGGGCGACGCCGAGGCGTTGACGATCACCGTCGCCCCGGCCAGCGCCTCGTCGGACAGCGGCGGCCCCGGCTCCCATACGTCCTCGCAGATGGTGAGGCCGATACGGATGTCGCCCAGCTCGACGATGCCCCCACGATCCCCCGACTGGAAGTAGCGCTGCTCGTCGAAGACGCCGTAGTTGGGCAGGAAGACCTTGTGGTAGACGGCCCGGACGTCGCCCTCCGCCACCACCGCGATCGCGTTGTAGACGTCCTCGGTGCGCTCCGGGAACCCGATGACGGCCACGAGGTCACCGACGTCGGCGGCGATCCGCTCGAGCGTGGCTCGGGCGTCCTGCAGGAAGTGCTCCTTGAGTAGCAGGTCCTCGGGCGGATACCCGGTCAGCACCATCTCCGGAAACAGCACGAGCTGGGCGCCCGCCCGGCGCGCGTCCGCCAGCGCGTCGCGCACCTTGCGCTCGTTGCCGGCCAGGTCTCCGACCGTCGGGTTGACCTGGGCCAGCGCCAGCCGCAGAGATGGGGTCGAACCGGGCACGAATCGATTATCCGCCTCGCCCCGGCAAACGGGCGCGAGGAGGGGAGAGGCGGACGCTCGCGAGCGCCGAGGCCCGCGCCCTAGCCGGTCCGACCCGCGCGCCCCGCCCGGCGCGGCCGGCTCCGGCGCCCGCCCGCCGAGCGACCGCGGGCCTGCGCCGGGCGGGCTCTGCCTTTGGGCATCTGGAAGCCCAGCGGGGGCCGCTCGCCGGCCGCTCGCGGCGCCGGCGCCTCGACGCCCGCCGCGGAAGCTAGCTCCTCGATCGAGGCCGCCAGGTCGCGGGCCGAGTCCTCGAGCTCGGGCATCGCGTCGTAGTCGGCGGTGAGCCCGAAGAACAGGGCGCCGTCATAGCTCATGATCGCGATGCCGAGCGCCTGCCTCGCCACCAGCGGCACCTGCGGATAGATGGCCTGCATCCGCCGCCCCATCAGGTAGAGCGAGAGCTGGGGCCCCGGCACGTTGGTGACCACGAGGTTGAAGAACCGCTGGCGCGCGCTCAGGCGCGCCGCCTGGGACATGATGGTCGGAGGCGCGAAGCCGGCCAGGTTGGTGAGGACCTCGGCGCCCACCGCCTGGCCGGAGGACTTGAGGTGGCCCATCGCCTCGTGGACGACCTCGAAGCACTCGACCGGATCCTCGATGCCGACCGGCAGCGGCGCATACATGGTCGCCACGCGGTTGCCGAGCGCGCCCCGCTCCGTGTCGGCGCGAACCGACACGGGAACCATCGCCTTGAGCTCCAGTCCCTGGGTCGCCTCTCCGCGCCGCCGCAGGAAGCGGCGCATGGCGAGCGTGACCGCGGCCAGGACGACGTCGTTGACCGTGCCCCCGAGGCGGTCCTTGATCGCCTTGAAGGCGGCCAGCTCGGCCTCGACCCAGGTGAAGCGTCGATGCGGGCCGATCGGCACGTTCAGCGGACTCGGCGGCGCGCCCCGCCCGGCGCGCGCCATCGCGCCCACCGCGGCCACGCTTTCGACGGTCCGGCCGGCGACCTGCCAGGGCCCCCTCAGGAGCGCCCGCACGCCGCGGACCGCCTCGGAGGGAACTGTCGCGCGCTCCAGAAGGGCGTCGGCCAGCAGTCGGGTGCGGTTGGGGAGCGGCCGCGGGAGCCACGACTCGGCCTGCGGCAGCGGCGCCGGGTCGGGGCTGGCGTCGAACAGCACGGTGGTGATGTCCACCCCCGAGATGCCGTCCACCAGCGCGTGGTGGGTCTTGGCCACCAGCGCGAACCGCCCGTCCGCGAGGCCGTGCACCAGCCACATCTCCCACAGCGGCTTGGTCCGGTCGAGCCGCTGGGAGAACAGGCGCCCGGCCAGGCGCTTGAGCTCCACCTCGCTCTGCGGCCGCGGCAGGGCGGTGTGGCGGACGTGGTAGGCGATGTTGAAGTTGGGGTCGTCCACCCACACCGGCCGGCCCTGCTCGAACGGGACGAACGCCAACCGCTGCCGGTAGCGGGGCACCAGGTGCAGCCGGCCCTCGATGTGGGCGATGAGCTCATCGTGGGACGGGCAGGGCGGGTCGAAGACCATCACCGACCCGACATGCATGTGGGCCGAGTCACGCTCGAGGTGCAGGAACGAGGAGTCGAGCCCGCTCAACCGGTCCGGATTGGCCACGAGACGATTCTTACGGCCCGGGGCGTCGCTTGCAAACCGCGCCGGCCGGCGGACGCTAGCGTTGCCCGCGGTGAGCGAGCACAGGCGAAGCGATGCCGGTCCCTTCGAGACGATCCTCGGCGACCTCTATCGGCGACACGCCTCGAGGCTGCCGCCCGGCACGGAATGGTTCGACGCCCACACCCACACTGGCTTCAACGATCCGGATGGCTTCAAGGCGAGCGCCGAGCAGATCATCGGCGGGCTCGACGCCGCCGGGCATGCCCGGGCGCTGGTGTTCAGCAGCCAGGAGCCGCACGGCTACCGCGCCGCCAACGATCGGGTCACCGCCGAGGCTCTCGCGTCGGGCGGCCGACTGCTGGCGCTGTGCCGGCTGGATCCCCACGACGATCCGGTCGAGGAGGCGCGGCGCTGCCTGGACGCCGGAGCCGTGGGCTTCAAGCTGCATCCGCGGGCGGAGCGATTCACGATGTCCGAACCCGCGGTCCAGCGAGTGGTCGCGCTCGCCCACGAGCGCCGCCTTCCGATCGTCATCCACGCCGGCCGCGGAATCCCGGCGCTGGGACGCGACACGGTCATGCTGGCGCGCCGGTTCCCGGGCGCGCGGCTGATCCTGGCCCACGCGGGCATCAGCGACCTGGCCTGGATCTGGCGCGATGCCCAGACGTGTCCGAACCTGTTCTTCGACACCGCCTGGTGGAACGTCGCCGACCTGCTGGCTCTGTTCGCGCTCGTCCCTCCGGGCCACATCCTCTATGCCAGCGACATGCCCTACGGCCATCCGATGTTCAACGGGCTGGCACTCCTGCGCTGCGGGGAGTCGGTCGGGCTGGCGCCCGACGTGCTGGCCGAGATCGCCGGTCACCAGCTTCGGCGGCTGCTGGAAGGGGGCGAAGCCCGCGACCTGGGTCCGGCGCCGGGGCCGCCGTCCCAGCCGCAGCCGCCCGCCGCCCCTCGCGTGGTCCAGCACCTGACGGGCGCCATCTCGCGGACCATGGGGGGCGCCGACCCGACCGAACCGCTCGCCCTGGCGCGGCTCGCGTGCGACGTGCCCGCCGACGACCCCGAGTGGCCCCTGCTGCAGCGGGTGACGCCGATGATCGTCGCCGCGCAGGAGGCGGTCGCCGAGCTGCCCGGGTCACTGCGTCGCGTGGTAGGCCCGGCGGTTAGCGCGGCGCTACTGGCGGGCACGCCGACGGTCGAACCGTGACCGCCATCACGCTTATCCCTTGACAGGGGGTAGATATCTTGGGAGAATGGGCGATGTGGAGGGGTCAAGCGACTGGCACATCTCGATGGTCGAGAGCAACTGGGACTTTGCCGCCGACCAACTGAACACGAACCTGCGAACCATCGGGGAGCGCCTCCGGACTCAAGAGCGCCAGATCGCGGCTCTTGAAGCTGAGATAGAGAAGCTCCGTGCCGCCATGGGCATCGGGGACGACGAACCCACGTCCGACTGAGTTTTCAAACTCAATAAAGGGCACCAATGCCTCCTGTAGATCGAAACCAACCCAAGCGAGCGTCAGCGTCCGACTCGACGTACTCGCTCATGGAGTACGTGCGCGAGTTCCCGGACGACTCGGCCTGCCTGGATTTCCTATGGCGCAAGCGATTCGCGCCTGACGGCCATACGACCGACTGCCCCAAGTGCGAGCGCCCACGGCGCTT
>JBJMKZ010000052.1:0-5522 GCA_045805565.1 Solirubrobacteraceae bacterium | reverse complement strand
CGCCAGGTCGCGCAGGAACGGGCGCTGGGCGATCAGCGCCCGGGTGGAGACGCTCAGGGAGGCCGGCGACTTGGCGATCGTGTCGCGCAGGGCCTGGTCGTCGCGCGAGATGGCCTCAAAGGTGGTGGCCATGAGGGTGAACACGCGCGCGTTGGTGCGCGCCACCGGGGCCACGTTGCGCGCGAAGATGTCAAGCTGGCGAAAGAAGTTGCGCAGCGCCGTGTTGGGCGCCACCAGGTTGCGCGCCACCGGGGGCAGCAGGTCCACCAGCGGGCGCGCCTGGACGATGAACTCATTGAGGCTGGCGCCGCGCCCGGCAAACCCCGAGCCGAAGATGTCGAGGTCCTGCTGCTGGGCCAGGCGGGTGGGGGCGTCGAACATCTTGAACAGGTCGTCGAACTGCACCGGCACGTTGGTGTGCGAGATGGGGATCGTGTCGCCGTCTTTGAGGTAGCGGCGCGAGGTCCCGCGGGTGTACTGGATGTACTTGAGGCCCAGGGCCGAGCGCGGGCGGATGGCGATCTGGCTGTCGTCGGGGATCTCGCCCACCGTCTTGTCCAGCTTGAGGTTGAGGCTGGCCACGGTGGCCCCCGAGGGCAGGGTCTTGGGCTTTATGTCCGCCATCACCCCGATGCGAAAGCCGCCCTCGCGCACCTCGTTGCCCTTGACCAGCCCCGAGCCCGAGCCCACGTCGACGTAGATCTGGCGGGTGGGCACGAACGGCAGCCCGTTGTTGGCGTTATAGGAGAGGAACACCGCCACCACCACCACCAGCATGGTGACCGCGCCCACCAGGACCGGGTTGGCGACGATGGATGCGGAGGGGCGGCGGCTCACGGGGCGAACAGGTAGTCGAGGAGCTCGGCGGTGCCCTGGTCGCGGTCGGGCGCGGCGGCGGCCTGCGGCGCACCCTGGGCGCCGCTGCCCACCAGACGCTGCAGCGACTTGGCGACGTCCACCGGCGGCTGGCCGGTCGTGGCCGGGGCGCTCGCCTGGGTGCCCTGGCCGGCGGGGCGCAGGGCGCTCGCCGCGGCCTGGCCCACCACGGCGGCCTGGGCCTGGTCGTTCTCATGCGACTGGTGGCCCGGGTCGGTCTCGGGGTTGGGGTCGGAGTTGTTGCCGTTGCCCTCGCCGGTCGGGCTCGGGTCGTGGGTGGTGATGCCGGGCTGGTCGGGGCCCAGCCAGGAGGCGCAGTGCTCGCGCAGGTCGCTGCTGTCCTTGACGCTCTTGGCGTCGCGGTAGGGGCCGCAGCGGCTGTTGTTGAGGTCCTCGAGCTGGATCAGGGCGACCTTGAGGATGTAGCTGTTGCGGTCGAAGATGTTGATCGCCTGCGACTGGGCCCACGTGTAGCGCAGCAGCGCCTCGAACCCGTTGAGACCGGCGCCGCCGGGAGTCCGCGGGTCGCGCTCCACGGCCCGGTTGCGGTCGTCGAGGTCCTCGAGCACGATCCGCAGGTTCTTGCCCAGCTCCGGGGCGTTGGAGCTGAACTCCGCCAGCTGGGAGACCGTCTTCTGCAGCGGCGGGATCGCCTGGCGACCCACATTCGACGTCTCGCCGAGCGTGCGCAGCGACGGCTTGGACGCCTCCGAGAACGGCCGCACGTCGACGAGGAAGCGCTTGAGGTTGCCCGAGGCGGCGTCGAGGTCGCGCAGGGTGGGGATCTGCTCGTCGGCGGTCTGGCCGAGGCTGCGCATGGTCGGGCGCAGCTGCTCCAGGAAGGCGGGCAGCAGGTGCCAGGTCCGCGCCAGCGCGACGCGGCGGTCGGCGGAGTCCCGCGAGGTGTCGCGGGCCTCGCGCACCCAGCGGCTGACCTGCTTGCGGTTGTCGGCCAGCGCGCTGACCACGGTGTCGGCGTTGACGGTCAGGTCGGTGATCGTGCGGCTCTCGTCGGCCAGCAGCGCGAGCAGGCGATCGGTCTCGCGGAGGGCCGGGACCGCGCGCCGGATCACCGCGTTGAGGTCGCCGCCGCGCCCGGCGAGCCCCACGCCCAGCTCGTTGAGGATGATCCGCAGCCGCTGGCGCTGGGGCAGCCGCAGCACGTTGTTGACCAGGTCGGCGGGGATGGTCGAGAAGGTGCGGGTGACCGGGACCACCGAGCCCGGCTTGAGCACCGTTCGGTTGCGGCCGGGGTTGCAGTCGATGAAGTACTCGCCGATCAGCGACTGGGGCCGGGTCTCGCACGACACGTCGGTCTTGATCGGGCTGAAGCCCGACTGCGTGAGCTTGACCCCGATCAGCGCCTTGTGGGTGCGCTGGTCGACCTTCTCCTCGGTCACCTTGCCGACGCGCCCCACGCCGGCGATCTTGAAGTCGGAGCCCGGCACCAGCCCGAACGCGTTGTCGAGCTCGATCCAGTAGGTGGGCTGCTTCTCGGCGCCCTGGCCCGCGCCGCCCGCCAGCAGGACGAAGGCGCCGAGGGCGGCCAGCAGGACGACGGTGGCGAGGATGCGCCTCATCGTCCGCGCGGGGTCTGGGAGCGGTCGCAGCCGCCGGGCTCGTTGGGGGCGACCGGCCCGGGGCTGAACGGGTTGGACCCGTCGTAGTCGCGCTCGGAGGAGCCGGGGCAGCGGTTGTTCTGGCCGCGCTGCAGGCCGGTGTTGAAGAGCTTCTTCTGGAGCCCGGGATTGAAGATGTCGGCGACCGGGATCAGGGTGCACAAACTCCCGAAGGCAGCGGGGCACCCGGGCTGCAGCTGGGGCTCGCACCCCGTCGTGCCGCAGATGATCGTCTGGGCGTTGACGTTGGTGGCGACGCGGGCCACGCCTCCCAGCGCGTCGTAGTAGCCGCTGGCCGAGAAGTCGTCGAACCAGGCCTGGAGGTCGGGGCCGTAGGGCCGGGCGAACTTCAGCTCCGGGGTGGCGCCCTGCAGCGCGTCGGTGGACTCGGGGAAGGCCCCCCGGCGCTCCTCGCCGTTGGCGTGCACCGGGCCGACCGCGATGTCGCGCACCGGGACGTTGCTGGCGGTGGCCTCGATCAGATCGTTCTGGGGGCCGGGCTGGCTGATCATCACCGACAGGTCGCGCAGGGTGGGACGGGCGTCGCGCGCCAGCGGCCGCAGCTGGGCCAGGAAGGGGCGCAGCTTGCGAGCCACCGGCTTGGACTCCTCGACCAGCGGGGTGAGGTCGTCGAGGGTGGCGCGCAGGTTGACGAAGGTGGTGTTGGCGCGGCGCATGAAGTCGGGCAGCTGGTGGATCGCGGACTCCAGCTGGGGGCTGCGCCTTCCGATCGCGCCCGTCGTCTCCTCCAGGTTCTTGATCAACGCGGCGAGGTCGTCGCGGCGCTGGTTGACGTCGCTGGTCAGCCGGGCGGTCTGGTTGATGAAGCTGCGCAGGCCGGGCTCGTCGAAGGTCAGCTCACGGAACAGCCGGCTGGTGGCGGCCACTGATGGGTTGACGTAGGCGAAGCCGCGGTTGGCCTGCTTCTGGCGCCCGGAGTACAGCTGCGCGAAGCCCCTGATCACGCCCTGCAGGCCGCGGCGCTCACGCGGTCCGAAGGTGTTGAAGATCTCGTCGAGGTCGACCGCGGTGGTGGTGTCCGCCTGGCTGATGGTGCCGCCGTTGGGCACCGCGGGCGCGGTGGCCGGCGCGAGCTGAAGGTCGATGTAGCGGTTGGCGATGCTCGACAGAGAGGTGACGCGGACCACCGCCTTGGTTCCCTGGCGCAGCGGCTGGAAGTCCGAGTCGATCGAGGTGCGGACCTTCGCCTGCCCGTCGGGGGTGATCGTCAGGTCCTCGACCTGGCCGATCCGCCGGCCCGACACCTGCACCAGGTTGCCCTTCACCAGCTGCGCGGCGTTCTGGAACAGGAAGTTCACGTGGTAGCCGTGACCCCCTGAGCTGAGCAGCAGCACCACCGCCGCGACGCCGGCGAGCGCGATGGCGGCTACTGCCGCCGCACGCCCCACCGCACTTGTGCTTCCCAAGTCGCCTCTCTCTCCCGACCGGGGAGGCCAATCCTGGCCCCCAGGACGAAGCGACGCTAGCAAGCACGATTCGGAGGTGTCAATCGGCAACCGTCACCGGAAGTTTCCGTGCAGAGCGGCATTTTTGGCGGTTTCCGGGAACTTCGGGCGGGGACCCCCGCCAGCCGGGTGGACTCGAGACCGCGAGCCTCGCCCGACGGCGGCGGTTCGGACCCCCTCGGGCAGCGGGCAGGAGCCGGCGCGCAGCCCGCGGACGGGGGTCTTCGGAGGCGTCCCCGCGCCATGTCGCCGTCGCTGCGAATAGGCACCCTGGGGTGAAAGTTCGTACACCTGGCTCGCACGGCGGGACCTCTTGGCCGGGTGGCGATGCGGTCCGCGCGAGACACGCGCGCTCTTCCGCGATCCAAGCCGTGACTCACCCTCTACTGCAGGCTTAGCCTAGCTCCGCCGAAGACCGGGTCGGCGCGCAGAAGCCGGTGCGGACGGTTCAGTACCCGGGGCGGGATTCGAACCCGCAAGCCCCGAAGGGCAACGGCTTTTAAGGCCGCCTGACTTTGCCATTTGTCCACCCGGGCGCGAACCTGATGCTAGCCGCGCGGCGTGGCCGCAACTCGCGCGCTGCTAGCGTGTCCTGCGGCCAGAGGACCGTTTCGCGCATGGAAGTCTCCGCCCTCAAGCCTCCTGTCGTCGCGGCTAGCCACGGGCGCTCTCCGCTCCTGCGGCTCCAGTCGGACGAGCGGCTGATCGCGCTCATCCGGCGCGGCAACCACCATGCCTTCGAGGCGCTGGTCAGCCGCTACCAGTCGCGCCTGCTCTCCTTCTGCCGCCACATGCTGGCCTCGCGCGAGGATGCCGAGGACGTCCTGCAGGAGGTGTTCGCCGCCGCGTTCGGCGCCATCCAGGCCGACGAGCGGCCGCTGAACGTCAGGCCCTGGCTGTACCGGATCGCGCGCAACCGCTCGCTCAACCACCTGCGCCGCGCCCAGGCGATCGGGGTCGACTCGATGGACATCCACTACTCCGAGAACGGGCAGACGACGGCCGACAAGGTTCACAAGCGCGAGGAGTTCCGCCTCCTGGTGGAGGACGTCTGGCTGCTGCCCGAGACGCAGCGAACCGCGCTCCTGCTGCGCGAGATGGAGGCGCTGTCCTACGACCAGATCTCCGAGGCGATGGAGACGACGGTGCCGGGCGTCAAGTCGCTGCTGGTCCGGGCCAGGGTGTCGCTCGCCGAGGCGGCCGAGGCCCGGATGCTGTCCTGCGAGGCGGTGCGCATCGAGCTCGGCGAGGTCGCCGAGGGCCTGCGGCGCCGGGTCGACGCGCCCGTCCGCCGTCACCTGCGCAGCTGCGACCGCTGTACGGCCTTCCGCGTGCAGCTCAAGCAGACCAACAAGGCGCTGGCGTCGGTGTTCCCGGTCGGTCCGCTCCTGCTGCTCAAGAAGCTCGCCCTCGCCCACTTCGGGACCTCGGCGTCGGCCACCGCGGGGGCGGGGGGCGGCGCGACCGCGGCGGTGACCACGACGGGGACCACGGCGGCCGTTCCGGCGGCCGGCGGCGCAGCGGGGGCGGCAGCCGGAACCGCGGCGGGCGGCGCAGCGGG
>JBJMKZ010000051.1:0-14483 GCA_045805565.1 Solirubrobacteraceae bacterium | reverse complement strand
GTATCGCGCGCGCGGCGCGGTTCGCCTGGCGCGGGATCAGCAGGCGGTCGCGCCGGCCCCAGACGATCGTCACCGGGACCCCGATGTCCGCCCGGCCGGTGAAGTGCCCCGTCGCGATCACCTCGAGCGTCGCGTCGAACGAGGGGGAGCGGGCGAGGGCGCGCAGCGCCACCGCGCCATCGGGGGCGGGAATCCGCCACGGCCGGGCGACCACCTGCCCGAACAGCAGCGTCCGCACCACCGCGCTGGCGGTCAACCGGTCGGCGACCGGATCCAGGGCCCGCGCCACGCGGACCGAGAACCGCAGCGAGCTGCGGCTGTAGGCCGCCTCGCGGCGGTTCCAGAACCCGGCTGGGGACAGCGCGGTGGCACTCGCCACCATGCCCCGGCGCGCCAGCTCCAGGGCGATCCAGCCGCCCATCGAGTTGCCCGCCGCGTGCGGCCGTGAGACCTCGAGCTGCTCGAGCAACTCGGCCACCGAGTCGGCCAGCGCCTCCACCGTCGGTGTGACGCCGGACGGGAGCGGCGGCGACGCCCCGAAGCCCGGCAGGTCGAGC
Organism: Solirubrobacteraceae bacterium; assembly: GCA_045805565.1. GTDB lineage: Bacteria > Actinomycetota > Thermoleophilia > Solirubrobacterales > Solirubrobacteraceae > DATAEY01. Next base: position 13,926 of record JBJMKZ010000051.1, on the reverse strand, counting down.
GCGATCGCCTCGCGCTCGACCGCCACGCGGTCGAGCACCGGTTCCCAGGCCTGCCATTGACTGCCGATGCCATGGATCAGGACGAGTGGTGGCCCCGCTCCCCGGCGTTGGTGGTTGAGGGTCATGTCCGCTCAAGCGTATCCGCGTCGATCATCTAGTCTGCGACCGATGGCGCTCGTCCACACCTGCTATCGCATCACCGACATCGACCGCTCGGTCGCGTTCTATCGGGCGCTCGGGTTCCAGGAGGTCGGCCGCGTGCCGATCCGCGACGAGGCCGTCAACGTGTTCATGAACATCCCGGGCGACGGCGAGATGCCGCGGCTGGAGCTCACCTACAACCACGGGGTCGACTCCTATGACGTGGGCACCGGATACGGGCACATCGCGATCACCACGCCCGACCTCGACACCCGCTTGGCCCAGCTGCGCGAGCAGGGCATCGAGCCGGAGAGGCCCCCCTACAGCGTGCGGGAGGGCGGGTCCCGCCTGTGCTTCGTCCGGGATCCCGACGGCTACCGGATCGAGCTGATCGAGCGTGAGTGACACGGACGCCGGCGGGGAACCCCGGCGTCTGGCCGTCATCGACCTCGGCTCCAACTCGTTCCGGCTGGTGGTGTTCAGCGCCGTCCCGGGCTCCTGGTGGCGGCGCACCGACGAGATCTACGAGCCCGTGCGGATCGGCGCCGGGCTGGGGGCGTCCGGCGAGCTCGGCGAGGCCGGGATGGATCGCGCGCTGCACACGATCGTCACCTACGCCCACTTCTGCCGCGCCACCGGCCTGACCGGCGACAGCGTGAGTGCCCTGGCCACCAGCGCCATTCGCGAGGCGACCAACGGCGATCGGTTCGTGTCACGCGCGCGCGAGGCGTCGGGCCTCGACATCCGGGTGCTCTCGCCGGACGAGGAGGCGCGCTACGCCTATCTGGCGGCGGCGAACTCCAGCAGCCTGGGCGACGGCGCGGTGCTAGACCTCGGCGGCGGCAGCCTGCAGCTGGTGTCGGTCCACGAGCGCCGGGCGGGCGAGCTGGGGTCCTGGCCGCTGGGCACCGTTCGCATGACCGAACGCTTCCTGCCCGAGGAGAAGGCGAGCGACAAGCAGCTGCGCAAGCTGCGGGCCCATGTCCGCGAGCAGCTGGGCGAGCGGCGCTGGCCGGAGTCCTCCGCCGGGCACCTGGTGGGCCTGGGCGGAACGGCGCGAAACCTGGCCGCCGCCGCCCAGCGCGCGGCCGACCTGCCCTCGTTCGGGGTCCAGGGGTTTCGGCTCGAGCGGGGCGCGCTGGATGCGCTGGTCGAGGAGCTGGCCTCGATGCCCGCCTCCAAGCGCGGCTCGGTGCCGGGAATCAAGCCCGAGCGCGGCGACGTGATCCTGGCGGGGGCGGCCGTGATCGAAGCGGTCCTGGACGCCGGAGGCTACGACGCGATGGAGGTGACCGAGGCGGGATTGCGCGAGGGCGCCTTCTTCGAGTGGTATCTGGCCCCGGTCGACCCGCCTCTGTTCGCCTCGGTGCGTGAGGCCACCGTCCGCAACCTGGCCGCCCAGTATGGCGCCGACCTGGCGCACGTCGAGCACGTCGCCGCGCTGGCGCTGCAGATGTTCGATGCCCTGGCCGGTGCCGACGTTCATCCGGGTGACCGGCTGGAGCGCGAGCTGCTGTGGGCGGCGGCGATGCTGCACGACATCGGCATGACCGTCGACTACGACGACCATCACAAGCACTCGCGCTACCTGATCCTCAACGCGGGACTGCCGGGGTTCAGCCCGCGGGAGGTCGCCCTGATCGCCCAGGCTGCCCGCTACCACCGCAAGGGCTCCCCCAGCTTCGACGACCTGTCGGCGCTCGCGCAGGACGGGGACGAGCAGCGGCTCGAGCGCCTGTCGGCGCTGCTTCGCGTGGCCGAGCAGCTCGAGCGCAGCCGCGACCAGGCGGTGACTCGAGCCGACGTCGCGATCGAGGACCCTGCAGTGACGATCCGGCTGGTCGCCGACGGCGATGTCTCGGTCGCGCGATGGGAGACGGAGCGACAGGCCGACATCTTCGAGCGGGCGTTCGGCCGCCGGCTCCGGGTAGAGGAATAGGCCGACGCTCGGCGCGCGCCGGCACTCGATGAGTGGTTCTCTCGCGATGCGACCAGACGAGGAGGAGCGCATGCCCGTCCATGACCGTCCGCAGCTCGTCCGCGACTGCTACCGCGCCTACGAATCCGGTGATCGTCGCGTCGTGGAGGAGCTCCTGAGCGAGGACTTCAGGTTCTACAGCCCCGCCGACGTGGGAATCGACCGCACGGCGTACTTCGAGCGCTGCTGGCCGAACGCCGAGCTGATCGAGGCCTTCGAGTTCGAGCGGCTCGTTGAACACGGCGATGAGGTCATCGTGACCTACGAGAGCACGAAGACCGACGGGCGCCGGTTTCGCAACACCGAGGTGCTCACCTTCGATGGCGACAAGATCTCCAGGGTGGAGGTCTACTTCGGCTGGGACCTCGAGTGATCGAGGCGGTCGTGTTCGACCTCGACGGCGTGCTCGTCCAGTCCGAGGAGGTGTGGGACGCGGCGCGGCGGGAGCTGGTGGCGGCCAGCGGGCGGCGCTGGCCGCCCGAGGCCACCAGCGCGATGATGGGCATGAGCTCGGTGGAGTGGTCGCGCTATCTCAGCGACCGGCTGGAGATCCCCGCCGAGCCGCAGGACATCTCCAACCGCGTGGTCCGGGCGGTGGAGGACCGCTACCGGCGCCGACTGCCGTGGATCCCGGGCGCCCGGGAGGCGGTCGCCCGCCTGGCGAGCCGCTGGCCGCTGGGTCTGGCGACATCGTCCAACCGCGAGATCATCGACCTGGTGCTCCGGGCGGGCGGCCTGGAGGGGATGTTCGCGGCGACCGTCTCGTCGGAGGAGGTCGAGCGCGGCAAGCCGGCCGCCGACGTCTACCTGGAGGCGGCACGACGCCTTGGCGTGAAGCCGCATCGCTGCGTCGCCATCGAGGATTCGAGCAACGGGCTACGGGCCGGGGCCGCCGCCGGCATGCACGTGGTCGCGATTCCCAACCCGGCCCACCCGCCCAGCCAGGAAGCCCTGGGCGCGGCGACGGTGATCCTGCGCTCGCTCGACGACCTCACTCCCGAGGTCGTGAGCGCCCTCGACGACGGGACGTAGTCTGCGCGAGCCGGCCTGCCCGCCCCGCCGATCAGGGCGTCAGGGACCGCACGAGCTCGCCCGCGGGCCTGACGTCATGGATGCGGGCCACCGTCTCGCCGGCGTAGAGGGGTCCGGCGTCGAGCAGGGTGTCGGGGCCGTCGGCGGTGGCCGCGAGAGGTCCCAGCAGCCGGCTTCCCGGACGCTGGGACCGCGCCGCCCGCTCCTGGATCGCCGTCGGCACGTAGCGCGCGGTCGGGGCCAGCAGGCGATTCAGGACGCGGTGGAGACCCGGCCCGCGCGCGTCGGCGCCAAGCCAGCGGCGGGTCGCGGCATTGGGCACCACGCGGTGGGGCGCCGGCCAGCCCGCCCCGAACAGCTCGGTGACGATCGTCGCGTCCGCTCCCAGCAGCCGCTGCTTGTAGCCCGGATGGGCGCGACTCTCCTCGGAGAGCAGGAACCGGGTTCCGGCCACGGCGGCGCTCGCCCCCGCGTCGAGCGCGCGCTGCACGTCATCGCGGTCCGCGATCCCGCCGGCCACCAGCACCGGATAATCGGTGGGCAGCTCGGTGCGGACCTGCGCGAGCAGCTCGAGGGCGGGCACCGTCCCCCGGACGTGCCCGCCCGCCTCGCCCCCCTGCACGATCACGGCATCGGCGCCCGCCGAGCGGGCTGCGCGGGCCTCCGCCGCCGAGCCGCACTGGTGCACCCACACCCCAGGGGTACGGCGCCTGGGAGCGCCCCAGAACGTCACGACGACGTCGGCTTGGGCTGCCGCGTCGAACCAGTCCCGCCGGGCAAACGGCAGCAGCAGGTTGACCGCGAGCGGCCGGTCGGTGCGCGCCCGCGCCGCCGCCAGCTCGCGCGCGATCGACGCCGCACCGGCGCCGGTGATGGTCCCGAGCCCGCCCGCCTCGGACACGGCCGCCGCGAGCTCGTGGCCGCTGAGCCCGCCGCCCATCCCGGCCTGCACCACAGGTACCTCGAGGTCGAACGGCAGACGGTTCACCCCGCGAGGGTAGCTTCTGGACGGGGCGGTCTAGCATGGCGACGTGGTCGACTACCTGCGCGCCGCCGACCGGGCGTGGCCGCTGCTGGCGCGGATCATGGAGGCCCACGCGACCGTGTATCGGGCCACCGGGGGGCGGGTCGGCGGGCGCCTGCCGGGTCTCCCGCCCATGCTGCTGCTCGACCACGTGGGAGCCAGGACCGGCCGTCGGCGCACCACGCCGCTGGTCTACATGCCCGATGGCGAGAGCTTCGTCGTGGTGGCCGCCAAGGGCGGCCATCCCAGGCATCCGGGCTGGGTGCACAACCTGCGCGCCAGCCCGGACACCGAGGTGCAGGTCGGCCCGCGCCGGATCAAGGTTCGCGCCAGGGAGGCGAATGGTGAGGAACGCCGCCGGTTGTGGTCGAGAGCGACTGCATACAACCCGCTGTGGGGGCGCTACCAGCAGCGCACCCAGCGGACGATCCCGCTGGTGGTCCTGGAGCCGAGAGCCGGCTAGCGTGGCCTGGGCAACCCGGTGCGCCGCCTGGATCTAGGCCGGCCCGAACGGCGAACCCGCGAACAGGAAGAACCAGGTCTCGAACGCGGCCACCGCGAGCAGTACGACTCCCACCAGCACCTTCTCGAACGCGTTGAGGGGGGTGCGCTCGCGGTATAGCTCCTGCCGCTCGTCACGCAGGCTTCGCATCCAGGGGAGCTGTCGCCGGCTCGGCGCCTGGCCGGTGGCGGCCTTGTACGCGGCCTCCACCCAGACGAGCAGGAAGACGAGGATCGATACCGCCACGACCAACGTGCCGAGCACAGCCGCGAGTCCGACCATGGAGAGCGTGGTGGTGCTCTGCACCTGCGACCCCACCCAGAGCGCAAGCAGCGGTGCGCCGGTGAAGAGGTTGATGGCCAGGAAGGCGGTGGCTGCCGCCAGGAGCACGCGTTTGAACCAGTGTGCCGTCAGCTTCCGGTGAACCCTATCCGCTGAGGGGTGCCGTCTCCGGAATGCCGGCCGCCCCGCGACGCTCCTACTCGGCGATCGTCGCCAGCCGCTCCACCGCGGCGGCGGCCAGCTTGGAGGCGTCCTCGTACTGGGCGGTCGAGGCCGCCCAGGCGGCCAGGCACCGCCCGGCCGCCTTGCCCGTGGCCTGGAAGTGCGGTCGGTTGTCGAGCTCGGCAAGCGCGAGCTCGATGTCGCCGGCGGCGTCGGCGGCCTCTCGGGCGTAGTCGAGCGTCATCCGCTCGTAGTTGCCGTCGACCAGGGCCCGCGCCTGCACCAGGGTCGCGGAGGCATGACGGGCGTCGGCGGCCGACACGATCTCCGGCAGCTGGTCGAGCCAGTCGGCGGGCTGGTTGATGCCCTGCCGCCGCAGGGCGATGGGGCACCACTCGTGCACCGCGAGATCCGCCAGGAGGAACGCCCGCCTGGCCTCCGCCTCGGGCGTCGAGCGCACCACCGCCGCCTCGACCTCCACCGGCGGACCTGGCGAGAACCCCATCCCGAGCTCGGCGGCCATCGTCGGGAACGCGGCGGCGAAGACGTCGGGGACCGACGCTGCTTCCTCTCGCGCCATGCCGTGATCGTCCCAGACTGTGGCGCGCCGATCAGCCGCGCACCGCAATCCGCCCCGTAGCCCGCCCCAAATCCGACTCCGTAGCCTGCCCAAATCGACTCCGTAGCCAGCCGCAAGCAGGCTACGTAGCCACCCGCAAGCACGCTCCGTAGTCAGCCGCAATCAGACTCCGTAGTTGCGTGCAACGGCTCTCATCCCACTCTCATTCAGGCACCCTACGGTGCGGCCCCATGAGACCTCAAAGTCATCACCTCCCCTTGTTGCGCAAGCCGCTGACCGCGGCCATCGTCGCCGCGCTGGCCGGGCTCGGCGGTGCGGCCTGCGGTCAGTCCACAGTCGTCCCGGGGCCGACGCCGGGCCCTGGTGCAGCGATGCGTTTCAGCCACCCCACCCGCATCACCAATCCGTGGCTGCCCCTGTCCATCCGCCGCTGCTCCGAGCTTCGGGGCGTGGACGACGGCAAGCTCGCGCGTTCGGTTCGCAGATTGCTGCCGATCACCCACTCGTTCACCATCAACGGCCAACGCGTCCAGGCCGCCATCGTCGAGGACCGCTCCTACGAGGCCGGCAAGCTGCATGAAGTCGCCCTCGACCACTATGCCCAGGCCGATGACGGGACCGTCTATTACCTCGGCGAGGACGTCAACTACTACCAGCACGGGCAGGTCGTCAGTCACGAGGGTGCGTTCCGCTACGGGCGTGAGACCAAGGCGCTCGGCGTCGCCATGCCCGCCAGGCCGGTGCCCGGACAGCGTTTCGCGATCGAGAACATCCCGGGACAGGGTTCCGAGAGCAACCTGGTCAAGCGCACCGTGTCGCGCGTCGGCGTCCCGGCGGGCGACTACAGCCATGCCATCCAGATCGACGGCTGGGTGCTCCCCGACCGCGAGCGTGAGGTCAAGCTCTACGCCCGGGGCGTCGGCCTGCTCCAGGAGCGGAGCCCGGCCGCCAACAAGCAACTCGTCGGCTGCAGCTGACCGCGGCCGCACGCCCGCCGGCGGCCCGCGAGCTCCAGGAAGCTCGCGGGCCGTCGTGGCGCGCCTGACCTAGCCGCGCGGCCGGCGGTCACCGGGTCTCGGACACCGCCGTCGCCGGGTCGCCATCGGCATGTAACCCCATCGGCAGCCCGGGGGCGCAGGCACTGGCATACTGGCGCCCCGATGCGGCGCCGATTCCACGCGGCGACCACGGCGGCGGCGCTGCTCGGGGTCCTGACCACCGGGGTGGCGCTGGCGGTCGCGCCGGCTCCCGTCGCGCGCGGGCGACTGCGCGACCGCCATCTGATCTCGCTGAGTGCGGTCATCCGGGCGGACCGCGCCCTGCACCGGCGCCAGCGCCGGACGGCGCAGGTCCATTCGGCCCGCGACGCCAAGCTCGCCCGCCATCCGCACGGAAAGGTGGGCGGGGCCGATGCCCTGCCCACGATCGACGCGCGCACACACGAGTACACGGGAGTCAGCCCGGGCGCTCCATCGGATGCCGAAGTACGCAGGGAGCTGGCGGAGGCGTACAGGGCCGGGGCACTCGTGCCGCCCGGGGCATGGGTGTTCCCGATCCAGCCGCTGAGCCACGTCCTGCCGCCCCAGACCTGGACGCAGGATCAGGGAGTCGACATCGCCACCTTCGGCTGCGGCGAGCAGGCCACCGAGGTGGCGATGACCAGCGGCACGATCGTCCAGGAGGGCATCGGCGGCTTCGGCCCCTGGGCACCGGTGCTGCGCATCGACCACGGCCCCTACGCCGGGCGCTTCATCTACTACGGCCATGCCGCGCCGGCGCTGGTCCCGGTCGGGACCCAGGTCCGGGCCGGCCAGCCGATCGCCCAGATCGGCTGCGGGGTCGTCGGGATCTCCACCGGGCCGCACCTGGAGATCGGCATCAGCGCCCCGGGCGGAGGCCCCTGCTGTCCGGCGTTCGGCGAGACCTCGCCCGAGATGCTCGCCCTGCTTCGGCGCGCGTACCCGCGCGGCTAGCCTGGCGACCTCGTGCCGGCCGCGCTGCCATAGTCGAGCGGATGCGCCCCGGCACCGGGACATCGCCGCGGCGGGAATCCGGACCCGCCGGCGTCCCTCGATCGAGGGCCGAGCGGACGGCGCGGGCACCGGTCCCGCCAGGGGTTATCTGGCGACGGCGGGCGGTGGCGGCCTGGGCCCTGCTGGCGCTGGGGACCCTGGTGGCGGCGGTCATCGGGTCTTTGTCCCACCACCTGCGAACGCTGAGCCCGGCCAGCCGGGGCACGGCCGCGCCGCTGGCCAAGCGCCTGGCCCAACGCCGTCGAGCGCACGAGCACCAGCTCGAGCGGATCGAGATCAACCGCGTGCTCGGTTACACGGCCTACATCTCGCAGGGCACCCCCAACCGCCGCGAGGTGGCGCTGACCTTCGACGACGGACCGGGGCCGTTCACCTCCCAGCTGGTGCGTGCGCTGGTCAGCCAACGGGCGCCCGCCACCTTCTTCGTGGTCGGTGAGCAGGTCAGGACCTTCCACAGCGGACTGCAGGACGTGCTGGACGCCGGGTTTCCGGTCGGCGATCACACCTACACCCATCCCACCATGAGCCAGCTCTCGGCGGCCGACCAGGCACGTCAGCTCGATCGCCAGGTGAAGGCGATCGCCCCCTACGGCGCCGGGCGCCCGACGCTGTTCCGCCCGCCCTACGGCTCGTTCGACCGCTCGACGCTGGCGGCACTCAAGCGCCGGGCGATGCTCATGGTGCTGTGGACGATCGACAGCGAGGACTACCTGCAGCCCGGGGTCAAGGCGATCGTGCACAACGTGCTCAGCGGCGTGCGCCCGGGCGCCATCGTGCTCATGCACGACGCCGGGGGCAATCGCGCGCAGACCATCCGGGCGCTGCCGGCCATCGTCCGCGGTCTGCGACGGCGCGGCTATCGCCTGGTGACGGTGCCCCGCCTGGTCATGGACGATCCCCCGCCGCCCAACCAGCCTCTGCCGGAGAAGCTGACCGGCGGCTGATCCGCGTGCGGGGCCAAGCGGCCGTCCCTGACCAGGGCGGGCCCCCGGCCTGACGAGGGGCGATCACCGGCTGCCCAGCAGCTGGATGTGGTCGGCTTCCGCCGCGCCTCCAAACGGACGGGTCAGCCCGAACTGCTCCAGGGTCGCTTCCGGCACGCCCTCGACGCCGGGCGTATCGGACGCCGCCCCCTGGGTGTGGGGATCGTTGGCGAAACCGCCCACCTCGACCGAGTGCTGGGGAGAGCGGTAGCCGGAGATGCCGATCAGGTGCAGGTGAAGCGCCTTGCCCAGCCGGTTCAGACGGGCGGCGAGCTCGGGCTCGTCGCCAACGCTGTAGTTGGTGCCCGGGTACTGGAAGAAGCCGTAGATCCCGTCGTGGACCAGCCCGCCCAGAGCCATGGGGCCCTGGAGCCGCGAGAGTCGCTGCTCGAGACGCTGGCGGCGCGAGCGCAGGTCGCTGAGCCTCGCGTTCTTGCCGGCGCGATCGCGCGCGTAGGACCGCTCGCGCGCCAGGAGCGCATACCGGACCCGCGCCACTTCCTGGCGCTGGAGGAGGATCGCATCGGTGATGCGCTGTTGGCGGGCCTCGAGGTCCGCCAGCCGGCCCACCTGGCGGGCGACCGTGGCGCGGGCGGTCCTGACCTGGAGCGTCGTCTGGACGTTGCCGTGCTGAATGCGCCTCAGCACGTCGATCCGCTCGAGCAGGTCGGCGAACCCGTGTGAGTCCAGGACCACCGTCACCCAGTCGGGTGGCGGCGACTCGTAGTCGGCGACCAGCTGGACCCGCAGCGCCGCATAGTCGCGCCTGAGCTGGGCTTGGAGGAAGGCGAGCTTGGCGCGCGCCGTGCGCAGCTGCGCCTGGAGGTCGTCCAGCTGGCGCCGCTCGATGGCCAGACTGGCCTCCAGTCCGTGTAGGCGGACCAGCAGATCGTCGATCGGGCCTCGAAGCTGTCGCAGGTTCGTCGTGTCCGACTGAATCGAAGACCGCAGGCCGCCCTCGTGGCGTTGGATCCCGGCGATGCGGTCCTGCAGTTGCTGGGGGCTGGGACCTGCCGCAGCCGGGACGGCTGCGCCCACCGCCACAAGCGCGGTCCCGGCGGCCACCGCCGCTCGCAGATATCGGCGCTGTGCGCTCACGCCGCCATTCTGCGCCCACGGGGCACCCGCGCCTGCAGCCGTCATTGCAGAGCCGGCTGGGCGTCGCCCCGGCGGCGCCACCGACGTCCGGCCGCGCTGGGACCGCGGCTGTGGCATCGGATCGGCCGATACGCTGAGCGCGGCTACGGAGGGCAACCGGGTGCGCGGGTTCACACGAGCTGGTCTGGCCGGGATGGCGATAGCGGCGGCTTCGCTGGCGTGCGGCGCCGCGACCACATCCGCGCCGAGCGCGTCGGCCCCGAGCGCGTCGCCGCCCTGTCGCCCGGCCACGGCACGGCAGCTCCCGTGCTTGCGCCACGTGGTGGTGATCATCTTCGAGAACCGCAGCTACGGCCAGGTGATCGGCTCGCCCGCGGCGCCGACGTTCAACCGGCTGGCCCGGACCGGTGCACTGCTGACGCGCTACTACGGCGTCGCCCATCCCAGCCTGCCCAACTACATCGCCCTGATCTCGGGGTCCACACACGGGGTGACCACCGACTGCATCCGGTGCTCGGTGCGGGCACGCAACCTCGCCGACGAGCTCGACGCGGCGGGCCGCAGCTGGAGGGTCTACGCCGAGGGGCTGCCCGCCACCGGCTTCGCCGGGATCCAGGCCGGCCGCTACGTCAAGCGGCACAATCCCTTCCTGTACTTCGCCGACATCGGCGCGAGCCCGGTGCGGCGCGGTCACATCGTCGCGCTCAGTCGGCTGCGCGGCGATCTGGCCTCACACCGGCTTCCCGCCTTCTCGCTCGTGGTGCCCGATCTGTGCCACGACATGCACGACTGCTCGGTCGCCACCGGCGATCGCTGGCTGCGAGGTCTCCTGCCCGCCCTGCTTGGTGCCGGACGCCTGGCCGACGGGGTCGCGTTCGTGATATTCGACGAAGGTGCGGCCACTGACCTCGCCGGGGGCGGAGGGCACATCCCCGCCCTGGCGGTGGGTCCCGCGGTACGCGCCGGGGCCAGGTCGTCGGCGCCGCTTGGTCACTACAGCCTGCTGAGGACGATCGAGGATGCCTGGGGGCTCCCGCGGCTGGGCCGCTCGGCGTCGGCCCGGCCGATCACGGGGATCTGGCGTCAGCCGCCCGCGCGCCCGCCGACCACCGTGGCCGGCTGATTCGCGGTTCTAGCGGCGATCCGCGGCCGGTCACCCTGGCAACTCCGCCAGCCGCCGCTCGAGGAAGCGCCGCTCGGCGTCCGAGGCAACCAGCTCCAGCGCGCGATCGTAAGCCGCGCGAGCAGCTTCGACGCGATCGAGCCGGCGCAGCAGCTCCGCGCGCGTGGCGTGCAGGTAGTGGTAGCGGTCGAGCTCGAGGCGGTCCACCAGGGCGAGCGCGGGCTCGACGTCGCCCGCCTCGGCGATGGCGACGGCGCGGTTGAGCTCCACGACTGGCGAGCCGGTCAGGCCGGCGAGTTCGCCGTACAGGGCCGCGATCTGCGGCCAGTCCTGGGGCTCATCTGCATGCAGGGCCGCGATCGCCGCCTGCACCACGTACGGACCGCGGCCGCCGAGCGCCAGCGCGCGATCGAGAGCGGCCCGTCCCTCACCGATCTGGTCGAAGTCCCACAGCGACCGGTCCTGATCGCGCAGTAGGACCACCGCCCCGTCGGCGAATCGCGCGTCGCGCCGCGCGTCGTTCACCAGCATCAGCGCCAGCAGGCCGTGCACCTCGGGCTCGTCGGGCATCAGCTCGGCCAGCGCCCGCCCGAGCCGGATCGCCTCGGCCGCCAGCTCTCCGCGGCCGCCGTAGCCCTCGTTGAAGATCAGGTAGACGACCGCGAGCACCGCGGCGAGGCGGTCGGGGAGCAGGTGCGCCGCCGGCACCCGAAACGGGATCCCGGCGGCCCTGATCTTGCGCTTCGCGCGGACGAGCCGCTTGGCCATGGTCGCCTCGGGCACGAGGAAGGCGCGCGCGATCTCCTCCGTCCCCAGGCCGCCCAGGGTCCGCAGCGTGAGCGCGACCTGGGCATCGAGCGCGAGCGCGGGATGACAGCACGTGAAGACCAGCTCGAGCCGCTCGTCGGCGATCGTCGTCTCGTCCACGTTTTCCTCCATGGTTTCCGGCACGTCGAGGAGGCGGGCCTTCGCCGCGAGCGTGCGATCGCGGCGAATGCGGTCGATCGCGCGGTTGCGTGCCGTGGTCACCAGCCAGGCGCGCGGGTTGGCCGGCGTCCCGTCCCGCGGCCAGCGGTCGGCGGCGACCGCGAAGGCTTCCTGGGCGGCCTCCTCGGCGAGGTCGAAGTCGCCGAGGAAGCCGATCAGGCTGGCGAGGACGCGGCCCCACTCGTCGCGGAAGGCCTGCTCGAGGATCGCTATCGCTCCACGACCGGCCGCACCTCCACCGCACCGCCCAGGCGGGCCGCCGGGATGCGCGCCGCAAGCTCGATCGCGGCGTCAATGTCGTCGGCCTCGAACATGAGGTACCCGCCCAGCGCCTCCTTGGTGGCGACGAACGGACCGTCGGTCGTCAGCGTCTTGCCGTCCTGCACCCGCACGGTCGTAGCCATCTCGGGCGGTTGCAGCTGGGCGCCGGCGCTCACGCCTGGGTCCTCGGAGATCGCCCTGTACTCGGCGTAGATCGCCTTCTGATCGTCCTCGGACAGGCGCCCCCACTCCGCCGGGGACCGTGGCGTCGGGGTGTCGCCCTGATGGATCAGCAGCATGTACTTCATCGCTTCCTCCTGTCGTGGAGCTCGTTCGCCTCTCAGACGAACCGCCGACGAAGAAATGGACACCTCACGCGTGATCCGGCCCCGGCGCCTCGCAATCCATCGATAGGCGCAGCCTGGAGCTGGCGGCGGCGCGGCTGCCGCCGGGCCCTCAGGTCGACGGGACGCCGTCCGCCGCGCTGCGCAGCGCGGCGATGTCGAGCTTGCCCATCCCCAGCATCGCGTCCATCGCGCGACGGGCCCGCTCGGGGTCCGGATCGGTGAACAACTCCTCCATACCGGTCGGAACCACCTGCCAGGACAGGCCGTAGCGATCCTTGAGCCAACCGCAGGGCCCTTCCTCCCCGCCCTCGGACAGCCGTTCCCAGTAGTAGTCGACCTCATCCTGGGTCTCACAGTTGATCTGGAAGGACACCGCCTCGTCGAACTTGAACTGCGGACCGCCGTTGATCCCGACGAAGCGCTGACCGTCCAACTCGAACTCCACGGTCATCACCATGCCGGCCGGTCGCGGCCCGGCCTCGGTGTAGCGGGCGACGTTCACGATGCGCGAGTCCTTGAAGACGGAGGTGTAGAAGCCCGCGGCCTCCTCGGCCTCGGTGTCGAACCACAGGTTCGGGGTGATCTTCTGCTCCATGGCGATGCGTCCTCTCGTACGGCGAGACCGGACTCCCCGCGACGGGTATGGCACCTTAGACCGTCCTGCCGGGGGAGACTCATCGCCGTCCGTCAGGCTGGGGTTGCCGGCCGATCCGGGCGATATGAGCATCGCGGTGGCGGTCGGCCCTGGCCTCCCGGCGGCGCCTCGCTTCCTGAGCGTCAGCCTATCCGGCTAACCGGGGTGAAGGCCGGGCATTCCCTCGTACTATCAGCGGGCGACCGACTCGTCACCATCCGCCGTAGACCCCCGTGCTCAGAGCGTCGGGCAGCTGGGAGGCCGGCGGCCACTCGGGCTGGCGGGAGAAGGTCTCGCCGTCGGGCACCTCGGAGCGCCCGTGGTAGGTGGGGCCCTGGTTGCCGGGGGTGTGGGGGTCGCGCACGACCTGGAAGCGATTGCCCGACGAGTCGCGGTCGGGGATGGCGACCGCCATGCGGTTGGTCGGATAGCCCTGCTGCCCGAACTCGCAGTCGGCATGGCCCTTGTTGTCGATGGCGGCGGAGTAATTCTGGCCGTGCTGGACGGCGGGGTCGCCGAACAGCTCGCTGATGAGCTCCTGCAGGGGGACCTTGAACGGGGTGCCGGCGAACAGCGGGACGGTGGGATAGCCCTCCGAGGCCGCGGTCTTGCGGGTGGCGTTGGCCGGCTCGTAGGCGCCCTCGCTGCCCAGGCTGTTGTGCTGCGGGGGGGCGCTGTTGATCAGCACCCGCTGGGCGGTGCCGGTGGGGTCGTTGGAGGTCAGGTGCTCGCTGAGGTAGGTCCACCAGTAGTTCCAGT
>JBJMKZ010000050.1:0-94095 GCA_045805565.1 Solirubrobacteraceae bacterium | reverse complement strand
CTACGCCTACATGGGCATCCCCTACTTCCACATCGACTTCTTCAAGAAGACCTACGGCCTGTTCAAGCAGGCCTGCCAGCGCGAGGGCTACGACGCGCACCCCGAGCAGATGGGCCTGCTGATGCCGATCTACGTGGGCGAGACCGACGACCAGGCCCGCGCCGAGTTCGAGGAGCACTTCTGGTACTTCAAGCGCAAGCTGATCCCCGGCCTCACCCTGGCCCCGCCGGGCTACACCAGCATCCAGTCGGCGATCCGGGTGTTCCGCTCGGTGGACAAGCTGTTCATCAGTGGGGTCGAGACCTGGGACGACGTGGAGCGCGGCAGCTACGCGGTGGTGGGTTCGCCCGACACCGTGTACGAGAAGCTCGCCCAGCACAACCAGGAGCTGGGGGCGGGCAACCTGCTGGGCCTGTTCCAGCTCGGCAACATGCCCGCTGACAAGGCGCGAGCGAACATGGCGCGCTTCGCCGAGCAGGTGATGCCGCGCCTGGCGCAGCGCTTTCCCGACGCCGCCGAGCCCCCGCCGGCGCAGGTCGCCTTCCCCGACGAGCAGCTGGCGGCGGCCTGATGGAGGTCGGCTTCGAGGAGATTGCCGGGCGGCGGGTGCAGGTGGCCGAGGGCGGGTCGGGGCCGCCGCTGCTGTACCTGCACTCGGCCGCGGGCGAGGCGCTGGTCTGGATGGACGTGCTCAACGGCCTGGCCGAGGACCGCACGGTGGTGGCCCCGGCCCATCCCGGCTTCTGGGAGTCGGAGGGCCTGGAGACGATCCACGACATCGAGGACCTGGCCAACCACTACCTGGCCTTCATGGACGCCCGGGGCTGGGAGCAGGTCGACGTGATGGGCACCTCGCTGGGCGGCTGGATCGCCATCGAGGTCGCGGCCCGCTGGCCCGAGCGCGTCGGTCGCATGGTCTTGGCCGCCAGCGTGGGGATCCGGCTGCCCGACGTCCCGATGGCCGACGTGTTCGCCATGACGCTGGGCAAGGAGGAGGACGCCCGGGCGCTGTCCTTTCATGACCCCAAGAACCCGCTGGCCAAGGTCGCCATCCCCGACCTGATGACGCTCGACGACGACGACCTGGCCAACTTCCTCAAGGCGATGGCGGCGACCGCCAAGGTCGCCTGGAACCCCTACATGCACGACCCGCGACTCGAGGGCCTGCTGCCCCGGGTGACCGCCGACACCCTGCTGATCTGGGGGCGCTCGGACCGGGTGGTGCCGGTGCCCTACGGCGAGCGCTTGGAGGAGCTCATCCCGCAGGCACGACTGGTGGTGGTCGAGGAGTGTGGTCACAGCATCATGCTCGAGCAGCCGGCCGCGGTGCTGGACGCGGCGCGCAACCACCTGCGGGCGGAGGCCGCGGCGGCGGCGTAGACGTCGCTGGCGGTGCGTCAGCCGCGGCTGACGCCGGGCCGGCGGGCCCGCGCTGATCTGGGTCCGCCGGCCGCGCGGATCCGGGGAACCTGATCTACTCGCCCGATCGAGCACCTCGGCTTCCTGCACGCCTTCCCAGCCCCCCACGGACCGCTCGAGGCGCGGCGGTGGTGGGGCCTCGGCGTGATCTGCTGCGCGATGTTCATCAGCGGCATCGACATGACGATCGTCAACGTCGCGCTGCCTGCCATCTCACACGAGCTGGGGGCGGGGATCACCGAGCTGCAGTGGGTCATGGACGCCTTCCTGGTCGCGCTGGGGGCGCTGCTGCTCCTGGGGACCGGACTGGCCGACCGGTTCGGGCGGCGGCGTGTGTTCCTGGGCGCCTTCGTCCTGTTCGCGGTCGCGTCGGCCCTCGCCGCCGTGTCCATCGAGCCCATCCAGCTCATCGGCGCTCGCGTCCTCATGGGCGCGGCGGTGGCGGGGATCCTGCCGACCGCGCTCGCGCTAATCACCGTGATGTTCCCGGTGGAGGAACGCGCCCGGGCGATCGCCATCTGGGCGGTGGTGGCCGGCGTGGCGATCGGCGTCGGGCCGGTCCTGGGCGGGGTCCTGGTCGCCGGGCTGGGGTGGCCGGCGGTGTTCCTGGTCAACATCCCCGTGTCGGTGCTCGTCGTCCCCGCCGGGCTCCTGCTGCTACCCGAGTCGCGGCACCCGGCCGCGCCGCCGCTCGACCTCGGGGGCGTGGCGCTGTCCACGATCGGGTTGGGCAGTGTCGTCTTCGCGCTCATCGAGGGGCCCTCGCGGGGATGGGGCCGGCCGGCGGTGCTCGCCGCCGCCGTCGTCGGGGTGGCGTGTCTCGCGGCGTTCGTGGTCCTCGAGCGGCGGCGGCTAAATCCCCTGTTCGACCTGGGCGTGCTGGTCCGCCCGCGGGTCGTCGCCGGTGCGGTGGCGCTCTTCGGCTCCTACCTCGTGTTCCTCGGCCTGCTCTTCTTGCTCCCCCAGTACCTCCAGTACGTGCAGGGCCGCCCGCCCGCCGTGGCCGGGCTTGCGCTGCTGCCGCTCGGCCTGGCGATGGTCCCCGCGGCGATCGCCAGTGGGTGGCTGATCGCCCGGTGGGGCCCCCGGGCGACGCTGGTGGCCAGCCTGTGCGGGATGGCGGCCGCCAGCGCGCTCCTCCTGCTGATCGGCCCGCACACCCCGCTGGCGCTCGTGCTGGTGGCGATGGGGTTGTTCGGCGCCTTCCTGGTGGGAGGCCTGGTGCCGGCGACCGCCGTGGTCATCAACGATCTCGGCGCGGAGAAGGCGGGTGACGGCGGCGCGGTCAACCAGCTGGCTCGCCAGATCGGGGGCGCGGTGGGGGTGGCGCTGGTGGGAAGCCTCTTCGCAGCGGTTTACCGCTCCGCCCTCGACGCCGGGCTCTCCGGACTTCCCGCCCCGGCGCGCGCGATGGCCCACGACTCGATCGAGGGCGCGCGCGAGGTGGCCGTCGGACTGCCCGGCGGAGCGAAGACTGCTCTGGTCGCCCACGCCGATCTCAGCTTCGACGCGGGCGCGCGGGCCGGTGTGGCGTTGTGCGCGGTCGTCCTGCTGGCCGCGGCGCTGGTGGCGTTCGTCGGGCTGGCCCGACCGGTCGAGGCACCGGCGCGGCCCGCACCGGCGCCGAGACAGCCGGCGAGATAGGCTGCCCCGACGGCGCGGACCGGATCTCCAGGCCGCTGACAGGAGGGCCATGACCCCGACGACGACGGCGTACGCCACCTGCCCGCTGTGCGAGGCCACCTGCGGGCTGGAGATCCAGCTCAACGGCGGGGTGGAGAAGATCCGCGGCGACCGCGAGGACGTCTTCTCCCACGGGTTCATCTGTCCCAAGGGCGGCTCGCTCAAGGCGCTGCACGAGGACCCCGACCGCCTGCGCGTCCCGCTGGTGCGCCGCAACGGCGAGCTGGTCGAGGCGACGTGGGACGAGGCGTTCGCCGAGATCGAGCGCCGCCTGCCGCCTTTGCTCGAGGCGCACGGGCGCGACGCAGTGGCGGTCTACCTCGGCAACCCCAACGTCCATAACCTGTCGCTGACCCTGTACGCGCGCGTGCTGCTCAAGGCGCTGGGGACGAAGAACATCTTCTCGGCCAGCACGGTGGACCAGATGCCCAAGCAGGTCTCGGCCGGGCTGATGTTCGGGACGATGCTCTCGGTGCCGATCCCCGACGTGGACCGCACCGACCACCTGCTGATCCTCGGCGCCAACCCGCTGGCCTCCAACGGTTCGCTGATGACCGCGCCCGACATGCGCGGCCGGCTGCGGGCGATTCGCGAGCGCGGCGGCAAGGTGGTGGTTGTCGACCCGCGCCGCAGCCGCACCGCCGAGCACGCCGACGAGCACCACTTCATCCGGCCGGGAACCGACGCGCTGCTGCTGGCGGCGATGGCGCACGTGCTGTTCGACGAGGGGCTGGTGGACGTCGGTCCGGTGGGGGAGTGGCTGAACGGACTGGACGAGCTGCCGGCGCTGCTGGCCGACTTCACGCCCGAGGCGGCGGCGACGGTGTGCGGTGTGGAGGCGGGAGAGATCCGCCGCATGGCGCGCGAGCTGGCCGGCGCCGAGCGCGCCGTGGTGTACGGGCGGATCGGCACCTGCACCCAGGAGTTCGGCACGCTGGCCAGCTGGCTGGTCGACGTGCTCAACGTGCTGACCGGAAACCTGGACCGCCCCGGCGGCGCCATGTTCACCCGAGCCGCCGCCGGCCAGGCGAACTCGCTGGGCACGCCACGGCGGGGGCGGGGGGTGAAGCTCGGCCGCTGGGCCAGCCGCGTGCGCGGGCTGGGCGAGGTCTACGGCGAGCTCCCGGTCTGCTGCATGGCCGAGGAGATGGACACGCCCGGCGAGGGACAGGTCCGGGCGCTGATCACCATCGCCGGCAACCCGGCCGTGAGCACGCCCAACTCCGGGCGCCTGGCCCGGGCGATGGAGGGCCTGGACTTCATGGTCTCGATCGACGTCTACGTCAACGAGACCACCCGGTTCGCCGACGTGATCCTGCCCGGGCCCACGCCGCTCCAGCACTCCCACTACGACCTGGCCTTCTACCAGCTCGCGATCCGCAACGTGGCCAACTACACGGCGGCCGCCATGCCGTCCGAGCCGGGGATGCCGCAGGAGTGGGAGACGCTGCTGCGGCTGACCGCGATCGCCGCCGGACAGGGCGCCGACGCCGATATGGGAGCGCTCGACGACTTCGTCGCCGCCGAGGCGGTGCGCCGCGAGGTGACCCGGCCCGGCGGCTCGCTTGAAGGCCGCGACCCGGACGAGGTCGTCGCCGCGCTCACCGACCGCCGCGGCCCCGAGCGCCTACTGGACCTCCAGCTCCGCGCCGGCCCCTACGGCGACGGCTTCAACGGCAGGCCGGACGGCTTGAGCCTGGCCACGCTCGAGGCCGCGCCCCACGGCATCGACCTCGGCCCCCTCGAGCCAAGGATCCCCGAGGTCCTGCGCACCCCCAGCGGCCGCATTGAGCTCGCGCCCGAGCCGATCGCCGCCGACGCCGACCGCCTCCGCGCCGCCCTCGGGCGCACCACCAACGGCGGCATGGTGCTGATCGGCCGCCGCCAGCTGCGCTCGAACAACTCCTGGATGCACAACCTCGAGCCGCTGGTGCGGGGCAAGGAGCGCTGCACCGCCCACGTCCACCCCGACGACGCCGCCCGCCTCGGCCTCACCGACGGCGCCCCCGCCCGCGTGACCTCGAGCGCCGGCACCGTCGAGGTCCCGATAGAGGTGACCGACGCCGTCATGCCCGGCGTCATCAGCATCCCCCACGGCTGGGGCCACGACACCCCCGGCCTCCGCATGACCGTAGCCACCGCCCACGCCGGCACCAACTCCAACCTCCTAGCCGACGAGACCCTCATCGACCCCCTCTCCGGCAACGCCGTCCTCAACGGCATCCCGGTCGAGCTAGCGACCGCAGAAGTACCCGCCGACGCGCCCGCGTAGGCACTTGAAGGTGAACCGCCGGCGACCGCCGGGTGGGATTGCCCGCTGGCTGACGACTTCAGCCGCAGTTATGAGGTCACGCCCGTGACGGAGCGCCAGACAAGTCCGCAGTCGCCAGCGCCGGCTTGAACTCATCACAGGGCCATGGAAGATGTAAGCCACTAGAGCGTTGCCGCCGTGGTTCCGGTCCGCCCGAACAGCATGACGACGGCGCTCTCCGTCCCAAGCGCCTGTTTAGCCGCGCGCCCGTACACGTACGCCTGACCGCGATGCGCGTCGGCAGCGGCGGGCTCGGCTCCAGGCTCCACTGCGTCGGTCTTGTAGTCGACGACGACCGCGCGGTGACCGTCTCGGAAGATGAGGTCGAGGCGGCCGATGAGGACCTTGCCGTTCTCCTCGACGACGAAGGGGACCTCGCGGTGGATGTCGCAGGTGGCGATGGCGCGCTGGACGATGTCGGAGGCGAGGCAGCGGCGGGTCATGTCGATGACCAGGTCGGTGGCCTCGGGGATGGCAGCCTCGGCGCAGATCGCCTGGGCGAGCTCGTCGAGGTCGGGGGCGTCGGGGAGGGTCACCTTCTCCATCACGCGGTGGAAGGCGTCGCCGAGCTCGAGGGGCGGGGTGCTGTCCTTGTCGATCGTCGGGCCCTCGTCGCCGTCGGCGGTCGGGGCCTCGGCGATGGCGGCGAGGGGGCGGGGGTCGACCTTGAGACCTGACGCGGTGACAATCTCGATGCCGCGCCTGCGCTCGCGCATGAGGTCGGCGTGATCCTGGTCCCACCGGTCGCGTGCGGTTCCCGCGGCCTCGACAGCTGCGGCTTCGGCTGGCGTCCCGGTTGGCGGCGGTGCCGGCTCGACCCTTTCCAGCAGGGAGACGTCGTAGAGCCAGCAGTCGTCGACCGCCTGGCCGCCCGCGACCTCGCCGTCGGCCTGCGGCAGCGATTCGCGCAGCCGCGACATGAAGCTCCGGCGGTCCGACTTGTCGCCGCACACCGGGATCACCAGGTGGTCGCGGGCGCGGGTGGCGGCGACGTAGAGCAGGCGGTCGCGCTCGGCGGCCAGGGCGTCGTCCTCCTGCGGCTTGACCTCGTCCCAGCCCGGGGTGCAGAAGGCGCTGCCCTGGCTCCTGCTGCCGAGCTTGAGGTCGATTCGGCCCTGCTCGACGTTGCCGACGGCGTCCACCTGGCCGCCGGGGCCGGTGGACTCGAGGTTGGCCAGGCAGACGATCGGAAACTCAAGGCCCTTGGCGGCGTGGATCGTCATCACGCGCACGGCGTCGTCGCGCTCCTCGGCCACCGGCGCGTCGGGCTCGTCGGCCTCGGTCTCGCGCTGGCGGGCGAGCCAGCCGGTGAAGGCGCGCAGGGCGCCGCTGCCGGCGGCGGAGAACTCGCGCGCGTGGTCGAGCAGCTTCATCACGTTGGCCGCGCTCTGGGCGCCGCTGGGCAGGCTGAGCGCCGCCTCGACCAGGCCCGTCCTCTCGATCGCGGTGCGGACGAGCTCGGCGAGCGACAGGCCGCGGGCGGCGCGGTTGAGGTCGGCCAGCGTGAGCATGGCGTCGCGGACGGCCTCGGGTCCGGCGGCATCGGCGCGGACAGGGCGGTAGTCGAAGCGCTCATGCTCGAGCTGCCAGAGCAGCAGGCCCTCGTCGGAGCAGCCGAAGGCCAGCGAGCGCAGGGCGGCCACGATCGAGATGGCGTCAGTCGGGTCGTCGATGGCGTGCAGCAGCGAGATGACGTCGCGGACCTCCTGGCGAGCGAAGAAGCCGCGACCGCCCTCGAAGCGGTAGGGGACGCCGTAACGCTGAAGGGCCGACTCCAGGCGCTCGATCCCGGTCCGGGCGGGAACCAGGATGGCGATGTCGCGCCACTGCGCGGGACGGACGGTGTCGTCATGGAGAGGGTCGCGCACCGGCCAGGCCTCGTCGCGGACCGCCCGCGAGACCGTGCAGGCGATCAGGCCGAACTCCTCATCGCGCCGGGCGGCGGCCTTCTCAACGCCGGCCTGGGAGCGGACGACCACGACCGGCGGCCGACCCACCTCGGCGGCCATCGAGATGCCGCTGTCCAGTGGCGCGTTGGGCGGCTGCACGCCCTCCCGGGCCTCGA
This sequence comes from Solirubrobacteraceae bacterium, assembly GCA_045805565.1. Lineage (GTDB taxonomy): Bacteria > Actinomycetota > Thermoleophilia > Solirubrobacterales > Solirubrobacteraceae > DATAEY01. The sequence goes on along the minus strand of JBJMKZ010000050.1, from coordinate 86,617 downwards.
GCACGCGGTCGAAGAGACGGTTGAGCCAGTGCAGCAGCTCGTCGCTGGAGCGGAAGTTGCGGGTCAGGTACTCGAGCTCGCCGGCCAGCGGGCCGCGCTTGACCGTGTCGTAGATGGCCATGTCGGCGCCGCGGAAGCGGTAGATCGACTGCTTGGGATCGCCGACCACGAACAGGCTGCCGGGCGCGGGCTCGAGCGCCCGCCAGTCGCCCTCGGCGCCTGGCGGGGTGCATAGCCACGCGATGAGCTCGGCCTGGACGGGGTCGGTGTCCTGGAACTCGTCCACCAGCACCCGGCTGGTCCGCCGGTGGAAGTGCTGACGCACGTGGTGGTTGTCACGCAGCAGGTCGCGCGCCCACAGGAGCAGGTCGTCGAAGTCGGTCACGCCGTCGGCGCGGCGCTCGCGGGCGTAGGAGTCGGCGAAGTCTTCGGCCAGGGGCAGCAGGCCGACCAGGGCGTCGGTGCGCAGGTCTGACCTGAGTTCCTCGAGCTCGGAGCGGTATTCGCTCAGGACCTCCCTGACCCGCGAGCACGCGTCCTCATCCCAGTTGGTCGCCTGACCGACGTTGAGCCGCGGCCTCGGAGCCTCGAACAGGACCAGGCGCTCGACCTCGTCGCGATCGGTGGCCCGACCGACCTTCCCCTCGAACTCGAGCACCTCCTTGAGGTGGCAGTGCGCGGCGTCCTCGGAGTTGTGGCAGCGGGGCTGCAGATTCCGCAGCTGTCCCGCCCAGCCGGCCAGCGCCGCCTGAAAGCCGGCCACGTCCGGCCTCGTCGGCTTCGGCTCAGCCAGCGGCAGCGCCTCGCGGTGGCGGTGCACCGTCTCGACCAGCCTGCGCAGGCCGCGGAGGTCGAATCCGCGGCGCATCGCCCGCTCCACGGGATCGTTGCGCTCGGCCAGCTGCCCGTCGAGCCAGCGGCGATAGGCCTCCTCGAACCGCACGTCGGCCTTCAGGTCGTCCAGCGTCTCGAACTGAGGGTCGAGCCGGGCCTCGACCGGGCGCTCGCGCAGCAGGTCGGACGCGAAGGCGTGGATGGTCTGGATGCGGGCTCTATAGAGGTCGAGGAGGGCCTGCTCGATCCGAGCGTGCTCGTCCTCACCGAGGCGCTCATCGTCGAGCGCCCGTTCCAGCTCGAAGCGCACGCGCGCCGACAGCTCACCCGCCGCCTTCTCGGTGAAGGTGATGACCGCCAGGTCGTCGACCGTGGCGCGCCCGCTGCGAAGCAGGGCCACGGCCCGCGCCACCAGCACGGTTGTCTTCCCGGTCCCCGCGCCGGCCTCGACGCACAGGTTGGTGTCGAGATCGGTTTCGATCCGCGCGCGGGCGGGGGCGTCGTCGACTAGCGTGGTCATTCGATCTCCGCCAGCTCGTCGAGCGCCCGCACCCGGGGGTCGGCGGACTTGCGGTCTCGCTGGGCCCTGTGGTCGTTGACCGAGGGGCACAGGGTGCGGAAGTCGCAGAACCTGCAGTTGTCGTCCGAGGGCCGGGCGACGAAGGTGCCCTCGCGCATCGCCTGGGCGAACCCGCGCAGGAGGCGCTCGAACTCCTCGCGGTGCGCGCCCAGCTTGTCGGCGGTCATCTCCACGCGGGTGAAGCCGCCCTTTCGCGTCGAGTAGAAGTACTCGGAGCGGCCCTCTCGCCAGTCGCGACCGAGGATCACGTCGGCGGCGGCATGGAGGTAGAGTGGGAGCTGGAGAGCCGTACCTCCGGCGAAGACGTCCTTCCTGCGTTCGCGAAAGCGGCCGGTCTTGTAGTCGATGACTCGGAAGCCGCCGCCCTCGCGACGCCACTCCAGCCGGTCGATGCGCCCGTGGAAGCCCAGGCGCCGGCCGCCGACCGGCAGCTCGAGCGGGCGTTCGGTCGAGTGCGAGCCGCCGTTGCCGCCGGACAGCCCGAAGCCGACCTCGAAGTCGGCGGCGTCGAAGCGGCCGGTGTGCGAGTCGACGACCTCCCGCTCGTACCAGAGGCGAAGGTCGAGCAAGATCGCCTCGCGGTCGGCCTCCCAGAGGGCCTGGTAGCCGGTGACGCCACGTGCCTCGTAGGCGGCGAACACCCGCCCGGCGATCCGCTCGAGCTCGGCGAGGTGGTCGTCGCGGCGCGTCTCGGACGGCGGGTCGTGAGGGAGCCACGTGCGCATCGCCCGCTCCATTACCTCGTGCATGAGGCTGCCGCGCTCGAGCGCCGTGAGCTGGGCGATCTGCTCGGGCTCGTCCAGCTCGCTGAGCCCCAGCATCCGGGAGAGGAAGAACCGCATGGCGCAGGTGGCGAAGGTCTCCAGGGAGCTGGGAGACATGGGCTCGGTGAGCCGGGGGTGGCCGGCGAGCGCTTCGCGGACGGCCTCGGTGAGCCCGCCCTCATAGGGGGTCAGGAGACCGTCGGCCTGGCGCGCGAGCCAGGCACGGCGGCCGCGGGCGGCGGTGGGGCGCTTCTCGGCCATCAGGCCGACGCCGACCTCCTGCTCCGTCTCGATCAGGGTCCGGTCGTAGTCGCTGAGGTTGAGCGCGTCCGCCAACGCCGGAGCCGCCACGCGGTCGGCGCCGAGGCGCTGGAGCCACGAATCGTCGCGGTCGGGCAGCGACTCGGCGGGGATGCGCTCGCCGGCCAGCGCCTCGGCCGCGGATCGCAGGAAGCTCGAGGCGATCAGGGGGCGGCCCGAGCCGTACTCGGTGCGCGGATACGAGAGCAGCAGGCGCTCCTCGGCGGCCTGGACCGCGAGGGCAAACTGGAGCGGCTCGGGGTCGGGGCCGCGAGCGCGGAGCGGCAGGCCGATGCGCTCGCGTTCGTCGTCGAGCAGGAGCGGGTCCTGGCGCGGGGGCGGGGGGAAGCTGCGCTCGGCCAGGCCGAGCACGCAGACGGCGCGAAACCGCGTGTGGCGCAGCGAGTTGACGTCGATCACGTTGATGCCGCGGGCTCGGAAGGCGCCGGCGCTGCCCTCCTCGACGTCGGTGGAGCGCAGACCGCCGACAACGCCGCGAACGACGGCAATGAAGCGCTCGGCCGCGACCCTCGGGGTCAGGCCGTCCAGGCGGGTAAGCGCCCGGACGGAGTCGAGGATCGCCTCGTGTCCGGTGAGGTAGGTGTTGAGCATCTCCTCGAGGTGGGCGACGTGTTCGGACCACGGCGCCTCGCCCGGCCGGCCCGCGATGCGGTCGGCCAGGTCCTCGACGAACGTCTTCAGGCCCTCGATCTGCCTGAGGCGCTCGTCCAGCCAGTGCGCAGGCGGGTTGTCGTCGTCACCGCCGAGGCGCTCCTTCAGCCGCTCGCGCAGCGCGTCGAGGCGCAGCGCCCACTCCCCGCGGCCCCGCACCACGCCGGCCTCCCGCGAGCGGCTGTCCCACTGGGCGGGGCTGCCGCGGTAGCGGGCCCGCGTCGCCTCCGGCATGGCGCTGTCGGTGGCGAAGGCGATCACCGACGCCCGGTCGAGGTCGTTCTCCAGCAAGTCCAGCAGCGCCAGCGTGCGCCGGCCAACCGGTAGCTCGGCCAGCGGTGTCCCGACGTTGTCGTAGATCGGGAGCGTCGCCTCGCGGGCGATCGCCGCCACCAGCGCGCGGTAGGGGTCCGCGTGGCGGTAGGCGATCGCCATCTCGTGGAAAGCGATGCCCTCGCGGGCCCAGGCCAGGCAGGCGCGCAGCGCGGAGGCCACCTCGCGGCTCGGGTCGGGGGCGGAGACGACCCGGACGCTGCCGTCGTCGGGGCTCGGTGCGGGTTGCGGGCGGCGGGAGCCGAGGCTGGAGTGCAGATGCCCAAGGGCGCTTCGTCCGTCGCCGGGCGCGGGCAGGTGGTCGGACTGGGCGCCCAGCGTCTCGGACAGCCACCCACGGAGGCCGGCGTGCGCCCGGTCGGCGGCGGGATGGGCGGTGGGGAAGTATGCCGTGACCGGCCGTCGCTCGCCGATCCCCGCGATCGCGCGGCGCAGGATCTCTGGCGCCTCCCACAGGCCGTACACGAGCAGCTGGTCGGCGCCCAGCCGCTCGGGATCGGCGGCGGCGAGAGCGTCCTCGGCGTCGTAGTGGTCGGCGCGCAGCTTGGCGTGGCGCGCAGCCATCGCCGCGAGCGCGGTCACCTTCTCCCGCTCGGGCAGGCGGTCCGCGACCTCGCTCAGCCGCTCGGCTGAGATCTCCGCCCGCTGCAGGTCGCCCAGAGTCCGGTGCAGCACCTGCCCGAAGCCGAGGGTCCCGCTGACGGCGTCGAAGTAGCCCGGGCTGGCCTGCGCCGCCTCGTGGGCCAGGATGCGGTCGGCCAGCACCGGGAGCGGGAGGCGCCGCTCCGAGATCATCGCCCGCTCGCCCAGCCGCAGGCCTAGCTCGGCGACGGTGACGACGTGGATGTTCAGGTGTGGGCCGCCCAGCTCGGCCAGGCGCCGGCGCAGGTAGGGGCGCAGCAACGTCTCGCCGACCAGGATCACCACCGGCCGCAGCGGGTCGCCGCGCTTGGCGGCGAAGGCGTGCTCGACCAGCGCAGGCTCGATCGCAGCCACCGGTCCGGTGACGATGCGGTGCGCCGGTCCGCCTGCCGTCTCCATCACCAACTCAGTCCATCAGAGAGGGCGGATCCTGACACCGCAGGTAGGTTGTCGTGGATGCCCGAAGCCGAGCCCCAGAACCTCCGGGTTCTCGTCGCGGACGAGCGCCAGCAGTACCTGGAGCCCGTCTCGAAGGCGGTGAGCGAACTAGGGCACGAGGTCATCGGCCACGAGATCGAGATCGCGAGGGTCGGCAAGGCCACCATCGAGCGTCGTCCCGACGTGGCGATCGTCGCCCTGCACGAGGACGACGACCACGCCCTGGAGATGATCACCGAGATCGTGCACGAGTCCACCTGCCCGGTGATGGCCCTGGTACGGGGTGCCCGCCGTGACTTCGTGGCCGAGGCGGCGCGGCGCGGCATCTTCGCGTACGTCGACTCGACTTCCGAGACCGAGCTCCAGGGCGCGATCGACGTCGCCTTCCAGCGCTATCGCGAGTACCGCAAGCTGCTGACGGCGTTCGAAGGCCGGGCCCGCATCGAGCGGGCCAAGGGCATCCTCATGGAGCGCCACGGACTGGACGACCAGGAGGCGTTCGACCGGCTGCGCACCCAGGCGCGCAGCTCCCGGCGCAAGCTGCTCGAGGTCGTGGACGAGGTACTGGCATCGGAGCCCGAAGACACGACCGATTGACCGGCGCGCCCGGTTTGCGCGGCGCCGATAACGGGTACTTCGAATATGACCGGCCTAGACCCCGCCGGCGAGGCAGTCCAGCTTCGTCCACAGAATCGGGAGGTCGGTCATCTCTTCCACGCAGGCCCTCATTCCGCCGCCCGCCGGCACGAGGAGTGCTGGGCGGATCGACTGGGAACGGGAACGGCGCCTGTTCCGCCGCTACGTCCGCTTCGGTGATCTGGCGGCCCGGGCCGAACTGATCGAGCGCTTCCTGCCCCTTGCCCTCCACCTGGCGCACCGCTACCACGGTGACGTCGAGCCCTTCGACGACCTGGCCCAGGTGGCCAGCATCGGACTGATCAACGCCATCGACCGCTTCGACCCCGAACGTGGCACGCAGTTCTCCAGCTTCGCCGTGCCGAGCATCCTGGGCGAGCTCAAGCGCCACTTCCGCGATCACGGATGGGCCGTCCGTGTTCCCAGGCCGATCAAGGACAACGTGCTCGAGGTCAACCGCACGATCGAGCAGCTCCAAGGGCAGATCGGGCGCTCGCCCACGCCGGCCGAGCTTGCCGCTGCGACCGGGTTGAGCGTCGAGGAGGTCGTCGAGGCGATCGAGGCGGCGACGGCCACCCGGGCCGCGTCCCTGGACGCGCTGGCCCCCTCCGACGAGGACGAGCCGTTCCCGGCCTGGAGCGCCGGCGACTCTGACGGAGGCCTCGACCTGGTGCTCGACCGCGACGCCCTGCGCCGCTGCGTTCGCGGGCTGCCCGAACGCGAGCGCCAGGTGCTCTACCTGCGATTCGCCGAGGACCTCACGCAGACCCAGATCGCCGAGCGAATCGGCGTGTCGCAGATGCAGGTCTCGCGCCTGCTGCGTCGCTCGCTGAGGCGCGCCCACGAGCTCATCGAGGCACCGGTGGCGGAGAAGTGCGCGCCGGGCCGAGCCAGCTCGGGCTAGAGCCCTAACCGGATTCAGCCACCGCGCCTTTGTCCGGGCCGGCGTGTTGGCAGCGGCATGGGCCCTCGACGGCTCGTCCTCTCGACGGCCGCCCTGGCCGCGATCCTCGCCGCCGCGGCGGCGGCCGGGCCGGCCTCGGCGCGCGCCGCCTCGCTCGACGCCTACCGCGGCCCTGGGGCGTGGGTGGACATCTACTCGGGCGGGGCGCTCAGCCAGCCCGAGGCGGTGGTCAGGCGGCTCGCCGCCGCCGGGGTGAAGACCCTGTATCTGGAGACGGCCAACTGGCGGCGCCCCCGCTCGGTCAGGATCGTGTGGCCCGCGGCCAACCGGCGGTTCATCGTCGCCGCCCACGCCCGCGGCATGCGGGTGGTGGCCTGGTATCTGCCGGGGTTGAGCGACCTCGCCGCCGATCGCGAGCGCTCGCTGGCCGCCATCCGCTTCAGGACGCCCGAGGGCCAGGGGTTCGACGGCTTCGCGCTGGACATCGAGAGCAGCCTGGTCGCCGGGATCTCGGCCCGCAACGCCCAGCTGATGGCGCTTTCACGCCAGCTTCGCGCCGCGGTCGGCCGGGGCTACACGCTCGGGGCGATCATCCCCGACGCGCGCTCGACCGCCCCCTCGCGCAGCCTGTGGCCCGGCTTTCCCTACCGCGCCCTGGGCGCCCTCTACGACGTCTTCCTGCCGATGGCCTACTCCACCTACCGGGTCAGCGGCGCCTCGTCGACGTACGCCTACACCCGCTACAACATCGCGAGAATTCGGGCGGGCACCGGCCGTCCCGGCGTTCCGGTGCACGTCATCGGCGGCCTGGCCGACGGGATCGACGCCGGCGAGGCGCGCGCGGTGGTCGCCGCGGCGCGGGCGTCGCATGCGCTCGGGGTCAGCTTCTACAACGTCGGCGTCAGCGGGCCGGAGGAGTACGCGGCGCTTCGCGCCGCGCACTGAGCTCGCCGACCGCCGACTCGCCGTCGAGCAGCGCGCGAGCGTCTAGCCGCCGGCGCGGGCGGCGGCAAGCGCCGCGTCGTGCGTGAAGTACATCGCGACGCGCGTCACGCGTCCGTCGGCGACCGTCCAGACATGTCCATCGCGCATCTCGACCGGGACGCCGCTCGTCGACCTTCCGCGCTGGTGGACGCATGCGACGATGTGGTCGTCGATCGGGACGAGCCGCTCGACTTGCACGTCGAGCTCCTCAAAGGCGTCCAGCCACTGCTCGACGAACTGCCTGACCCCCTCGGGGCCGCGGAACACTCCCCCGCCCGGAAGGTCGGGATCGACGATCTCCACCTCGGGGGCGACGAGCCTCCCGAGCGCGTCCAGGTCGCGTCGCGAGAGCGCCTCGTATGCGGATGTGACGACCGAGATCGGGTCCGCGCTCATGCGCCGGAGGGTTGGTTCGCGCTGGAACTAGGCCGGCAGGCGACGGGTCGCCGCTGAGGCGGGCGGTCGAGGCGGGACGACGCGCGGAGCCGAGGAGGTGGCCGGGCGGGGCCCGAGGCCGGCGTAGCCCCGTACCAGCCCCATGTACTTGAACCAGTTCCAGCAGACCCCGGGATCGGTGTGGCCGCCGGCGCCGCCGAACCGTCCGGGGCGGAACGGATCCGGGACCTCGCTGTGGCCGATGATGTGCGCGCGGTCGATCGGGATGCCGTAGCGGCGGGCCAGCGAGGCGACCAGGCGGGCGGAGGCCCGGTACATCGCGTCGGTGTACCAGCCGCAGTTATTGGTGAACGCCTCGTGCTCGATACCGATGCTGGTGGCGTTGTAGTAGCGGTTGCCGGCGTGCCAGGCGATGTCGCGGTTGTGGACCATCTGGGTGATCCGCCCATCCAACGAGCGGACGACGTAGTGGGCGGACACACCCGAGCGGGGGTTTTGGAAGGCGAACAGCGTGCGGGGATAGGTGAGCACCGTCACGTGGATGACGATGCGCGTGATGCGGGTCGAGTACGGGCGGTTCGCCCGGGCGTAGTTGGACGGGCTGGCCGGCACCCACCAGGCCGGCCCGTAGTCGGCCGGCGGGTACGCGGCCGCCGGCGCGACCGGGCCGACCAGGCAGGCGCCCAGCGCCGCGGCCACGAGCCAGAAACCGAGCCCGCCCCGATGCCGAAGGAGAGCCATCGTCTAGGAGGCCACAACACGTGGGCGGGCCAAGAGGCGCGGCGCTAGAGGAGTCGCCGGCGGGAAGAATCCCGACGGCGCGGTTGCGGCCGCTTCGCCGGCTGGGAGTGCGGCGGCTCAGCCTTCGGACTGCTCGGCGCGGCTCAGCGCGACGATTCCCAGCCCCACCGCCGCCAGCGCCGGGGCGGCGAGCAGGAAGCTCACGGGCGTCGAGAGGTAGCCCGCCCGTCGCCCCAGGAGCGCGGCCGCGGTGTCGGCCACGTCGCAGGCCAGCCCCGCCGCCAGCCACGAGCGGCGCGCCTTGCCTTCCGAGGCCAGCGTGCCGGCCGCCAGGGCGACGTCGCGAACGCCGAACAGGCGCCCGAGGTACGGCGCCTGCGGGTTGCCGTCCGGGTCGAGCCCGAACAGGCGGGCGGCCAGGTTCGGCGTCAGCCAGGCGCCGCCGCCGACCGCGATGCGAAGCGCCGCGATGACGGTGGGGGCGGACTCGGGATTCACGTGGCCGATCCTACGCGATCCGGCCAACCGCGAGCGGCACATCTGGAGGGCCCGGCGCCGCTTCGCCACACTGCGCGAATGCGCGCGTTGCTGGCGGCCGCCTGTGCCTGCGCCTGCCTGGCCCTCGCCGGCTGCCAGTCGCCGGCGGGCTCGGGGCGCGCCTCGCTGCCGGCTCCGGACGCGCCCGTGCCCGGCACCCCCCGTGGGCTCGCCGCCGACCTGGCGCGGACCACCCTGCGCCTGCGCTCGGAGATCGAGCGCTGGACCGCCAACGGCGATCCCAGCCACGGCGGCCCGCGGCGCGCCGTGACGCTGCTCGCCCTGCACCAGCAGAACATCTACCGCCTCCTGACGGCCCGCCCGAGCGAGGCCAGGCAGGTGCTGGCTGCGCTGCCGCGCAGCGTCGTGTACGAGGCCCGCGACACCCTGGCCGCGCGCCGGGCGCTCGCCGCCATCCCCGCCACGCCCGGCGCACCGACGCCGCGCATCCGGGTCGGCGCGGCGGAGCCGGCCGGCAGGCTGCGGGCCCACTACCTCGAGGCCCAGCGGCGCTTCGGCATCGACTGGTCGCTGCTCGCCGCGGTCAACTTCGTCGAGTCCGCCTTCGGCCGGCTGCGCAACGCCAGCTCGGGCGGAGCCCAGGGCCCCATGCAGTTCGTCCCCGCGACCTGGAATGCGTACGGCCTGGGCGGAGACATCCACGATCCGCATGACGCCATCCTGGGCGCGGCCAACTACCTGCGCACCTCCGGGGCGCCGCGCCACGTCGAGCGGGCGCTGTTCGCCTACAACCGCTCGAGCGCCTATGTGCACGCCATCCTCCGCTTCGCGCACCGCATGCGGGCCGACGAGCGCACCTTCTACGCCTACTACGCGTGGCAGGTGTATGTCGCCGGGCCGCACGGGCCGGTTCGGGTCACCGGGCCGCGGTAGGAAGAGCCTGTGACGAACCAGGCCCTGAACGCGCACCGGGACGGATCCGGCCACCCGACCGCCGGGGCGCCGCCCGCCGACCGCAAGACCCGCGCACTGCAGCTGTTCTCCGGGCTGCCGCGCGAGTACGACCGGATGGGCGCGCTGCTCAGCTTCGGCCAGGACCCCCGCTGGCGACGGGCAATGGTCGCCCGGGTCCGCGCCTCGCCCGGCGACCGGGTCCTCGATGTGGCGACGGGCACCGGGCTGGTCGCCAGGGAGCTCGTCCGCCGCTACGGCTGCTCGGTGATCGGGCTGGACCAGAGCGAGGAGATGCTCGCCGGTGCGCGCGCCCGGCTGGCCGCGAGCCCCGACCTCGCCGCGCGCATCGAGCTGGTACGGGGCGAGGCCGAGCGCCTGCCCTTCGCCGACGCCGAGTTCGACGCCCTCACCTTCACCTACCTTCTGCGCTACGTCGACGACCCGCCCGCCACGCTGCGCGAGCTGGCCCGCGTGGTGCGACCCGGCGGGACCATCGCCTCGCTGGAGTTCGCGCTCCCGCGCCGGCCGCTTCGGGCGCCGTGGCTGGTCTACACGCGCCTCGGCCTGCCGGCGCTGGGCCGGCTCGTCTCGCCGGCCTGGCAGGAGGTCGGCCGCTTCCTGGGCCCGAGCATCGCCGACTTCTACGCCCGCCACCCGCTGGAGGGGATGCCCGCGATGTGGAGGGCCGCCGGCATCGAGCGGGTCGGGATACGCCGCATGAGCCTGGGCGCCGGCATGGTGATGTGGGGAGTGCGGAGCGCGAGTGGGGCCTGAGCTCGACCGGCCGGCGTTCTACGCGCTGCGCGCGGGCGGCTGGCGCGACCTGGTCACGCTGCTTCACCCGCCCTACACCGCCTGGCACCTGAGCTACGTGGCGCTCGGCGCCGCCGCGGCGCCGATCGTGCACGTCGATCGGCTGCTGGCGGCGCTGGCGGCGTTCTTCCTGGGGGTCGGCGTGGCCGCGCACGCGCTGGACGAGCTCAACGGGCGGCCGCTGCGCACCCGGCTGTCCGATCGCCTGCTGATCGGCCTGGCCGCGGGCGGCCTGGCCGGCGCGGTGGCCATCGGGGTCGCAGGGACGGTCATCGTGTCGCCCAGCCTGATCCCGTTCGTGGTCGCGGGGGCGTTCATCGCGCTGGCCTACAACCTCGAGCTGTTCGGCGGTCGTTTCCACGGCGACCTGTGGTTCGCCGCCGCCTGGGGCGCGTTCCCCGCCTTCACCAGCTACTGGGCCAACGCGCTGTCGCTGCGCGCCGCCGGCGTGCTGATCGCGGGCGCCTGCTTCGCCCTCAGCCTGGCCCAGCGGCGCCTGAGCACCCCGGTGCGTGAGCTGCGCCGGCGCACCGTCTCGGTGACCGGGACCCAGGCGCTGGCCGACGGTCGCTCGCTGCCGCTGTCGGCGCAACGGCTCGCCGCGCCCCTGGATGGGGCGCTGCGGGCGCTGTCGGTGGCGGTCGTGCTGCTGGCCGCGGGCGCCCTGGCGTTGCGTCTGTAGTCAGTCTAGCCCGACCGGCCTAACCCGCGGGCGGGATGATCCGCAGCACGCGGTCGTCGCCGGGGCGCGGGGTTCCGCGGCCGTCGCGGTTGTTGGTCAGCGCGTAGAGGGCGCCGTCGGGGCCCTCGACCACGGTTCGCAGGCGTCCGAAGCGACCGGCGAACAGCGGCTGGTTGATCACCGCCCGGCCGCCGCGCAGCCTTACCCGGCGGATCTGTTCGCCCCTCAGACCGGCGACCAGGAAGTCGCCGGTCCACGCCGAGCCGGGGCGGTGGACGAAGGTCGCCCCCGACGGGGCCAGCGTCCAGGTGTACAGGACGGCCGGCGCGACCAGGCCACGCCGGTTGGCGGTCCCCATGACGACCGGCCAGCCGTAGTTGGCGCCGAAACGGATGATGTTGATCTCGTCGTTGGCCGACGGGCCGTGCTCGGTGGCGACCAGCATCCCGGTCCCGGGCTGCCAGTCGAAACCCTGCGGGTTGCGATGACCCAGCGAGACGATCTCCGGGCGTCGCGCGCGGAGGCCGTGGTACGCAGTCGGGCTCAGACGCAGGATCTTGCCGGCCAGCGAGGCGCGGCTCTGGGCCAGGCCGTCCTGGTGGGTGTCGCCGGTGGATATGTACAGGCGTCGATCGGGCCCGAAGTGGATTCGTCCCCCGTCGTGCGCGGTGCCCGCCGGCACCCCGCGCGCGATGATCACCGGCCCCACCAATCGCGAGCCCAGGAGGCGGTAGCGGACGACCTGGTTTCCGGTGGCGGTGCTGCGATAGAGGTAGACGAAGCGATTGGCCGAGAACTGCGGATCGACCGCCAGGCCCAGCAGCCCGCCCTCGCCCTGGGCGCTCACCGGCACCCGGGCGGCCGGCGCCGCCAGCAGGTGGTGCGTGGCGGTCATGATCCGCACGCGCCCCGGGCGCTCGGTGATCAGCGCGCGCCGGTCCGGTAGGAAGGCGATCTCCCACGGGATCTGCAGGCCGGTGGCGATGGTGGCGACGTTGGGCCCGCCGCGACCCCGCACCAGCCTCGACGGCGTCTGCGTCACGGCCGCCGCGGTGCCGACCCGCGCGCCGTCGTGCGATTCGCGGACGGCGGCTCCGCAGCCGGCCGCCGCCCAGGCCGCGACGGCGAGCCCGAGCCCCGCCGAGCGTCGGGGTCTCCGAGCCATCACCGCCTGACAGTAGCTCGCTCCCACCCGTGGGCGCGGCACCGCTGGGCGACGCCGGCGTCGCTGCGTCTCAGCGGCGCCGGGCGAGCTGGCGTCGGACCCCAGGCTCGGCGAACTCGACCGCCTCCGACTGGCCGAGCAGCCGCAGCAGCCGGTCCCGGCACGCGCCGTTGGTCTCGACGACGTACATCGATCCGAGCTCCGGGTCGCCGGAGTCGGGGAACAGCGGCCGGACGTCGTCGGCACCCCGCTCGACGAGCGCTCCGAGGATCTCGTCGACCGCAGCGCCCGACGCATCCTCGCGGAACTTGACCTGGAGCTTCACTCCAACCTCAGCTTAGCGCCGCCCTGAGGTCCAGCAGGCCGGCTCCGTAGCTCTGGGTCCACCGGCTACCGCGCATCGCGGGAAGCTCGGCAGCGCTGCTGCGCAGCCTTCGCGCCACCTGAGCCGGCGACCATCCAGGGTGCGCGGCCACCACCAGCGCCGCCGCGGCGGTCACGTGCGGGGTGGCCATTGAGGTCCCGCTCCAGGTGGCGTACTCGGTCTCCTGCCGGTAGGCGGACCTCGTCACCGGCACCGTGGAGAGGATGTTGGATCCCGGGGCCACCAGGTCGATGTGGCGCCCGGTGCTCGAGAAGCTCGAGCGGCGCCGGTTCTCGGCGATCGAACCGACCGACACGACGCCGTCGTATGCCGCCGGATAGCTGGTCGGGTTGCCCTCCTCGTACTCGTTGCCCATCGCGGCGACCGGCGTGACCCCCCGTTCGATCAGCCGCCGGAACAGCAGCGCCTCGGCTCGTGAGTGGGCGCTGCCACCGATGCTCAGGTTCACCGCCGCCACGTCCTCGTCGGCCAGCTCGCCCAGGGCGCGCAGGTAGCGCTCGGAGTCCACGTAGAAGTCGCCGCCCTCCGGCTGGTCGGGAAAGATCTTCCAGATCGCCAGCCGGCAGTCCGCGATGCCGGTGATCCCGATCCGGTTGTTGGCGGTCGCGGCGATGATCCCGGCGACGTGGGTGCCGTGGCCGATGATGTCCTGCGCCCGCAGGCCCGGGCGCCGGTACAGGACGGGGTCCGGGAGGTCGGGATGGGTGGTGTCGATGCCGGTGTCGAGGATCGCGACCCTGACGCCGGCGGCGCTGGGGCGGCTGGCCTCGAAGTAGCGGATCGCGCGCAGCCCCCACTGCAGGTTCTGCTTGGGATCCACGCCGTCGGCCTCCAGCCAGCGCGCCGGCAGCCGTTCGGCGAACTCGACCCCGGGCGACGCGCTGATCGTCCTCAGCAGGTCGGCGGTGATCCTCCTGTCCGGCAACGAGGCGACCGCCAGGCCGGCGACATCGTCGCCCTCGACGTCGGTGACGCTGGCGGCCACCGCCAGCCGGTGGCGGGCGGCGGGCGCAAGCCGGCTGCGCCGCAGCTGGGCGAGCCGGGAAGACAGCAGCGGCGCCACCGCCTTGAGCCCGGCGTTGCGGCGCAGGTAGTCGACCGGCCCGCCGACCGATTCCGGCAGGCTCTCCGCCAGCGCCCGACCCAGGGGCATGCCCGGATCCGCCACGTGCGGGCGCACGGCCTCCGGGCGGACGCGGAGCACGACCTGCCCGGGGACGTACTCGCGCGGCCGTGCCGGGCGGCCGAAGGTCGGGATGTCGCCCTCTTTCACGGGTTTCATGAGCCTCGGGGACAAATCGTCTCGCCCCCGCTCGGTGGCGACCAGGGTAGATGCCGCGACCGGGCGGCCCGCCCACGCCGGCGAGCGGTAGCTTCGGGCCGGTGGCCGCCGTCACCGCGCCCGTCCTGACCCAGCGCCAGCTCAATCGGGCGCTGCTCGCGCGCCAGCTCCTGCTCCGACGGGCCGCCCTGCGGCTGCCCGTCGCGCTCGAGCGGATGGGCGGCCTGCAGGCGCAGTACGCGCCCTCGATGTACATCGGCCTGTGGACCCGGGTCGAGGGGTTCGAGCGCGACGCCCTCACCCGCGCCCTCGTGCGGCGCGCGGTCGTCCAGGGGACGCTGATGCGGTCGACCATCCACCTCGTCTCCGCGCGCGACTACGGGCCGCTGGCCGCCGCCATCCGCAAGGGGCGACAGGAATGGTGGCTGCGAACCCACCGCGACGGCCCCAGCCCTCGCGAGGTCGCGGCCGGCGCGAGGCGCCTGCGGCGGCAGCTTGCGGACGGCCCGCTGAACAGCGCCGACCTCGACCGGCTCCTCGGCAAGCCCGTGGCCCGCGCCGTCGGCCAGTGGCTGCACCTCGTCCGGGTGCCGCCGTCGGGCACCTGGGAGCGGCGCCGCGCCGACCTGTACGCGGCAGCCGAGGACTGGCTCGGCCCCGCGGACGTGTCCCCGGCGGAGGGCCTCGATCACCTGGTGCGCCGCTACCTCGGCGGCTTCGGCCCCTCGTCACTACGGGAGATCGCCGGCTTCGCCGGTCTGCCGCCCACCGAGGTCGGCCCGGCGGTGGACCGCCTGCGTGTGCGGCGCTTTCGCAGCGAGGACGGCGAGGAGCTGGTCGACCTGCCCCGAGGGCCGCTGCCCGATCCGGACACGCCGGCGCCGCCCCGCTTCCTCCCGGTGTGGGACGCGACGCTGCTGGTGCACGCCCGGCGCACCGGGATCCTGCCGGAGGAGTACCGCGCGCGTGTGTTCAACCCCAAGACCCCGCACTCCGTGAACACCTTCCTGGTCGACGGCGCGGTCGCGGGCACCTGGAAGTACGAGAAGGGACGTGTGCGGATAGAGCCGTTCAAGCGACTCGACCGGACCGCCCGCCGCCAGCTGGACGACGAGGCCGAGCGGCTCTGCGCCCTGCACCGGTGAGCGTGGCCGCTGCCTCCTGCTGCTCTGCGGCCGCGCCTCGGCGGTTAAGGTAGGCGCCGAGTTCCATGGCGACCGAGCAGCAAGCGGGCGGAGACACGACCTGGGAGGCCGGCCGGCCCACCCGGCCGGCGCTGCACGAGCTGGCCGAGCGGCTCGGCGAGGTCGAGGCGCTCGATCCCGTGGCGGAGAAGGTCTCCGACGCCGCGCGCCAGGCGCTTTCCTCCTCGTCGGCGCTGAAGGACGCCATCAGCGGGACCTGGCTGGGGCATGCGCTGCATCCACCGTTCACCGACCTGCCGATCGGCGCCTGGACCAGCGCCACGCTGGTGGATCTGCTCGGCGGGCGTGAGGGGCGCCCCGCCGCCGATCGCCTGATCGGGATCGGGATCGCCACCGCCCTGCCCACCGCGGTCACCGGGCTCTCCGACTGGGCCGACAGCACCAAGCTCGACGACACGATCCGCCGGGCGGGCGCCGTGCACGCGGCCGCCAACGTCACCGCGCTCGCGCTCTACTCGGCCTCGCTGGCCGCCCGGCGCCGAGGCCGCCGGGGGCGGGGCGTCGTCTACGGCCTGGCGGGCGCGGCGGCGGTCACCGTGGGCGGATACCTGGGCGGCCACCTCTCCTACGCCAAGGGCCTGGGCGTCGACCAGACGACGTTCCACCGCCACCCCGAGGACTGGACCCGCGCGCTGGGCGAGGACGAGCTCGGCGAGGGCGAGGTCCGTGACGTGGAGCTCGAAGGGACGCCCATCCTGCTCACCCGCCGGGACGGGCGGGTGTACGCGATGCTCGCCCGCTGCTCCCACCGAGGCGGCCCGCTGCAGGACGGCGAGATCGCCGACGGCTGCGTGACCTGCCCCCTGCACGGCAGCCGGTTTCGCCTCGAGGACGGCTCGATCGTCCGGGGCCCGGCGGTCTCCCCGCAGCCCGTGTACGACGTCCGGCTGCACGACGGAGCGATCGAGGTCCGCCTGCGCTAGGCCCGGAGCCCGGCTCCTGCGCGGGTGACGACGGCGCCATCGGGGAACAACCCTGGGAGAGAGGGTGCCGCAGGGATAGGCTCACAGAGGTGGACAGGGCCGACATCGCGATCGTCGGGGCCGGCATCGGCGGGCTGGGCCTCGGCGCGCGGCTGCGGGGGTCCGGGCGGCGGTCGTTCGCGATCCTCGAGGCCGACCGGGGGATCGGCGGGACCTGGCGCGCCAACACCTACCCGGGCCTGGCGTGCGATGTCCCCTCCCACCTGTACTCCTACTCGTTCGCGCCGCGCTCGGACTGGACGCGCCGCTATCCGCCCCGCGACGAGATCATGTCCTACCTCGAGGACTTCGTCGACGAGCGCCGCGTGCGGGGCCACCTGCGGCTCGGCACCCAGGTGGCGGCCGCGCGCTTCGACCCGGGCGAGCAGCGCTGGCAGCTCGAGTTGCGCGACGCCGAGCCGCTGTCGGCGCGAGTCCTGGTCGCGGCGTGCGGGCAGCTGCGGATCCCCCACGTCCCGCCGTTTGGCGGACTGGAGGACTTCGAGGGCGAGTGGTGGCACTCCGCGCGCTGGAAGCACTCCTTCGACCCTCGCGGCAAGCGGATGGCAGTCATCGGCTCGGGCGCAACCGCGATCCAGATCGTGCCCGAGCTGGCCAAGGTGTGCGAGCGCGTGGACGTCTTCCAGCGCACGCCGCCGTGGATCATCCCGCGCCACGATCGTCCCTACCTGAGCGCGGAGCGCCGGCTGTTCGCGGCGGTGCCCGGGCTGCGGCGGGCGTACCGCTCGCTGCTGTTCATGCGCCAGGAGACGCTCCTGCTGGGCTTCAGGCCGGGGTCGCTGTGCTCGCGCGCCCTCACCCGCTACGCCCGCTGGCGCCTGGAGTCGCAGGTCGACGACGAGCAGCTGCGCCGGGCGCTCACCCCGAGCTATCCGATCGGCTGCAAGCGGATCCTGGTCTCCGACGACTACTACCCGGCGCTCGCCCGCCCCAATGTGGAGCTGGTCACCGAGGCGATCGACGGCTTCACCCCTGGCGGCATCCGGACCCGGGACGGCGCCGAGCACGGGCTCGACGCGGTCGTGTTCGCCACCGGCTTCGACTCCCAGGCGCTGGTCGCCCCGATGCGGGTGCAGGCGCCCGATGGGCGAACCCTCGAGGACGCCTGGGAGGACGGCCCGTACGCTCACCTCGGGGTGACCGTGCCCGGCTTCCCCAACCTGTTCCTCCTCTACGGGCCCAACACCAACCTGGGCCACAACTCGATCATCTTCATGATGGAGGCCCAGATCGCGCACGTGCTCGGCTGCCTGGAGGAGCTGGATCGCCGCGGCGCTCGACGCATCGAGGTGCGGCCCGAGGCGGCGGAGCGCTTCGACCGGCGCACGCAGGAGCGCCTGCGCTCGTCGGTGTTCACCCAGGGCTGCTCTAGCTGGTACAAGACGCCCACCGGCCGGGTGACCAACAACTGGCCCGGGTCGGCGACCGAGTACTGGCGCACGGTGCGCCGGCCCGAGACCCGCGACTTCGCGCTGAGCTGAGTCGAGAGAGCGAGAGACCATGAGCGGCAACATCGTGTCGATCCTCACCGAGACCGCCGAGAAGCACGGCGACCGCATCGCGCTCAAGCTCGAGGAAATCGAGATCCCTTACGAGGCGGTCGAGGAGGGCAGCGCCCGCGTGGCGGGGATGCTCAAGGCGAAGGGCATCGAGCCGGGAGACCGGGTGGCGGTGATGCTGCCCAACGTCCCCTACTTCGCGCTCGTGTACTACGGGGTGCTGCGGCTCGGCGCCGCGGTGGTGCCGATCAACCCCCGCTACGAGGCCAACGAGGTCGCCTACCACGTCAAGGACTCGGGCGCCAAGCTCCTGTTCGCCTGGCACGACTTCCGCGAGGCGGCCGAGCGGGGCGCCAAGGACGCCGGGGTCGAGGTCGTCTGCGTCGAGCCCGAGAAGTTCGAGGCGATGCTCGGCGAGGCGGAGCCCGACCACGGCGTCGTCGAGCGCAACCCGGACGACATAGGCGTGATCCTCTACACCTCGGGCACCACGGGGTCTCCCAAGGGCGCGGTCCTCACCCACGGAAACCTGCGCATGAGCACCGACGTGGCCACCACCCTGGTCGAGATGAGCGCGGACGACGTGATCCTCGGGGCGCTGCCGTTCTTCCACGTGTTCGGTCAGGCCTGCGGGCTCAACGGCGCCACCAAGCTCGGCGCCTGCCTGTCGCTGATCCCGAGGTTCAACCCCGGCAAGACGCTCAAGGCGATCGAGCGCGACAAGGTGACCATCTTCGAGGGCGTGCCGACGATGTACAGCGCCGTGCTCAACGCCGACGACCGCGACGACCACGACACCTCGTCGCTGCGGATCGGCATAACCGGCGGCCAGGCGATGCCCGTCGAGGTGATGGAGAGGTTCGAGGAGGCGTTCGGGATCGAGGTGCTCGAGGGCTACGGGCTGTCGGAGACCACGTCGGTCGGCACCTTCAACCACCCCGGCGAGCGCAAGCCGGGCTCGATCGGCAAGCCGGTCGAGGGCGTCGAGGTCAAGATCGTCGACGACGACGGCGACGAGGTCGAGCAGGGCGAGATCGGCGAGATCGCCATCAAGGGCGACAACGTGATGGCCGAGTACTGGAACAAGGAGGAGGCGACGAAGGAGGAGCTCCGCGACGGGTGGTTCCACACCGGCGACATGGGCCACATCGACGAGGACGGCTTCGTCTTCATCGACGATCGCAAGAAGGACATGATCATCCGCGGCGGCGAGAACGTCTATCCGCGCGAGATCGAGGAGGTCCTCTACCGGCACGGCGCCATCGCGGAGGCGGCGGTGATCGGCGTGGAGGACGAGCGCCTGGGCGAGGAGGTGGGCGCCGCGGTGGTGGTCAAGGAGGGCGAGGACGTCTCCGCGGAGGACATCCAGGAGTACGTCAAGGGCAAGCTCGCCAAGTACAAGTACCCGCGCAAGATCTGGTTCGCCGACGAGCTGCCCAAGGGCCCGACCGGCAAGATCCTCAAGCGCGAGATCGAGATCCCGGACTAGCCGGCCGGCCGCGTCTGCCCCGCTGGTGAGGCGGCCGTGGGCCCTCGCACCGGGTGCGATCGCCACGATCCGTGCACCGGGCAGGAAGGTCCGACGCCTCGCCGATGTAGCACTGGGATCCGAGGGGAGAGCGATGCGTGCCGGCGCGGCCTCCCGCGCCGCGGTCAGCCTGCGAACGTGGCCGGGTCGGGGCCGATGCGCTCGCCGGCATCGAGGCCTTCGAGACTCCGCATCGCCTCGTCGTCGAGCGTGAAGTCGAAGATGTCGAAGTTCTCCTCGATTCGCTCCGGCGTCGCCGACTTCGGGATCACGGCGTTGCCGAGCTGCAGGTGCCAGCGCAGGACGACCTGGGCCGGCGTCCTGCCGTTGGCCTCGGCGAGCTCGGTGACCGCCGGATCGTCGAGCACCGCGCTCTGCGCCAGCGGGCTCCACGCCTGCGTGGCGATGCCGTGCTCGGTGTGGAAGCGGCGCAGCTCCGGCTGCTGGAAGCGGGGATGCAGCTCCACCTGGTTGACCGCCGGGACCACTCCGGTGGCGTCGATGATGCGCTCCAGGTGGTCGACCTCGAAGTTCGAGACGCCGATCGAGCGCGCCCGGCCGCCGGCCTGCAGCTCGGTGAGGGCCTGCCACGACTCGACGTAGCGGTTGCGCTGCGGGACCGGCCAGTGGATGAGGTAGAGGTCGACGTGCCCCAGGTCCAGGCGCGCCAGGCTGTCCTCGAACGCCCGGGACGCGGTGTCGCGACCGTGGTCGGCGTTCCACAGCTTGGTGGTCACGAACACCGCTTCGCGCTCTAGCCCGCTGTCCCTGACCGCCTCGCCAACCTCGGGCTCGTTGCCGTACGCGGCCGCGGTGTCCACCGCGCGATAGCCGGTGCGCAGGGCATGTCTCACCGCCGCGGCGGTGTCCCGGGGCGGGATCTGGAACACCCCGAAGCCCACCTGCGGCATGGCGTGGCCGTCGACCAGCTCGACGCGGGGGGCCTCGCCGGCGTTGGGACGGGGGTCGGGGCTCACGTCACGCGCCTGGCTACCGGGCGGGAAGGTTGCGGCTGGACCTGCGGCTTCGCGCCGCGGCGGTGATGGCCGAGCTGCGTCGCGCCGTCTTCGTCTGCCGGAGCAGCTCGAGCTCGTCCAGCGACCGGCCCGCCCCCTCGACCACCGTGGTCAGCGGCGAGTGGGCCAGATAGGTCGGCATCTGCGTCTCGTCCTGCACGCGCTCGGCGAGACCACTCAGCAGCGAGCCCCCGCCGGCCAGCATGATGCCGGCGTTGACGATGTCGGCGGCGAGCTCGGGGGGAGTCTCCTCGAGCGTTTCCCTCACGGTGGCGAGGATGGCGTCGACGGGTTCCGAGAGCGCTTCGACGACCTCCTGGGACTGGAGGCTCACGCTCTTGGGCAGGCCCGAGAGCAGATCGCGCCCGCGGATGTCGGCGCTCGCCTGGGGATCCGGGGCGCCGGCGGAGCCCAGCGTGATCTTGATGTCCTCGGCGGTCTGCTCCCCGATGGCGAGTTGATGGCGGCGCCGGATGTGGGCGGCGATGTGCTCGTCGAGCTCATAGCCGCCCAGCCGCACCGAGCTGGACACCACGATCGCCCCCAGCGAGATCACCGCCACCTCGCTAGTGCCTCCACCGATGTCCACCACCATGCTCGCCCGGGGCTCGGCGACCGGCAGGTCGCCGCCGATCGCCGCCGCCATGGACTCCTGCATCAGGTGCACCTCGCGCGCGCCGGCGACCAGGCAGGCTTCCTCCACCGCCCGCTTCTCGACGTCGGTGACCCCCGAGGGCACGCACATGACCAGGCGCGGGTGGGCGAAGCGGCTCGAGTGCACGCGGCCGATGAAGTAGCGCAGCATCTGCTCGGTGACCTCGAAGTCCGCGATCACCCCGTGACGCAGCGGCCTCACCGCCGAGATCGCCGCCGGGGTGCGGCCGATCATCCGCTTGGCCTCGCTGCCCACGGCATGGACCTGGTCGGTGCGGGTGTCCAGGGCGACCACCGAGGGCTCGGACGCGACGATGCCCGCGCCGCGGACGAAGACCAGGGTGTTGGCGGTCCCCAGGTCGATCGCGATGTCGCGACCCCAGGACTTCCTGCCGAAGGCCATCGCTACAGCGTACGAGCCCGGAGGCGCGGCCAGGGCAAGCGGTTTTGCGGCGCCGCAGCGGGGTAGGGGCCACACCGGGAGCCGAAGGTGTCTCAGCCTCTTGGCGACAGCGGGCGCGGCGACCGGCCGATCGATGGGCCCGAGGGCCCGCCGCCGGTGGTGACCCAGCGAGCCAGGGCGCCGGGCTCGCGCTGGTGGTACCTGCTCCTGGTCCTGCCGTTCCTCGGACTGCTGTGGCTCCCGCTGTACGCGTCCGAGTACCCCAGGCTGCTCGGCTTCCCGTTCTTCTACTGGTACCAGTTCGCCTGGGTCCCGGTGACCGCGCTGCTCACCTGGATCGTGTACACGAGAACGCGCTGAGGCGGAGGGCGAGCTCAGATGCAGGCATCCGCCGACCCCGTCGCCCTCGCGGTCTTCGTCTTCCTGTTCGCGCTGGTCACGGTGCTCGGCTTCATCGCCTCGCGCTGGCGACGGGGCGACCTGACGATCCTCAACGAGTGGGGATTGGGGGGCCGCAGGTTCGGGACGGTCGTCACCTGGTTCCTGCTGGGTGGCGACGTCTACACCGCCTACACGTTCATCGCCGTCCCCGCGCTGGTCTTCGGGGTCGGCGCCCAGGGGCTGTTCGCCCTGCCGTACACGATCATCGTCTATCCCCTCGTGTTCCTGCTGATGCCGCGGCTGTGGGCCGTGGCCAACCGCCACGGATACGTGACTCCCGCCGACTTCGTCCGCGGCCGCTACGGCAGCTCCACGCTCGCGCTGGCGACCGCGTTCACGGGGTTGCTGGCGACGATGCCGTACATCGCGCTCCAGCTGGTGGGCATCCAGGTGGTCATCGCCGCCATGGGGATCAGCGGTGACTGGCCGCTGATCCTCGCCTTCCTGATCCTCGCCCTCTACACGTACCAGAGCGGCCTGCGGGCCCCCGCGCTGATCGCGATCGTCAAGGACACGCTGATCTACGTGACGATCCTGGTGGCGATCGTCTACATCCCGGCCAAGCTCGGCGGCTTCGGCCACATCTTCGGAGCCGCCGCCGACGCCCTGCCGCACAAGACGGGGCCGACCGGCAAGCCGGGCGCGCTGATCCCCGGAACCGGCGCCGCCCAAACCGCCTATGCCACGCTCGCGCTCGGCTCGGCGCTGGCCCTGTTCATGTATCCGCACGTGCTCACCGGGGTCCTGAGCTCCTCGAGCACCAACGTCATCCGGCGCAACGCGGCGATCCTTCCCGCCTACACCCTCCTGCTGGGATTGATCGCCCTGCTGGGTTACATGGCGATCGCCGCCGGCATCAAGCCGGCGACTCCGAACTCGGTGGTGCCCGACCTGTTCGTGAAGTTCTTCCCGGGCTGGTTCGAGGGGTTCGCCTTCGGAGCGATCGCGATCGGTGCCCTGGTGCCGGCGGCCATCATGTC
The DNA here is from genome assembly GCA_045805565.1 of Solirubrobacteraceae bacterium. Classification (GTDB taxonomy): domain Bacteria; phylum Actinomycetota; class Thermoleophilia; order Solirubrobacterales; family Solirubrobacteraceae; genus DATAEY01. Next base: position 63,905 of record JBJMKZ010000050.1, on the reverse strand, counting down.
GATCGCCGCCGCGAACCTATTCACGCGCAACATCTACAAGCAGTACCTGAGACCGCGGTGCACCGACGCGGAGGAGGCCAGGACCGCCAAGGTGACGTCGCTCGTCGTGAAGGCGGGCGCGGTGGCGTTCATCCTCCTGCTGCCCACCACCTACGCGATCGACCTGCAGCTCCTGGGCGGGGTCTGGATCCTGCAGACGCTGCCCGCGATCGTGGTGGGCCTGTACACCCGCTGGCTGCACCGCTGGGCATTGCTGGCCGGCTGGGCGGTGGGGATGGTCACCGGGACGCTGATGGCGCTCTCCGCCGACTTCAAGACGTCGGTCTACCAACTCAACGTGCTCGGCATCAGCGTCTCCGCCTACGAGGCGGTGTTCGCGCTCGCGGCCAACCTGGTGGTGGCGGTCGTGCTCACCGGGGTCCTCTCGCTGCTGGGCGCGCGGCGCGGGCAGGACGAGACTTCCCGGGACGACTACGAGGAGCTCGGTGAGCGCCGCGCTGGCCAGCCGGCGCTCGCCGGCTAGAAGCCGGGCGCGGGCGCCGCGCCGGGGACGCCCGCCGGCGTGATGCATCTCGGTGCGCCCGAGGTGGCGCTCCTGGCCGTGGCCGGGTTGGCGGCCGGCGCGGTGAACGCCGTCGCCGGTGGAGGGTCGCTGATCTCGTTCCCGGCGCTGCTGGCCGCGGGCTATCCCAGCGTCCCCGCCAACATGACCAACGCCGTCGCGGTGCTGCCGGGGTACGTCGGCGGCTCGCTGGCCTACCGCAGCGAGCTCGAGGGGCAGCGGCGCCGGGCGGTCGTTCTCGGCGTTACGAGTGTGGCCGGCGCGATCGCCGGAGCCTGGCTGCTGACCGCGACTCCGCAGCGGCTGTTCGAGCGCATCGTCCCCTTCCTGATCCTGCTGTCGTGCGCGCTGTTGGCGGCGCAGCCGGCCATCTCGCGCCGGCTGCCGCCCGGGCGGGGTCGCCGCGCCCACCGCTCGATCCCCCTGCATGCGGGGCAGCTCGTCACCTCGATCTACGGTGGCTACTTCGGCGGGGGCCTCGGGATCCTGCTGCTGGCGGTTCTCGGCCTGGGCCTGCGCGACGACCTGCACCGGCTCAACGCCCTCAAGGGACTGCTGTCGCTGGTCATCGGCGCAACATCGGCCGTGTACTTCGCACTGTTCGGACCGGTGGCCTGGGGCGCCGCCGCGATCATGGTGATCACCAGCCTGCTCGGCGGGCAGGTGGGGGTCGCCGCGGTGCGGCGATTGTCGCCGGCGCTGCTTCGGTGGTTGGTCGTGGTCCTGGGCGTCGCCGTGGCCATCCTGCTCTTCCTGCGCGGCTGACAGACCCGGGGTGTTCCTGGCTGCCATGCCGGGTATAGCGCCCAAAAGCGGGGTGCGGCAGCACCGCAGATGAGAGGAGCAGGCATGGCCAGGGCGCAGACCTCCAATCGCCAGCGCTCCAACGGCAGGGCGCAACAATCGCCCCAGCGCCGTGGGGCCGCGAAGGGACGCGATGGCCGGCCCGAGCGCCAGGCCGATCGCTTCGCCAGGCAGGCCGCCGAGAAGGCCGACGAGCGCCGCAAGAAGGCGGCGGGAGGGGCGTCCGGGTGGTTCGCCGAGCGCGCCGGCGACTGGAACCTCGACGGCCCCGACTTCCGCTGGATGGACCGCCAGAAGTACTTCTGGAACCCGCTGGTCGACTACTGGTTCCGGATGGAGATGGAGGGTTGGGAGCGGTTGCCCGAGCCGCCGGCGCTGCTGATCGGCATCCACTCCGGCGCGCCGTTCGTCTGGGACGCCTGGACGGTCGGGCTCCAGTGGTGGCGGCACTTCGGCGAGGAGCGTCCCCTGCACGGCACGGCGCACGACGCTCTGATGGTCGCGCCCCTGGTCGGCAGCTACTTCCGCAAGATGGGCGTCCTGCCCGCGGCGCCCGACAGCATCGCCGCGGCGCTGGCCGCCGGACACGACGTGGCGCTGTGGCCGGGTGGCGAGATCGACTCGCTGCGCCCCTGGGTCAAGCGCGACGAGGCGATCCTCGCCGGGCGCAAGGGCTTCGTGCGCACCGCGATCAGGGCGGGCGTGCCGATCGTCCCGATCTCGACGGTGGGCGGGCCGGACTCGATGCCGGTGCTGTTCAGCGGCCGTCGGCTGGCCAAGGCGCTGCAGCTCGACAAGCTAGCCCGGATGAAGGTGTTCCCGTTCGCGATCAGCGTGCCCTGGGGCGTCGCGCCGGCGATGCTGCCCGAGGTCCCGTTCCCGACCAAGATCCGCACGGCGTTCCAGGAGCCGATCGGGTTCGACTCCAACCCCAAGCGCGCGGAGGACGACGACTACGTCGACCGCAAGTACGACGAGGTCGTGAGCAGCATCCAGCGCGGCATGGACGCGCTGGCCCGGCGCCGGCGCCTGCCGCTGTTCGGCTGAGCTGCGCTCCGGCGCCGGCGCAGCCGGCCCGCATGGGATGCTGCGCGGGTGAGCTCCGACGCTCAGCGCCCTTCCGCGGCCGGCTACTGGATCGGCGGGCTGGTCGGGGTGGTCGGGCTGGCCCTTGGCGTGGTGCTGATCACGCTGAGCGTGTCGGGCATCGCGATGCAGCTCAAGCGGCTGGAACGGATACCGGTGCCCGGGCAGCGAGTGCTCACGCTCGCGGCGGGCAAGCATGCCGTGTACGTGGAGTCGAGCGAGGACAAGCCGGCCGCGGGCGCGGTCCGGGTCAAGGTGCGTGAGACCTCGACCGGCAGGCCGCTGGCGCTGGCCCGGTACGGAAGCTCGTTCACGTATACCTCGGGGCACCGGTCGGGCCTGGCGGCGTACACCTTCGTCGCCGCGCGGAGGGGTCGCTACCGGATCGCCGCGTCCGGTCCGGCGGTTCGGGACCTGAACGTCGTGGTCGGTCCGCCGCTGGGACGCAGCCTGTTCCGCACGATCACCGGAGCCCTCGGCGGCTTCGGGCTCCTCTTCCTGGGACCGCTGGCGGGCGGCGTGATCGCCCTGATCACCGCCGGTCGCCGCCGGCGCTTCGATCACGAGGCCGCCATGGCGGCGAGCGGAGCGCCAACCTCGGCGCCGGACGCCGCGGCTACCCCCCTCCCACCCGGGGGCTGGTACCCGGACCCGTCCGGCCAGGCGCGCCTGCGCTGGTGGGATGGCCAGCGCTGGACCGAGCACACCTCCTGAGCGCGTTCCGGGGGGGACGGCCGGCCGGCGGCGCAGTACGCTCCCGCCGCGATGGCCGAAGCACCCGCGCACGCGCCGGAGGGGATCGACCAGGCGCCGGTTGAGGCGTGGTTCGCCGAGCACGTGCCGGACGCCGCGCCTCCGTTGAGCTTCGAGCGGGTGTCGGGCGGGCGCTCCAACCTCACCTACCGGGTCACCGACACGGGCGGCCGCTGCTGGGCGCTGCGCCGGCCGCCGCTGGGCCGGCGCCTCGGGTCCGCCCACGACATGGGGCGCGAGTACCGCGTGATCTGCGGCCTGGCCGACACCGAGGTCCCGGTCGCTCCCGCGGTCGCCCTGTGCGAAGACGACTCGGTCAACGGGGCGCCGTTCTACGTCATGGGCTTCGTCGAAGGGCTGGTGGTCCGCGAGTGCGCGGCGGCCGAGCGGTTCGAGGAGGCCCAGCGGGCGGCGATCGGCGAGCAGGTGGCGGACACGCTGACCGCCATCCACGCCGTCGACCCCGACGCAGTCGGCCTGGGCGAGCTGGGTCGCAAGGAGGGCTACGTGGCGCGCCAGCTTCGCCGCTGGCACGGCCAGTGGGAGCAGTCCAAGACCCGCGAGCTGCCGGCGATCGACCAGGTCCACGACCGGCTGGCGGGTCGAATCCCCGACCAAGGGCCGGCGACGATCGTCCACGGCGATTACCGGCTCGACAACATGATCCTCTCGCCCGACGGGCGGATCGCGGCGGTGGTGGACTGGGAGCTGTGCACGCTCGGCGATCCGCTGGCCGACGTCGGGCTGCTGATGGTCTACTGGGCCCAGCCCGAGGATGAGCTGATCGCCCTGATGGACGCTGCCACCACGCTGCCGGGCTTCCCGACCCGCGAGCAGCTACTTCAGCGCTACGCCGAGCGCTCCGGGCGGGACCTGTCGCAGATCGACTTCTACGTGGCGCTGGGCTTCTGGAAGCTGGCGATCATCCTCGAGGGCGTGTTCGCCCGCTACGCGGCGGGCGCGTACGGCGAGGTGGACCAGAGCTTTCGCGACTTCCAGGCCCTGGTGGTGCGCCTGGCCGAGGCGGGGGCCGAGGCGGCCGCGCGGCTCGATTGATCGGCCGCCTCGCGCCGGGTTGGCGGGACCGCCGGATTCAGTGACCCGCGCCGGCGGCCGCCGGCGCGGGCGCCGCGACCCCGGCGCCGGCATCGAGGGCCCGCGCGTGCTCGCGCTGGGCCTCCAGCCGGACCTCCTGCTGGATCATCAGCCGCACGCTGATCAGCAGCGCGAGCGTGACCAGGAAGCCCCACACCGCGACGAACGACTGGTCGATGAAGCCGAATATCTGGCCGACGAATATCTGGACCAGGAGGGCGCGGTAGAAGAACCGATAGCCGTCGAGCGTCCGATGGGCGCGCAGACGCAGCGCGCCGATCACCACGAGGGCGGTTGTCACCAGATCCGAGATCCCATCGCCCGCCTGGACGACCGAGAAGTCGAGCTTGAGATTGCCGTGAGTCACGATTCCCACGAGCACGGCGACCGCAACGACGATGAGAAACAGCACGTTGACCCCGGCGTAGACCAGGAAGACCCCGACCACGACCTTCCTGAACCACGACCTCCGGGAGACGCCCTCATATCGCTCGCGCGCCCGGTGCGCCATCCGAGCCGGCCACGGGCGCTCATGGGTGGGACGCACGGGCGTCCGCACCACCAAGTCGTGCAGCGCCGGCACGACCGGATCGTCGCGGGCTTCGTGCAGGAACCGCAGCGCCTTCTGCTTGTCGTGCTCGGTGAGGCCGTGGGCAGCCCCGTCCGCCAGGACGTCGAGCGAGTTGGCCAAGTACTCCTGCGGCGTGAAGCCGCGACGCGAGCGTATCCAGCGCGTGAGGAAGTACAGGCAGATGAAGACGATGTAGATGATCGCCGCCGACGGCTTGAAGAAGTAGTCGTTGTCGGATGTGACGAACTTGCCGACCTCGTCGATGAAGAAGCCGAAGCCGGCTCCCCCGATCACGGCGGCGGGATGCCGCCAGCGCCGGTCGATGAAGGTCACCAGCAGCCCGATCGCGATCAGCATCAGCAGGCCGCCCCACAGCAGGTGCGCGATGTGCAGCTTGCCGCCACCGAGCTGCGGGTAGTTGGTCGCCCACAGCTGCAAGCGGATGATCAGGATCATGGTCACCGCAGAGACCAGAAAGGTGTCCTGCAGCTCGCCGAGCTCGATCGCGCGCGCCGCCGCCCCGCGCCTGCCCGTGCGCCTGATCAGCACTACTTCTCCTCCCCGACGGTCCCGACCGGCTGGCGCTCCTCCGCCTTGGGGGGCTCGGAGCGGGAGGCCAGCTTCGCCTCGTACACGTCGGTCGGAGCGCCCCCGATGGCGTCGCGCAGGCGCTCCTTGAACCGCTCGGTGCGGCGGTCCGGCCGGAAGCGATCCTCGGCCTTGGCTTGCTTGCGCGGCCGCCGCGCACCGTAGAAGCGCTTCGCCCACGGCGAGTGCGGCTTGCCGATCCGCGACGCCCCGTAGATGGCGAGGGGAAGGAAGAAGAGCCCGACCGCGCCGTGCATCACGCGCTGCTTGGCGAAGCAGATGACCACGACCGCCAGCACGATGAGCACCCCCGCCGCGGTCGCGATGGCGTCGATCGAAGTGCCCCTGACGACGTCGAAGGGCCGTGCGCCGAGCAGGACCAGCCCCATCGCCCCGGCGGCGATCACCGTCGCATCTATCGAGACGCGCCCCTGCCGGGTCCAGTAGACGTCATCCAGGTACACCCAGAGGGCGAATTCGTCGATGGTCAGCCCCGCCCCGATGCCGAAAACCAGCGCGCAGATCTCCCGCCACGGTGGCGAATCGAAGAAGGCGTAGCCCAGCGTCCCGCCGACGAGCATGAGGCAGATTCCGAACACCAGGTGGTGGACGTGCACTCCGCCCTCGCTGACCACGCTGCCCGGCCACCAGGACAGGCGCGGGCTGCGCATGATCCGCGTGCTCATGCGGATGAAGCCGAACGAGCCGAGGAACCCCACCAGCACCAGGAACAGGGCCTGGCGATCGTGGACGACCAGCTGGTTGTGCCAGAACTCCGAGACGAACGAGGCGACGACGCTCATGTCCTCACAGGCTGCGCTGCGAGTCTAACCGCGACTGCGACCGCGCCGCACGCGGGCGCTACGCCGCAACGAGCGCCTCGGCCCGGACCTCTGCCACCGACCGGCACCCCGCCAGCCCCATGGTCAGGTCGAAGTCGGCGACGTAGTTCTGGATCACCTCGCGCACCCCCTGCGCCCCGGCGATCCCGAGCCCGTAGACGTACGGCCTGCCGATCAGGACGGCGGCGGCGCCCAGCGCCAGCGCCTTGAACGCATCCGACCCGCCTCGGATCCCGCTGTCCAGCAGCACCGGCACCCGCCCCTCCACCGCCTCGAGCACGCCCGGGAGGGCGTCGAGGGTGGCGATCGCGCCGTCCACCTGCCGTCCCCCGTGGTTGGAGACCACGATCCCGTCCATCCCCGAGTCGACGGCGCGGCGCGCGTCGTCGGGGTGCAGCAGCCCCTTGAGCAGGATCGGCAGGCTGGTGCGCTCGCGCAGGAACGGCAGGTCGTCCCAGGTCAGCGACGGGCGCGAGTAGCTGTTGACGAAGCGCTGGACGGCGGCGCGTCCGCGCCCCGAGCGCAGCGTGGGCCAGAAGCGGTCGGGATAGGCGCGGGTGAGGTTGATCAGCGTCCGCAGGGCGGCCAGCGAGGGCCGCGGCTCGGGGGTGTCGTCTTCCGGCTCGCCACCCGCGGCGTCCTCGGAGACGAGCCGTTGGAACACCGGGTCGCTCGTGTACTGGGCGATGCCCTTGCCGCGCAGGAAGGGCAGGTAGGCGGGGTCGAGGTCGCGCGGGCGCCAGCCCAGGATCGTGGTGTCGAGGGTGACCACGATCGCCGAGCAGCCGCAGGCCTGCGCCCGGGTCACGAAGCTCTCGACCACCTCGTCCGAGCGGCTCCAGTAGAGCTGAAACCACCGCGGCGTCTCTCCCAGCGCCTGCGCCACGGTCTCCATCGGCGTGGACGCCTGGTTGGAGAAGATCATCGGGAGCCCCTCGGCCCGGGCCGCCCGGGCGACCGCCGCATCGGCCTGGGGGTGGGCCAGCTCGAGCACCCCGATCGGCGCCAACAGGAAGGGGGTGGGCAGGCGCCGGCCGAACAGCTGCACCGAGATGTCGCGCTGCGAGACGTCGCGCAGCATCCGCGGCACGATGCGCCAGCGGTCGAACGCCGCCCGGTTGGCGGCGACGGTCCGCTCGTCGCCGGCGCCGGCGGCCACGTAGGCGAACGCCTCGGGCGACATCGCCTCGCGCGCCATCGACTCCAGCGCCCCGAACGAGACCGGCACCCGGGGGCGCGTCCCGCTGACGCCGCCCAGGTAGATCGAGGTCTGGCGCTCTAGTCCTCGCATTGGCCGGGTAGTTCTATCTGGCCGAGTCCGGCGGCGCTCAGGGCGCCCGAGCGGCGGCGATCCTCATATCAGGCGCGGCACGTCCTGGCTGGCGGCGAGGAGCCCGTCCGCGTCGTAGCGCGGACGGCGGATCCTCTCCCACGGCTTGGAGCGGCTGTCGTCGCCGGGGACGATGGAGCGCCGCCACTCGAGGTGGGCGGCGATCGCCCCACCCTCGGGATCCCGGCGCGTGTAGTGGATGACCTCGCCGTTGGCGATCTTCTCGCCGGGGTCGGTCGACCAGCGCTCGTAGTCCATCTGGGACATCTGCTCGAGCTTGGCCCGGAAGGCACCGATCGCCTCCCCGTGGCAGACCAGGATCGCGCGGCCCTCGGCGCACTCGTGGCGAAGGCTGTGGAGGATGCCGACCAGGCGAGCGCAGACATCGGCCATCGACTCGCCATTGGGCGGGCGCCAGTAGAAGGGCGACGTCGCCTTCTCCTCGAGCGAGGCGGCGAAGTGCTGGCGGCGCTCGGCCGGGGTCAACCGGTCGAGGTCGCCCCACGAGCGCTCGCGCAGGTCGGGGTGCAGCGTCCATTCGGCTCCGGGCAGCGCGAGCCAGGCCGCGGTCTCCATCGCCCGGACGTACTCGGAGGCGTAGTGGTGATCGAACCCCTGCGGAAAGGCGTCCCGCAGCCATTCGCCCGAGCGCCTCGCCTGGGCGACCCCCTGGTCGGTGAGCCGCCAGAACGAGCTGTGTCGCTCGCGCAGGCGGTCGAGCAGCGACTCGTCGCCGGCCCTGGCCCGGCGCACCGCCTCGTTGCCTTCGCTCTCGCCGTGACGGACGAGCACGAGGTCCATGGGCATCGACACGAGCGCCAAGATAACGGTCGTCCCGCCGGCGAACGCCGGGGCGGCGCGATCACCGGCGGAGATCCGCCGATCACTAACCTGAGGCCGATGCCGGTCCGGGGCCAGATCCGGGCGATGGGCGGCTGACAGCCCATGGCGCCCGCGGTCGAAGCACGCAACGTGGTCAAGCGCTTCGGGGACACGACCGCCCTGCGAGGCGTCGACCTCGAGGTCCAGCGCGCGACGGTGCTCGGGCTGCTCGGGCCCAATGGCGCCGGCAAGACCACCATGGTGCGGGTGCTGGCCACGCTGCTGTCGCCCGACCAGGGCCGCGCCAGCGTGCTCGGCCACGACGTGGTGCGCGAGGCGCAGCGGGTCCGCGAGCTGATCGCGCTGACCGGCCAGTTCGCGGCGATCGACGAGATCCTGACCGGCCGCGAGAACCTGCGGATGTTCGGGCGCCTGTTCCGGCTCGAGCGCAGGGAGGCCGAGCGCCGCGCCGACGAGCTGCTGGAGCGCTTGGACCTCGCCGGCGCCGCCGACCGGCCGGCCAGCACGTACTCGGGCGGCATGCGCCGGCGGCTGGACCTCGCCTCCAGCCTGCTCACCAGACCGCCCGTCCTGTTCCTGGACGAGCCGACCGCGGGGCTGGACCCGCGCAGCCGCAACCAGATCTGGGACGTCGTCCGCGAGCTGGTGCGCGCGGGCTCGACCCTGCTGCTCACCACCCAGTACCTGGAGGAGGCCGACCAGCTCGCGGACCGCATCGCGGTGATCGACCACGGCCGGGTGATCGCCGAGGGCACCGGCGACGAGCTCAAGGACTCGGTGGGCGGCCAGATGATCGAGGTCACCGTCGCCGACCCCGTCTATCGCGACCGAGCCCGGGAGGCGCTGCACTCGCTCGGTTGCGGCGAGCCGCAGCCCAGCGAGCTGGAGCGCCAGCTCACGCTGCCGGCGCCGCACGACGGGGTGGCGATGGTCAGCGAGGCGTCGCGAGCGCTTCAGCAGGCCGGCGTCCCGGTGAGCGACCTGGGACTGCGCCGGCCGACGCTGGACGACGTCTTCCTCACCCTCACCGGACATCCCTCCGAGGAGGAGCAGGTCCAGGCGCCGGAGCCCGACGGGCGCCACCTGTCCCGCGAGCTGGCCTTCGCCGAGCGCGAGGAGCCCCGGCGATGACCCTCGAGCGCCTGCGCTGGTCGGCGAGCGACTGCCTGGTGGTGACCGTCCGCAACCTGCGCCACTTCACGCGCCAGCCTCAGCTGCTGCTGTTCTCCACCATCCAGCCGGTGATGTTCGTGGTGCTGTTCTCCTACGTGTTCGGGGGAGCGGTGGGCAGGTCGTTGCCCGCGGGGGTCGACTACAAGGAGTTCCTGCTGCCCGGCATCTTCATCCAGTCGGTGGCGTTCAGGGCCACCCAGACCGCTATCGGCCTGGCCGAGGACCTGCAGCGCGGGGTGATCGACCGCTTCCGCTCGATGCCGATGGCGCGCTCGGCGGTGGTCGCCGGGCGCACGATCGCCGACCTGGCGCGCAACCTCTTCGTCATCGTCCTGATGGCGGCGGTCGGGTACGTGATCGGCTTCCGCTTCCAGGAGGGGGCGGCCGAGGCGGTCGGGTCGATCCTGGTGGTCGGGCTGTTCAGCTTCGCGCTGAGCTGGATCTTCGTCTTCGTGGGCCTAACCGCCCGGGTGCCCGAGGCCGCCCAGTCCGCCGGCTTCATCGCGATCTTTCCGCTGGTGTTCGCCAGCTCGATCTTCGTCCCGCTCAAGACGATGCCCTCCTGGCTGGAGGGGTTCGCCACCATCAGCCCGGTGACCGCGACCACCAACGCGGCCCGGGGGCTCGCCATCGGCGGCGAGGTGGCCGGCCCGCTGGTGGCCACGGTGCTGTGGAGCGTGGCGATCCTGGCGGTATTCGTCCCCCTCTGCGTGTGGCGATACCGCCGGCTGCACTGACGGCGTAAGCGAGCTGCGCCGATCGCGTGCGCCGGCACACGTCGGCTAGGCTCGGCTCGTGGAGGCGGCCGGCGCGATCACCAGACGCCAGTTCGTCCGCCGGGCGGGTGGGATGGCCGTATCGGCCGCCGTGGCTTCCCAGCTGGAGTGGCTGAGCGCGTGCGGCGGCAAGGGTCCGACCGATGCGGATTGGCGGCGGCTGGCCCAGCTGCTCGACGGGCCATTGGTACGCCCGGGGACGCCCGCCTACGCGTCGCTGAGGCTGCCCTTCAACCGGCGCTACAGCGGCATACGTCCCGCGGCGGTGGCCGTCTGCAGCCGGCCGGCCGACGTGCGCGAATCGATCCGCTGGTCACGGGAGCACGGCGTGCCGATCGTCACCCGCTCGGGAGGCCACAGCTACGGTGGGTACTCGGCGACCACCGGGCTCATCGTCGACGTCAGTCGCATGCGCAACGTCCAGGTGGACGCGTCCCGGGGGACGGTGGTGGTCGGCGCGGGCGCAAAGAACACGGATGTCTATGACGGCCTGCAGCCTCACGGCGTGGCGATCTCGGCCGGTCGGTGTCCGAGCGTCGGGATCAGCGGGCTCGTGCTGGGAGGCGGGTTCGGCTTCAGCTCGCGAAAGCTCGGATTGACCTCCGACAGCCTGGTGGAGACCGAGATGGTGACCGCCTCCGGCCGCGTCGTGACCTGCAGCGAACGCGATCACGCCGACCTGTTCTGGGCCTGTCGCGGCGGCGGGGGCGGCAACCTGGGGGTGAACACCGGGTTCAAATTCCGGGTCCATCCGGTCGCGAAGGTGTCGATCTACAAGCTCGAGTGGGACTGGCGCCACGCCCGCGACGCGGTCGCGGCGCTGCAGAAGGTGATCGCCCGGGCGCCGGACGAGTTCTCGTGTCGGTTCGGGCTCGAAAGCTCATCGCAGGGCTCTGCCAACGGCCGGCGGCGACGCTCCGTCTCGGCTGTGGGGCAGTACTTCGGCCCCCGACGTGAGCTGATGGCGCTCCTGGATCCGGCGCTCAGCGCGGCGCCTGTGACCGCCCGGCTGATCGCGGACCGGACGTTCTGGCAGGCCAAGGCGTTCCTCTTCCACAACGTCCCACGGGGACGCTTCGCGGTGAAGTCGAGCTACGCCGACGAGTTCCTGTCCGACTCCGGGATCGACACGCTCGTGCGATGGATGGAGAGATGGCCGGGCAGCTCGAGCCCGGATGGAGCCGGGGTCGCCGTGTTCGCCTGGGGCGGGGCGATGAACGCGGTGCCGGCGGGCGCCACCGCCTTCGTCCATCGCGACTCACGGTTGCTGGTCGCGCTCGACACCGCCTGGGGAGACCGGGACCCCGAGCGGGTGATCGCCGCGAACCTGCACTGGCTCGAGGGATTCTCGGCCGCGCTGCGGCCCCACGTCTCGGGCTCGTCTTACCAGAACTTCATCGATCCGTCGCTGCGCGACTGGCGGCGCGCCTACTACGGGTCCAACCTCGAGCGGCTGGTGGCCGTCAAGCGCACGTACGACCCCGACGACGTCTTCCGGTTCCCCCAGAGCATCCCCACGCGGATTTGACGCCGCCGACGGGGCTCTCGGCAACCGATCAGCCGACCGGCGCGGGTGCCCCGACGCGGTCGAGGCAGCGATACAGCGCGTCGCGCAGCGACTTCTCGCGCGGGTCGTCGCGCAGGTGGTACCCGAGCCGGTTGGGCGCGTAGGCGAAGCCCACCTGGCGTTCGGGGTCCGCGAACGCGAAGGAGCCACCCGCGCCCGGGTGCCCGAAGGCGCTCGGGCCGCTTCCGAAACGGAAGTCGCGCGACGGCTTGACGAAGCCGAGCGAGTAGGCGGTCGGGACTCGCAGGACCAGGTCGTGGTCGCCGCCGCTGGGAGCGACGGCCGCCCGTTGCACCTCCCCGAGCGTCTCCGGCGCGATGCCCAGTTCCGCCCCACCCGAGGCAAGGGCGGCGTAGGCGCGCGCGATGCTGCGCACCTGGCCGATGCCGCCTCCGGCGGGGAACTCCACGGCGCGGTAGCGCGGCGAGTCGAGGTCCGCCGGGCCGCGCAGCTTGGGGTTGGAGAAGGCGCGCGCGGTCAGCGAGCTTCGGCGGGCGAAGCCGAGCACCATCCCGCGGGGCAGGTTGCGCATCTGCAGCAGCGCGCGCAGCGTTCGCGACGCCTGGATCGGCGCCAGACGCTCGGGCGGGACGTCATCGGGCAGCCCGAAGTAGAACTCGAGCCCGAGCGGCGCCGCGATCTCCTCCGCGAAGAATCGCCCCAGCGTCCGGTGGCGCGGATCGACGCGGCGGATCAGCTCGCCCTCGTACCAGCCGAGGCTCAGTCCGTGGTAGCCGTGCCTGGTCCCCGGCTCCCAGGCCGGAGCCTGCCCGGCGATGGCCGCCGCCAGGCGGTCGAAGTCGGCCAGGCGGCGGTGGTCGAGCGGCTCGTCCACCACCGGCAGCCCCGCCTGGTGGGCGAGCAGCTGGCGCACGGTGATGCGCTCCTTGCCGTTGCGGGCGAACTCGGGCCAGTAGGCGGCGACGCGCTCGTCGTAGTCCAGCCAGCCGCGGGAGTGGGCGAGCGCCAGCGTCATCGCCGCCAGGCCCTTCGAGGTCGAGTAGACGAGCACGAGGGTGTCGCGCAGCCACGGGTCCCGGCGGTCGGGGTCGCGCAGCCCGCCCCACAGGTCAACCACCTCGGCGCCGCGGTGGAAGGCCGCGACCGCGGCCCCCACCTCGTCGCGCCGGGTGAAGTTCGCCTCGAACCGGTCGCGGACCTCCTCGAATCCCGGCGCGACCGAGCCCTCGATCATGGCCGGAGCCTACGGGAGCGCAGCCGTTGATCGCGCGTCGAAGCCATCGGGCGTGGGTAGACCAGAGACCGAACTAGTCGAAAGGAACGCTGGCATGGGCATCGGAACCTCGCTGTTCCTCATCGCGGTGGGCGCGATCCTCTACTTCGCCGTCCAGGCGTCCATCTCGGGCATCGAGATCGCCACCGTCGGCCTCATCCTGATGATCGTCGGGATCGTCGGCCTGGTGATCTCCCTGTTCTGGATGACCGTCTGGGCGGACCGTCGGCGCGCGCGAGACGGGACGGTCGTGCGCGAGCGTCGCGAGGACATCTACTAGAGCCCCGCCGCCCGGTCGACCGCGGGGCGCTGGTGCCCAGCGGGCGCCACCCACCCGCCGAACACCCGCTCGGGCTCCAGCGCCACCGCGATCGAGACGTGATCGCGGCCCGGTCCGGCCGCCACCTGCACGCCGAGGGCAGGCCGCGCTCGCCGAGGCCCAGCGGCACGGGCGCTGGCCCGTCCCTCGCGGATGGCGGCCGCGAGCCCGATGGCCGAGCTTCGCGTGAGTTCGCTCACTCCCGCCGGCAGCGGGGCATCCCGATCGGGCGGGTGTGCCGGTAGTGGCTGCGCGGGGTGGCGTAGTAGATCTGGACCGCCTCGTCGCAGCGGAACCGCCGCTGGATGACGGGGTCGGACTCGCTGACCGTGAAGAACGCGCAGTTCACCGCGTGAGGACTCACGCGGGCACAGCCGGTGATCTGCCAGCCGACCTCCTGGGTCGGAAAGGTCCGGGCCGCCAGCGCCGCCACGTACTGCCTGGCCTTGAAGAGTGCGAGGCCCATGGTCAGGGTGTGGGCCTGGGCGACGCCGGGGACCGCCAGCACCGCCCCCACGACCAGGGCGCAGGCGAGCCGCCTCATGCCACCGATGCCGCCTCGGCGGCCTCCAGGTCGGCGGACCGCCGCGGCGCGTCGCGCACGGTCAGGGCCACGAAGGCACAGACGAGCATCACCAGGGCCGCGGCGGCGAAGACGTGCCCGTACGCCTCGATCTCGGACTTGACCACGATGAGCTGGGGAATCATCCCCCCCATCGCCGGGGCCGGGCTCTGCATGACCGTGGCGCCCCCGATGTCCAGGACGTTGCTCTCGATGTTGTTGTCCAGCAGGGTGCCGAACACCGCGATGCCCAGGGCCCCGGCCACGTTGCGGGTGAGGTTGAGGATGCCCGATGCCATCCCCGCCTCGCGCGGGGGAACGGACGTGGTCGCCGCCGCGGTCAGCGGCGCGAAGCCGAGCGCCAGGCCCAGGGCCAGCAGCATCATCGGGAGCGTGAGCTCCAGCGCAGTGGTCCTCGCGTCGAGTCCGTGCAGCAGGTACATCGCCACCGCGGCGATGGTCATTCCGGTGGTGATCGAGACCCGAGCGGGGAACCTGGCCGCGAAGCGGCTCCCCAGCGGAGCCACGATCATCATGGTCAGCGCCATCGGCAGCAGGAGCAGGCCGGTCTTGGTCGCGGTATAGCCCAGGTAGGTCTGGGCGAAGTTGGGCAGCAGGAACATCGAGCCCATCATCGCGCTGAACGAGATGAAGGTGACCACCAGCGAGTTGACCAGCACCCGGTTGCGCGCGAGCCGCAGGTCGATCACCGGATCCGGGCTGCGCCGCTCGAACTGCACGAACCACGCCACGAAGACCAGCACGGTCAGGTAGGCGGCGAGACTGACCGGGGACCCCCATCCCCAGTCCCGGCCGCGCTCGAGTACCAGGACCAGGGCGGCCAGCGCGACCCCCAGCAGCACCGACCCCTCCCAGTCGAAGGTGTGCAGCCGTCCGCTCTGGGGATCGCGGGGCAGCAGGCGCCTGGACATCGCGATCCCGACCAGGCAGATGGGGAAGTTGATGAAGAAGATCCAGCGCCAGGAGAGGGCGTCGATCAGTGGGCCGCCCACCAGCGGACCGATCACGAACGAGGCCGCGAAGGCGGACGTCCAGATGCCGAACGCCTGCGTCTGGGCCCTGCGGTCGGTGAACGTCCTGGTGATGAGCGACAGGCCGGTGGGGAACACCGCCGCGCCGATCAGCCCCTGGAGCACCCGGAAGAACACCAGCGTTCCGAAGTTCGGGGCCAGGCCGCACAGCACCGAGGTCACCAGGAAGCCGAACATTCCGGCGGTGTACACGCGGCGGTCCCCGATCATGTCGCCGAGCTTGCCGAACACCGGCACGAAGACGGCGTTGGAGATGATGTAGGCGGTGGCCAGCCAGCCCGCGGTCGACACCGTGATGTCGAAGTCCTTGATGACGTTGGGGATGGCCAGGTTGATGATCGTGCGGTCGAGCCCGATCAGCAGGGTTCCCACCATCACCGTGGTCAGGACCGCCCATGGCGATCGACCGCCGGAAGCGCCGCCGCGGCCGTCGTCGCGCGCCATCGTTACTTGTAGACCCAGATCCGGGCCGACATCCCCTGCCTCAGCCCGGGATCGGGCGGTCCGACGAGCCTGACCTTGACGTCGTACTTCTGGGTCTGGCGCTTGTCGGAGATCGAGAAGTTGATGGCCTGCTGATGGGGCTGGTCGCTGATCTCCTCCACCGTTCCCGGAAACTTGCGCCCGCCGAACGCGTCCACCTTGACCACGGCGCGCTGGCCGATCCGCAGGTCCGAGAGCCCCTTGTCCTCCTCGATCTGGCCCTCGACGCGCTGCGCCCGGGGGTTGATCAGCGTCACCACTGTCGTCCCGGGCGGGATGAAGGCGCCGACGTCCTGGCGGATGGAGATGACCATCCCGGACACGTCGGAGGTGATCACCTCGTTGCCCACCCGGGCGAGCGGGCGGTAGGGGCGCACCATGTCGCCCACCGAGGCGTAGACCGCCTTGAGGTTGCCGCCCGCGTGGGCGGGCAGCGTGGTCTGGGGCGCGTCGATGGTGGCGTCGTCGATCTTCACCCGCTGACTGACCTGCCAGACGTAGTAGCCGCCGCCTGCGCCGGCCAGCAAGACCACGATCACCGCCACCGGGACGATCCGCCGCCAGGGCATGGAGCGGCGTTCGGCGGCGGCGGTCGCCGCCGGCGGTGCGCCGACCTCGTCGGTCGTCGCCGTGGCCGGGCCGTCGGTGCCCTGCGAGCGTCCGTCGCCGCTCTCCGAGCCCGCCCGGGCGGACGGGCTCTCCGCGGGACTGCGCGGCCCCGGGGTCATCCGACCAGGTTAGGCGGGGGCGCGATCGTCGGGACCACCCGCTCGCCCAGGCCCACGCCGCCCAGGATCTGCACCTTGGAGTCGCTCTGCAGGCCGGTGATCACCAGGCGCGGCTCGAGCCTGCCGTTGGGGAGGACCACGGTCACGGTCGGTTGGGCGCCCTGGGGCGATCGCACGGCGGTCCTCGGCACGATGAGGGCATGTTCGACTCGCGCCACGGTGACGTTGGCGCTCGCGCTCATACCCGGCTTCACCCGGTAGGTGTCGCCGTCGAGCACCAGCGTGACCTCGTAGGTCACGACGTTGGAGGCCACCGTCGGGATCGGATCGATCGCCGCGACGTGGGCGGCGAACCGCCGGTCCGGGAAGGGCTCGACGGTGACCGCGGCGCGATCGCCGACCTGCATCCGGGCCACGTCGCTCTCGCTGAAGTCGGCCTTGACCTGGAGCCCCTCGGTCTGCGCCAGGGTGATCAACGCCTGCCCGCCCTGGCCTCCGACCCCCGCCAGGTTGGGACCCGCGGCGCCCGTCGGGGGGGCTGAGGGGCTCGGATTGACGGCGCCCTGGCCGTTGGCCTGCGGGCCGGGAGTGGTCGTCGTGGGCGGCGGCGCCGCCACCGAGGGCTGCGGGCTGGGCTGGGCCGAAGGAGAGGCCCCGAAGCTGGGACGCACCACCTCGCCGACCCTGGCGTTCACGTGCCCCACCACCCCGGTGGTGGGCGCCCGCAGCTCGGTATCCGTCACCGCCTTGCGGGCGTCCCGTACCGACGAGACGGCCCGCGCCATGTCGGCCATCGCCGCCGCCACGTCGGCCGCCTTGACCTGCTCTCCGACCCGGTTCTGCGCGAGCGTGACCTGCAGCTGGGCCTGTGTGGTGGCCAACGAGTCCCGGGCGGAGTTGATCTGCTGGCGGGCGCCGGCGACCCCGTTGCTCAGGTTGTTGGCCGCGTCGCCGAGGTTGCGGCGGGCGTTGCGCAGGGCGGTGCGCCGGTTGTCCACCTCCAAGATGAGGTTGCGCATATACCCCACCTGGTTGTCGAGTGCCTGGCGGGCGTTCGACATGTCGACGTTGTCGTTGTTGACCCGGGCCTGCAAGACGTTGACGGCGTAGTTCGCCTGATTGAGGGACTGCTGGGTCGGCCGGTCCTCGGCGGGCGTCCGGTTCTGGGTTTTGCGCTGACGGTTCAGCGCCTGCTCGAGGTCGCGCTCGTCGGCGTCACGGGTGGCCTTGGCATCGAGGTAGCGGCGGCTCAGGACCCTTACCTGGGCCCGCTCCTGGACCGCGCGCAGCTCCGACTCGCGCAGGTCGAGGATCTCACCGCTCACCTGGGCGCGCGCGAGCGCGTGGCGAAGCCCGCCCACGTTGGTCCGCGCGACCCGGGCGGCGTCGGCCACATCGCGGCGCGCGTTGGACACCGCGACCCGCGCCTGGTCGGCCAGGCGGCCGTGCGCGGCCAGCTCGACCGGCGTGAGACCGGTCTGGGTCTGCGTGAGCCTGGCCCGAGCCGAGCCGAGGTCGGACTGCGCCGCGGCCAGCCGGGCGCGCTGGGGGCCGTCCTCGAGGCGGGCCAGGAGCTCCCCGCGATGGACCCGGTCGCCGTCCTTGACCGCGACCTGGACGATCCGCCCGCTCCCCTCGAACCCCAGCGACAGCTGTTGCGCCGACTGGACGCTCCCGTCCGCCGACGCGGTCGCCACCACCGCCCCGCGCTCGACCGGCACGCCACGGCCCCGGTCGTCTCCGAACGAGCCCGCGGCGGTGATGGCCAGCGCGACGACGACGGCGATCGCCGCGGGCACGGCGATCGCCGGTCTGGTGCGGCGGAGGGTGAGGAGGATCCGGTCCAGGTGCACCATCGGGCTGGCTGGTGGGCTAGAGTTCGAAACGAAACAGTTTCGTATCGAGACAGTACCGTACTGGAACGCCCATGGCTACCGAGGCAGTCACCGATCCGCGCGTCGAGCGCTCCCGGGCCGCCGTGCTGGACGCGGCGACCGGGCTGCTCCTGGAGGGCGGCGTCCCCGCGCTCACCGTCGAGGCGGTGGTGGAGCGCTCCGGGGTGGCGCGCTCGACCATCTACCGCCACTGGGCCACGCGCCGCGACCTGCTGGTCGCCGCCTTCCACCGCCTCATGCCGGTGGTCGCCGAGCCCGACGTCGAGGGGCCGCTGCGCGAGCGGCTGCAGACGCTGCTGGAGGCCCAGGTGAGCAACCTGCGCAAGGCCACCTGGGCGGCGGCGATCCCCACGCTGCTGGACGCCACCTCGCGGGATCCCGAGCTTGCCGGCGTTCGCGAGCGCCTGCGCGAGCAGCACCGCGGCCCGGTGCGGCGTACGCTGGAAGGGGCGATCGAGCGCGGCGAGCTGCCCGCGGACACCGACATCGACGAGGCGGTGTCCCAGCTCGCGGGCCCGATCGTATTCCGCCAGCTGATCAGCGGCGAGCCGATCGATCCTGAGTTCGGGCGCCGCGTCGTGGAGCTGTTCCTGGCCAGCCGGCGGCCTCTCGAGGCTTTCGCCGAGTAGCCTGCCGCGCGTGTCGCCCACCCCGGTCGAGTTAGAGCGGCGGGGCGGTGGCCGGCGCTCGTGGTTCATGGCGGACACCGCCGGGTGGCACCCCGAGCTCTACGAGCGGTGGTTCACCTGGAACCCGATGCAAGCGGCACTGCGCCGGCGCGAGCAGGGGGCGGTCCTCGGCGCGCTCGAGGGGCTGGCGCAGGGCTCCGACCGGGTCCTGGAGGTCGGCTGCGGCACCGGGGCGTACACGCTGGCGCTGGCCCGCCGCTGTCGCCGGGTGGTGGCGGTTGACGCCTCGTCCGACATGCTCGACTACCTGGATCGTCGTCTGCGTCGCGAGGGGGTCTCCAACGTGGAGACGCGGATCGGGACGCTGCCCGGCCGGTTGCCGGTGGACGGCGGCTACGACGGTGTCCTGGCCGTGGGCGTGCTCAACTACCTCCCCGATCTCGACGCCGCCCTGCGCGCCCTGGCGGGCGCGCTTCGCCCCGGCGGGTGGGCGGTGGTGACGGCCCCGCTGCGCAGCCCCGGCGGCTGGCTGTACCGGGTCGGCGAGGCGCTGACCCGCCGGCGGGTCGCCCTGCGCTCCGAGGGCGCGGTGCGGTCGGCTGCGCGGGGGGCCGGCCTGCGGGCGGTGCACCTGTCCAGCGCCGGGTTCAGCCGCCGTGGCTTCCTGCTGGTGCTCGCCGCCCGCCGGCGCCCCGAGGGTACATCCGTCGAATAAGGGGCTTATCGCGCAGCGGTCACGCCCCGGCAGCGGATATGCTCGCGCCGCCGCGGATCCGACTCCCGTGACCGATCCGGCCTTCCACCCATCCGCGACCGATCCGGTCGCCTTCGCGATCGGCTTCGATCGCCGCGACAGTGCGCGCCTTCACGAGCTGTGGGCGGGGATCCTCGACTCGCAGCGCTGGACCGAGGGCGAGATGGTGGCCCGCTTCGAGGAGACCTGGGAGGCCTGGAACGGGCTGCCGAGCGTCGCCACCTCGGGTTGGACCGGGGCCGCCCTCGCCGCGCTCGAATACGCCGGGGTGCGGGGGGAGACGGTCCTGTGCCCGTCGAACACGTTCATGGCCACCCCGCTCACCGTCGGCCAGGCTGGCGGGCGGGTCGAGTTCGTCGACTGCAATCGCGAGGACCTGTGCATGTCGTTCGAGCACTTCCAGCGCCAGGCCGAACGGCACCGGCCGCGTGCGGCCTGGCTGGTGCACATCGGCGGGCACATCGCCTTCGAGGTGGAGCAGATCGCGGCCTACTGCGCGGCCAACGACATCTTCCTGATCGAGGACTGCGCCCACGCCCACGGGGCGCAGTGGAACGGACGGCGACCGGGGAGCTGGGGCGACGCCGGCGTGTACTCGTTCTACGCCACCAAGACGATCTCGACCGGCGAGGGCGGGATGCTCGTGACCCGCCACCACGATCTGGTCGAGTTCGCCCGGGCCTATCGCAACTACGGCAAGCCGGACCACCACGTCGCCGGGCTGGGCTTTAGGATGAGCGAGTTCACGGCGGCCATCGGCGTCGTGCAGACCGAGCGACTGGAGGCGATCGTGGGCTGGAAGAACGCCACGGCCCGCGAGCGCCTCGATCCGATGCATCCCCATCGTCTCCGCCTGCCCGAGGGAATGGTCTCCGGCCTCTACAAATACATAGTCTTCGATCCCATCGAGCGCTCGACCGGCAAGGTCTACGACCAGCCCTGCCACCGCATCATGGGCACCGGCGACCGCCTGCCCAACACCGATTGGGTGGCGGCCAACCACTGGTGCGTGCCGCTCTACTACCGACCGGAGGCGCACGACACGTCCCCACGGCCGGAGTTGGCGCTGCGATGAGGGTCCTGGTCACCGGCGGTTCCGGGTTCATCGGCTCCCACGTCCTCGACCGCCTGGTCGAGGCGGGCTGGCGTCCGCGCAACTTCGACCTGCGCCCCTCGCCCCATCATCACCCGGACCAGATCGAGACGGTGATCGGCGACCTCCTGGATCCGGCGGCCCTGACCCGCGCCATGGAGGGCTGCGACTTCGTCGTCCACCTGGCCGCCGCCGCCGACGTGGGCATCGTGGCGCGCGAGCCACGCTCGGCCGAGGAGGTCAATGCGCGCGGCACCCTCAACGTGCTCGAGGCGGCGCGGGCGGCGGGAGTGCGTCGAGTGGTCTACGGCAGCACGATCTGGGTGTACGGGAGCGTGCCCAACGGCCTGGTCGACGAGGACACCGCCCTGGGGCTGCCCGACCACCTCTACACGGCGACGAAGCTGGCCGGCGAAATGTACTGCCGCAGCTACCGCGAGCTCTACGGCCTCGAGTACACGATCCTGCGCTTCGGGATCCCGTACGGCCCTCGCGCCCGGCCCGCGGCGGTCATCCCCACCTTCATCGGTAAGGCGCTGGCCGGCGAGGCGTTGACGGTGGCCGGCGACGGGCGCCAGACGCGCCGGCTCATCTACGTCGAGGACCTGGCGGAGGGTGTGGTGCGCGCGCTCGAGCCCAGCGGCGCGAACCGAACGTTCAACCTCGTCACCGACGAGACGGTCACCATCCTCGAGATCGCCCACACCGTGCGCGACCTGGTGGGCGAGGTCGAGGTCGTCCACGGGCCCTCACGGGCGGCGGACTTCGGCGGAACCGACGTATCCGGGGTACGCGCCGCCGCCGAGCTCGGCTGGTCCCCCGCCACGTCGTTCCGGACGGGCGTCCGCCGCTACCTGGAATGGCATCTTGCGCAGGCCGACGACGAACCTGTGGCGCAGCCAGAGGAGCGGCGTGTGGCGATCGTCGAGGAGCCGCGTGCCGATCCGGCGCCCGAGCGCTCGCCCGTCCACCGAGTTCCGGCGCTGGCGGCCCGAGCGCTTCTCCCGGCCGCGCGTGCCTACCGGGTCGCGATGGCGACGCTGCTGACCGCCGTCGCCGTGGCGGTGCTGGTCAAGCTGCATGCGGGCACGCTGCTCGTGTCCCCGGTGAAGTCGGTAATGGGCATGGTCGCCGACCACACCCGCGTGTTCGGCTTCAGCGCATTCTTCACCCTGATCGGGGTGGCCGTTGTGGCGGGCGCCCTGCGCCGCCAGGACGCGTCGGTCGACGCCCCCGACGGGGCTCCCAGCAGGTCCTCGGACCGATAGCCCCGGCGCCCGTCAGGGCACGATCGGGCGCAGCCCACGGCTCTCGATCGCCTCGAGCACGCGCGGCAGGGCGGAAGCGGTGCGTCGCCACGACCCCGGCGCGCTGTAGTGGTCGGCGTCGTGCAGCAGGAGGACGTCGCCGGCGGCCAGCCGCCGGGTCAGGAGGTCGGCGATCGACGTCGCGGTGGCTCCCGCCGACCAGTCGCGGCCCCAGCGCGACCACAGCAGCGGGCGCCACCCGCGGCGTCGCACCATGCGCAGGCCGAGGGGGCTGAAGATCCCGTAGGGGGGCCGATGCAGACGCGGCGGCGAGCCGGTGGCGCTCCCGATCACCTCGGCGGCGCGATCCAGGTCGGCGGCGAGCTGTCGTCGAGTGAGGCGCAGGAGGTTGCGGTGCCGGTAGGCGTGCACGCCGATCGAGTGTCCGGCGGAGGCGATCTCGGCGGCAAGGGAGGCGTCCCGCTCCACCTGCTCGCCCACCAGGAAGAACGTCGCGCTGGCGCCGGCGCGGGCCAGGCACTCGAGGATGGCCGGCGTGCCCTCGCGATGGGGCCCGTCATCGAAGGTCAGCCCGACGGCCTGCGGTCGACCGGGAAGCCGACGCTCGATGCGCAGCGCGTGCGCGACGGGCGGCCATACCGCGGCCAGCGCCGGCGCCGACCAGGCGGCGGCCGCGCCGGCGCCCGCCACCAGCGGGGCGCGCCTCATGCGGCACTGGCGATCGCGGCGCCGGCGGGCTGGGGACCGGCCAGCGAGAGCACCAGCGAGGCGGCCGAGCGCAGGTCGGCGAACGACCCGTTGGCGGACGGCCGCGGCCCGTCCAGCGCCGCCCGCAGCGCGGCGGCGAGGTCGTCGCGGGTGGCCGCGACCTCGGCCAGCCGGAAGCGGCGGAACGCCTCGTTGTTGGTCCTCACGTGGCCACGACCCCAGCCGTAGGAGATCACCGGACAGCCGCGCATGTGCGCCTCGAGCACGGTCAGGCCGGCGGTCGAGTGGATCAGCGCGTCCGCCGCCGACAGCAGCTCGCTCATCTGGTCGGTGAAGCCCACGACCCGGACCCGCGGCTCTCGGGCGAACCTGCGCTGGAGCTGCTCTCGGACCGCTTCGCTGCGGCCGCACAGGCAGATGACGACGGTATCCGGGAACCCCAGCGCGACCTCCGCGGCGCCTTGGAGGTCTCCCACCGCCCAACCGCCGCCGGAGACGACGACCAGCCGGGTGCCGTCCGGAATGGCCAGGCGCCGGCGCGCCTCCCGGCGGTCGCAGGGCACCAGGAAATCGGGCGAGGTCAGCCCCTGGACGCACTCGACTCGGCTGGCGGGAGCGATGGTCCGGACCTCGTCGATCGACTCGGGATGGGTGACGAGGTGGAGGTCGACGCCGGGGCTTGCCCAGTAGCGCAGCGACGCCAGGTCGGTGATCGCCGACACGACGGGGGCGGCGAGCCGGCCGTGACGCCGCAGCCTGGCGAGGACCTCGGTGACGCCGGGATAGGTCGACACCACCACGTCCGCGGCCTGGGCGGCGACGCGCCTGCTCAGCCCGCGCCCCCCGAATGCATACAGCAGCGCGCCGGCGAGCCAGCGGGTCGGCCGCAGGTCGGTGATCAGCCGGTGCTCGAGCTCGAACATGCGCAGGCCCAGCCGGGTGTCGAAGGCCGAGCCTCCGATCAGCACCTTGCGCACGAGCGGTCCCATGGCGTCAAGCCCGTCCTCGATGCGCACGGTCGCCCCCGGGGCGGCGTCGGCCAACCCCTGCGCCAGCGCTCGCGCCGGAAGGTCGTGGCCCTCGCCGATGGCGGCCGAGAAGATGAGGATCGAGGGAGAGCCGTTCGCCGACACGTCGCGAGGATAGGCGAGCGGGCGGCTCGCGGCGGTCGCCGGACGGGGCCGGCGGCAGCGATCAGGGCTCGACGGGCCCTACCCGGGTGAAGAGCCTGGAGATCAGCCAGCCGACGATCAGATAGACGACCATCGCGATCCCCCAGTTGACCGCCAGCTCGACCCGGCGATCGCGCACCGTGAACATGCCGTCGAACGGCCCGACCAGGGTTCGCGCGACGTCGTGGATCACGGCGGCGATTCCGTTGCGGGGATTGGCTCCCAGCACGTGCAGGACGATGGCCAGCGCGATGAGCGCCGCCACGATCGCGGCGGCGACCGCGACCAGGCGGCCGATCAGGTAGAGCGCGGGCAGCAGACGTCCCACTGCGCGGACCTTAGCCCGTTGCCCGGACCCGCGCATGACGTGGATGGGTTCCGGGAAGGCTGATGTCGAGCGAGAGGAAAGGAGAGCCTGTGGCGACCACCACTTCCGCCACGGAACTGAGCGTCGAGTCGCGCACGATGGCGGACATGCTGTTGGGCGCCAGCGAGCAGCACGAGGGCACGGCGCTGAAGTTCCAGCGCGACGGGGAATGGACGGAGATCTCCTACGCGGAGCTCGGCGAGCACGTCAAGGCCAACGCCAAGGGCCTGCTGGCGCTGGGCATCGAGCCCGGCGACCGCGTCGCGATCCTCGGCGAGACCTCGGCCGAATGGACGCTGGCCGACCTGGCGGCGCTGTGCATCGGCGCGGTGGTCGCGCCGATCTACCACACCAACTCTCCCGACGAGTGTCGGCACGTCCTGGAGGACTCCGAGGCGAAGCTGGTGTTCTGCGAGGACGCCGAGCAACTCGGAAAGATCGAGGAGGTCATGGACGACGTCCCCGCGGTGGAGCATCTCGTGGTCTTCTCGGACGGGGACTCGGAGCAGGCGATGTCGCTCAACGAGCTGGCGTCGCGCGGCGAGGAGATCGACGACGAGCGATTCGAGGAGCTCGCCCGCGGCGTGGAGCCCGACGACCTGATGACCCTGATCTACACCTCGGGCACGACGGGCGCGCCGAAGGGCTGCATGGTCACCCACGGCAACTACCGGACCAACTGCTCGATGCTCGAGGAGGCGGTCGGTGACCTCGGCGAGGACCCCGTGTTCTTCGTCTTCCTCCCGCTCGCCCACACGCTCACCCGCATGACTCAGATGCTGGCCCTCGACGTGGGCGCCACGCTGGCCTACTGGGACGGCGACAAGGACAACCTCGTCTCCAACCTGCGGGACGTCAAGCCGACCCACTTCCCCGCGGTGCCCCGCATCTTCGAGAAGATCTACTCCCAGGCGCGCGCCCGGGCCGAAGGCGGGGTCAAGCAGAAGCTCTTCGACAAGGCGATCGAGGCCGGCCGCCAGATGCGCGAGCTCGAGCGCAGCGGCGAGTCACCGGGGCCGGTGCTCAAGGCCGAGTACGAGCTGGCCGACCGCCAGGTCCTCTCCAACGTCCGTGAGCTGTTCGGCGGCCAGGTCCGGCTGGCGCTCACCGGCGCCGCCCCCGTGGCCCAGGAGCTGCTGGAGTTCTTCGACGCCTGCGGCGTGCTGGTGCTCGAGGGCTACGGGGCGACGGAGACATCCGCGGTGGCCACCTCCAACACCCCCGACGAGTTCCGGTTCGGCACCGTCGGCAAGGCGCTGCCGGACACCGAGGTGGAGATCGGCGACGCGCCCGGCGACGAGGAGGAGTCGGGCGACGACCGAGACGACGACGAGGGGTCGGGCGAGGAGGAGGGTGACGACGCTGACACCGGCGGCGAGATCCTGATCCGCGGCCCCCACGTGTTCAAGGGCTACTACCACCGCGAGGAGGAGACCCGCGAGGCGCTCGACGACGAGGGCTGGTTCCACACCGGCGACTTGGGCCGCCTCGACGAGGACGGCTTCCTGCGCATCACCGGGCGCACCAAGGACATCATCGTCACTTCGAGCGGCAAGAACATCACCCCGTCGAACATCGAGAACGCGATCAAGGACAGCCGCTGGATCTCCGAGGCGGTGGTCTACGGCGACGACCGCCCCTACCTGGTGGCGCTGATCACGCTCGACGAGGACGAGGCCGACGACCTGGCCGAGCAGGCCGGCGTGGACGCGGACCTGAGCGAGATGGCCGAGGACGACAAGGTGCGGGCGGAGATCGAGAAGGCGATCGAGAACGCCAACCAGGAGTTCTCGCGCATCGAGCAGGTGAAGAAGTTCACGATCCTCGACCGCGAGCTCTCGCAGGACGAGGGCGAGCTGACGCCGACGATGAAGGTCAAGCGCAACGTCGTCTATGAGCGCGAGAAGGAGCGCTTCGACTCGCTCTACGAGGACGACGACTCCGACTAGGCGCCGTCGCCCCGGCCGGCGGGCTAGTTGCTCTTGCCCTTGCCCTTGCCCTTGTGACCCTGCTTGTCCGACGAGCTCTTGGTCTGGTCGGACTCAGCCTTCGGGCAGGCACCCTTCGAGGAGCCCTTGCGCTTGCCGCCGCCCTCGTCGGAGGGGATGGGGAACGGGCAGCATTCGGGCCCGGGCAGGCGGACGTTGGTGCAGTTGATGGTCGCGACGCAGTCGCTCGAGTTGCCGGAGTCGCCGGACTTGCCGGAGTCGCCGGACTTGCCGGAGTCGCCGGAGTCATTGGTCTTGCAGTCGACCGCCCCGGCTATATCTCCCGGCTGTGACGAGGTCTTGGGATTGCCGTCGGTGCGCGGGAAGCCGTTGGCGTTGGCGTTGTTGCCGTTGCCGTTGCCGTTGCCCTTCCCGCCGTGGCCGCCGCCCAAGTTCGCCCAGCCGTTCCCGTTGCCGCCATGGCCCCCGCCGTTGCCGTTGCCGCCCTTCCCGGACTTCCCCCCCAGCGAGACGAGCCCGCCCGACCCCGAGAATTTGACCGTGGGCTTGGGGGTCGTCGCTCCGGTCGGATCCGATACCGGGGTGATCTTGTCGGTACCGCCGCAGCCGGCGGCGGCAAGGGCCAGCAGGCCGCCGGTCAACAGCAGCGCCAGTGGGCGGGAGGGTCGAGGATGGCGTTCCAAGGTCAGGCCTGTCCGGGCTGGATCGCTCCGCGCCGTGGGACGAAGCAATACATGATGACGAACCGCGTCCATCGGTGCAGCCAATGGCTAGTCGGGAGGCATCCGGGCGGCTAGACGATGGTACGGCGTACGAGTCGCGCCGGGCCTGACGGCGCCGCTACCGGCGGGGGCCGCGGCTCGGCCGGCTGGGCGCGTGCCAGGACCGCGAGGCCCGCGAACATGACCATCAGCGCGACGACCGAGCCGGCGACGGCGCCCGGGGTGTGGCGGATGGACTCGCCGAACAGCGCCGATCCCAGCAGGATGCTGGTCAGCGCGTCCAGGGACATCGAGGTGGCGATGGCCGGCGCCAGCTCCCGGGTCTGCAGGGCCCCCGCGATGAGGGTCATGCTCACGTAGCCGACCACGATGACCGCGTAGAGGTGCCAATCGAGGACGAGCGCGAGCA
This sequence comes from Solirubrobacteraceae bacterium, assembly GCA_045805565.1. Classification (GTDB taxonomy): domain Bacteria; phylum Actinomycetota; class Thermoleophilia; order Solirubrobacterales; family Solirubrobacteraceae; genus DATAEY01. Next base: position 36,571 of record JBJMKZ010000050.1, on the reverse strand, counting down.
CCCCGCGATCGAGCCGGTCGACGGTCGCCTTGGTCAGGGCTGCGCCCAGTCCGAACATGAGGCCGGCGGCGGTTCCGAGCATTGCCGCCTTCAGCGCCGGGCGCCGATGCGCGCCGGCCACGAGGAGGAGCACGGCCCCAGCGGCGATCGGGGCCGCGGCGGCCAGCCAGTGGGCCGCGGGGGCGTCGTTGCGACCGCCGGCCGGGCGGCTGATCAGCAGGAAGGCCGCCACTCCGACCGTCACCGCCAGCGCTCCGATGATCTGCCGACGCCCCACGCGCTGCCGCGTGACGCGGGCGCCGAGGGGAAGCGCGAACACCATCGTGGTGGTCAGCAGCGGCTGGACCACGATGATCCGCCCCACTCCCAGGGCCGTCGCCTGGCAGGCGAAGCCCAGGGCGTCCATCGCGATGCCGGCGAGCCAGGCGGGCCGCCGCGCCAGCTGCAGGAGGAAGCCCGCACGCCGCGCCTCCTCGTCGGTCGCGGTGGCGGCCGCCTTCTGCTGGAGCACGCTTCCGGCCGCGAACAGGAACGCCGCGGCGAGCGCCAGTAGGACCGCGAGCATCGAGTGACCGTAGCGCCAAAGCGGCGGGAACCGTCGCCACCGAGCGCGCCGGGAACCGCCCTGGACCACCCGGGGGATAGGTCGCCGCGCCGCCCGGGTAGGACCCCGCCATGGCCAGCGACCGCCTCACTCCCCTCGACGCCTCATTCCTGCACCTCGAGGACGGCTCGTCCCACATGCACGTCGGGGCGGTGATGATCTTCGAGGGCGAGCCGCCCCCCTACGACGATTTCGTCTCGTTCGTGGGTTCCCGGTTGGACCTCGTCCCGCGCTACCGCCAGAAGCTGGCGCCGATCCCGCTCGGCCAGGGCCGTCCCAAGTGGGTGGACGATCCCGTCTTCGACGTGCGCTTCCACGTCCGTGCCACCGCATTGCCCAGGCCAGGCACCGAATACGAGCTGCAGGTGCTGACGGCGAGGGTCTTCTCGCAGCCGCTCACGCGGCAGCGGCCGCTGTGGGAGCTGTGGCTGGTGGAGGGTCTCGAGGGCGGCAGGTTCGCGGTCGTCTCCAAGACCCACCACGCGCTGGTGGACGGCATCTCGGGCCTCGACCTGCTCAGCGTCCTGTTCTCCTCCGAGGAGGAGCCCGCGGACGCGGACTCGGGGCCGTGGCGACCGCGTCCCTCGCCGGCCGGCGTGGCGCTGCTAGCCGAGGCTCTGCTCGAGCGCGCCACCATGCCGGCCGAGCTGGTACGACCGGCGCTGGCCCTGCTCCGGCGGCCGCGGAGGGTCGCCGGGCGCGCGCTGGAGCTCGCGGTCGGGCTCGGCGCGATGGCGTGGGCGGGCCTGAGCCCGGCGCCGCCGTCGCCGTACAACCGCCCGATCGGAGGCGACCGCCGCTTCGCTTGGGTCCGCGCGGGGCTGGAGGAGATGAAGGCGATCAAGAACGAGCTGGGCGGAACCGTCAACGACGTGGTGCTCACGGTGGTCACCCGCGCCCTGCGGCGTGACCTCGAGCGGCGCGGCTGGGAGACCGACGGCCTGGAGCTCAAGGCGTTCGTCCCGATCTCGGTGAGGGCAGAGGACGAGCGCGTGGAGACCGGGAACCGGGTGTCGGGAATGATCGTGCCGCTGCCGGTCTCCTGCGAGCACCCCGCCACCTGCCTGCGGCGGATCAGCGGCGTGACCCGTCAGATCAAGGACTCCGGACAGGCGGTCGGAGCGCAGGCGCTCACCGAGCTGGCCGGCTTCGCCCCTCCCAACCTGCTCGACCAGGCGGCGCGGCTGACCGCGCGTCAGCGCTTCGTCAATCTCGTGGTCACCAACGTGCCCGGTCCCCAGGACGCCCTGTCGTTCGAGGGGCGCCAGCTCGAGGACATCTTCCCGATGGTCCCGCTGGGCAAGAACCTGGCGCTGGGCGTGGCGATCGTTTCCTACAACGGCGGCATGCACTTCGGGCTGAGTGCCGACTTCGAGGCGCTGCCCGAGCTGGACGCGCTGGCCGGCGACTTCGAGGCGGCACTGACCGAGCTCGCCGAGGCGGCGGAAGTGGCGCCCGTGACCCAGGCGACGCCGGAGACGCCCACGCCGCCCGCCGACGAGCCGGCGCCGCCCGCCGACGAGCCGGCGCCGCCCGCCGACGAGCCGGCCCGAGGCCCGGCCGAGGCCCTTGAGCCCGAGCCCGAGCACGTGGACGAGGGGGTCGGGCTGGTGGCCGAGTCCGCCGAGCCCGGGGCCGAGGAGGGGGCCGGCCCCGAGCTGCATGTCGAGGAGCCGTGGCCCAACTACGACAGCATGCAGGCGCCGCAGATCGTGGACCGGCTCGCGGCCTCGGCCGATGCGGAGCTTGGGGTGGTCCGTCTCTACGAGGGTTCCCATCGGCGCCGGCGCGAGGTGCTGGAGGCCACCGAACGCGAGCTGGCGCGACGCTGACCCAGGTAGCCTGGCACGCGTGATGGCGCCGGGCGGCAGCGGCAACGGCGGTCGGGTGGAGGCGATCTTCCTCTCGCCTCGAGCTCGGGAGCTGCCGGTCGCCGTGACGCGCGTCCGTGCGGCCTGCGGTCGCGGACTGGAGGGCGACCGCTACCACGACGGGACCGGGTCGTTCTCGTGGAAGGGGCGCGGCAACGGTCGCGACCTGACGCTGATCGCCGCCGAGGCCCTGGAGGCGCTGGCTGCCGAGCACGGCATCGAGCTCACCGGGGCCGCCAGCCGGCGCAACCTGCTCACCCGGGGGATCGCCCTCGACGCCCTGCTGGGCCGCCGCTTCCTGATCGGGAACGCGACCTGCGTCGGGGTCCGCCCCTGCGAGCCGTGCACGCACCTGGCTCGGCTCACCCATCCGGGGGTGCTGAGCGGGCTGGCGGGGCGGGGCGGGCTGAGGGCGGACCTGGTGGCGGGCGGCTCGATCGCGGTGGGCGACGCGATCGTGGTGCAACCGGGCTGAGCGTCGGTCAGGGTCTCGAGACGCTGAGGCGGAAGCGGCCGGATCCGCTCGCGCGACGCACCGTCACGAATACCACCCGGCTGCCGCAGATCACGCTGGCCAGGCGCTCGATCCGCCCCGGCCGCGCCGATCTGGTCACCGGGGGGCGTCCGCGCGGCATCCGCATCTCGAGGTCGTAGTTGGCCCCCGGTGGTGCGGTGAGGGTCAAGCGTACGAGCCCGTCCAGCGGGGTGACGATCCGAAACCGTCGGGTCGAGCCGGATCGAAAGGGGGAGAAGGCGCCCCGCAGCGAGAACGGCGGGCGCTGGGACCAGGGCCGCAGCACGTCGAGCCGGATGGCCCTCAAGGCGATGGCGTTGGGGAAATATCTGCGGTCGAACGCCCACAGCGCCGGGCTTCCTCCGTTGAGGATCCGGTAGGAGTCGGCGAACGCCTCACCAGGCGCCTGCCGGTAGCTGGCCGCAGGAGACTTCGGGCGCGGACCGCTGAACACCCGCTGGCACACGTGCTCGTAGGTGGCCCACCGCTTGGTCCCGAACGCGATCGCCGGGAAGGGGAAGTTGCTGCGGGCATTCGCCACGGCGTGGCCGTATTCATGCGCGATGATCTCCTCGCGGGAAATGCCGTCGGACGACGTCGCGGCCGGAACCAGCATGAGGTTGTCGAGCTGGCTGTAGCAGGCCAGCGCGCCCGCGCCGCACGCCAGGGCGATCTCCTCCCGGGGCGCCAGGAAGACGGTGACGCGGTCCATCTCGGCGCCGTGGACCAGCCTCCCCATGAAGCCGGCCACCGACTGCGGGAGGGCGGGCCCGGGGGGGAAGAACGCCGACAGGATCACGCGAACGGTGTGGCCGTCGCCGACCGGGTAGCGGCCGTCGAAGCTGCCGGGTTCCGGGCGCAGCGCGCGGTTGGCAGCGGCCGGGCTCATCTCGCGGTCGCGGATCGCCACGGGCGAGCGACCGAGGCGCGACGCGTCCAGCGGCGCAACCGCCGGCCCGGCCGCGGTGGGCGCCGCCGCCGCACGCGCCGGTGACACCTGCGCGGCCAACAGCAGCCAGAGCGCCGCGGCGCCCTGAGCGACGAGTGACAGCGCCGGGCGCGGCACCCTGGTCAAGCCGATCCTCCTGGGACTGGGACGCAGATCGCGTCCTGCCGGCGCACTGTACTGAACGGCGCTGGGTGAATGTCGAGGGTTCGTTCACCCAGGCGAGCGTCGCGAGCGCTCGAGCCGGTGCTCTGCCGGCCGGGCGTACGACGTCGACCCGTCCGGGCGCGAGCGCGCCCGGACGGGAAGCCAGCTCGAGGTGCGGCTCAGCCGGCCGCGGGAGGGGGCGGCTGCGACGGTGGCGGCGGCTGACCCGGCTGGGTCGGGCCCCCGGGCCCGGGGCCGGCCGGGCCGGGCCCGGGCGTCCCCGCGCCGGGCGCCGGCGCACCGGTGCCACCCGTGGGCGCCGCCCCGGCGGGCGCGGGCTCGACCGCGCCCGCAGCCGCGGGCGCAGCCTCCTTGAGCCGACGCAGATCGAAGTACATCGTCGGCTGAGCGAGGGCGGTCAGCGGTCCGACGAGCACGTTGACGAGGAGCTGGGCGATGATCACGCCGACCACGCTGGCGGTGATGCCCGCAACGATCGCGCCGAGAACCCGCCCGAGTACGACCTGGATGAGGAAGAAGATCACGAGCACGGCCAAGACCTGCCAGCCGCTTCCTCTCACGAGCTCCCGGCTTCGGCCGAACGCGGCGGTGACGCCGGGTCGCTCCACCACCGTGACCGGAACCACAACCGCCCAGAGGGTCAGGAGGATCAGCCCCGGCACGATGAGCAGGATGAACCCGATCGTGATCCCGATCGCCGCCAGGATGATGACCCCGATCAGGGCACCGAGAACCGGAACCACCGACTCGAAAAGCTGGCCGATCGACGAGTCGCGTCTCCCGTCCTGGATATCGCGCACCAGCTGCACGACCATTCCCGTGAACAGCAACGCGGCGATCGCCTGCAGGATCGAGGTGATGAACACCAGGATGACGTTCGCTCCAGTGCTGAGAATGATCCCGTTGATGATCGCGAATGGGAGGTACACGAGGACCGCGGCCGGTAGGAGCACTCCGGCCTGGTCGCGATACGTATTGAAGACGCGGCTGATTACGCCGCCGATGTCTAGTTTTTCGCGCATGGTCGCAACCCTAGCCAGCTGAGCGGACCTCTAGGGGAAAAATCCGTCAACTGCCGGTCTGGAGCGCCGCGACGGCCTCCTCGACGGGGGTGTCGCCGGCCAGCACCTCGAACGCGAGCCCGATCGTGCTGGGCGCGTGAAGCGTGGCGGCCAGGACGGCCGCGGTGTCGTCACGGGGGATCTCGCCGTGGCGGTGCAGGCCGGGAGCCACGGCCACCCGGCCGGTGGCCGGATCGTCGGTGAGCCGACCGGGCCGGACGATCGTCCACTCCAGTCCGCTGGCGCGCAGCGCGGCGTCCGCCTCGGCCTTGGCCTCGAGGTACGGGCGCATCGCCGGCGGGCCGGCGGCGGGATCGGCCGCGCCCATCGCGCTGACCATCACGTAGCGGCCAACGCCCTGGGCCCGGGCACCCTCGATCAGCTTCAGCGCCCCGCCCAGATCGACGGTCCGCTTGCGTTCGGGGCCACTCCCCGGCCCGGCGCCGGCGGCGAACACCACCGCGTCGGCGCCGACCAGGTGCCGGGAGATGTCCTGCTCGGCCTCGAGGTCGGCGAGCACCGGCTCGGCCCCCAGACGCTCGAGGTCGGCGGCATGATCGGGGTTGCGGATCAGGCCGCGGGCGCGATCCCCAGCGGCCGCCAGTCGCTCGAGCAGCCGCTGGGCAACCTTGCCGTGACCGCCCGCCACCACGACGTCCATCGACCCAGCCTAGATGACCGGACCCCGCCGCCACGGCACCCGGCTGCGGAACCGCCTTCTACGTCATCATCCGCGACCGCTCGTGCGCTGGTTGGTGGACGCCATGAACGTGATCGGGTCGCGTCCCGACGGCTGGTGGCGCGACCGCGAGGGCGCCGGGTGCGCCCTGCTGGCGGATCTCGAGTCCTTCGCCCGCCGGGCGGGGGACGAGGTCACGGCCGTCTTCGACGGGCGCCCGTTCGAGCTGCCTCCGACCCGATCGGTCGAGGTCGTCTTCGCGCCCAGCGCGGACGACGCGATCGTCGAGAACCTTTCCGCCGACGCCCACCCCGGGACCGTGACCGTGGTGACGTCGGACGCGGAGCTTGCCGCGCGGGCTCGCGCCGCCGGCGCGCTCGTGACGGGGGCGGGCGGCTTCCGGCGGCGCCTGGACGAGGCGACCCGCTAGCCCAGTCGCGCCGCTGCCCGCCCCAGCGCCCGGGAGTGCCGCCCGATCCCGCGCCACGGGTCGCCCTCCGACTCCAGGCGGCGTGGGAGCGTCTGGATCGTCCACCCCTGGGGATCGAGCCGGCGGTCCTCGAGCTCCTCCCAGCGCAGGGGCGTCGCGACCGGGGCGTTCGGCCTGGGCCGAACCGCGTAGGGGGCGGCGGCGTGGTGGGCATAGGTGGTGCGCCCGGTGTCGACGAAGATTCGCCCCCGGCGCTGGGACTTGTAGCGCGCGGTCGTAAGCGCGCTGCGGTTCTCGCCCACCAGCCGGTTGGCCATCGTTCGGGCGAATGCCCGGGTCTGGGCCCACGACGAGGTTCGGCGCAGCGGGACGACCACGTGCACTCCGCGCGAGCCGGTGGTCATCGCGAACGGCTCGAGGCCGAGGTCGCGCAGGGCGTCGCCGAGCGAGCGGGCGACGGCCCGTACCTCGGCGAACCGGGTTCCGGCCGGCGGGTCGAGGTCGAAGATCAGGCGGTCCGGCCGGTCGGGCCGGTCGGCGCGCGCGGGCCAGACGTGGGGGGTGATCACGTTCTGGCCGGCCAGGTAGACCAGCGTGCCCGCGTCGTTGGCCAGGACGTGCTCGACGCTGCCGCCCTTCTTCTCCATCCGGGCGCGGGCGATCCACATCGGGAAGTGGCGCGGCGCCTGCTTGATCACATAGCCGTCGCCGCCGGCTCCACCGGGGAACGTCTGCATCGTCACCGGCCGATCCCGGGTGTGGGGCACCATCGCCGTCGCGACGCGCCCGTAGTAGCGCGCCAGGTCCAGCTTGGTCAGGCCGGCTTGCGAGAACATGACGCGCTCGGGATGGGTGATCTCGATCACCCGCCTTCCCGCCCGCACCGACGCGGGTTCGCTCATCGCGCCGGCCGGGGACGTTCGCGCACCACCTCGCGGGGATCCTTGTCCTCCCGCAGGCCCAGGTAGCGCGGGTGGCGGAGGCGGCCGTCGCGCGTCCACTCGCTGAAGCCGATCTGGACGACCAGGCGCGGATGAACCCAGGTCGTCTGCCGGGCCGGCGCGTCGTCGCCTGCGAACGGCGAGCTGTCGCGTCGCAGCCGACGCAGGCGTTGCGCCAGCTCGCGCAGTGTCGCGCGGTCGAAGCCGGTGCCGACCTTCCCGGCGTAGCGCAGCTCGCCGTCGCGGTAGTACCCGAGCAGCAGGGCGCCCAGCTCCTCGCGCGAGCCGCGAGGCGCCGTGTAGCCGCCGATCACCAGCTCCTGCTCGCTGGCACACTTGAACTTCAGCCAGTCCCGCGTGCGCGCGCCGGTGTAGGCGCTGAGGACCCGCTTGGCGATCAGTCCCTCCCATCCCTTGCGGCATGCCTGGCGGTAGAGCGCCTCGCCGTCGCGGTAGCGGTAGGGCGTGAGCCGCACCGGTCCGTGGAATTGCAGCGCGCGGCGGAGCACCGCCTTGCGGGCCCGCAGCGCCAGTGCGCGCGTGTCGTGCCCATCCACCCACAGCACGTCGAAGACGTACAGGTAGACCGGTATGCCGGGCCGCCGCCCGCGCCGCGCGAGGCGGGCGAAGCTCGTCTGGGCGCCGGCGAAAGCCACCACCTCGCCGTCGACCGCGAAGTGGCGGGCGCGGTCGCGACCGAGGGCGTCCACGAGTTCCGGGAAGCGGCCGTTGAGGCTGAGGTCGTTGCGCGACCTCAGCCGCACGTCATCTCCGTCGCGTACCGCGAGGCAGCGGATGCCGTCCAGCTTGCGCTCGTAGAGCCAGCCGGGATCCGAGAACCGCTCGTCGGTGAGCACCGCCTTCATCGGCTCGAACCTCCGGGGCGCGGGACCCTGCCGCAGCCGGCGCCGGTCCTCGGCCGACAGGCCGGCGAGCGGGTCAGCCACCGGAGCCGGCGGAGCCGGCCAGCTCCTCGATCGTCCGGCCCGACAGCACCGACTCGGGCTGGGTGCTGGTGGGGCGCCGGCGGGCGTCGGCCTCGGCGTCGCGCCGCTTGACCAGCAGCCACTGCGGCTTGGCGCCGTCGCGTATGCGACGCAGCGACCAGCCGCCGCGCAGCTTGCGTCCCTCCAGCCACACCGAGACATGCCCGTCGCGAAGTGCCTGCTCGATCGGAACCCGCGTCCCGCCCCGCTCGGTGATGTCGCGGTATGTGCCCGTATCCCACACGATCACCGGTCCCGCTCCGTAGCTGCCCTCCTCGATGACGCCCTCGAACGACGCGTAATCGAGCGGGTGGTCCTCGACCTCCATGGCGAGCCTCCTGTCGCGCGGATCGGTCGAGGGCCCCTTTGGCACCGCCCACGACTTCAGGACGCCCGCGACCTCGAGGCGGAAGTCGTAGTGAAGGGAGGTCGCGTCGTGCTTCTGGACCACGAACACCGGCCGGCGACGGCCGGAGCGTCGGCGCGCGCCGGCCGGCTCGCCGGAGCGCTTCAGGTCCCGCCTGCGCCGGTAGGTCTCAAGTCGCCTCGAGGCCATCCCAGTAGGTCTACCGATCAGCCGACCGTGACGGCCAGGATCGCCAGGTCGTCGCGGGGGCTGCCGCGGCTCAGGCGCAGCGCGTGCCGCTCCAGGGTGTGCACGACCTCGCGGGTCGGGAGCCCGCCGCACTGCGCCAGGACCGATTCGAGGTCCTCGTCCGACAGGACGCGGTCGGGGGCGCCGGCCTCCAGCACTCCATCGGTGTAGAGGATCACCGTGTCACCCGGTGACAGCGCCAGCGACAGCTCCGGGAAGGCGGCGCGGGCGCCAATCCCGAGCAGGTCGCCGCGGGGGGCGCCCGAGCGGATCCTCCCCCCGGGACGGAGCACGAGCGGAGGCGGATGGCCCGCGACCGCCAGGCACAGGCTCGCCCCGTCGCCACGGGGGGTCAGCCGGCCCACCACCGCGCTGGCGAAGCGCTCTCCCACGTCGTGGCGCAGCATCACCTCGTTCACCTGCCCGAGGATCGTCGACGGACCGCGTTCGCCCAGCGCGACCGCCCGCACCGCGTTGCGGATCAGCGCGGTGACGGCGGCCGCCTCGGCGCCCTTCCCGCAAACGTCACCGACGACCACCATCCATTCGCCCTCGCGCTCGAACACGTCGTAGAAGTCGCCTCCGACCTCGTTGCCCTCGCCCGCCGGGTGGTACGACGCGGACACCGAGAACCCGGGCATCGAAGGCAGGTCCGCGGGCAGCAGGCCCTGCTGCAATGTGCGGGCGATGCGCGTGCGCTCGGCGTACAGCCGGGCGTTGTCGAACGCCATCGCGGCACGGCCGGCGAGGTCCTCGAGCAACGACAGGTCGGAGGGGTCGTAGCGCCGGTCGTTGTTCACGTGCAGGAGCGAGATCGCGCCGAGCAGGCGGCCGCGGGCGACCATGGGCACGACGGCCGCCGAGCTGTAGCCGGTCCGGTGCATGAACCGCCGGTGCTCCTCGCTCTGGGCGACGTCCGCCTCGACCTCCGGCTTGCCAAGGTCGCGTAGCACCACCGACCTGCCGCTGCGCAGCACCTGGGCCACCGGATGCCGGCCGCGAGGATCGAGCGGGAAGCGCCCCCGCAGGGCCTCGAGCTCCCGGGCGAAGGCGGGATCCGTCGCTCCGGCGACGGCGCCGCCGATCGACCCGTCGTCCCGCAGCAGGTCGATGACACACAGCTCGGCCAGCTCCGGCACCGCCGTGCGGACGATGGTGCGCAGCGTCTGGACTGGATCGAGCGACGCATCGAGTGCCGCGCTGGCATTGGCCAGGAACCGCTGGGCCTGCGTGGCTCGATTGCGGGCCGTGATGTCGCGGGCGATCACCGACGCCCCGATGACGCCCTCGTCCGGATCCACGATGGGGGAGACGGTGAGCGAGACGTCGATGCGCGTCCCATCGGCCCGGATCCGCTCGGTCTCGTAGGTGGCGATCCGCTCGCCCGCCATCGCCCGGGCCAGGATCCGCGACTCCTCGCCGCGGTGATCGGGAGGAACCAGGAACGAGACGTGGCGGCCGACCGCCTCCTCGGCGCGGTAGCCGTAGACCCGTTCGGCGGCGGGATTCCAACTGGTGACGATTCCGCGGGAGTCCTTGCTGAGGACGGCGTCGTCAGTCGACTCGACGATGGCCGCCTGGTGAAGCTGGGCGTAGTCGACGGAGCGGCGGCGGCTCATGTCCCGCAGGTAGACGGTGAACCGCGGGGGATCGAACTCCGGAAGCCGGGAGATGGTCAGCTCGATCGGAACCCGTGAGCCGTCCACACGCGATGCGGACACCTCCACGGGACGATCCAAGAGGGATCCCTCGCCCGAGTTGACGCCACTGGCCAGGCCAATCCGAAGCCGGTCCCGAATCTCGGGGGGAAGGAGCAACTCGGCCATGTCGCGGCCGAGGACATCCTCGCGCCGGTGGCCGAAGGTCTCCTCCGCGGCGGGATTGAACTCGGCGATCCGGCCTTCCGGGTCCACGACCACCACGCAGTCCAGCGCCGAGGCGATCAACGCCGAACCGAGGTCCCCGCTGTCGCGGGGCGCCATGACCGGCTCGCCTGGCACGCGGGTCGCCATCTTCCCCTCCCGCTTGAGACTAACCGAGAAGGGACGTCCGGGCCGCCAGAGCTAGGTCGGCTCGTCGTCTTCGATCTCCTCGAGCGGGTCGAGGGCCTCCGGCGCCTCGAAGTCCTCCAGGTCGACGAGGTCCTCGTCCTCCTCGGGCAGCGCCTCGGAGGGATCGACGTCATCGCTCAGTGGGTCGCGGCCCTCGTCGTCGAGATGCTCCACGTGGCGTCGCCTCCTCTCTTCGTTGCACGTCCGATGTCCGCCTGGGGTACCCCGAGCGCAGTCCCGCATGCATCGCTCGTGACGGTCCGCACCAGGTGCGAATCGGACGTTTGGCTGGCTGCACGCCGGGGACGCCAGAGGCGAATCAAGCGATCCAAGGAGTTGATCGGTTCATGGCCACGCAGACAGCGAGACAGCGCAGCGCCGCCGCCCGCAAGGCGGCCGCCACGCGGAAGCGCAACGCCGCCGGGCGCAACGGGCGGCAGTTGCGCAGCTCGACGCGTGCGACCCGACGGGCCGACGCCCGGGTGAGGCGCCTGGACGCCATCAGCCGCCACGCCGAGCGTGCGCTGCTGATTCCGGTGGGCGCGACGCTGGCCGCGCGGGACGCGATCACCGATGCGGTCAGCACGCGCTCCCGTCTCCGCCGGCAGCTGAGCCGGTTCGAGCGCCGGGGCGCCACCGCCGTGCGGCGCAGCCGGGGTGGCGTCGAGCGTCGCGCACGCAGGACACGTCGCGACGCCGGCCGCGGGCTCGGACAGCTGAGGTCGGACGCCGAGCGACTGGTCGATCGCGTGCAGGACCGCCTGTCGGTCCCCAGCTGAGCGTCAGGACCGCCCGCCGCTCCCCAGCGGAGGTCCGCGCGTATCTAAGGGACCCAGCGGTCGCCGGCGGGCGTGATCACCAGCTCGTGCGTCATCCCTCGCGGTCCCTGCGCGGCCAGGTACTCGACGGCGGCCGCGACGTCGGCCATGTCGGCCAGCGCGTCGCGCGGCGCGTCCCCGGTGTAGGGCGCCGTCTTGGGCGACTCGATGGTGGCGTCCACCACCAGCAGCGCGACGTGGATGCCGTCGGGACGCAGCTCCTGAGCCGCCGCCTGAACCAGCGCCCGGGTGGCGAACGCGCCGGCGGCCCAGGCCCCCTTCCCCGGCATGGCGCGCCGCGACGAGCCACCGGTCACCTGGATCAGCGTGCCTCCGCCGACCTTGCGGAGGGCGCGCGCGCCGGTGGAGAGGAAGGCGAAGCTCTGTTCGGCTACCGCGCTGGCCCAGCCACGGAAGGAGTCCATAGTCGCCTCCGCCAGCGGGCCGCCCCCGAACGGCCCCTCGCCGCTGGGCCGGCTGGCGCTCACCGCGTTGACGATCAGGCGCAGCGTCCCCAGCTCCTCGCGCGTGCGCGCGATGGCGCGCTGGAGGTCGGCCGGGTCGGCCGCGTCGGCGGCGAGCGCCAGCGCCCCACGCTCACCGAGGCGCGCCAGCGTGTCCTGGCTGCGCGCGACGGCGGCCACCCTCCAGCCGCCGGTCAGCAGGCGGTCGGCGATGGCGCCGCCCAGGTTCCGCGCCCCGAGCACGAGCGCGGCGCGGTCCGCGTCGGCCGCCGTCATGCCTCGACCCGGGTGACGGCGGGCTCGTGGATGTGACGAAGCGCAGTCCTCTGGTTCATCTTTCCCTCCGCGGATCGGCTGTCTCAGTCCGGGTCCTCTACACGTGCCAGTCCACCACGCCCAGGCCGGGGAAGCCGAGCGCCGCGGCGGTGGCGCCGGTGAAGTCCCATTCGCGCCCGGAAATGTAGGGCCCGCGGTCGATGACCGGGACCCGGATCGCCCTGCCGCCGTAGCGGAAGGTGACCAGCGTCCCGCACGGAGCGGTCTTGTGGGCGACACCGAGCTGCTCGGGCCGCAGCACACCGCCACACGCCAGCCCGTGCCCGTAGTCGTAGAAGGTGGAGGCGATGCTCTGCCGCCAGCCTCCCGTGGGCAGCGCATCGAACGGGATCAGCTCACCGGAGAAGTCGAGCTGGTCGAAGTGGTATCGCCGCGACACCGCCTGCAGGCGCGCGAGCTCGCGGCGCACCTGGGTGTCCGACGGCGCCCCGCCCGACGGACCCGCCTCCCCCTTGCCGGCCCTGGACCGCGGCGGCAGCGCTTCGTCCGGTCCCGGGACGCCCGCCACCTGGCCCGCCACCGGCTCGACCACCTGAGGCCGGTGACGGCGCGGCACGAGCACCGGATCGAACTCCCGGTCGGAGCTCGCCCGCAGCTGGTCGTCGGCTGAAGCCGGCCGCAGGAGGGTGGTCCACAGCGCATAGCCCCCGCCGGCGAGCACGAGCATGGCGGCGGCGGCGATCCCGGCCAGGCGGGCCCGGTGGCGGGTGGGCTGCGGGCCGGGGCCGGCAATCATCGGCGGGAGTATCGCGAGCCGGGCCGTCGCCAGGGGCGCCCGCAGGCATGCCGCCAGGTCGCGGACCCCGGCACGTCGCCTACAGGTACGCCATCGGGTTGACCACGCGACCGCGGATGCGCACCTCGAAGTGCAGGTGCGGGCCGAAGCAGAGTCCGGTGCAGCCGACGGCCCCGATCACCTGGCCCCGCACCACGACCTGGCCCGGCACGACGAGGATCCGGGACTGGTGCGCGTAACAGGTCGACAGCGACGCGGTGTGGGCGATGCAGGTGAAGTTGCCGTAGCCGCCCTGTGGTCCCGCGAGGACGACCTGACCGGTGTCCGCGGCACGGATCGCGGTCCCGGCGGCGACCCCGATGTCGACCCCCGGATGGCATGCCTCCCATGACCGGCGCTCGCAGAACGGTGAGGTGATCGGCCCGAACACCGGCCAGATGAAGCGGCCGGACCCCGGACGGATCGGGGCCGAGCTGTCCAGGATCGCGTGCTCGACCTTCGACTGCTCGCGGTCGAGCGCCTCGAGCTCAGCCCGGACCTGGGCGTCCGTGGGGGCGCCCGGCGAGACCCGATGACCGGCCCGCGAGGGGGGCACGTCGGTTCCGTCCGGCGGGCCCGGCGACTGGGCCACCGCGCCCACCTCTCCGGCCACCGGCTAGACCGCCCGGGGATGGAAGCGCGGCAGCGGCGCGGCGGCGGTCGACCGCCTCGCCCGGCCCTGCGAGTCACTCCCCAGCCCGTTCGCGAGCGCGAGACCGATCCCCGACACCGCGACCGCGCCGACCACCGCCGCCAGGAAGGGCAAGGTCCGCCATCGCGAGCGCATTGCGGGAGTATCCGGGCTCGGGGCGGCGGCCGCCACGGTTGTCCGAGCCGCCTCCGTAAGCTGCCGGACATCGCCACCGCACCCGAATCCACCGCGCAGACACGCGATCCGCAGCTGGCCGGCGTCGGGTGGGACCTCGACCCGCTGGTCGCCGGCGACGGCGAGGCGGGCGTGGAGCGCCTGCTCGATGAGGCGCTCGAGCGCGCACGGGCGTTCGCGACCCGGTTCACCGGTCGCGTCGGGGCGCTGGCATCTTCCCGCGAGCTGGCGGTGGCGATGCGCGAGCTGGTGGAGATCAACGAGAGTGTCGGGAGGGCCGCGTCGTACGCGATGCTTCGCTTCGCGATCGACACGGCGGACCCGGCGCGCGGCGCGTTGCTCCAGCGGGTCCAGGAGCGGGCCACCGAGATCGAGACCCGGCTGCTGTTCTTCGAGCTGGAGTGGGCGGCCCTGGACGACGCGCGCGCGGCGCAGCTGCTGGCCGGCGACGAGCTCGACTTCTGCCGCCATCACCTGAGGACCCAACGTCGCTACCGGCCGCACCTGCTGTCCGAGCCCGAGGAGCGCGTGCTGACCGAGAAGGCGGTCACCGGTCGCAGCGCCTGGAGCCGGCTGTTCGCCGAGGTGACGTCCGCGATCCGGGTCGAGCCGGAGGGCGAGGAGCCGGTCGCGCTCGACGTGGCCCTGGCCCGCCTGGTGTCACCCGACCGCGGCGAGCGGCGAGCGGTCGCCGAGGCCGTGACCGTGGCGCTCGGGCCCGGCCTGCGCACGCGCGGCTTCATCCTCAACACCGTCCTGCACGACAAGGCGGTCGACGACCGCCTGCGCTCCTACCCGCACTGGCTGGCCAGCCGCAACCTGGCCAACGAGGCGTCGGACGAGTCGGTGGCCGCGCTGGTGGCGGCGGTCCGGAGGCGCTACGAGCTACCCCGCCGCTGGTACCGGCTCAAGGCGCGGCTGCTGGGAATCGGACGCCTCACCGACTACGACCGCGCCGCGGCGGTGACCGCCGACGACCCCGAGGTCGGCTGGCACGAGGCGCGCGAGCTCGTGCTCGACTCTTACGCCTCGTTCTCGCCCGAGCTCGGCAGGCTGGCCGGCCGGTTCTTCGACGAGCGCTGGATCGACGCGCCCGTGCGGCCGAACAAGCGTGGGGGGGCGTTCTGCTCCTACACCGTTCCCGCGGTCCACCCCTACGTGATGCTCAACTACACCCACAAGCGCCGGGATGTGCTGATCCTGGCGCACGAGCTCGGGCACGGCCTGCACGCCGCCCTGGCCGCACCGCGGGGCCTCCTGCACCAGCACACTCCGCTGACGCTGGCCGAGACGGCATCGGTGTTCGGCGAGACGATCGTCTTCGGCCGGCTCCTGGAGGCCGCGCACGGCGCGGAGTCGCGCCTGGCTCTCCTGGCCGAGAGCATCGAGGGCTCGATCGCCACGGTGTTCCGGCAGATCGCCATGTACCGCTTCGAGGACCTCGCACATACCGCGCGGCGCGAGGAGGGCGAGCTGTCGCTGCACCGGATCGGCGAGCTGTGGACCCAGACCCAGGCGGAGATGCTCGGGGACGCCGTCGAGATCACCGACGGCTACCGCTCGTGGTGGTCGTACATCCCTCACTTCATCGACGCGCCCGGCTACGTCTACGCCTACGCCTATGGGCAGCTCCTGGCGCTCTCGGTCTACCGCCGCTATCTGGACGAGGGGGAGACGTTCGTGCCCCGCTATCTCGAGCTGCTGGCCGCCGGCGGCTCCCGGCCGCCCGAGGAGCTGGGAAGCCTGGTGGGAGTCGACCTCGCCGACCCGAGCTTCTGGGAGTCCGGGCTCGACCTCGTGGACGAACAGCTCGGGGCGGCCGAGTCAGCCGCCCGTCACGTCCTGCGCTCCCGCGCCGCCTAGAAGCCGCGGCCCTGCTCGGCTCCGGTCTGGGCGCTGCTGTCCTGGTCGGGCGCGTTCTCCGGGTCGTCGGAGCGCTGGTCGGCCTCGCCGCCGGACTCGGGATCGTCGTGGCCGCCCTGCTCGGTCTCCTCCCTCAGATCATCCGGAGATTGCTCGGGAGTCTCCATCGGGCTCCTCCGTGAATCGGGGGCTTTGCCACCAGCGCTACCCGTCGTCCGCCGCCGTAATCGCGCCGGGATCGGGAAGCCGCGAGGCGGTGGGAAGGAGGTAGCCGCGACGGCGCGAAATAAAGGTTTGACGTCTGGAGGGTCGCTGTATACTGCCGCGCTGCAACAAGTCTTGCCGAATCCCTCGGCTTGCCGTGTACAAGCCGAGGGAGCGGGGGAACCGCTCGGCGCCCGCTAGGGCGTCGTGGGGCGAATCGAGGCACAACCGCCTGGTAGCGCTGCCCTTTCAGCGCGAGCCCGTCAGCTAACCCCGTAGGCCTGAGCAAAGGGAAGACCGCACGTGGAACGTGCTCGGTCGGGCAAACGGAATAGCCGGACACTGGCCGCGGCATACGCCATGGCCGTTCTCTGCACGCTCGTCCCGGCGGCGCCCGCCGGCGCTCGGGGCGGAGGCTCCGGCGCAGGCAACGCGGGTGGCTCCTCCGCGTACGGCGGCACCCAGTTCGCTCAGCGCCCGGTGATCACCGGAATCTCCTGCCTCTCCGCCTGCGGGGCGAGGTCCGCATCGACCGGGAGCCGGTCGGTCAGCGTGCGCGACTCCGGCCGCCTCAAGGTGCGCGGCGTCAACCTCTCGGGCGTTCGAGCGGTGATCTTCGGCGGCGGGCCGGGCTCCCGCGACGACGTCCGCGTCTCGCCCGACGGAGTCGGGCGCATGAGCGTGGACGTGACGGTGCCCAAGCGTGCGAGCACCGGGCGCATCGTCCTCGCGGCGGCGGCGGCCTCGCTGCCGAGCCCCGCCGCGGTGGTGATCGTCCACAAGGACCAGCAGCCGATCGACCAGGGCAACCGGGGCGCCCCCTCCTCGCAGGGTCTGGCGTGGCCGGTCCCGAGCCGCCTGATCACCGGCCCGTTCGGCGAGTATCGCGGCGACCACTACCACTCGGGCGTCGACATCGCCGTCCCCTCCGGGACGTCGGTCCACGTCGCCGCGAGCGGGAGGGTCATCTTCGTCGGCCCGGAGGGCGGCTACGGCAACTTCATCTGCGTCGCGCACGCGACGCTCAGCACCTGCTATGCGCACCTGTCGGAGTTCCTCACCACCGTGGGCGCGTCGGTGAGCCAGGGCCAGGTGATCGCGCGCAGCGGGTGCACCGGCAACTGCACGGGCCCGCACCTTCACTTCGAGGTGCGCACCGGCACCCGCATGTGGGCCACCGTGGTGGACCCGCTCAAGTATCTGCCTGGGGGTGCCCGCCTGAGCTCCAGCGGGCGGTCCGCGCGGGCATCGGCGGCGACCTACCACGCGCCGCTGGACTACGATCTCCCGGTCTACGGCAGCTAGACCGGCTCGGCGCGCCCGTTCGGGCGAGGCCGCGCCAGCCGCCCGTCTGCTCCCGCCGCGCTGACAGACTGACCGGGTGATGCGCGTCGCGGTCGTCGGCCACGTCGAGTGGGTGGAGTTCGCGCACGTGGACCGGGTGCCCCGCTCGGGCGAGATCGTGCACGCGCTCGACGCCTGGGAGGAGGCGGGCGGGGGAGGCGCGGTGGCGGCGGTCCAGCTGGTGAAGCTGGCCGGCGCGGCCGACTTCTTCACCGCGCTGGGCGACGACGAGCTGGGGCAGCGATCGGTGGCCGAGCTGACGGCGAAGGGCGTGCGCCTCCAAGTCGCCTGGCGACCGGCGCCCCAGCGTCGAGCATTCACCTTCACCGACCGCGACGGCGAGCGAACCATCACCGTGATCGGCGAGCGGCTGGTCCCCGCCGGCTCGGATCCGCTTCCCTGGGAGGAGATCTCGGGGGCCGACGCCGTCTACTTCACCGGCGGCGATCCGGGGGCGCTGCGCGCCGCGCGGGCGGCGCGCGTCCTGGTCGCGACTTCCCGGGCGCGGGAGACGCTGTCGCGCGCCGGAGTGGCTCTGGACGCGCTGGTCATGAGCGAGAGCGACGCGGGCGAGCGCGTGAATCCGGGCGAGATCGACCCGGCACCACGACTGGTCGTGTCCACCGCAGGACCCCGCGGCGGCCACTACGCGGGCGCGGAGGGTCGCAGCGGGAGCTTCCGGGCGGCGCCGCTCCCCGGTGCGGTCGTCGACTCCTACGGCTGCGGAGACTCGTTCGCCGCCGGTCTGACCTTCGGGCTGGCCAGCGGGGGGGTGGAGGCAGCGCTCGACCTCGCGGCCCGCTGCGGCGCCGCCTGCCTCACCGGCCGCGGCCCGTACGCGGCGCAGCTCAGGCTGTAGCGGGCGATCGGCTAGTCTCGCCGCGCCGATGCCGGACCCCGCCAACCCAGCGGCTCTCCTCCACGTCCTCGCCGCCGGGGCGCCGAGCAAGGCGCCCTTCTACCTGCTCGGTGGCCTGCTGGCCGCATGGGCGGTCGTCCTGTCGGCCATCGGGCTGTCACGCCCCGGGTTCCCGGAGTCACCGGGCCGCGCCCGCGCGGTGATGGGGCTCAGCGCGCTGCTGGTGGCGGCGACGATGGTGACGGCGGTCGCCACCGCGAGCAGGCCGACCAAGCAGGAGGGGCGTGAGCAGCCCGCCGGCGCATCGCAGACCGGGCAGGCGTCGCCGCCCCAGGGCCAGCTCGGCGGTGCGTCCGGGGGAGGGCCGTCGCCCGCGCGGGCAGGCGGCGCCGTCCAGGTGGCGGCCGATCCCTCGGGCCAGCTCGCCTACCAGCAGAAGGCGCTGAGCGCCCGGGCCGGCAAGGTGACGATCCAGTTCACCAACCAATCGCCGCTTCCCCACGACGTGACGATCGAGAGCGGCGGACGGAGAATCGGCGGGACCAGGCAGATCAGCCAGTCGAAGACCACCGCGACGGTGCCCCTTCGTCCCGGGACCTACACCTTCTACTGCTCGGTCGACTCCCACCGCCAGGCCGGCATGCACGGCACCCTGGCCGTCAGCTAGCGCGAAGCCGGCGGCGCGCTAGGCTCGGCTTCTGAGCGGATCGAGGCGGCGCGCGTGCCCGAGAGGTCGATCTCGCGGCGCTCGGTGGCCATCTCCAGGCAATCCGCGCTCCCCCCCAGCTTCTCCCAGCGGCCCATCGCCGCCCCGCAGAGCGCGTCGAGCCGGTCGTCCGAATGGAGCGGGTCGTGATGGAACAGGAGCGTGCGCTCCGCCTCGACCCGACGCGCGAAGACGAGCGCGTCGCTGAGCCCCGAATGCCCCCACCCGACGTGGTGCGGATACTCGTCGTCCGCGTACTGGCAGTCGTGCACCAGCAGCGATGCGCCGCACGCCAGCTCGTAACCCGACATCCATTCGGGCTCCAGCGCTGACAGGTCCGCGCCCAGGGCCGGCTCGTGGTCGGGGATGTAGCAGAGGGACCGGCCCCCATCGGTGATCCGGTAGCCCAGCGTGGGCCCGCGGTGGGCGACCGAAGCCGCCCGCACCCGCGCCGACCCGATCTCCCAGTCGGTCGTCGGCGCCTCCCGGAAGGAGACCGAGCAGGGCAGCTCGCGCACCTCCACCGGCGACAGGGGCGCCGAGATGTAGCGCGCGATGCGGTCCTCCAGGGACGCCTCGGGAGACGCGGGCCCCCAGATGATGATCTCGGACTGCGGCCTGAAGCAGGGGGCGAAGAACATCAGCCCCTGGATGTGGTCGAGATGCAAATGGGTCAGCAGGATGTGAAGGCGCGGCACGGCGCCGGCGAGCATCAAACCGAGATTGCGGATCCCGGTTCCGGCGTCGAGGACCAGCATGGAGCCGTCGCTGAGGGTCACCTGCAGGCACGAGGTGTTGCCGCCGTAGCGGGTCGTCTCGGGCCCCGGCGACGGGATCGAGCCGCGCGCCCCCCACACCTTGAGCTTCATCGCTTGCGTCTCCCGCTGCCGACCGGCCAGAAGATGGCCAGTGCGCCGCGAAAGCCGCCCCCCGCCGCGACCAGCGGGAACGCGCTCACCTCGACCTCCCGGCGCTCTCCGCCCGCCGACTGGAGCGTGAACGAGTCATGGGCCGGACAGCCCTCGCGCAGCGCGATCGTGAGCGGCAACTCGTCGATGTTCATCGCTCGGCCTTTGCGATCGTAGGGGCCGAACGCCCGGCTCCACTCCTCGGGCGCCATCTTTCCCGTCTCCTCGAAGTGCTTGCCGAGCATCGCGCCGGCTGCCTCGTTGAAGAACACCAGCATCCCGTCCATGTCGACCAGGAAGCCCGGGGTGGAGATGCTCGAAAGGAGATTGCGCGCCAGGATCAGCTCGAGGGGCTTCTGCTCCCCTGGGGTCTCGGGCTCGGCGTGCACGGGGGGAACCCTAACGAGCGCTCGTCGCGGCGCGATTTGACGCCGCGCGGCGCCGGCGGAGAGGATGAGCCCGGGTGAATGCGAAAGGAGAACGGGTGACATGACGGTTGCCGATGAGAGGGGCCGGCGGTGGGACGCGGCCACCGGCATCGCGTTCGCGGTCGTCGCCTTCGTGGCGCTGGTGCTGCCGGGCATTCCGCCCGCCGCGAACGCCTCCTCGAACCAGATAAGGAGATTCTTCGTCGCCGGGCGCGAGCAGGTGCTCGTGGGCGACCTCCTGCTGGGCGTGAGCCTGGTGCTCTTCATCTGGTTCCTGGGCGCGGCGCGCTCGTACCTGCGCTCCGGCGAAGGAGGCGAGGGACGGCTTTCGGCGGCCGCGTTCGGGGGCGGCGTCGCGGGCGTGACCCTGGTGGTCGCGGGCGCCGCGCTGTTCAACGGGATCGCGTTCGACGTCGCGGCCGGCGCCAACGCCGACCTGGTCAGAGCCTTCTACGACGCGGCCAGCGCCTTCTTCACGCTCTCGGCATTCGGCTTCGCGACGTTCTTCGCGGCGGCATCCTGCTCGGGAGCCCGCAGTGGGGCGTTGTCGCCGGCGCTGTATTGGAGCGGGAGCGTCGCGGCGGTGCTCCAGCTACCGGCCGGGATCGCGCTCTTCGCCCGGAGCGGGTTCTTCGCGGTCGGGGGGGCCTACGGGTTCGTTGCGCCGATCGCGGCCCTCGTGTGGACGGTGGCGTTGAGCGCCGCGATGATGCGCCGCTCCGGCGTGCCGCCGCGCCCGCGAGCCGAGCCCTGAGCACCACTGGTCGCCGGGCGGGCTACCGGCACGGCAGGCGGGCCAGGCGCGCCCGGTAGCGCGTCATCGCCGGGCGGGCGAAGTCCCCGTGGGTCTGATTGCGCAGGCGGGCGATGCGCTCGCGGTGGTAGGGCGAGGAGAGCGCCTCCGCGTGACCGATCACGTTGCGCACTTGGATTCCGTAGAGGCAGCGCAGCCAGCGCGTGAGTCGCAGCGAGGCGGCGAGCTCGCGGGGATTGCCCATGACCTGACCGTCCGAGAAGCCGGCGTGCTCGATCCCGATCGCGATGTAGTTGAGCCCGAGGGCATGGCGGCACATCGTCCCCAGGTCGACCAGCTGGAAGATCGTCCCCTGGGGGGAGACCACGAAGTGAGCGCAGGTGCCGGGCAGCTCGTGGAGCTCCGGGTCGGGGCGGTCGGGAGCGAAGGTGTTGTAGACCGCGCTGGCGGTGGAGGTGTCGGAGTAGTGCTCGACGATCACCTTCGGCATCACCAGCCGCCAGGTCGACACGCCGTAGTGACGGCGGGCGTAGGCCGCCATCTCGGCGCGCCGGCGGTTCGTGAACGGTATGCGCCACTGGCGAATCGGCGGGCGCAGCGACGGCGGCGCCCTGGTCGGGGGGGTGGTGATGGCGGCGGCCGCCGGGCGCCGCGAGCTTGCCCCCGCCAGTGCCAGCACCGCCGCCGCGTGCCTGGTCACCGCGGACGGCGCCAGCCGTCCCGCGGGCAGCTCGACGACGAACGCGGTGGACCCGGACAGATAGCGGTCCTGCCAGCTGCTGACGCTGCCGGGAAAACGGGCCAGTCGCCGCAGCGGGAGTCCCACCAGGCCGGCGTAGCGGCGCTCGACCGCCGCATCGCCGCCGGACTGGTCGACCAGCCGCATGTGCTGGTGGTACCAGATCGTCACGTCCGGGCGCAGGCGCAGGATGAGCCGCCGCAACGCCCGGGATTCCGGCTCCGAAAGCGGGCGTGGACCGGACCAGTACGACCCGCCGGGATGATCCAGCTGCCGCCAGCGGTAGGGAAAGTTGCGGTTCAGATCCACTCCATGGGCGTTCTGTCGCCGACGCAGCGCCGTCCCGTCGGGATTGGCGTTGTCCACCAGCCAGAGGTCGGCGCCCGCAGCGACCCCGAGCGCGGCCAGCCGCCGGGTGACCGCTTGGCCCGCGCACTCGTTCCCGTGGATGCAGCCCACCACCAGCACCCGCCGCGCCGTTCCCGGGCCGCCCCGCTCGCGCGCCACCAGCGCCCGCCCACGCACCGAGTGCCCGAACACCACCGTCCGCGCCGCGGTCGCGCCGCCTCTGCCGGCAGTGTCGATCCGCGCCGCCGCCGGAGCGTGGCTGCCGGCTCGGCCGGGCGCGAACCCCGTGATCGCGGCCGCGCCTCCGGCGGTGGCCGCGAGCGCCAGGGCGAGGATGACGACTCTGGACGGCAGCATCATCGGATCAAGTCCGCCGGATGGCCAGGCCCAGCCCGATGGCCGCCAGGCCGACGAGCAGAGCCACTCCGTATATCAGCAGGCCGAGCGTACTGGTGGTGCTGGTCAGCAAGGCGAGCGCGGTGACCATGCCCACCCACAGGATCGCCACCGCGATGACCGCGTTGCCCACCAGCCTGGTGAGCCGTTCCAGCAGCGTCCTGGGTGGCTCGAGCGCCAGGTCGGCTGCCCGGGGCTCGTCCGGGGGCCGTTCGCGGCGTGGCCGCCGGGGAGGGGGTATCCGCGGGCGCGGCGCGGCTCGCATCCGCCGGCCGGCGCGCAGCCACCGGCGCGCCGGCTCCGGTGGTGGACCGGCGGGCGCCGCTTCGGGCGCCGCCTCGCCCGCGATGGCCGGCTCCGCGGTCGGATGCTCCCAGGGCTCGAGGTCGGAGGGCGGCTGCGCCGCGGCCGCCGGTTGCGGGGGCAGATCGTCGGGGGCGGCGACGTCGGGCGCCACCTCCGGCGTGGCCGCCGGCTGCAAGGGCGCAGCTGCCGGCGGGTCCGCCACCGGCATCGGGGTCGGCTCGGACCGCAGTCGCATCGTGACTTCCCACGCGTCCTCGGCGAGGCCGACGCTCGCGTCGAAGGCGTAGAACTCGAGCCGGGCCCGGCGCTCGTCGTGCGCGTTGCGCCAGGCCGCCTCCTGCTCTGCTTCCTCGCGTCGCATCTCAGCGCCGGCGCCGCGGGCCGGCGCAGGCACTCTAGTGAGCAAGGGGCGGCGGGTGGTCGCGGCCGCCGGGCCGCCGTCTGCCTGCCGGACGGGCGCACGTTGCCGGGAGAGGTCGCGGTACCCCTGTGCGCTCGCGCGGCGGACGGGTACAAACTGTCCATGCCCGCGGTGCCGGACCAGGATCGAACGCAGTGGAGACGGCTCAGCGAGAGCGGTCGCGACGAGACCGAGGTCGAGCGCGCCGACCGCAACCTCAATGAGCTGCTCGGCGAGTTGCGGGTGGCGCTGCCGGGCGTCCAGGTGCTGTTCGCCTTCCTGCTCACCGTGCCGTTCACGCAGCGCTTCGCGCGCGTCACCGACTTCCAGGAGAAGGTCTACTTCGGCACGCTGCTGTGCGCCGCCGCGGCGTCCGCGCTGCTCATCGCGCCCACCGCCCACCACCGCATCCAGTTTCGCCTGCAGGACAAGGACCACCTCGTGCTGGTGGCCAACCGCCTGGCGCTCGCGGGCCTGGCCGCGCTAGCGGTGTCGATGACCGGCGTGGTCCTCCTGGTGACCGACGTCCTGTTCGCGACCCCGACCACCGTGATCGCCACCGTCCTGGCCGCCACCGCGTTCATCACCCTGTGGTTCGTGCTCCCGGTCCGCCGCCGGGTGCACCTTCGCCGCCGCCGTTCGGCGCGGCGGCCTTCGTCGTCACCGCCAGCGGGCAGCTGAGACGGGGCGGGATGTCCGGCCCCGCAGGGCGGCGCGCGTCAGCGGCGCGCGCGCTCGAGCGCCTGCTCGACCGTCGGGCAGATCTCGAACGTCTTGTCAGTGCGCGTGATGTGGAATACCCGCAGGACGGTGGGGTTCGCGCAGGCCACGAACAGCCGCCCGCCGACTCGGGTCACCCGGCGCAGGGCGACCAGCATCGCGGCCAGGCCCGAGGAGTCCATGAAGGTCAGGTTGGTGAGGTCGGCGACCACCACCGCCCTCTCGTGGCCGTCGAGCGCCTGGTGGAGCGCCGCGTCGAACCGGTCGACCGTCCCGACGTCGAGCTCGCCGCTCAGGGCGATGACCTGAGTGCGCTCATCCGGCACCCGGCGCTCGATGTCGAGCTGCGGCACGATGGAGTAGTCGTCTTCGGGCACGAGGCTCGAGACCCGCTCTATCGCACCCGCTGCCGGTATGTCAACCGGCTCGAGCGCCGTAGAGCGGGCCGGCGCCCCAAGATGCGAGGCTAGCTCCGTGCGCGCGATCGGCCGCCGCCTCAAGCGCTTCTACTGGAAGGCGTACGCGGACAACCTCACCGGGCTCTCCGGCATGGTCGCCTACAACCTGCTGCTCTCGATCCTGCCGCTGGGCCTCGTGGCGCTGTTCATCGCCGGCCGGGTGCTTCAGAGCGTCGACCTGCAGGAGAGCGTGCTCAGCGACCTGCAGCGCGTGTTCCCCAGCGCCACCGAGGCGACGCTCAGCGGCGCGCTCGAGCGTGTGCAGAGCTACTCGGGGCGGATTGGGATCGCGGCGCTGGTGGCGAGCATCTGGATCGGGTCATCGTTCTGGGGAGCGCTGGACACCGCCTTCTGCCGCATCTATCACGTCGAGTGCCGCACCTGGCTGCGCCAGAAGCGCTTCTCGCTGGTGATGCTGGTGGTAGTGCTCCTGTTCATGGCGGCGACGGTGGCCGTCCCGACGCTGCAGAGCATCCTGGTCGACGGCGCCGAGAGGCTTCCGTTCGGCCTCGCC
The DNA here is from genome assembly GCA_045805565.1 of Solirubrobacteraceae bacterium. Classification (GTDB taxonomy): domain Bacteria; phylum Actinomycetota; class Thermoleophilia; order Solirubrobacterales; family Solirubrobacteraceae; genus DATAEY01. The sequence continues at coordinate 11,559 of JBJMKZ010000050.1, read as the reverse complement.
AACCTCCGTGGCGTCGTGTTCCTCCTCACCCTCGGCGCCGGGCTCGTCCTGCTGTTCGCGATCCTGTGCCTGATCTACTGGACGGTGCCCAACGAGCAGGTCCCGTGGGCGGCGGTCTGGCCCGGCGCGCTGGCGGCCACCCTGGTCATTGGCGCCGTGGACTACGCGTTCCCCTTCTACCTCTCGAACGTCAACACCCTGTCGCGGGTGGGCACGACCCTGGTGTTCATCCTCATCGTGCTCGCCTGGTTCTACGCGCTGGCGATCATCCTGCTCGGCGGAGGGATCATCAACGCGATGCGCTTTGAGGACCTCGACCGCCGCGCCCCGAGCCCCGCCGCGGCGTCGGGCGCCGAGATGGCCGGCCATTAGATCACCGTCTAGTCGCCCCAGCGGAACCCGGTCCGGCTCGGGGCGGGGGTCAGCGGGCTCGTCGGCAGCCCTGCCCGCGTCGCCGGATCGTTGAAGCCGGCGGGTGCCACGTCGTTGGGCGAGTCCGGATGGAAGAGCGAGGCCAGGTACTGGATCTGGCCTCGGCCGGGACCGAGCTCGAATTGGCCGCCGCCGTAGGCGCCGATCCCCCGCTCCTGGCAATAGTCATAGGCCTGGCACAGTTCGTGCAGCCCGCCCAGGCGAGACGGCTTGAGATTGACCATGCGGGGCCGGAACGGCAGTGCCTCGATGTCGGCGACCGAGTGGATGGGGGCGTCCCAGGTGATCCGGTCACGGTGCGGGCGCAGGACCTCGTCGATCTCCGGCCTCGAGAGGTCGGGATCCTCGATCCACGCGTCGGGGAAGGCGCCGGCGACCCGCTCGTACAGGTCGGGGCCACCGGTCTGGTCGACCAGGGACCCGCGGTAGTGGCCCTTGAAGTCGACCGCGTCCACCGCTCGGGTCGCCGCCAGGGCGGCGACCAGGCCATCGTCCCACGACGCCGTCGGATCGAGCTTGAAGCGCATGTCGGGGTAGAGCCCGAGGCGCGAGCGCAACGGCTCCAGCGATGGCGGCTCGCCGAGGCGCAGCGAGACCACGAAGGTGACCGGCTGCGGCTCGCGCCCGAGCGCGGCCGCCAGCGGGCGTCCGGCCTGGCGCAGCGCGAGGTCGAGCGCGGCGCTCTCGAATGCCCAGCGCCGGTAGCACCGCGAGACCTCGCGGACCGGCGGGGCGACGAACAGGTCGAGCTCGCCCACCCGGCTCGAGAACGAATCGAGGCTGTGCGAGCCGGTCAGCGCAAGCGACGCCCCGGCGTCTCGGAAGGCGATGTGGTCGAGGGCGTCGTAGGTGACGTCCTCGCCGACCCCCTCCTCGCCGCCGCCGCGCAGCCGCACCACGGTGGAGAGCCGGACGAAATCGCTGGAGACCTCGCGTTCGAGCTCCTCCAACTCATAACCGTCGACCTCCAGCGGAAGGTCGGCCAGCAGCTCGTACGTGCTCATCGGGCACGGCCCGGAGAGCGGCTCGATCGCGACCCCGCGGCGCCCGTCACCGCCGCTCCCGGCCCGCGGCGTAGGCGACGATGGATCTGTCGATGAGCCACTCGACCGGGGCGCGGTCGTCGGTGAACACGCGCCCTCCCGTCAGGGCGGGCCGCAGGCGTCTGGCCACGGCCGCGGACAGCCCGCCCAGCGGCGGAACGAGCGACGCGGCGCGGGATCGCATGACCGCCGGTCGCGGCAGCTCCCTGGCGCCGACCAGCAGCGTGTTGGTCGGTCCGACCCGATCCCGGCGCACGTACGGAAAGGCGACCCCGATGGTGGCGCTGAGCACGCGTTCGAGGCTGCGCGAGCCCTCGGGGTGGCCGACGTTGATGATGACCACCCCGTTCGGTCTCAGCTTGTCGCGCGCCAGGGTGAAGAACTCGCGGGTGGTGAGGTAGAAGGGGATGTAGGGCTGGCGGTAGGCGTCGACGAAGATCGCGTCATATCCGCCCGCGCTATCGCGCAGGTAGGGCCTCGCGTCGGCGGTGACGGTTCGAAGCCGCGGGCCACGCAGGTCGAAGAAGCGGCGGCCGATCCCGGCCAGGGCACCGTCGATATCGACCGCGTCCACCGCGGTGCCGGGAAAGAAGTGCCCGTATGCCCGGGCAACCGTCCCGGCCGCGTTGCCGAGCATGGCGACGCGCCTCGGCGGCCGACCGAGAGTGGCCAGCGGCAGCACCAGGAAGTCGTCCCAGTAGTCGCCGGTGAGGTAGCTGTGGGGCCGGTAGAGCGAGTGGACCGCCAGGCCCTCGTTGAGCTCGAGTCGCCGCGAGCCGTCGGCCGCCTGCACCACGCGGGCGTACTGGTAGGGGGTCTCGGTCTCGTAGAGCACCCGCTCTCCGGGCGCCGCCGCCTTGACCCGGCCGGTGGGGAGAGCGATCAGCCCGGCCACGGCGAGCGGCACCACCAGCGACCAGCGTGGCAGCCCCAGGGCGCCCACGGCGGTCAGCGCGAGCGCGAACGCCAGAAAGGTGCGATGCGTGCCGGCTGCCGGCACCAGCACGAGCGCCGAGACGAAGGTGCCGACCAGCGACCCGGCGGTGGAGATCGCATACAGGCGGCCCGCCACCGGGCCCGAGTCCTCGACCCGCTCGACGGTCAGCTGCACCGCGTAGGGGGCGACGGCTCCCAGCAGCAGCACCGGACCCGCCACCAGCACCAGCACCGCCAGCAGGGACCCGACGAACGCGCCCGCGGATACCGAGGCCAGTGCGCCGACCGAGGCCCCGAGGAAGGGTCGGGCGACCATGGGGACGAGGGCGAGCGCCACCCCGGCGCCGAGGACGAGCCGGGAAAGCCCGCCCGGAGTGGCGTGCGGCGTGGCCAGCCGGCCTCCGGCCCAGTAGCCGATCGACAGCGCCACCAGGACTATCGCGATCGTGTTGGCCCACACGATCGTCGAAGCGCCGAAGTACGGCGCCACCAGACGCGCCGCCGCGATCTCGGCGCCGAGGCTGGCGGCGCCGACCACGAAGACGACCACCGTGATCGGGGGCCTCGTGATCTGCCGCCGCAGCGCGGGCCTCCGCCCGCTCGCGTCACGACGGCGGCGAGCCACGACCGCCATGCTCAGGCGCAGCTCCTCAGCGCGAGAGCATGCGGCCGACCGCCGCCATCACCTCGTCGGCCTGGGCCTCGGGAGCCGAAGGCCCCTCGCCCTCGCCCAGCAGACAGGTGCGCATGTGCCCGTCGAGCAGGCCGAGGGCGATCTGGTCGAGGGCTCCGCGCGCCGCGTTGATCTGGGTGAGGACCTCGATGCAGTAGCGGTCGTCCTCGACCATCCGCGACACACCCCGCACCTGCCCCTCCAGCCGCGCCAGCCGCTTGAGCAGGTCGGACTTGGAGGCCGTGTATCCGCGCAGCGTAGTCATGGCCTCGCACTATACCCCAGGGGGGTATACTCGGTCCAGATCCGACGTGGGTGAGGTCATCTCCAAGATCGGCGAGGGGCTCTGGCAGTCGTTCCTGATGGCCTACGAGGTCTGGTGGGCGCTGGTCCTGGGCTTTGCCATCTCGGCCATCGTCCAGGCCTGGGTGCCGCGCGAGCGGATCGAGGCCAGCCTGGCCGGCGGAGGGCTTGGGCCGGTCGGCAAGGCGACCGCGCTCGGCGCGATGTCCTCGTCGTGCTCCTACGCCGCCATCGCGATCGCCAAGTCGCTGTTCCAGAAGGGTGCCTCGGCCGCCTCGGCACTGGCCTTCCAGTTCGCCTCCACCAACCTGGTGTGGGAGCTGGGGCTCGTCCTCTGGGTGCTGATCGGCTGGCAGTTCACGCTGGCCGAGTTCGTCGGCGGGCTGCTGCTGGTCGGCCTGATGGCCGCGATGCTGAGGCTGTTCGTCTCGCGACGGGTGGAGGAGCAGGCGCGTGCGCACGCTCGGCGGGCGGAGGCCGACCATCAGCACCACACCACCGGTGCGCAGGCGGGCTGGCGCGAGCGGCTGACGTCCGGGTCCGCCTGGTCCGATGTGGCCCACAACTTCCGCGCGGACTGGGCGATGCTGTGGAAGGAGATCGCGATCGGCTTCGTGCTGGCCGGCTTCATCGGCTTGCTGGGCAACGACTTCTTCAACTTTCTGTTCGTGAAGGATGCCTCCGGACCGGTGAAGACCCTCGAGAACGTCATCGCGGGCCCCGTGATCGCGGTGCTCAGCTTCGTCTGCTCGGTGGGGAACGTCCCGCTGGCCGCGGTTCTGTGGTCGGGTGGGATCTCGTTCGCCGGCGTGATGGCGTTCATCTTCGCCGACCTGATCGTGCTGCCGATCATCGCCGCCTATCGCAAGTACTACGGATGGCAGTTCACGCTGCGCATCACCGCGCTCATGTTCGTGACCATGGTGCTCGCCGCGCTGGTCGTGGACCTGGTGTTCGGGAGCCTGGACCTCATACCCGCCAGCCGCCCGTCGCGAGGGGAGATCTTCGGCTCGGTCGGGCTGGACTACAAGCTGGCACTCAACCTGATCGGCGCCGCCTTGTTCGCCGCCCTGATGTACCTGACCGTGCGCCCGGGCTCGCGCGATCCGGTCTGCGGGACGACCGCGGGCTGAGCCCCCGCGGTACGGTGCGGGCGTGGCCCGGTCGGACCTCGACCGCCTGCCCGAATGGCAGCCCGGCACGGTTGCGCTGCTCTGCACGATCGACGAGTCGGGACGCCCTCATGCGATCCCGGTGTCGACCGCGCTGCGCGTGGACAGGCGTCGCGTACTGCTCGCCCTGGCGCCGACGCGCGGCTCGCTGGCGCGGCTGCGGCGGGAACCACGAGCGGCGCTCGCGATGCTGGCGGCCGGGAACGTCGCGTTCACCGCCCACGGCCTGGCGCGGATCGTCGAGCGACCGATGACGGCGGAGCTCGGCGTCACCGCCGTCGTGCTCGAGGCGGATTCGATCCAGGACCATCGCCAGCCGACGTTCACGATCGCCGACGGCGCGCGCTGGCGCTGGACGGATCGGGAGGCCGGCGAGCGCGACGGGCGGGTGCGGGCGGCGCTGGCCCGCGTGGCGGAGTCGCTCGAATAGGGTCGTTCGCGGATGAGACTGGCGACCTTCCGGCCCCCGGGCGAGTCGACCGCGCGCGCCGGCGAGATCCGGGACGGCGCCGCGGTGGCGTTCGCCGACTCGGTGACGGTCCGCGAGCGCCTGCAGGCGGGCGACCGTGCCCCCGCCGGCGGCGAGCAGTGGCCGCTCGAGGAGGTCACGCTGCTGGCGCCGGTCCCCGAGCCGCGGGCCATCTACGCGATCGGTCTGAACTACGCCACCCACGCCGCCGAGACCGGGGGCGAGCTGCCGCAGTTCCCGATCGTGTTCACCAAGGTCCCGACGGCGGTGGCGCCGCCGGGTGGCCCGGTCCGGTGTCCGGCCGTCGTGCGACGCCTCGACTACGAGGGCGAGCTGGCGGTCGTCATCGGACGAGACGGTGAAGTCGGCGGCTACGCGGTGGCCGACGACGTCTCGGCGCGCGACCTCCAGAGGCGCGAGCCTCAGTGGACGCGCGCCAAGGGCGCCGACACGTTCTGCCCATACGGGCCGTGGATCACCACGCCGGACGAGATCCCGGACCCCCACCGGCTCCGTCTGCGCACGTGGGTCAACGGCGAGCCTCGCCAGGACGCCTCCACGTCGGATCTGATCTTCGGCGTCGACGACCTCGTCGCCTTCCTGTCCGAGACCCACACGCTGCGAGCGGGGGACCTGATCCTCACCGGCACGCCCAGCGGGGTCGGCATGGCGCTCGACCCGCCGCGCTTCCTGGCGCCCGGCGACGTCGTGCGGATCGAGATCGAGTCGCTCGGGGCGATCGAGCACGCCGTGGCTGCTGCGCCGAGCCGCCCGGCGCAGGCGGACTGACCGTCAGTGGCTCTCGATGACCCGGTCGATGAGGCCGTACTCGACGGCCTCCGGCGCCTTGAAGAAGCGGTCTCGCTCCATGTCGGTGTGCACCTGCTCGACCGGCTGCCCGGTATGGCGCGCGAAGATCTCGTCGATGCGCCGGCGAGCGTTCAGGACCTCGCGGGCGTGGATGTCGATATCCGTGGCCTGACCCTCGAACCCGGCCGACGGCTGGTGGATCAGCATGCGGGCGTTCGGAAGCGCCAGCCGCTTTCCCTCCTTGCCGCCGGTCAGCAGCAGGGCGCCCATCGACATCGCCACCCCGAAGCAGATGGTGGTGATGTCCGGCTTGATGAACTGCATCGTGTCGTAGATGGCGAGCCCGGAGTACACGTCGCCCCCCGGCGAGTTGATGTACACGGATATGTCCTTCTCGGGGTCCTCGGACTCCAGGTGCAGGAGCTGGGCGATGACCAGGTTGGAGATCTGGTCGTCGACCGGCGTGCCGATGAACACGATGCGCTCGGACAGCAGGCGCGAGTAGATGTCGTACTCGCGCTCACCGCGCGAGTTGCGCTCCACCACGATCGGGACGAGCGGCATGGACCCGGAGTCTAGAGGCAGGGGGTCGCTAGCCTCGTGCGGGTGGACACCGAGCCCGACCATGGCGCCCCGGCGCTCGAGCTGCGGGGACTGACCAAGCGCTACGACGATGGGCTTCTCGCCCTCGACCGCTTCGAGCTCGAGCTGCCGCAGGGGGAGTTCTTCGGGCTGCTGGGCCCCAACGGAGCCGGCAAGACGACCCTTATCAGCGCGGTTTGCAACCTGATCCGGGTGACCGCAGGCGACGTCCGCGTGTTCGGCCACGACCACCGCTCGATGGAGGCGCGGCGCCTGATCGGGCTCGCCGAGCAGGACGTCAACCTCGACCGCTTCCTGGACGTCGAGGAGACGCTCCTCTACCACGGCGGCTACTACGGGTTGTCGCGCGCCCGCGCGCGCCAGCGCGCGCGCGAGATGATGGACGTGTTCGATCTGGGCTCACGGGCGAGCACCCGCGCGCCCAAGCTGTCGGGCGGGATGCGCCGGCGCCTGCTGCTGGCCCGCGCGCTCATGCACGAGCCGCGCCTGGTCATCCTGGACGAGCCCACGGCGGGCGTGGACTTCGAGCTGCGCATGGAGCTGTGGCGCTACATCCGGCGGCTGCACTCCGCCGGCACCACGATCCTCCTCACCACCCATTACCTCGAGGAGGCGGAGGAGCTGTGCGAGGACATCGCGTTGATCCGCGCCGGGCGCCTGATCGCCCGCGACTCGCCCGAGCGCCTGCGGGCCTCTCACGAGGCCGACTCGCTGGCCGACGTCTACGTCAAGGCGATGGCGTCGTCATGACGCCGCTCGTCGCCCGGCACCGGGGGCTGCTGTGGCTGGCCGGCCGCGAGGTGCTGCGGGTGTGGAAGCTGTGGACGCAGACGGTCGCGGCGCCCGTCCTCTCCTCGTTCCTGTTCATCGTGGTGTTCGGGCTGTCGCTGGGCGGGCGGATCAGGCAGGTGCACGGGTTCGACTACGACGTCTTCATCGTCCCGGGGCTGATCACGATGGCCATGGTCCAGGCCGCCTACTCGAACAACTCCAGCTCCGTCTTCCAGGCGCGCTTCGACCGCTATCTGCATGACGTCCTGGCCGCCCCGATGCGCAGCTGGGAGGTCAACCTGGGGCTGTCCCTGGGGGGTGCGATCCGCGCGCTGGCCATCGCGGTGGGGCTCTTCGCGCTCGCGCTCCCGGTCACCGGCGTGCCGGTGCGACACCCGTTCGTCCTGGCCGCGGCGGTGCTGCTGGCGCTGGTGCTGTTCTCGTCGCTGGGAGTGGTGGTCGGGATCTACGCCGAGACGTTCGACCACCACACGTTCGTCAACAACATCCTCATCCTGCCGCTGACCTTCCTGGGCGGGGTCTTCTACTCCATAGACCGCCTGCCCTCCCCCTGGCAGGAGCTCTCCCACGCCAACCCGATCTTCTATCTGGTCAACGCGGTCCGCTACGGCTTCCTGGGAGCGGCGGACGTCAGCGTCGGGCTGTCGCTGGGCGTCACCGCGGTCCTGGCAGCGGCGGCGGTCGCCTGGAGCTCATTCCTGTTCGCGACCGGCCGGCGCCTGAAGCCGTAGAGATGATCGATCCACCGCGGCATGCGCGGGGGGTTGGGATCGGTGATCCGCCTCGCGCTACAGGCCCGGTATGTGGCGGACGGTGAAGCCGGCGGTCGAGCGGGGCTCGTCGGTCCAGCGCGAGCCGGCGATGTGGATGGCGCTGGTATCGAAGCGCAGGCCGGCGACGGTCATGAATACGTGTCCGGAATTCGAGTAGACGCTGATCCAGCGTCCCGGACCCGGCTCGCCGAGCGTCGACCAGCCGTGCGCGGTCGGGTGGTCGAGCAGCCCCGCGTGAATGAAGGCGAAACTCAGCGAGCCTGAGCAGTCGTAGCCCGAGTCGTAGAGCCGCGCGTGGCCACCGCCCCAGATATAGGGCGTGCGGGCGATCGCGTTTCCGGCGGCGATGATCTCCCTCACCAGCATCGGCGCCCCGGCGGGCGCCTCCGCCTGCCCGTCGGCCAGGACCCGGGCCCGTCCGTGCCCGCCACCCTGCAGCTGGCGCAGCTCGGCGCGTACCTGGGTGTCGCTGGGGGCGCCCGGAGAGATCGCGGCGCCGGCCGGCGCGGCGGCCAGCCGCGCCTCCGGGTCCCGGGGCACTCGCGCCGCGGCCGCGGGCGCGGCGTCGCTTGGTTGGTCGGCGTCCGAGATCACCGGCACTCCGACGTCCGGCTCGACCGGCTGAGGATGGGCGCGAATGTCGCCCTGGGACGTGGCGACCGCGCGGGCGCCGTGCGAACCGCCGTCCCCGCCGTGCCCGGCCAGCGCCAGGACCGCAACCACGGTGATGGCGGCGAACAGGCCGGTGGCGCCGGTGAACAGCATCCGAGACGGCGGCATGGCCCGGGGATTATCCGCGTCCGGGCGTCGGCCCGCTTCGCTCACCCGCTAGCGTTGCCCCGGTGTTCCCGATCAACGTCCCCAATGTCCTCACGGTGCTGCGGATCCTGCTCATCCCGGTGCTGGTCGTGGCGCTGCTCGACAGGACCCCCAACGGCGACCTGCTGGCGGCGATCGTGTTCGCGGTCGCGTCCCTGACCGACGCCATCGACGGCTACCTCGCCCGCTCCCGCCAGTGGGTGACGACGTTCGGGAAGCTGATGGACCCGGTGGCCGACAAGCTGCTGGTCATCGGCGCCCTGCTGGCGCTGGTCTCGCTCGGCCGCGTCGCGGCCTGGGTCGCGATGGTGATCATCGCCCGCGAGTTCGCGGTGACCGTGCTGCGGATCGCCGCCACCCAGCAGGGCGTGGTCATCTCCGCGGGACTGCTGGGCAAGGCCAAGACGGTCGTCCAGGTGGCGATGGTCTTCGCGCTGATCGTCGCCACCGGCACCCCGCCGTGGCTCGACGCGCTGGTCTATGTCGCGGTGGCGGTGACGCTGGCGTCCGGCGCCGACTACTTCTTCGGCCTTCGCCGGCGCCTGGCCGAGACCAAGCGCGCCGCCCAGGAACCGGCCGGCACCGTCTAGAGCCGGGAGCCGCGCGCCGGCGCCGGATCTAGGCGGCGCCGTCGAGCCAGTCGCGCAGCGTCACGTGGTGGGGCGACGCCCGGCCGGTGCGCAGCTCCTCTCGCAGCTCGCCCACCAGGCCGTGTCGCTCGGCCAACACGTTGTGCTGGTGGATCGACTCGAGGTTCTCCTGGCGGGCGAAGACGAACGCCGCGTCGGCGAGCTCGGGGTAGCGGTCGAGCACCCCGCCCACCATCTCCCGTACGCAGTCCTCGACGAAGCGCGGGCGCCGGTGCGCCTTCTCCACCACCTCCGCCTCGTCGGCCCGCTTCATCAGCTCGTAGATCTCGGACGACATCGAGCTCTCCACGACCGCCAGCAGGTCGAGCGCGTCGATCTCGTCCTCGCACGCCTCGGTGCAGCCGACCTGCAGGGTCCCGAGCCCGCGCTGATTGTGGGTGGCGACGGGCACTGCCTCCAGCACCCGCTCCACCTCGCCGTGCGAGAAGCCGTCGGCGGCCAGGCGCTCCCGGGCGCGACCCTCGACCAGCCCCTGGGCGCACGGGCACGCCGTCATCCCCTGGGCGGATACCCCCACCAGGCGCCGGGTGCCGCGCGAGGAGGCGACCGCGGAGCCCAGCAGCGTGTACATCTCCTGGGTCGTGATGCCTGAGACCGGGGCGGGCTTGTGCTCCGGAAAGCGGGCGGCGATCGTCACCTCCGCGCGCCGGGCATCCTGGCGCTCGCGCACGAGCTCGGCCACGTGCTGAGCCAGCGTCTCGGCCTTGAATGACGCCTCACCCAGGATGACCTCGCCGATCGCGTCGTTGACGACCTCCTCGAAGCGCGACATGTGGGCGCCCTTCTGCTCGGACCCGAGGTCGACGAAGCACTCGAGCCGCGCGTAGAAGAGCTGCTCGAATCCGTTGGCGCGGATGCGGATGACCTTCTCCACGCCGGTGACTCCGACGCGCGACAGCGAGACGTGAAGAGCCGGTCGCTGGGCCTGGACGTCAGGCGCAGCGACCGACACGGTGCTGTGATCGGCCATGGCGGGCAGGTTACCGGCCCGCAATTCGCGCCCACGTATCTGCCGAGATTTGTGCTATCACTCCGCGCGGCGCGCCGGTCAGCCCGGAGCGGCCGCAGGACCGAAGGGCGATAGGAGGAGTGAGGGGGTGCTCGCACGGTTGTCCGGGCGGGCCTCCAGAACCCGTTACTGCTCAGGGAACTGGGGAGTGGACACCAAGCCAGAGGGACTGCTCGCGGACGAAGCGTCGATAGCCGAAGCTGATGAGCTTCGGCCGCTGATTCTGACGGGGCAGGAACGGGGCTTTCTCACCTTCGAGGAGATCGCCACCTGCCTGGACGAGGTTGAGGTCACCAAGGAGCAGGTGCTCGAGCTGCACTCCTACCTCGTCGACCAGGGCATCGACGTGGTCGCCGCGGACGGACGTCCCGCGGTCTCGGAGAACGGGAAGGTCGAGGCCGCGGCGCAGGCGGCCGTCGAACGCCGTCCCGACCAGCCCAAGAAGCCCGAGATCGATCTCACGGTCGAGCCGAGCCTCGACTCGCTGCGGCTCTACCTGCGCTCGATCGGACGGGTGGAGTTGCTGACCGCCGACCAGGAGGTCACGCTGGCCAAGCGGATCGAGCGGGGCGACATGCTCGCCAAGCAGCAGATGATCGAGGCCAACCTCCGGCTGGTCGTCTCGATCGCCAAGTCGTACCTGGGGCGCGGGCTCACCTTCCTGGACCTCATCCAGGAGGGCTCGCTCGGCCTCATCCGGGCGGTCGAGAAGTTCGACTACCGCCGCGGCTACAAGTTCTCCACCTACGCGACCTGGTGGATCCGTCAGGCGGTGACCCGGGCCATCGCGGACAAGGGGCGCACGATCCGGATACCGGTCCACATGGTCGAGAAGCTCAACAAGGTCGTTCATGTCGAGCGCCAGCTCGTCCAGGCGCTGGGCCGCGAGCCCCTGCCCGAGGAGATCGCGTGCGAGCTCGAGTGCACCCCCCGGGAGGTGCGCGACATCCTGCGCATCGCGCAGCAGCCGGTGTCGCTCGAGAAGCCGATCGGCGAGGAGGAGGAGTCGGAGCTCGGCGACTTCGTCGAGGACAAGACGGCCGAGTCGCCGTTCGAGCAGGCGTCAGAGAACCTG
>JBJMKZ010000049.1:0-1600 GCA_045805565.1 Solirubrobacteraceae bacterium | reverse complement strand
GTTTCCAGCCCTCCCAGCGTCTTGCGGGTGAGGATCGAGAGCCGCACCGCGATCAGCGGTCCGGCCGCGGGGTCGAGGATGCGGTGCGGGGCGGCCACCCGGCTCAACCGGTCGGGCAGGTACCTGCGGGCGGCGTGGATCGCCGTCACCTGGAGGTCCTTGGTGTACGGGTTGGCCATCTCGCGGTCGCGGGCGACGATCTCGCGCTCCAGCTCGGCGAGGTCGATGAGCGGCTCGTCGGTCAGCGCGTTCATCCCGCGCACCAGGGCGGGCAGGTCGGGCTCGACGACGAAGTCGACGCCGTGGCGCTTGAACGCCTCCACCGGGCCGGGGGCTCCCGGCAGGATGCGGCTGGCCAGCACTCGGCGGACGCTCTTGGCGGTGATGTCGGGGTTCTGCTCGGAGCCCGACAGCGTGAACTCGCGCTCGATGATCCTCTGGGTCAGGACGAACCACGTGTGGTCATGGCCGGTGCGCATGATGTGCGCGAGCGTCCCGAGCGTGTCGAAGCCCGGAAACAGCGGCGCGGGCAGCCGCCGGCCCCGGGCATCCAGCCACAGCGATGACGGCCCCGGGAGGATGCGGATGCCGTGGCGGCTCCAGATCGGGTCCCAGTTCTGGATGCCCTCGGGGTAGTGCCACATGCGATCGGCGTTGATGACGCTGGCGCCGCCGTCCCGGGCGATCGCCAGCATCCGCCCGTCCACGTGGCCGGGCACGCCGGAGAGCATGCGCGCCGGCGGCTCACCCAGCCGTTCGGGCCAGTTCTCGCGGACCGTGTCGTGGTTGGCGCCGATGCCGCCCGAGGTGACGATCACCGCCTGTGCGCCCAGCTCGAACTCGCCCACCGCCACCCGTGAGCTCTCCCGCCCGCGCCCCACCGCGCTGGGCTCGAGGATCTCGCCCGCGACCCCACCCACGACTCCGTCGCTCGTCGCCAGCTCGTCCACCTTGTGGCGGAACTTCAGGGTGACCAGCCCGCGCGTCTGCGCCTCGCGAACCCGGCGCACGAACGGCTCGACGATCCCCGGTCCGGTCCCCCAGGTGACGTGAAAGCGCGGGACCGAGTTGCCGTGCCCGATCGCCAGGTAGCCGCCGCGCTCGGCCCACCCGGGATTGAGCAGGAACCGGATCCCCTGGGCGTGCAGCCAGGCGCGCTTCTCGGTGGCCGCGAAGTCGACGTAGGCCTCCGCCCAGCGCCGTGGCCAGTCGTCCTCGGGACGGTCGAACCCGGCGGTCCCCAGCCAGTCCTGCCAGGCCAGCTCGTGGGAGTCGCGGATGCGCATGCGCCGCTGCTCGGGGCTGTCGACCAGGAACAGGCCGCCGAACGACCAGAACGCCTGTCCCCCGAGCGACGCCTCCGGCTCCTGATCGACCAGGATGACCCGGCGCCCGGCGTCGGCCAGCTCGGCGGTGGCCACCAGCCCGGCGAGACCGGCGCCCACCACGATCACGTCCGCGCTGCCCTGGGCTGCGCTCATCCGAGTCGGCGCCGCCCTACTTGATGCGGCTCAGGTCGCCGGCGAGCTCGGGATACGCGTCGACCAGCGCCGTCGCGGCGCGGGTCTTCTCGTCGTCGGCGCGCTCGAGGCGGGAGATC
>JBJMKZ010000048.1:0-46422 GCA_045805565.1 Solirubrobacteraceae bacterium | reverse complement strand
GGACCGCACCCGGGTCGATACGGCGGTGTTCCGAGTCTTCCGCCGCTGCCGCGGCGTCTCCTCGCAGGACGTCGCCAACGACGCGCCGCCGACCGCGATCCGCCAGGACGGCACCTTCTCCCTGGTGCAGCGCTACAGCCAGCGCTTCACCGACTCGATTGAGGCGTTCACGTTCAGGTTCGCGGGCCAGTTCGCCACCCTCGGCGCCCGCGGGACCCTGCGCGCCACCTCGATCCTGCGCGGCCTGCGCACGCACCGGGTCATCGGGCGCTGCGACAGCGGCACCGTGGCCTGGACCGCGACGCCCTGAGCCCTGGCTCAGGCCGCGGGTCACAGCCCAGCTCTGCGCGACGGTGTGGCTCGGCGAGGCCGCCGTGTCGCCGCGTCCGGAGGCGCGCCTACCGTGCTGGGCGATGCCCGCCATTGCCAAGGTCGAGCCGCTCACCACGGCCCGCGCGCTGCGCGGGCCGTTCGACTACCGCCTGCCGGAGCCGTTCGGACAGATCGAGGTCGGCTCGCTGCTGGTGGTCCCGTTCGGGCGCCGCCGCGTGCTGGGGGTGGTGGTCGGGCTGGCGGGCGAGTCGGAGATCGCACCGGAGCGCCTCGCCGCGCCGGTGGAGGCGCTGGAGCTCGGGGTGCCGGCCGAGCTGGTGCGGCTCGCCGGGTGGATCGCCGACGAGTACTGCTCCACGTCGGCTCGCGCCCTGTCGCTGGTCCTGCCACCCGGCACCGGACTGCGCCGCCTGCCGTCGACGGGCCGGGCCAGGCGCCGGCCGGCGCGCGCACCGGCCCAGGCGACGCGCGCGGCGGCGGGCGACGCCCCGCGACGGACCGCTGCGCTGACCGTCGAGCAGCGGGCCGCGCTCGACCCGGTGGTCGCGGCGTTGACCCGCGGGCGGGCGGGGTCGTTCCTGCTCCACGGCGTGACGGCTTCCGGCAAGACCGAGGTGTACCTGCAGGCGGCCGCGGCGGCGCTCGAGCGAGCCAGGGGCACCATCGTGCTGGTGCCCGAGATCGCGCTCACTCCCCAGGCACTGACGCGCTTCCAGGCCCGCTTCGGTCCCACGGTGGCGCTGCTGCACTCCCGCCTGACGGACAGCGAACGCCATGACCAGTGGCTGCGGCTTCGCCGCGGGGAGGCGCAGATCTGTGTCGGGCCGCGCTCCGCGGTGTTCGCGCCCGTGCGCGACCTCGGGCTGTTGGTGGTGGACGAGGAGCACGATCCCTCGTACAAGCACGAGGGAGACCCCCGTTACGACGCCCGCCGCGTGGCGGCTCGGCGGGCGGCGGAGGCCGAGGCCGTCCTGCTGTGCGGGTCGGCCACACCTCGGCCCGAGAGCTACCGCTCGCTGCAGCGCCTGCGGCTGTCGCAGCGGGTCGACGGCCGGCCGCTGCCCCCGGTGGAGGTGCTCGACATGCGCGGCGCGGCGCACGCCCTGCACCCGCGGACCCGGGAGGCGCTCGCCACGGTGCGCCGCGAGGCGGCGAAGGCGATCGTGCTCCTCAACCGCCGCGGCTGGTCGAATTTCGTCTCCTGCCGGGGTTGCGGGCGGGTGTGGGGGTGCCCGCAGTGCGACGTGGCGCTGATCCTCCACCGCGCCCACGGCGCGCTCGCCTGCCACCACTGCGGGCATCGCGAGGCGGCCCCGCGCCGCTGCCCCGCCTGCGGCTCGCTGTCGGTAGCGCGCCACGGTGCCGGCACCGAGAGGGTGGAGCGCGAGCTGCTGGACGCGCTGGCCGCGCCCGCCTTTCCGGTGTTCCGGCTCGACTCGGACTCGGCCGGCAGCCGAGGGGCGGCGGGCGAGCTGCTGGCAAGCTTCGACGCCGCGCCCGCGGGCGTGCTGGTCGGGACCCAGATGGTGGCCAAGGGGCACGATTTCCCAGACGTCACGCTGGCGGCGGTCCTGGACGCCGACGCCACGCTGCGGTTTCCCGACTTCCGCGCCGAGGAGCGGACCTTCGCACTGCTCGCACAGCTGGCCGGCCGGGCCGGCCGCGGGCCACGCGGCGGCCGCGTCCTGGTGCAGACGCTCTCGCCCGGGGCGCCGTCGATCGCGTTCGCCGCCCGTCACGACGCCGACGGGTTCCTGGCCGCCGAGCTGGAGCGCCGGGAGGCTCTGCGCTATCCGCCGTTCGCAGACCTCATCCGGGTCGTGTGCTCGTCCACCGAGCCGGCCGCCGCCGACCGCGCGGCGGCCGCGATGAGGGCGCGGATCACGGCGCCCCACGCCCTGGTGCTCGGCCCTGCGCCGCTGTTTCGGCTGCGCGGGCGACATCGCGCCCAGGTGGTGGTCAAGGCGCAGCAGCGCGACCCCGCCGTGCGGGCGGTGAAGGAGGCGCTCGAGGCGACGGTCGCCGAGCGTGGCCACCGCCGGGTCGCCTTCAGCGTCGACGTCGACCCGCAGTAGGCCGCGGCTACACTCGACGCCCGTGGCCGAGACCATCGAGCAGCCGACATCCGCGGAGGGCGAGGAGGACGAGCTCGAGCAGCTCGAGACTCCCGAGCTCGATCCCGAGGTTGCGGCTCGCCGGGCGGCGGCGCTGGCCCATGTGCGCACCTTCGGGGACCCGGTGCTCAAGGCCCGGGCGCTGCCGGTCGAGCGCTTCGACGACGAGCTGCGCGCCGAGGCCTTGCGCATGGCCGCGATCATGCACGACGCCCTCGGCGTCGGACTCGCCGCCACGCAGCTCGGCGTCATGCACCGGCTGCTGGTCTACCGGGTGGGCGCCGACGCGCCGCTGGCCGTGCTGGCCAATCCCCGGGTCGACTGGGTGGGAGACGAGATCGAGTCGATGGAGGAGGGGTGCCTCAGCCTTCCCGGCACGCACGTCGACGTCGAGCGGTCGGTGCATGTGCGCGTGCGCGCTCAGGACGAGCGTGGCGACGAGCTTCTCGTCGAGGCGTCAGGCCTGGAGGCGCGGGTCATCCAGCACGAGATCGACCACCTCGACGGCGTTCTGATCCTCGACCGCGCGACGCGCGAGCAGCGCAAGGCGGCCATGCGGGAGCTGCGCGAGCGGGCTGAGGCCGTGCCCGCCGACTGACCGCCGCCGGTGCGCACGGTCTTCGCCGGGACCTCGTCCTTCGCGGGCTCCGTGCTGGAGCGCCTGGCCGCGAGCGAGCACCGGCCTCAGCTGGTGGTCACGCGGCCCGACCGCCCCCGGGGACGCGGACGGCGCCTGGCCGCTCCGCCGGTGGCCCGCATCGCGCGCGAGCTGGGCATCGAGGTCGCCCAGCCCCCGGACATCAACCACGAGACGGCCCGCGCGCAGATCGCGGCCGCCGCTCCTGACGTCGTGTGCGTATGCGCGTTCGGCGCGCTGATCCGCGAGCCGCTCCTGTCCGATCACATGATGCTCAACGTCCACCCGTCGCTGCTGCCGCGCTGGCGTGGCGCGGCTCCCATCGAGCGGGCGATCATGGCCGGCGACCGCCGCACCGGGGTGTCGATCATGCGGGTCACCGCAGGGCTGGACAGCGGCCCGGTGTGCCTGCAGGAGCCCGAGCCCATCTCGCCGGACGACACCTACGGCTCGCTCGCGGCGCGACTAGAGGAGCTCGGGGCGCGTCTGCTGATCCGGGCGCTCGACGAGCGCCCTCGGTTCACCGATCAGGACGAGGCGGGCGCCACCTACGCCGAGAAGATCGGCCCCGGCGACCGTCTGCTCGACCCCACCCGTCCCGCGCCGGAGCTCGAGCGCACGGTGCGCGCCCTGCACCCTCACGTCGGTGCCCGCCTCGCCCTGCCCGGCGGGGAGATGCTCGCGGTGCATGTCGCCGCGGCCCGCGACCAGGGGCCGCCGCCGGGCGAGCTGGCGGCCGGCGACGGGCGGCTGGTGCTGGGATGCGCCGTCGGCGCCCTGGAGCTCCTGGTCGTCCAGCCGGCCGCCGGCCGGCCGATGGACGCCGCCGCCTATCTGCGCGGTCACGCGCCGGTGTGAGGAATGGTCTCGCCCGCCCGCAGGTGCGCGTTCGCCGTCCTACGGCGGACCTTCGAGCAGGGGGCCTACGCGGACCGCGCGCTGCGGGCGCAGGCGCGGCGCGCCGGTCTGGAGGGCCGTGACCTGGCGCTGGCCACCCGGCTGGCGTTCGGCGCCGTCCAGCGCCGCGGCACCCTCGACCACCTGATCGAGACGCTGACCGAGCGACCAGTCGAGCGCCTGGATCCGCCGACGCGGGCGGCGCTGCGCCTGGGTCTGTTCCAGCTGGGCTTCCTGGACGCCGTGCCCCACCATGCCGCCGTGGACGAGTCCGTGCAGCTCGCCAAGGCGAGCCGCGGCGGTGGGCACCGACTGGTCAACGCGGTGCTCCGCCGCGCCGCGGGCGAGGCGCGGCCGCTGCTGGCGTCGCTGGACGACGCCACGCCGCAGGCCGCGGCGGTCAAGCACTCCCACCCGGAGTGGGTGGCGCGCCTGTGGTGGGAGGCGCTCGGGCCGGCGCAGGCGCGGGCGCTGATGGCCGCGGGCAACCGGCCGGGAGAGTCGGCGCTGCGCGCCAACACCCTGGTCACCACGGCACGGGCGCTGGCCCGCGAGCTCGAAGGCTTCGGGGCGGCGACCCGGCCGGCGCCTCGGCTGCCAGAGGGGCTCGTCGTCGAGTCGCCGTTCGACGCGCAAGGCTCGCCGCTGTGGGAGGCGGGCGCCCTGATGCCGCAGTCGCGGGCCTCGATGCTCGTCTCGCGCATCGTCGCGCCGCGCCCCGGGGAGCGCGTCCTCGATCTGTGCGCCGCCCCCGGGGCCAAGGCGACCCATCTCGGCGCGCTGACCGAGTGCAGCGGTGAGGTGGTCGCGGTCGAGCGGCGACCGGCGCGCGCCCGCGAGCTGGCCGACAACGCCCGCCGGATGCGCGCGCGGAACCTGAGCGTGCGGGTCGGCGACGCCCGAGACGACCACGGGCGCGGCTACGACCGGGTGCTGGTGGACGCGCCCTGCTCGGGGCTCGGGACGCTGGCGGCCCGGCCCGACCTGCGATGGCGCGTGTCGCCGGAGGCGGTGGGGGAGCTCAACCGCCTCCAGCGCCAGATCCTCGTCGCCGCGGTGCGCGCGCTGCGACCCGGCGGCGTGCTGGTCTACTCGACGTGCACGATCTCGCCGCGGGAGAACGAGCTGCAGGTGCAGCGACTGCTCGCCGACCATCCGCGGCTGCGCGCCGATGATCTCCACTCCGAGTACCCGCTCTGGAAACATCCCGGTGTGGGCCACCACCTGCTGCTCATGCCCCACCGCGATGCCACCCAGGGATTCTTCATCGCCCGTTTGAGGCGGGGGCCGCCCGGGCGATGAGCGACGCCGAGATCCAGGTCGGCACCACCTGCCCCGAGTGCGGCGAGCCGTGGCTGCGTCCGACCCACATGCCCGGGCGCTACCGGTGCGTCTACTGTCTCAAGCGGTTCGAGCTCGTTTCGTTGTGCCCGGACTGCGGGGAGCACTCGACCATCGTGCGCATGTCGAGCACCGCGATGCTCACCTGCAACCACTGCGGCGGCAGCATGCTCCGGCGGCTGTGACGATGCCCGCCGGCGAGATGCCCCACGACGTCCGCGTCGCCCCCTCGATCCTCTCGGCCGACTTCGCCCGCCTGGGCGACCAGGTGGCCGAGGTCATGCATGCCGGCGCGCACGTCATCCACGTGGACGTGATGGACGGCCACTTCGTGCCTCCCATCACCGTCGGACCGCTGATCGTGTCGGCGCTCGCCGACCAGGTGCACGACGGCGGCGGCCTGCTCGACGTCCATCTCATGATCGAGCGCCCCGAGCGCCACGTGGCGGACTTCGCCGCCGCGGGCGCCGACAGCATCACCGTCCACGCCGAGGCGACGCCTCACCTCCACTACGCGATCCAGGCGGTGAGCGCGGGCGGGTGCCGGGTGGGCGTCGCGATCTGTCCCGCCACCCCCGTCGAGGCGATCCGCGAGGTCAGCGACATCATCGACCTGGCGCTGTGCATGTCGGTCAACCCGGGCTGGGGGGGCCAGGAGTTCATTGCGTCGTCGCTGTCCAAGCTCGAGCGCCTGCGCTCGCTCGTCCCCGACCACGTGGTGGTCGAGGTGGACGGCGGAATCGACACCGAGACCGCCGCCTCGGTGGTCGACGCCGGCGCCACCCTGCTGGTGGCGGGTTCCGCGGTGTTCGACGCCGCCGACCCGGCGCGCGCCTACTCCGACCTGGCGGCGGCCGCCACCAGGAGCATGCCCGACAGGAGTCCGGCGGCGCCGCAGTAGCCGACCTCGACGCGCAGGACCTGGTCGGCCACCGGGCCCAGGAACAGCCACGCGACGAACGCCGCCGCGGTCACGAGCCAGGCGGCCGCGGCGGCCGCGGCTCGGTCGCGAGCCAGCGCCGCCTGGTTGAGCGTTCCGGCGAACAGGTGCAGTCCCATCCCGACGCCCATCAGCGCCAGCCCGACGCGGCCGTATTCGAACGCGCCTCCGAACACCGCGTCCATGACCACCGGCCCGATCGCCAGCAGCCCGAGCGCGACCGCGGCGGTGAACGCCCCGATGGCCAGCGCGGTGACCCGCACCGCGTGGCGGAAAGCGGCCTGGCCCTCGGTGGCCTCGAGACCCGCCAGGTGGGGCAGCAGCGACAGCTGGACGGCCTGGAAGAGCTGCAGCGGCGCGCGCGCGATCAGCAGCACGTTGAACACGAAGCCGGCCAGCGCCACGTTGGCGGCCGCCGCGCTCACGGTCAGGACGGGGACGTTGAGGAGGGTCTGCTCCGCCAGCATGATCCCCAGCACCGCGACCGCGAAGCCGGCCCCGCGGGAAAGGGTCAGGTCGGTGAGAGCCTCCTCGGTGCCCTCGGCCCCCGGGCCCTCGAGCGCCGCGTCGGCGGCGGGCGCGAGCACGGCGTCCGGCTCCTCGCCCAGGGTCGCGATCCGGCGCCCGAACGCCGCCGGCACCACCAGGAGCGACAGCGCCGGGGCGGCGGCGATCCCCAGCGCGACGGTGCCCGCTCCCCCGAGTCCCAGCGCCACCGCGAGCGGGAAGCACACGCGCACGCAGGCGTCGAACAGGACCAGCCCGCCGAACACCATGAAGCGCTGGTAGCCGGCCAGCCAGCCGCGGGCGAAGTAGGCGGCCCCGTACGTCGTAACCCCCGCCAGCAGCGCCCAGTACAGCGCCGAGGAGCCGCCGAACAGGCGGTCCTGGATGGGCGAGCGCAGCGCCAGCGCGGCGACGATGAACGCGACCCCGAAGCCGCACTGGATGGCCGCCGGGACCCGGAGGGGATGGGCGTGCGCGAGCCCGGTCGCCCGCCGGGCGGCGATCGTGCGCGACAGCAGCTGCTCGACCGGGCGATAGATGGTCGAGATGACGATGAACATGAGCGACCACAGGACCACGATGTGCGCGTACGCGGATGCGCTCAGCACGTGGCTGGAGAGCGAGAAGAAGGCGAAGGTCGCCAGGCCGGCGGCGGCCAGCCCCGCCGACAGGATGCCGGTGGCGCGGCCGTAGCCCGCGGTCTGCCCTGCGAGCGGTCGATCACGCCCAGCGGTGCGGATCACGGGACGTATCCTCCAGGATGCCCGTGGGGACCAGCACCGACATCGACGCCGCCCATCTCCAGCACGCCATCGAGCTGGCCGAGCGGGGGAGGGGCCACGTCAGCCCGAACCCGCTGGTCGGGGCCGTGGTCGCCCGGGACGCCCGGGTGCTCGGCGAGGGATACCACAGCGCCTTCGGCGCCGCCCACGCCGAGCGGGAGGCGATCGCCGCCGCCGGGGACGCCGACCTGCACGGCGCGACGCTCTACGTGTCGCTCGAGCCCTGCTGTCACCACGGCAAGACGCCGCCCTGCACCGAGGCGATCGTGGAGGCGGGGATCCGCCGGGTGGTGGTGGCCTCCGACGACCCCACCGAGCACGCCTCGGGACGGGGGCTCGGCATCCTGCGCGACGAGGGCATCGAGGTCGAGATGGCCGGCGGGGAGCTCGCCGCCCGCGCCCGCCTCCTCAACCAGGCGTTTCGCAAGCACGCCCGCACCGGGCGCCCGCACGTGCTGTTCAAATCGGCGATGACCCTGGACGGGAAGGTCGCCACCGAGGGGGGCGACTCGAAGTGGATATCGGGGGCCCGCAGCCGGGAGCTGGTGCACCGCTGGCGTTCCCAGTGCGACACCGTGGCGGTGGGAATCGGCACCGCGATGACCGACGACCCCCAGCTCACGGCCCGCTTCGAGGGCGCCGACCGCCAACCGCGGCGCGTGGTGTTCGACTCGATGGGCCGTCTGCCGCTGAGCTCCAAGCTGGTCGGCGAGGCTCCGCGGGTGCCGCTCACGGTCGTGGTGTCGCGGGCGGCGCCACGGACCGCCACCGAGGCGTTGGAGAGCAGCGGCGTGGATGTGGTGGTGGCAACCGGCGGCAACGAGCCCGCCCGGGTGGCGTCGGCGCTCGACCTGCTGGGCGCCACCGGAATCACCTCGGTGATGCTCGAGGGCGGCCCGCACCTGGCCGGAGCCTTTCTGGACGCGGGCGAGGTGGACGAGGCGCGCCTGTTCGTCGCCCCGATGATGCTGGGCGGGCGCGGCGCCCGGGCGCCGGTCGAGGGAGAGGGCGTCGAGTCGATCGCCGACGCGGTGTCCGCCCTGAGCGTCGACTGCGAGCCGGTGGACGACGACCTGCTCATCATCGTCCGGCTGCGCGAGTGGTGAGCCTCACCGAGATTGCGACAATGCACGCACGCACATGTTCACCGGGCTCGTGCAGGAGCTGGGCCGGATCACCGGCGTGCGGCGGACCTCCGAGGGCGCGCGGCTGACGATCGCCGGTGCGATGGCCAATGAGCTGGCCGAGGGCGACTCGGTGGCGGTCAACGGCGTCTGCCTCACCGCCACGGCGGTCGAGCCCGGATCCTTCCAGGCCGAGGTGATGGAGGAGACCCTGCGGCATTCATCGCTGGGCGCCGCGCACGACGGCACCGCGGTCAACCTCGAGCTGCCGCTGCGCGCCTCCGACCGGCTCGGGGGGCACATCGTCCAGGGGCACGTCGACGGCACCGGGACGCTGCGCGAGCTGGTCGACGAGGGCTTCGCCCGGCGGATGCGGATCCAGGCCGCCCCCGGGCTGGCGCGGTACGTGGTCACCCGGGGCTCGATCGCGGTCGACGGCATCTCCCTGACCGTGGCTGCGGTGGACGGCGACGAGTTCACGGTGTCGCTCATCCCCGAGACGCTCGAGCGCACCAATCTGGGCTCGGCGACCGCCGGTCAGACGGTGAACCTGGAGGTCGACGTGGTGGCCAAGTACGTGGAGAAGCTCGCGCGATGAGCACGCAGCGGACCGGGTTCGCGACCGTCGAGGAGGCCCTCGAGGACATCCGCGAGGGCAGGATGGTCGTCGTGTGCGACGGCGTGGATCGCGAGAACGAGGGGGACCTGGTGCTGGCCGCCCAGTTCGCCACCCCCGAGGCGATCAACTTCATGGCCAAGGAGGCCCGCGGCCTGATCTGCCTGGCGCTCACCCCCGAGCGCTGCGACGAGCTGGGCCTGGACCTGATGGCGGCCAAGAACGAGTCGGCCCTGGAGACCGCGTTCACCGTCACCATCGAGGCGCGCGAGGGCGTGACCACCGGCATATCCGCGCAGGACCGGGCCCACACCGTCCAGGTGGCGATCGACCCCAAGACGCGTCCCGATGGGCTGGTCCAGCCCGGTCACGTGTTTCCCCTCAAGGCCAGGGCGGGCGGCGTGCTGGAACGCACCGGCCACACCGAGGCGAGCGTCGACCTGGCCCGCCTCGCAGGCCTCATCCCCGCCGGGGTCATCTGCGAGGTCATGAACGACGACGGCACGATGGCGCGGGTCCCGGATCTGGTCCCCTACTGCGAGCGCCACGGCCTCAAGCTGATCACGGTCGCCGACCTCATCGCCTACCGCCGGCGAGCCGAGAAGCTGGTGGAGCGAGTGGTCTCGACCCGCCTGCCGACCGCCTTCGGCGAGTTCCAGGCCATCGGCTACCGCTCGCTGGTCGACAACAAGCACCACGTCGCGATGGTCAAGGGCGACGTGGCCTCTGCGTCCGACGTGCTGGTGCGGGTGCACTCGGAGTGCCTGACCGGCGACGTCTTCCACTCGCTGCGCTGTGACTGCGGTCAGCAGCTGGAGTCGGCGCTCGCGATGATCGAGCAGGAGGGCCGGGGGGTGCTGCTCTATCTCTCCCAGGAGGGGCGCGGGATCGGCCTGCTCAACAAGCTGCGGGCGTACAAGCTGCAGGAGGACGGGCTGGACACGGTCGACGCCAACCTGCGGCTCGGGCTTCCCGCCGACCTGCGCGACTACGGGATCGGCGCCCAGATCCTGGCCGACCTGGGGCTGAGCAGCATCCGCATCCTCACCAACAACCCCAAGAAGATCATCGGGATGGAGGGCTACGGGCTGTCGGTGACCGATCAGGTGCCGATCGACGTCGTCCCCAACCCCCACAACGAGGCCTACCTGCGGGCCAAGCGCGAGCGGCTGGGCCACACGCTCCACCACCAGGGCCTGGCCCTGGACGAGGAGCTGCTGCACGCCGAACAGGAGCAGGACCGGGGACGCGGACGCCACGACGAGCCCGGGCCGCCAGGGACGCTTCTGTGAGCGACGGCCCGGCCGGACGGTTCGCCATCGCCGCCGGCCGCTTCTACCAGGAGCTGGCCGACCGGCTGGTGGCCGGCGCCCGGACCGAGCTGGAGGCGGCCGGCGCCGAGGCGGTCGACGTCCTCGACGTGCCCGGCGCGTTCGAGCTGCCGCTGGCGGCGGCCTATGCCGCACGCTCCGGCCGCTACGAGGGCGTGGTGTGCGTGGCGGCGGTCATCCGCGGCGAGACCGATCATTACGAGCACGTCTGCGCCGAGGCGGCGCGCGGCATCCAGCAGGTGCAGCTCGAGACGGGGGTGCCCTGCGGGTTCGGGGTCCTGACCGTGGACACGATGGAGCAGGCCCTGGCCCGCGCCGGGGGCGAGAAGCGCCACCAGGGTCGCGACGCCGCGCGGGCCGTGCTGGGAATGGCCGCCCTGCGGCGGCGGCTGGGCGGCTGATCGCCCGCCGGGCCCGCCCCGCCGCTCGTGCCGCGGGCGGCTCGGCCGGGACGGGGGTGCGCGTTCGTATACTTGCGCCGCAATGCCCAAGGTCTGTCACGCGTGCGGAAAGGGCCCTGCGTTCGGGCACAGCCGCAGCCATTCGATGGTGGCCACCAAGCGCCGCTTCAACCCCAACCTGCAGAAGGTCCGTATCGACGACGCCGGCACACCCCGGCGCGTCTACGTCTGCACTCGCTGCCTGAAGGCCGGCAAGGTCCTGAAGGCCGTCTGAGCCCCGCCGGAGTGCCCCCCCCGGACCTGGTCCGTTTCCGCAGCGCGGTCGAGGGCGCGCTGGCGCAACTGGAGGCTCGCCGCCGCGAGGTCAACGACCTCAACGTGTTTCCGGTGGCCGACGGGGACACCGGCGACAACATGGTGCTGACCCTGCGGGCGGTGCTGGGCGAGCTCGACCGGCTGGCGGGGGACGGAGAGCGTTCGGCCGACGACATCGGACGCCAGGAGATCGTCGACTCGGTCGCGCGCGCCGCCCTGCTGGGCGCCCGCGGGAACAGCGGAGTCATCCTCTCGCAGCTGATCCGGGGGGCGGCCGAGGAGCTGGCCTCACGACGCGCCGAGCTGGTCGATCCGGTCCTGATCGGCGCCGCCATGGCCCGGGGCGCGGACCGCGCCTACGCCTCGGTGCGGGATCCCGCCGAGGGCACCATCCTCACCGTGATGCGCGAGATGGCCCACCGTGTGGTCAGCGAGCTCGCGCGCATGCCCGAGCCGCGCCTGCCGGCCGACGCCTTGCCCCAGCAGCAGGACGCCGTCATCGCGGACGTCCTCGAGCGCGCGATCGAGGCGGGCAAGCAGTCGGTCCTGCGCGGGCCCGACCTGCTGCCGGTGCTGCGCGAGGCGGGCGTCGTCGACGCCGGGGGCCACGCGGTGACAATCATGTTCGCCGGAATCGTGGCCGCGCTGCGGGGCGCCGAGCCGCCGCGCCTCGAGCACCACGCGCCCGCCCGGGTCACCCATCCCCAGCACCGGTCGTCCACCTACCGCTACTGCACCAACTTCGCGGTCACCGGCAGCGAGCTGGACTCGGCGACCTGGATCCCTCGCCTGGAGGCCATGGGCGACAGCGTGCTGGTGGTGGGCGATCAGCGCACGTTGAAGGTCCACGTCCACACCGACGATCCCGAGGGCGCGGCCGAGCTGTTCGCGGACGCGGGAGCGGTGTCGCACCTCGACGTCGCCGACATGCGCGAGCAGGAGCGCGCGCGCGAGCAGCGGCTCGGCGCCCGCAACGGGGCCCAGCTGACGTGCGGGGCGCTGGCCGTGGTGTCGGGGGCAGGGATGCGCTCACTGTTCCAGGGCGTCGGGGTCCACGCGCTGGACGGCGGTCCGGCGCTCAACCCGTCCACCTACGACCTGCTGGCCGGCATCCACGCCGTGCCCGCCGAGCAGGTCGTGGTCCTGGCCAACAGCCCGAACGTGGTCATGGCGGCCGAGCGGGCCGCCGAGCTGTCCGACAAGCAGGTGCGAGTGGTGGACTCGACCTCCCAGCAGGCGGGCCTGGCGGCGGCGGTCGCGTTCGAGCCGGGCCGGAGCGCGCGCGCCAACGCCGAGGCGCTCGCCGACGCGTTGCGCCACGTGCGGACCGGCGCCGTCGCGCCGGCGGCCCGCGACGACGGCGGTGGGCGCTTCCGGGCCGGAGAGGCGGTGGGCTTCGTCAACGACGAGGTGATCGCCTGGGGCGAGCCCGAGCCGACGCTGCGCAAGGTGCTCGGGAGCCTGGGAGAGGGGGCCGAGCTGGTGACCTGCATCAGGGGGCAGGGCGCGCCGCTGGGCGACGAGCGCATCCCGCCGCTGGCGCCGGCCGGGGTCGAGGTGGAGTGCTCCGACGGCGGCCAGCCCCGCTACTGGTGGCTGATCAGCGCCGAGTAGGCGCCGGGGCGACCGCGCCGCGGATCATCATGTCGCCCTGGGATGCCCACCGCCGGCCCGGTCGCCTTCGCCACCTCCGACCCCGTTGACCGCGAGCGGCTGCTGGCCGCCCCCGTCAGGTCGTACCCGCGGCCTTCGCGCCTGCGGCGACCGCTGGGGGTCAGGCCCGTGCGCGCGGCGCGCGGCGCCGAGGCGCTGGGGCTGCATACCGTCGGAGACCTGCTCGAGCACGTACCCCATCGTCACGATGACCGCCGGGAGGCGCGCTCGGTGGCCGACCTGCGCCCGGGCGACGACGCCACCGTGATCGTCGAGGTGCGGGCGATCGCGCGGCGTCCCCTGCGCCGGCGCGGACTCACCCTGGTCGAGGCCACAGTCGCCGACGCCACCGGGCCGATCAAGGCGCTGTGGTGGAACCAGCCGTGGGTGGCGGACCGGCTGCCGGAGGGATCCAGGGTGATCCTCCACGGACGCTGCAAGAAGCGCCATGAGCTGTCGGTCGCCGACTACGAACTGGCGGGCGGCGCCAGCGCCGCGGACGGCCACCACTCGACCGGCCTCGTCCCGGTGTATCCCGCCAGCGAGCACATCACCGCGCGCAAGCTGCGGGAGCTCGCTTGGGGGGTGCGGGGCGCCGAGCGCGACGCTGTCGAGCCGCTTCCCAGCGCCCTGCGCGCGTCCGAGCGCCTGCCCGACCGCCCCGCGGCGCTGGCCGCGGTCCACTTCCCCGAGCGCGACTCCGACGACCGCGTCGGCCGCCGCCGGCTTGCGTTCGACGGCCTGCTGCTGCGCCAGCTCGCGCTGCTGATGCGGCGCGCACGCCGCCAGGGCGCCTGTGGCGCCGTCGCGCTGGCCGGGCCGCCCGAGCTGACCGGGGGCTGGCTCGGCGAGCGGCTGCCCTTCGAGCTCACCGCCGACCAGCGCAGGGCGATCGACACGATCGCCGGCGAGCTCGCCCGGCCGCAGCCGATGCAGCGGCTCCTGATGGGGGAGGTGGGATCCGGCAAGACGGTTGTCGCCCTGCACGCCATGCTCCGCGCGGTCGAGCACGGCTCCCAGGCGGCGCTCATGGCGCCCACCGAGACGCTCGCCGAGCAGCACTTCGCCACGCTGGAGGCGCTGATGCCGGGCGAGAACGTGCCGATGGCGCTGCTGACCGGATCGACCCCGGCCACCCGCCGAGAGGACATACTGGGCAAGCTGGCCAGCGGCGAGCTCGCCCTGGTGGTCGGGACCCACGCGCTGATCGAGGACGACGTCGTCTTCCGGTCGCTGGCCGTCGCGGTGGTGGACGAGCAGCATCGCTTCGGCGTGCGCCAGCGCCAGGCCCTGGACCGCAAGGCGCCGGGCGGCCTGGCCCCGCACGTCCTGCACATGACCGCGACGCCGATTCCGCGCACGCTCGCGCTCACCCAGTACGGGGACCTCGACGTCACCGCCCTGCGCGAGCTCCCGGCCGGAAGGCGCCCGATCCAGACCCGCGTCGCCTCGAGCGACGCCGAGCGGGCGCGGGCCTACGAGCGCATCCGGGAGGAGCTGCGCGCCGGGCGCCAGGCGTTCGTGGTCTGCCCGCTGGTGTCGGAGTCCGACGCGTTGCAGGCCCGCGCCGCCACCGACGAGTACGACCGCCTCAACGGCACCGAGTTCCGCGACTTTCGCGTCGTGCTCCTGCACGGCCAGCTGCGTCCCCGCCACAAGCAGGCGGCGATGGGCGCGTTCGCCGCCGGCGAGGCCGACGTCCTGGTCGCCACCTCGGTCATCGAGGTCGGGATCGACGTCCCCAACGCCACCGTGATGCTGGTGGAGGACGCCGACCGCTACGGCATCTCCCAGCTGCATCAGCTTCGGGGACGGGTGGGGCGCGGCGAGCACCCCTCGCTGTGTCTGCTCTTCGGATCCACCGAGTCGCCGCGGCTCCAGGCCCTGGCCGCAAGCGACGACGGCTTCGAACTGGCCGAGGTGGACCTGCGCCTGCGGGGGGAGGGCGAGCTCATCGGGACCCGCCAGTCGGGCGTCGCCGAAGTCGACCTCGAGCTCCTCGAACGCGCCCACCGGCGGGCGGCCGCGCTGCTGGAAGGCGACCCCGACCTTTCGGCGCCCGAGCACGCGCTGCTGGCCGGCGCCCTGGAGGCCGCCTACGGCGCCGACGCGCTCGCGCCGATCCCGGCCTGATCGGTGCCGGGCGCCGGGAGCCTGAGGGTGGTCGCCGGACGCTATCGCAGCCGCAGGCTGAGGGCGCCCGCGGGGGCGGGCACCCGCCCCACCGCGGACCGGGTGCGCGAGGCGCTGTTCGCGCTGCTCGGCGACATCGAGGGGGCGGCGGTGCTCGACCTCTTCGCCGGCTCGGGCGCCCTGGGAATCGAGGCGCTGTCACGGGGAGCGGTGAGCGCCACGTTCGTGGACAGTGCCCCGCGCGCCGTGCGCGCGGTGCGCGAGAACCTGGCCGCGCTGGGCGCGTCGGACGGCGTCGAGGTGTGGCGCCAGGACTCCCGGGCCTTCCTCCGCAATGCAAGGGCACGAGGGCGTCAATACGATCTCGTCTTCGTTGACCCCCCATACCGCCGGGCCGGCGGGCTGGCCGGCGAGCTGTCGTCGCTGCTGGCGCCGTTGCTGGCGACGGGAGCCCGGGTGGCGTGCGAGAGCGGCCGGCGGGCCCCGCTCGAGCTGGCGCTGCCGGTGACCGCCGAGCGCCGCTACGGCGACACGCTGATCCGCATCCATGAGCCCCGATAGCCACATCGCCGTCTGCCCCGGGTCCTACGACCCCATCACCAACGGCCATCTCGACGTGATCGCCCGGGCCGCCGGCATGTTCGACCAGCTGATCGTCGCGGTGGTGGACGTGCCGGTTCGCAAGGGCAGCACCGTGTTCGGCGCGCAGGAGCGCTGCGCCTTCATCGAGGAGGCGACTGCGCACCTGGGCAACGTCACCGCCGAGCCGTTCAAGAACCTGATCGTCGACTTCGCACGCGAAAAGGGCGCCAAGGCGATCGTCAAGGGGCTGCGCGCGATCTCGGACTTCGAGTACGAATTCGAGATGAATCAGCTCAACAGCATGCAGGCGCCGGAGATAGAGTCCGTCTACCTGATGGCCAGCCCTCAGTACAGTTTCCTCAGATCAAGCGGGGTCAAGGAGCTCGCCACGTTCGGCGGCAATATCAACGACCTCGTCCCACCGGCGGTGGCCCGACGCTTGAAGGAAGAACTGCAGCGCTGACGAACTGAGGCCTGATCATGGATGTCCTCGTACTGATCGACAAGCTCGACGACCTGGTGCACAACGCCAAGCGCGTCCCGCTGACCGACGAGGTGCGCGTCGACAAGGAGGAGATCTACGACATCCTCGACCAGATGCGTGCGACGATTCCGGAAGAGATCAAGCAGGCGCGCTGGATCGTCAAGGAGCGCCAGGAGATGCTGGCCGAGGCCAAGCGCGAGGCCGAGCGCATCGTCACGGAGGCGCGCGACCGTCAGGAGAAGCTCATCTCCCAGGAGGAGATCACCAAGCAGGCCGAGCGCGCCGCCGAGGACATCATCGAGGACGCCCGCGCCCGCGAGCGGGAGATCCGCCTCGGCGCCGAGGACTACGCCGACGAGATCCTCAACACGCTCGAGGTCAACCTCACCAAGTTCATCGGCGCCGTCCAGCGGGGCCGCGACCGCCTGGCCGGCAAGGACGAGCCGGCCGAGGTGGCCTGACCGGCCCGCCCGCGCGGCGTCGGGAGCCGGAACGAGCTCGTCGGCTGTCGGCATCGCCCATGATCGAGGTCGCCGAGGCCGACGTCACCAAGCTCGAGGTCGACGCAGTCGCCAACGCCGCCAACACCGGCCTGCAGCACGGCGGCGGGGTGGCGGGGGCGATCGCGAGGGCGGCCGGGCCGCAGCTCCAGCGCGAGAGCGACCAGAAGGCGCCCATCGGCCTCGGTGACGCGGTCGAGACCACCGCGGGCGATATGCCCGCGCGCTGGGTCGTCCACGCGGCCACCATGGAGCTGGGCGGCCCGACCTCGGCGGACGTCATCCGGCGCGCCACCGCGAGCACCCTCGCCAAGGCCGACGAGCTCGGCGCGAGATCCCTGGCTCTGGTGGCGTTCGGCACCGGAGTGGGCGGGTTCCCGCTCGACGAGGCCGCCCGGATCGAGGTCGAGGAGGTGCGGCGCCACCTCGACTCGGGCAGCGGACTCGAGAGGGTCGTCTTCGCGGTCCGCGGCGCGGAGGCCCGTGAGGCGTTCGAGGCGGCGTTGGCGAACCGCGGCTAGCCGGCCTTGCCCAGCCGCAGGCCGGCGTCCGTCAGCGCCTCCTCGTGATCGTCGTAGTTGTCGGCGTGGACGATGCGGCCGTCCTCGACGTGCATCAGGGTCGAGAACTCGAAATCGAGCTCCTCGCCGCCGGCCGGGCGGCCATGGACCCGTACCCGCGCCACCAGCTGGTCACCGATCTCCGCGGCCTCCAGGATCTCGGAGCGGAAGTCGTCGATCTGCTCGCGCAGGGACCGGACGTACGCCCATATCTCCTCGCGCCCCCGGTACACAGGGGAGCGGTCGGAGAGCAGGCCCAGCATCTGCCACTCCACCCCGGGGCGCAGCAGGCCGAAGAGCGCCTCCTTGTCCCCCCGGTCCACGGCCTCGAAGGCCTGCCGCACGATCTCCGCGTTGTCGGCCACTAGCGGACCTCGAAACCGCTCAGGCCCTCGGGCGATTCCTCGCTGGCCTCGACGTCCTCGACGTCGGCGCTGGAGGGC
Organism: Solirubrobacteraceae bacterium; assembly: GCA_045805565.1. Lineage (GTDB taxonomy): Bacteria > Actinomycetota > Thermoleophilia > Solirubrobacterales > Solirubrobacteraceae > DATAEY01. The sequence goes on along the minus strand of JBJMKZ010000048.1, from coordinate 28,729 downwards.
CCGCTGCGACAGAAGCGCACCATCGACTCGACGTCCTCCGGCGCGCCCTCGAATACCGCCTCGACGCTGCCGTCGGGTCGGTTGCCGATCCAGCCGGCAACGCCGCGCGACCGGGCCCGGTCCGCGGTCGAGTCGCGAAAGAACACCCCCTGTACATGGCCGTGGACCACCACACGGCGGCGGGTGACGGGCCCCTCGGACACGGGCGTATGTTGCCCCGCGGCGAGGGGCCTCAGTCGTCGGCTTGGCCGGAGGCGAGCAGCCGGTCGATCTCCCTCAGATGCCCGCGCACCGTCTCGGCCATGGCGTCGAGGATCTCGCGCGCCCGCTCGATGCTGGTGGTGGCGCCCGTGAGCTGCTGCTTGACCGAGCGAACATCTTCCATCCGGGCCAGTGCGCGGTCGACGCTCTCGCCCAGCGCGGGAGCATCGACGCCGTCGCCGGCGCCGCGCGCCGCCAGGACGCGCGCTCGGGCGAGGGTGTAGGCGACCTCGAGCGCCAGAGCGGAGCCCTCTTCAGGGTCGTAGGCCACGAACAGCTTGTCGCCGTTGACCTCGCGCAGCTGCCTGGTCCGCGCCGGCAGCTCGTCCTCGGAGGGCACCACCAGCACCGCGTAGTGCGCGTCGCGCTCGCCGCGCGCCCGGTCGAGCTGGCGCAGCGCCTCGGGCTTGCTGAGCTTGGAGTCCTTGGCCTCGAAGACGATGCGGCCGCGGGCCGGACCGCGGCAGCCCTCAATCGACACCAACACGTCCCCGCTGCGTCCGGTCGCCCCCTTGGTCGTCCCCACGGCGTCGCAGTCATCGCCCTGCGAGAGCGCGATGGCGTCGACGGCCTCCCATACCGCCTCCTCGTACGTGCGGCCCTTGGCCGTCCCCCGCTCACGCTCCTCGGCGAGCTCGAGCTGCTTGGAGCGCTCGTCGCGAAGGCCCTGGAGGTCCTTCTCCAGCGAGGCCATCTTCTCCAGCAGGCCGCGCAGGTGGACGTCCTGGCGATCGCCCATCTGGCGGATGGCGCCGATCGAGGCGGACTTGAAGTCGGCGAGCGGATTCTGGCCGTCGGCGGACGAGAACTGGCGGAGCAGGTCCTCGCGCGCCTGGGACATCAGGTCCCGGACCGTGTCGCGCACCCGGTTCTGGACCGCCTCGGAGGACCCGTCCGAGAAATGGCGCTCGAGCGCCCGGGCCAGGTGTCCGCTTTCGGGTCCGAAGACCTCGTCGAGCTGCCTCTCGAGCTCTTCGGAGACGTTTCGCGCCCGCTCCACGAAGGCGTCCTCGACCTCGCGGGACGCCTTCTGAAGCTCGGCTCTCACCAGCTCGGCGTCGGCTCCCGTCTGCTCGCGCTCGAGCACCCGGGCCCCGATCTCGATCGCGTCCTCGATCGGCTTTACGGTGTCGTCGCCCGCCTCCTCGCGCCGACGGACCAGGCGGACCGCGGCCGGGTCGTCGAGCAGCAGCCCGTCGACCGCGACGCGCTCGCCGACGGTCCGCACGAATGGCGGGCGAAGGGGGGTGGCGGCTTCCATGGATCCAACGTCGCAGCTTAGGTGCGCGACCTGACGGATCAGCGGCGCGCCGCCGTCGAGCCGGTCGAGGCAGAGCGGTTAGGGTCCATGATCCCGTTCGAAAGGAGCGATCACCATGGCGGTCGGTCTGCAACTCGACTTCAGTGACCTGGGGCTCGATGACTACGACAGGGTGTGCGAGGCCCTCGACTTTCCGGCGCAGTGGCCCGACGGGCTGCTCGCCCACGCCGCGATGGAGGTGGACGGCCGTCTGCGCGTGACCGACGCCTGGAGCTCGCGCCAGGACTTCGACCGCTTCGTCACCGAGCGGCTCCAGTCGGCCGTGGGCGAGGCGGCGGGGGACCGCGCGCAGGAGCCGCAGGTCACCGAGACCGCGCTGCACAGCTTCCACATGCGCGGTTAGCCGTCCGCACACCCGCCGCTCGTCACCCACCAGGCGACCAGGTCGGCTCGCTGATGGGGAAGCGGCTCGGAGTGCGGCTTGCGCCGGCGCAGCACGTCCAGCGCGCGGTCGAGGCCGAGCCCCTCGCGCCGGGCGATCACCGCGGCCGCGACCGCGGCCGAGCGCTGCCACCCGGCCCGGCAGTGCAGGTAGACGCGCCGGCCCCGCCGCAGCTCGGCCAGCACCTCCGTGACGGCGCGGTCGAGCGACTCGGGGCTCAGCCGCCCGTAGTCGGTCATCGGCAGCCGGCGCTCCTCGATGCCGGCCTGCGCGAGCGCATCCTCGACCGCGTCGCGCTGGCCCGGCGCGTACTCGTCCTGCTCGCACAGGTTGTAGGCGATCTCGACGCGCTCGTCCGCCAGCCGTTGGATGTCCTGCGTATCGAGCGGGTAGGCGCCGGACAGCAAGCCGTCGGCGACCTCGGCGAAGCCGAAGCGCGAGAACCACTCGGACATTCGCGCATGATCCCCCACCGCCGCGGGGCAAGATCCGGACGAGGCCCATCCCAAGGCTGATTGGATTCCCGCGTGCTTCCCGACATCGGCAAACGGATCCACACGGCGCGAACCCTCCTGCAGGCGGGGGTCATCACCCCCATCCGTCCCGACAAGCTGGTCCGGATGGGACTGGCGCTGCAGCGGTTCGGCCCGACGCCGGCGGCGGGCTACGCGGGCGGAGCCATCCGCTACCCCGACGAGGCGGCGGTGATCGACGAGCTGGGCACGCTCACGTTCGCGGAGGTCCATCGCCGCACCAACGCGCTGGCCCACTCCCTCGCCGACGCCGGGGTCGGCGAGGGCGACGGGGTGGCGATCATGTGCCGCAACCACCGCGGTTTCATCGACGCCACCGTGGCCTGCTCGAAGCTGGGCGCGAACGCCCTGTACCTCAACACCGCCTTCGCCGGACCCCAGATCACCGACGTGGTCGGGCGCGAACGTCCCCGGGCGATCGTGTTCGACCAGGAATTCACCGGCCTGGTGAGCGACGCGGCGACCCGCCGCAAGCGGTTCATCGGCTGGCACGACGCCGATTCCCCGCCCGCTGACCCGACCCTCGACCAGCTGGTCGCCGAGGGGGACCCGGCGGACGTAGTCCCACCCGACGAGCCGGGCCGGACGGTGATCCTCACCTCGGGCACCACGGGCACGCCCAAGGGGGCTTCCCGGAGCCAGCCGGACACGCTCGACCCGGCGGCCGCGCTGCTCTCCAGGATCCCGCTCAGGGCGCGCGAGACCACGATGATCGCCGCGCCGCTGTTCCACTCGTGGGGCTTCGCGCACTTCACCATGGGGCTCGGGCTGTCCTCGACCCTCGTGCTCAGGCGGAAGTTCGACCCCGAGGAGACGCTGTCGGCCACCGCCCAGCACCGCGCCAGCGCCCTGGCCGTGGTCCCGGTGATGCTCCAGCGCATCCTGGAGCTCGGGCGCGAGACGATCGACCGCTACGACCTGTCGGCGCTGCGGGTGATCGCAGCGAGCGGCTCCCAGCTCTCGCCGACGCTGTCGGAGCGTGTGATGGACACCTTCGGCGACGTCCTCTACAACCTCTACGGCTCCACCGAGGTGGCGTGGGCGGCGATCGCCACCCCGCAGGACATGCGAGCCGCGCCGGGGTGCGTCGGGCGACCGCCCCGCGGCACGATTCTGCGGCTCTACGACGAGCAGTGCCGGGAGGTTCCCGAGGGTGAGACCGGCCGCATCTTCGTGGGCAACGAGATGCTGTTCGAGGGCTACACGGGCGGCGGGAGCAAGGATCTGATCGAGGACCTGATGGCGACCGGCGACGTCGGGCACTTCGACGAGGAGGGGCGCCTGTTCGTCGACGGGCGCGACGACGACATGATCGTCTCGGGCGGCGAGAACGTCTTCCCGCAGGAGGTGGAGGAACTGCTCGTCCGCCATCCGGCCGTGGCGGACGCGGCGGTGGTCGGGGTGGACGACAAGGAGTTCGGGCAGCGCCTGAAGGCGGTGATCGTCAGGCGGGGCGACACGGCGATGACCGCCGACGAGGTCAGGGACTATGTCAAGCGCCACCTGGCCCGGTACAAGGTTCCACGCGACGTGGAGTTCATGGACGACCTACCTCGCAACGCCACCGGCAAGGTACTCAAGCGCGAGCTGCGTTAGCCCGCCGCGGTCCCGATCGTCAGGACCGCGGCGCCCCGGAACCGTCCGGCGCGGAGGTCCTCGAGGGCCCGGTTGGCGTCCGCCAGCGGGTAGGTGGTCACCTCGGTCCGCACGGGGATCCGCGGGGCCAGCGCCAGGAAGTCGCGCCCGTCCTGGCGGGTGAGATTGGCCACCGATCGCAGGGTGCGCTCCTGCCACAGGTCGGCATAGCGCAACGGAGGGATCTCGCTCATGTGGATGCCGGCGCAGACCACGGTTCCGCCCGGGCCCACCGCCCTCAGGGCGACCGGCACCAGCTCCCCGACGGGCGCGAAGATGATCGCCGCGTCCAACTCCTCCGGCGGCGGCTCGCCGGCGTCACTCGCCCATTCGGCCCCGAGCCCGCGAGCGAAGCTCTGCCCGTCCGCGTCGCCGGGGCGGGTGAACGCGAACACCCGCTGGCCCTGGGCGGCGGCCACCTGGCAGACGATGTGCGCGGAGGCGCCGAAGCCGTACAGGCCGAGTCGCTGGGCGTCGCCGCACAGCCGCAGCGCTCGCGCGCCGATGAGCCCGGCGCACAGCAGGGGCGCCGCCTGGACGGCCGGATGCCCCTCCGGCAGCGAGAAGCAGAAGCGGGCGTCGGCCACCACCAGCTCGGCGAATCCGCCGTCGACGTCACGCCCGGTGAAGCGGGCACGCGGGCACAGGTTCTCCCGCCCCGACCGGCAGAAGCGGCACTCGCCGCACGTCCATCCCAGCCACGGCACCCCGGCTCGCGCTCCCAGCTCGGGCGGGCCCTCGACCACCTCGCCGACTATCTGGTGCCCCGGGACCACCGGTAGCGAAGCCTCCAGCTCGCCGTCGGCGAGGTGGAGATCGGTTCGGCACACGCCGCAGGTCAGCACCCGCAGCAGGGCCTGCCCCGGCCCGGGTCGAGGATCGGCCAGCTCGCGCAGCTCGAGCGGGCGCCCCGGGCGGGTCAGGACCATCGCGCGCACCGGGCAAATGATCACCGGTTCCGAGCGGTCTGGACACCTGAACATGGCGTGAACCCGACTCGGGCTCGTCTGGCGGCCCCGGCCGGGCTGCGTCAGAATCGCCCGGTGGGCGCCACCGGCTCCGCCCCCGGGCACAAGCGCGGCTCCGTGCTGGTGGTCGACGACCAGCCGACCATCGCCGAGGTGGTCGCCCGATACCTGGAGCGGGCAGGCTACGAGACCCGGGTCGCCGGCGACGGGGTGCGGGCGATCGAGCTGGCCGGCGCCCACCGGCCGGACCTCGTGGTCCTCGACCTGATGCTGCCGGGGCTCGACGGCCTGGAAGTGATGCGGCGCCTGCGCGAGACGGATCGCGAGCGCGTCGCCGTGATCCTCCTCACCGCCAAGGGCGAGGAGTCGGAGCGCGTGATCGGGTTGCGGCTGGGCGCCGACGACTACGTGGTCAAGCCGTTCTCGCCCGCCGAGCTGGTGGCACGGGTGGACGCGGTCCTGCGCAGGGTGGACAAGTCGCCCCGGCGCGAGGAGCCGCTGGCGTTCGACGGCCTGACCATCGACCCGGCCGCCCGGCGGGTGTTCGCGGACGAGCAGGAGGCCCAGCTCACCCAGCGGGAGTTCGACCTGCTGCTGTTCCTGGCTCGCCATCCAGGACAGGTGTTCTCCCGCAACCACCTCATGGACGCGGTCTGGCGGTACTCGTTCTACAGCGACACCTCGACGGTGACGGTCCACATCCGCCGGCTGCGGGCCAAGATCGAGGCCGACCCCGGCCGGCCTCGGTTCGTCCAGACCGTGTGGGGGGTCGGCTACCGCTTCGCGCCATGAGCCCGGTCACCGAGCGGCGCTCGATCGCCGGCTCGCTGGCCATGCTGGTGATCGCCGCCGCGGGCGCCGCCGCCGTCGTCGGCGTGGCCCACGAGACCCACGCGGGAGTGGTCACCTTCGGGGTCCTGACGGCGGTGGGGACGGCCGCGCTGGCGATCGCCCACCTCGCTGCCGCCCACCGCGCGCGCCTGGGCGGTCTGACCCGGCAGTTCGCGCTCGCGGTGGCCATAGCCGTCGGGCAGATGCTGGTCGCGGTGGGGGTGATCGTGGCGCTGATGTTCGTCTCCGATCACGACGCGCTGCTCATCACGGTGATCGCGCTCTTCACCGGGCTGATCGCGGTCCGGGCCGCGCAGCTGCAGGCAAGGGGGGTCATGGAGGACGTCGACGTGCTGCGAAAGGGTCTGTCCGCGGTGGCCGAGGGCGACCGCGCCGTGGCGATCGAGACCGGCGCGCGCGACGAGCTGGCCGAGCTGGCGCAGCGCGCCAACCAGATGGTGGAGCGGCTGGCCGCGGAGGAAGCCGCGCGCGACGGCGCCGAGACCGCCCGCCGGGCGCTGATCGCCGCCGTCTCGCACGACCTCCGCACCCCGATCACGTCGCTGCGGCTGCTGGCCGAGGCGGTGGGCGACGACATCGTCGACGACGCCACTCGGCGGCGCTACCTCGACACCATGACCGTCCACCTCGGCGCGCTCGGCGCGCTGATCGACGACCTGTTCGAGCTCTCACGGCTGGAGGCGGGCGAGATCGAGTGGTCGGTGGAGCGCGTGCGCCTCGACGACCTGGTGGGGGAGACGGTCGCCGCGATGCGTCCCCACGCCGAGGCCCGTCACGTCGAAGTGCGGGCCGACGTGCCCGACGACCTCGAGCCGGCGCACGCCAACCCCGAGAAGGTCCAGCGGGTGTTGTTCAACCTGATCCAGAACGCGATCCGGCACACGCCGGCTGACGGCAGCGTGACCGTCCGGGCCACGCGCGGGCCGGCCGGTCCGGAGATCGAGGTCGCCGACACCGGCGAGGGCATCGCCGCCGCCGACCGCGGACGGGTGTTCGACCCCTTCTACCGCGGCGGCTCGGAGGCAGCGCGCACGCGCAACAGCGCCGGGCTCGGCCTCGCCATCTCCCGCGCGATCGTCGAAGCCCACGGTGGACGCATCTGGCTCGAGTCGGCCGCGCCGGGCACGCGCGTGCGGTTCAGCCTGCCGCCCGCGGGCTGATCCCGGCGCCGCCGAGGCCCGGCCGGTGGGCTGCCCGGAGCGCCCGGGCCGCCTCGCTACCCTCGCTGGCGATGCCCCAGCGCACCGACAGCTTCGATCTCGCCGGCCTGCGTCTCACCTCGGGCGAAGGCCGGCGGCTGGCGCTGCACGCGGGCCACGACCCGCTGGTGCTCAGTGGCGAGCGCTACCGGATCGAGCCGGCGTCGCTGCCGGTCACCCTCGACATCTCGCGGATGACCGCGGGCGGTTACGCGCTGCGCCTGCGGTTCGAAGCCCGGCTGACTGGGCCCTGCATGCGCTGCCTGGGCGCGGCCGATCCGGTGATCGGGGTGGACGCGCGGGAGGTCCACCAGGCGGGCGCCGGTGAGGATCTCGACAGCCCCTACGTAACCGACGCCGAGCTCGACCTGCGCGGCTGGGTACGCGACGCCCTGACCCTCGCGCTTCCCGCCCAGCTGGTGTGCCGCGACGACTGCGCCGGCCTGTGTCCGGTCTGCGGCGTGAACCTCAACCAGTCGGGTCCCGACCACGCGCACGAGCCCGAGCCCGACCCCCGCTGGGCCAAGCTGCGCGAGCTGCGGCTCGAATAGCGCTGCTAGCCTGCTCGCCCATGGCGGTCCCCAAGCAGAAGCAGTCGCATTCGCGCAGCCGCAAGCGCCGGGCGCAGCACAAGATCTCGCCACCGGGCTACAACAGCTGCCCCCAGTGCCACAGTCCGCGCCTTCCCCACCGGGTCTGCCCGGTGTGCGGCACCTACGCCGGGCGCGAGGTGGTCGCCACGCCCGCACACGACCACGGCCGCGAATAGGGGCTCCGCTGCCCGAGCCGGTCACCGTCGCGGTGGACGCGAACGGCGCCGATCTCGGCGCGGCCGAGGTGGCCGCCGGCGCCGCGCTGGCGGCCGCCCGCGGCACGCGCGTGCTGCTGTTCGGGCCGGCCTCCGGGATCGGGACCGTCCCCGAGGGCGTCACCCTGGTAGACGCTCCGGTCTCGGTAGCCAAGGAACCCGAGCCCGCCCTGGCCGTTCGCTCGACCCCGCAGGCGTCGATCGTCCAGGCCGCGCGTGCGGTGGCCGAGGGCCGCGCCGACGCGCTGGTGTCGGGCGGCTCCACCGGCTCCGCGGTCGCCGCCGGCGTGTTCCACATCAGGCGCGCCCGGGGGATCCATCGGCCGGCGCTCGCCGTGCCGATCCCCGTTCGGGGTGGCCACGTGCTGCTGCTGGACGTCGGCGCCGGCGTTGAGGCGCGGCCCGAGCACCTGGTCCAGTTCGCGTTCATGGGCGCCGCCTTCGCGCGCGCGGTGCTCGGGGTCGGCCGCCCGCGGGTCGCGCTGCTCTCCAACGGCGCGGAGGCGGGCAGGGGAACACCCGCCGTGATCAGCGCTCACGAGCAGCTGGCCGCGCGCGCCCGCGGGGTCGAGGGGATGCGGTTCACCGGCAACGTCGAGGGAACCGGCATCGTCGGCGGCGAGGTCGACGTGGTGGTCACCGACGGCTTCACCGGCAACGTCGCCCTCAAGACGATCGAGGGGGTCTCCCAGACGGTGATCGGCGCGGTCCGGGACGCCGCGACAGCCTCGGTACGCGGCCGGGTGGGCGGGCTGCTGCTGCGATCGGGGCTGCGCCGCTTTCGCGACGAGATCGATCCGGAGCGCGCGGGCGGCGCCTACGTCCTGGGCCTGCGGCGCGTCGGGGTCGTGGCCCACGGCCGCTTCACCCGCACCGGTTTCTCGCAGGCCATCGCCGTGGCCGAGCGCGGCGTCCGCGAGCGGGTCGTCGAGCGCACCCACGCCGCACTCGAGGGGGCGGGCTTTCTGCGGCGTGCCTCGTCCGAGCACCCGATTAGCGTGTCGGCGCCGTCATGACCCGCGAGCAGGTGCTCGAGCTGATCCGCAGCCACCTGAGCGACGAGCTCGAGCTCGAGCCCGCGCGGATCTCCGAGGAGACCCGCTTCAAGGAGGATCTCGACGCCGACTCGCTGGACCTCTACACCCTCGTTCAGGAGCTGGAGGACTCCTACGGGGTGCGCATCCCCGACGAGGAGGCGGCCCGGATCCTGACCGTGGGGGAGGCGGTCGACTTCATCGTCGCCCATCGTCCCGCCGAGCGCGAGCCGAGGCCCTGACCGCTGCGCGCCCTGGCGGAGCTGCTCGACTCCCTGCCCGACGACCTGGCGGCCCAGGTGTTCACCCATGCCTCGTGGAGCCCGCGGCGCGCCGACTCCTATGAGCGGCTGGCGTTCCTGGGAGACAGCGTGCTCTCATTGGCGATCACCGCCCATCTGTACCCCCGCCTGGAGGCCGAGCGCTTCGGAGCCGGCCGCCTGACCAAGATCCGCGCCCAGGCGGTATCGGGCCGTGCCTGCCGCGAGGTGGCGGAGGGTCTCGGCGTCCCGGATCGGCTCGCGGCGGCCGCGCCATCAGGGTCCGAGGGGTCGGTGCGCGGGCTGGCGGGCACCGAGCGGGTGCTGGCGTCGGTGACCGAGGCGGTCATCGGCGCGTGCTATCTCGCCTTCGGATTCGAGCGCACTGCCGAGGCGGTGGTGGACGCCTTCGCTCCCCAGGTCGAGGAGGCTCTGCGTCGGCCCGCCGACGCGAAGTCCGAGCTGCAGGAGCTCCTGGCGCGCCGGGGCGAGCTGGTCGCGTACGAGGTAACCGGGGAGGAGGGTCCGCCGCACGATCGAACCTTCGACGTGGCCGCCATGGTGGACGACCGCGAGATCGGCCACGGGAGCGGCCGCAGCAAGAAGGAGGCCGAGCACGCCGCCGCTCGAGCGGCGCTGGGGTCCCTGGAGGCATGACGTCGTGCACCTGAAGTCGATCACGCTGAAGGGCTTCAAGTCGTTCCCGGATCGCACGCGGCTCGAGTTCGGGCCGGGCGTGAGCGTGATCGTCGGGCCCAACGGCTCGGGCAAGTCCAACATCACCGACGCGGTTCTGTGGGCGCTCGGCGAGCAATCCCCACTGGCGGTTCGCGGCCAGTCGATGCAGGACGTGATCTTCGCGGGCGCCCGTGGGCAGCAGGCGCGCCGCGCGGCCGAGGTCGAGCTGGTGATCGACGCCGACGGGGATGGCCCCCCCGGTCCGCGGGGCGAGGCGATCGAGTTCCCCGAGGTCTCGATCCGCCGGCGGCTCGAGCGCACCGGGGAGGGCGAGTATCGGCTAAACGGCGCGCGCTGCCGGCTGGTGGACGTCCTCGAGGTCCTGTCGGACACCGGTCTGGGAAAGGAGATGCACTCGGTCGTCTCCCAGGGCCGGGTCGAGACCGTCATCACCTCCAAGCCACGCGACCGCCGGCTGCTGGTCGAGGAGGCGGCCGGCCTGGGCAAGCACCGCAAGCGCCGGCGCCGCGCGCAGCTCAAGCTCGACCGCACCCAGGACAACCTCGACCGCGCTCTCGACGTGGAGCGCGAGGCGCGTTCCCGCCTGCGCCCGCTCAAGCGCCAGGCCGAGGCGGCCGAGCTGCACGAGCGGCTCGAGCGCCAGGCGGCCGAGGCCCGGTGGGAGCTTGCGCGCGACGCGTCCCGCGCGCGGCGCGGCGAGCTCGCCGGGGCTGAGGCCGCCGCGGCGCAGGCCCGCGGAGCCCGGGACGAGGTCGAGCGGGGGCTGGCCGACGTCGCGGGCCGGCGGGAGGCCGCCGAGCAGGCGCTCGCCCGGCGCGCGGACCGCCACGACGCGCTGACCGCCCGACGCTTCGCCGCCCGCGCGGCCCAGGAGAGGATTGCGGTGCGCCTCGACCAGGCGCGTGGGGTCGCCCGGGCGGTCTCCCGGCGCGCGGAGGCGGGCGTCGCCCGGCTGCGCGACCTGCAGGCGCTTCCCACCGACTTCGGGGACGATTCCGCCGGCCGGGTGGGCGAGCTGGAGGCCCAACTGGCGCAGCTCGATCGCGGGCAGCCGGGGCCCCGGGACGACCGGCTCGCCGAGCTAGAGCTGGGGCGGGGACGCGCCGACGCCGAATGCGCCCGCCTGGAGCTCGAGGCGGGCGAGCGCCGGGACGCCGTGGCGGCGGCCGACGAGCGTTGGCGGTCCGCGCGCCAGCAGCGGCGCATCGCCGAGGCCGCGGTGGACGCCGCGGCGCGGGAGCGCGCGCGTGTGGCGGCCCAGATTGCGGCGGTCGACGAGTTCCTGCAGGCGCGCGCCGAGCGCTGGGTCCCGGCGGGCGGCGGGGGCGCCCTGGCCGATCAGCTCGAAGCGCAGCCGGGATACGAGCTGGCGCTGACCGCCGCGCTGGCCGGTCGCCTCGCCGCGGCGGTGGTGCCCGACCGCGGAGCCGGCACCCAGCTGCTCGACCGCTCGGGCGAGGACGGCGGGCGCGCCCTCATCGCTCGCCACGGCACGCCGGTCCGCGAGGGCGCCGCCAGGCCGCCGGCACCCGGGGCGCAGCCCCTGGCCGAGCGAGTCGGCGGGCCCGACCCGGCGCTCGCCGTGGCCAGGGCGCTGCTCGCCGACGCGTGGGTGGTGGACAGGCTCGACGCCGTCGCCCAGGACTTTCGGGGGATCGCCGTCACCCGCGGCGGCCGGGCCTGGTTCGGACAGACGCGAGAGCTCCACCAGGCCCCCACCGGAGGCGAGGAGCGCGTCCTGGCTCAGCGCAACCACCGCGCCGCCCTGGAGTCCGAGGCGGAGCGTGCGGTCGAGGCCGAGGAGGCCGCGAAGGTGTCGGTGCAGCGCGCCGCGGCCGCCGTGCTCGGGGCGCAAGCGGCGCGCGAGGCGGCCGAGGCGGCGCTGGCCCAGGCGCTGGGCGAGCGCGATCGGGCGGCCGAGGAGCGGCGCCGCCTGGCATGGCTGATCGAACAGGCGCGCAGCGCCGACCACGGCCTCGCCGCGCAGCGGCGGGCCGAGGTCGAGGCCGCGCTCGCGGCCGAGCGGCGCCTCGCCGAGCAGGCCGAGCGCGCGCGCCGCGAGCGCGCGGCCCGCGTCGACGCCGAGCGCGCGCGGCTGGCCGCGGCCCGGTCGCTCGTCCCGCGCGCGGAGCGCCTCGCCGCCGCCCTGGCGGCGGCGGTGGAGGCGACCGAGGTCCACGTCCAGGCCCTCGATGTCGACCTGGAGGCCGACCGGGAGGCGGGCGAGGGTCTCGCGTCGCAACTGCGCGCCTGTGCCCAGGAGGAGGCCGGACTGCAGGCCCAGCTGCGCGACCGGGCGGAGTCGCTGACCGCGCTCGAGGTGTCCGCGCAGCGTCTGCGCGACCGGGTCGCCGAGGTGGAGGCCGAGCTGGGCGAGCTCGCCGGGCGCTTGGGGCTCGCCGCGCAGCCGGCCGAGACGGCGCTGGAGGAGGAGCAGCGCGAGGCGCTGTGGCAGCGCATCAGTCGCCTGGCCCGCCGCCGCGAGCAGCTGGGGCCGGTCAACCCGCTGGCCCAGGATGAGTACGCCGAGGCGCTCGAACACGTCGAGGAGCTCGAGACCCAACGCCACGACCTCGAGACGGCGCTGCGCGAGCTGCAGGCGCTGATCGCCGACACGGACCGGCGCATCCGTGAGTCCTTCGAGCAGACGTTCTCGGCCACCGCGAGCAACTTCGAGGAGCTGGTCGGCCAGCTGTTCCCGGGCGGGCGCGGGCGCCTGCGGCTGGTCCGCGAGGCGGATGGCCCTTCACGCGTGCTCGGCGGCGGCGCGGCGGGCGGCGACGAACTGCGCGCCGACGATGAGGCCGACGAGCACGAGCGCCCGGCCGACGAGGAGGAGCGGTTGGGGATCGAGATCGAGATGACGCCCGCCGGCAAGGCGATGAAGCGGCTCTCGCTGCTGTCGGGGGGCGAGAAGTCGCTGACCGCGCTCGCCTTCCTGTTCGCGGTCTTCCTGGCCCGGCCGTGCCCGTTCTACGTGCTCGACGAGGTGGAGGCGGCGCTCGACGACCTCAACATCGACCGGTTCCTGCGCCTGCTGCGGCGCTACTCGCAGCGAGCCCAGTTCATCGTCGTGACCCACCAGAAGCGCACCATGGAGGCCGCCGACACGCTCTACGGCGTATCGATGGGCGACGACGGCGTCTCGAAGGTGATCTCCCGCCGGTTGCCTCGCGACGACGCCGTCGAGCCCGCCGCCGACGCCGCGTAGGCGCCCGCGGCGGCGCACCGGCGGCCCGTTGCTATCGTCGCGCGCCCCTTGGCCCGCGACTGGAACGAGCTCTTCGCGGTCGCCGATCTGGCCGGCTCGCCGCCCGTCCCGGCGGATGCACGGACCGAGGCCGAGCGGCCTCGCCTCCTTCGCCGCCTGCGGGAGAACCTCTCGAAGACCCGCCGGGCCCTGGCGGCGGAGGTGCAGGCCACGCTGGCGGGCGACCCCCACGACGAGCGGACCTGGGAGCGGCTCGAGGAGCTGCTGATCTACGCCGACGTCGGAGCGCGGACCACCGGGCGTGTCGTCGGGCAGCTCGAGCGCGAGGCCGAGGCGGGACAGGTGGAGGGCCCCGAGGCGCTGACCGAGCGCCTGCACGGGCTGCTGGCCCAGCTAGCGCGCCCGGCGGCCGACGGGGAGGATCGCATCAGCCTGGGCGAGCGGCCCACGGTCATACTCGCCGTCGGCGTCAACGGCACGGGCAAGACGACCACGATCGGCAAGCTGGCCTGGCAGCTGCGACACGCGCTCGGGCGCAGCGTGCTCATCGGCGCGGCCGACACGTACCGCGCCGCCGCGGTCGAGCAGCTCGAGCAATGGGCGCTGCGGGCGGACGCCGAGTTCGTCAAGGGGCGCCCGGGGGCGGACCCCGGCTCGGTCGCCTACGATGCCGTGGCCGCCGGCCGTGCCCAGGACCGCGACGTCGTCATCCTCGACACCGCCGGGCGCCTGCATACCCAGGACGAGCTGATGGCCGAGCTGCGAAAGGTGGCCCGGGTAGTCGCCAAGCTGCTGCCCGGCGCCCCGCACGAGACGCTGCTGACCGTCGACGCCACCACCGGCCAGAACGGCCTGCGTCAGGCCAGGGTGTTCGCCGAGGCGGTCGCGGTGAGCGGCATCGCCCTCACCAAGCTGGACGGGACGGCGAAGGGAGGGATCGCCCTGGCCATCGCCGACGAGCTGGGCATCCCGGTCAAGTTGATCGGCATCGGCGAGGGCCTCGAGGACCTGCGCCCGTTCGACGCCGACGACTTCGCGCGCGCCCTGCTGGGCACCGGCCAGCCCTGAGATAAGCTCGCGCCAGCATGGGCTGGGTGTTCTGGATCCTCGCCGCCGTGGTCCTGGCGATCGGGGAGATGTTGACCATGGGCTTCTTCCTGGCCCCGTTCGCCGGCGGCGCGCTGCTGGCGGCGCTGGTCGACGTGGGAGGCGGCGGGACCGTCCTGTCGTGGGTGGTGTTCATCGTGGCGTCGCTGCTCATGCTGCTGGTCGTGCGCCCGATCGCGCGAGCCCATCGAAGGATGCCGGCGGCCCTGCGCACGGGCACCGCAGCGCTCATCGGGCGCCGCGCCATCGTGGTCGAGCGCATCGCCAACGACGAGGCCGTCGGGGCGGTGCGCATCGACAACGGCGAGGTGTGGACCGCCCGCTCGTACGACGAAGATCACGTCATCGACGTGGGCAACCGCGTGGAGGTGGTCGAGATCCGCGGCGCCACCGCGCTCGTGACGGAATAGGAACGGAGGCTTGGAATGACCGGACTGATCGTCCTCGCAGTCGTGGCGCTGTTCTTCCTGTTCGTGGCGGCGCGAACGGTTCGCATAATCCCGCAGGCGCGGGCCGGCCTGGTCGAGCGTCTGGGCCGCTACCACCGGACCCTGCAGCCCGGGCTGGCGGTCGTGGTGCCGTTCATCGACAAGGTGAAGCCGCTGATCGACCTGCGCGAGCAGGTGGTGTCCTTCCCGCCCCAGCCGGTGATCACCGAGGACAACCTGGTGGTGGGGATCGACACCGTCATCTACTTCACGGTCACCGACCCCAAGGCGGCCACCTACGAGGTCGCGAACCCGCTCCAGGCGATCGAGCAGCTCACCGTCACCACGCTGCGCAACGTGATCGGCGGGATGACGCTGGAGGAAACGCTGACCTCGCGCGACCACATCAACACACAGCTGCGCGTGGTCCTGGACGAGGCGACCGGCAAGTGGGGCGTGCGGATCAACCGGGTGGAGATCAAGTCGATCGACCCTCCCGGCACGATCCAGGAGGCGATGGAGAAGCAGATGCGCGCCGAGCGCGACCGCCGGGCGGCGATCCTCACCGCCGAGGGCGTCAAGCAGTCGCAGATCCTCACCGCCGAGGGCGAGAAGCAGTCCGCCGTGCTCAAAGCCGAGGGCGCCAAGACGTCCGCGGTCCTTCGGGCGGAGGGAGAGTCCAAGGCGATCGAGACCGTCTTCAAGGCGATCCACGACGGCCGCCCCGACCAGCAGCTGCTGTCCTACCAATACCTGCAGATGCTGCCGCAGCTCGCCCGGGGCGAGGCGAACAAGATCTTCGTGATCCCGTCCGAGTTCTCGCAGGCGCTCGGGAACCTCGGGGGCATGCTGGGCGGGCGCACCGGCGACGACGGTCCGCCCGCGCCCTAGCCGCCTGGATCCGGCCTCAGGTACCGCGCGGTGGGGAGCGGGGTCATCCCCGCACGACGGCGAAGAGGAGAACGCAGGCCGCGGCGGCCAGCACGCCCATGACCCTCGCCGCCCAGGCCTGGCCCGCGCGCTCTGACACCGAAGGGGCCTCCTCCTCGTCCACATCCTCCTCGTCCTTGGCCCGGTCGGCATCCTCGGCGTCCACCTCCGGGTCGGCCTGCTCCTCGTCCCGCGGCGCGCGCTCCATATCCCGCCGGGCCCGCTCCTCGCCGAGGCTTCCCAGCACGAAGCCGCCGGCGCCCAACAGGAACGGCAGCGCCGTCCAGTAGACGATCACGGCCGCCAGCGCGGTCAGTCCGGCCACGAACCCCGCCTGCGATAGCCGGTTGGAGGGGCCGGTGGCCCGCGCGGCCCGGGGAATGACGTAGAGGTAGATCGCCGCCGCGATGGCGGCGCAGATCAGGGTGAGCACCAGGAACCGGGGCACTCGGGGCGGCTCGTCCGGCTGGAGCAGGATCAGGTTGTCGAGCGCCAGCGCGAGGATCGCCACCAGCAAGGAGCCCGCCCCGATCATGAACTGATTGCGCCGCGACACCCTCGGAGGCCAGCCTATCCGAAACGCGGCGTCGCAAACCCGGCGCGGCATGCGCAGTAGCCTCAGTCGCGATGTTCGACGCCCTATCGGAGAAGCTGCAGGAGGCCCTGTCCGGGGTGCGTCAGCGCGGCACCCTGACCGAGGAGGACGTGGGCGCTGCGATGCGCGAGGTCCGTCTGGCCCTCCTCGAGGCCGACGTCAACTTCCGGGTGGTCAAGGACTTCACCGCCACGCTTGCGCAGCGCTGTCTGGGCGAGGAGGTGGTCGGCCGGCTCAATCCGGGCCAGCAGGTGGTCAAGATCGTGGACGAGGAGCTCACCTCCCTGATGGGGGGCGCCGCCCGGGAACTGACGTTCTCGCCCCGCCCGCCGACGGTGGTGCTGATGGCGGGTCTGCAGGGCTCCGGCAAGACCACCGCGGCCGCCAAGCTGGCCCGCCACCTGCGGACCGAGCACCAATCGTCGGTGGCGCTCGCCGCCTGCGACGTCTACCGCCCGGCGGCGGTCGACCAGCTGGTCGTGCTGGGCGAGCGCGCCAAGGTGGACGTCTACCAGCGCGGCAGCGACGAGGACCCGGTCGACATCGCCGCCTGGGCGCGCGACCGCGCGGTGCAGGAGGGCAAGGACGTGCTGATCATCGACACGTCGGGGCGCCTGCACGTCGACCGCGAGCTGATGGACGAGCTGGCCCGGATGCGCGGCTCGGTCCACCCGCACGCCGTCCTGCTGGTCCTCGATGCGATGACCGGCCAGGACGCGGTCAACGTCGCCGAGGTGTTCGCGCAGGCGGTCCGATTCGACGGGGTGGTGCTGACCAAGCTCGACGGCGACGCCCGCGGCGGCGCCGCGCTGTCGGTCAAGGCGGTGACCGGCCAGCCGATCCTGTATGGCTCGACCGGTGAGAAGCTCGACCAGTTCGAGCGCTTCCATCCGGATCGGATGGCTCAGCGCATCCTCGGGATGGGCGACATGCTGACCTTCATCGAGAAGGCAGAGCGCGAATACGACGCCGACCAGGCGGCGGAGCTGGAGCGCAAACTGCGCGGGGCACAGTTCACGCTGCAGGACTTCCTCGCCCAGCTCAAGCAGATACGCCGCATGGGGCCGCTGTCGTCGCTGCTGGGGATGCTCCCCGGCGGGATGGCCGCCCAGCTGCGCGACGTGAAGGTCGACGAGCGCGAGATCGACCGCGTCGAGGCGATCATCCTCTCCATGACCGCCGAGGAACGCCGCCGTCCGGAGCTGATCAAGGGGTCCCGCCGGCTGCGGATCGCGCGTGGATCCGGGACCGACGTGCAGGCGGTCAACCAGTTGGTCAAGCAGTTCGACCAGATGCGCCGGCTCATGCGCCAGATCGGGCAGGGCCGCCTGCCGGACCTCGGCGCGCTGATGCGCGAGAGCCGCTAGACCGCCCGCGACCGCTAACCTCCGCGGCCGTGTCAGTACGCCTGAGGCTTACCCGCATCGGCGGGAAGAAGGACCCCATCTGGCGGGTCGTGGTGGCCGACCAGCGGTCCCCGCGCGACGGGCGCGTGATCGAGACGATCGGCCGCTACAACGCCCGGACCGAGCCTTCGACGATCGTGATCGACACCGAGCGCGCGCGGGAGTGGCTGCGCCGCGGCGCCCAGCCCACCAGGACGGTGCGCAAGCTGCTGCGCACCCAGGGCGTCGAGTAACCCGCAGCCGCCGTGAAGGAGCTGCTCGAGTACCTGGCCCGGGCGCTGGTCGGCCAGCCAGAGGCGGTCGCGGTCGAGGAGTTCGAGGAGGACGACGGGACGCTCGTGCTCGAGCTCTCGGTGGCCGACGACGACTACGGGAAGGTGATCGGCCGCGGCGGGCGGACGGCGAACGCGCTGCGGACGGTGGTCAAGGCCGCCGCGGTGAAGGAGAACCGCCGCGTGCTCGTCGACATCGTGGACTGACCCGCGTCTACCTTGGCCGAACACCGAAGCCCATCCAATCCATCCGCGGGCGCGGCTGTGCGGGGTGGAGGACCGGCCGGACGCCCCGCGTGGCTGAGCGCCGGTGTGGTGGGGCGCCCGCACGGGCTCGATGGCTCCTTCGTCGTCCGGGATGCCCGGGCCGAGCTGCTCCAGGAGGGCGTGGTGGTGTCGGTGTCGGGGCGCCCCGCACGCATCGTGCGCCGCGCGGGGGTCGACGCGCGCCCGATCGTCCGGCTCGAGTCCTGCGACCACCGTGAAGCGGCGCAGCAGCTGCACGGGGCGCGGCTCCTCGTCACCCGTGAACGGGCTCCGCAGCTCGGGAGCGACGAGTGGTGGGCCGACGACCTCGAAGGCTGTCGCGTGGTCGACGGGGAGCGGCCCGTCGGGGTGGTCCGCCGGCTGGTCGGCCTGCCCTCCTGCGAGGCGCTCGAAGTCGCGCGCGACGACGGGGGGGAGCTGCTGGTGCCGCTGGTGGCCGACGCGGTCCGGGAGGTCGACGTGGAACGCCGGCGGATCGACGTGCGCCTGGGCTTCGTCGAGCCGGCGGGGCAGGGCTGATGGAGATCGACGTCTTCACGCTGTTCCCGGAGTGGTTCGAGTGGTTCCAGCGCCAGCGCCACGTCCGCAACGCGATGGCCGCCGGGACCTGCCTGCGCTGCGTCTCCTACCGCGATCACACGCCCCTGACGGGGGGTCAGGTCGACGACACCCCGTTCGGCGGCGGCGCCGGCATGGTCCTGCGGGTGGACGTGGTGGACGCCGCCCTGCGCGAGCATTACGGGCGCGACGCGCTCGAAGTACGCTCGCGGCGACGGGTGATGGCGCTCACGCCCGGCGGCCGGCTGCTCGACGACGCCATGGTGGAGGAGCTGGCGGGCGAGCCGGCGCTGACGCTGCTGTGTGGACGCTACGAGGGCTTCGACGAGCGCGTCGTCGAGCACCTGGCCACCGAGGCGGTCTCGATCGGGCGCTACGTGCTCTCGGGCGGAGAGCTCGCGGCGATGGTGGTTTGCGATGCGGTCCTGCGCAAACTCCCGGGAGCCCTCGGCGACGAGGAATCCGCGCTGGAGGAGTCGTTCAGCGCCGCTCTCGGGGGAGCTCCGGAGTACCCCCACTACACACGTCCCGCGGAGTACCGCGGCTGGGGAGTGCCCGATGTCTTGCTCTCGGGCCACCACGAGCGGATCCGGGAGTGGCGGGCCGAGCAGAGCCGCAGGCGCGGGCTCGCGGCCGGGTCGGCGGGCCGTCCGGGCCCCGATTGACGTCCGCTAGGATACGGCCCGCGCGGCGGTCGGGACGCCGCTTTTTCCTTGTCATGAGCAGCGTCATCGAAAGCCTCGAGCGCGCGCAGCTCCGGCGCGTCCCCGCCTTTGCGCCGGGCGACCGCGTCCGCGTCCACTTCCAGGTGGTGGAGGGCATGCGCCGCCGGACTCAGGTCTTCGAAGGCATCGTGCTCAAGCGCCAGGGGCACGGGGTCCGCGAGACCTTCACGGTTCGCAAGCATTCGTTCGGGGTTGGGGTGGAGCGCACGTTCCCCCTGCACTCGCCGAAGATCGAGCGGATCGAGGTGGCCGCCCGCGGCGACGTGCGCCGGGCGAAGCTCTACTACCTGCGCGGCCGTGTCGGCAAGCGCGCGCGGGTGCGCGAGCAGCGCGGGGCCGGCCCGGAGGAGGCGGTCGAGCCCGGGCTGCTGGTCGAGCCGGCCGATGCCGAGGGCACCCAGGACGAGGCCGAGCCCGCGGTCGAGGCCGGCGCCGAGCCCGCTGGCGAGGGCGACGCGAGCCAGGGCGAGGCGCAGGCGCCGGCCGCGGATGAGGGCGACGGGGAGGCCGAGCGCAGCGCCGACGCCGGCGGAGAGTGAGCTCCCGGACGGTCAAGTCGAGCTCCGGCTCGCTGGTGGAGCTCGTGGTGATCGTGGGCACGGCGCTCGGCCTGGCGCTGCTCATCCAGGCGTTCCTGGTAAAGCCGTACCGGATCCCCAGCGAGTCGATGGAGCCGACCCTGGACGTCGGCCAGCGCGTCCTGGTCAACCGGATCGGCAACCGCTTCTCGGACCCGGCGGTGGGCGAGATCATGGTGTTCCACCCGCCGGAGGGATGGAAGCTGGCCACCAAGTGCGCGAACGCCCGGCAGGGCGAGGGTCACGCCGCCCCCTGTGGGCGGCCGACCGCTCAGCGCTCGGACGACAACTTCATCAAGCGGGTGGTGGGGCTTCCGGGCGACCGCATTGCGATCCGCGGCGGACACGTCATCCGCAACGGCCGGCGCGAGAGCG
The DNA here is from genome assembly GCA_045805565.1 of Solirubrobacteraceae bacterium. Lineage (GTDB taxonomy): Bacteria > Actinomycetota > Thermoleophilia > Solirubrobacterales > Solirubrobacteraceae > DATAEY01. The sequence goes on along the minus strand of JBJMKZ010000048.1, from coordinate 8,325 downwards.
ACACCTACATCCGGCGCTGCCAGGCCGGAACAGAGTGCAATTTCCCGCAGACGATCACCATTCCGCCCGGCTATTACTTCATGATGGGCGACAACCGTGGCTCGTCCGACGACAGCCGGTTCTGGGGACCCGTACCCAAGCGCTGGATCATCGGCGGCGCCTTCGCGACCTACTGGCCGCCCGACCGGCTCGGCCTCCTCTGACGAGGGGCGGCCGCGGCGCCGCAACCGGCGGCGGCGCACCGCGCGCCGGCTGTTCGCCTTCGACCGGGCCCTCGGCCACCGGCTGGTGGCGGGCGCCGACGAGGCTGGCCGCGGCTGCCTGGCGGGCCCGCTGGTGGCCGCCGCGGTTCTGTTCGACTACGACCGGCTGGGGCTGCGCGAGGCGCGGGCGCTCGCGCTGCTCAACGATTCCAAGCAGCACACGCCCGAGGCGCGCGAGGAGCTGTATCCGCGGGTGCTCCGGTGCGCCGCCGCCGTGGCCGTGGTCTCCCGCTGCCCCCGCGGGATCGACGGCCGCGGGCTGCACGTGACCAACCTCGCCGCCCTGCGCGACGCGCTCGCGCGCGTCGCCCTCCCGGGCTGCCTGTGCCTCAGCGACGGCTTCCCGGTTCCCGACGTCGGCCATCGCCAGCAGCCCGTGGTCAACGGCGACGCCCGCAGCGCCGCGATCGCGGCGGCGTCGATCGTCGCCAAGGTCACCCGCGACCGGTACATGCGCCGCGCGGACGCCCTGCATCCCGGCTGGGAGTTCGCCGCCCACGTCGGCTACGCGACCCCGGAGCACCGGGCCGCCATCGAGGCCCGCGGCGTCTCGCCGCTCCACCGCCTGTCGTTCCAGTCGGCGGCATATCAGCAGATGGCCCTCGAGAGCGCGCACGAGTTCGTCGCCTCCGGCTGACGGCGAGACGCCGGCTCAGAACGCTCCTTCCAGATGCTCCAGCGCGACCACCCGATCGCGGGCGTCGACCACCACCCCTATCGCGTCGAAGCGAAGCTCCGCCGCCCGGGGGCGCTCCGTGCGCTCGGAGAGCCAGCGGGCGGCGATCCGCCGGACCTGGTTGCGCTTGGCGGGGCCGAGGGCGTCCCACGGCCTGCCGCTCCCGGCCCGGCGCGCCTTCACCTCGCAGAACACGATCGTGGTCCCGTCGAAGCCGACGAGGTCCAGCTCGCCCCAGCGGGTTCGATAGTTGCGCTCGAGCAGCTCGAACCCGAGCCGACGCAGGTGGGCTTCGGCGGCGCGCTCGCCGGCCTCGCCCAGGCGTCGGCGCAGGTCCGCTGACACCCGCGCGACGCTAGGGCGCTCGGCCCGCCGGGTCAGCCGCCGTTCGTGGCAAGCCTGCGCGACGGCGACGGACCTGCGCAATCCACGCGCCACCCGCAACCAGCCGGCGCCTAGCGTCGGCTCGGTGCTGGCCCGGGTCGCAACGTTCGCCATCGACGGTCTCGAGCCGCGCCGGGTGTGGGCGGAGGTGGACGTACGGGCGGGCCTCCCCGCCTTCACGGTCGTCGGCCTCGGCGACGCCGCGGTGCGCGAGGCGCGCGAGCGCGTCCGCGCGGCGCTGCTCAACTCCGGCTTCGAGTTCCCCCAGCGCCGGATCACCGCCAACCTGGCGCCCGGTCACCTGCGCAAGGCCGGACCCGGCTTCGACCTGGCCCTGGCCGCCGGGGTGCTGGGCGCCAGCGGTCAGGTGGCGCGCGGCGCCCTGGAGCGCTGGGCGGTGTTCGGGGAGCTGTCCCTGGGCGGCGAGCTGCGCCGCTGTCGCGGGACCCTGGCGGTCGCGGAGGGCACCCGGCGAGCCGGGCTGGGCGGCCTGATCCTGCCCCGCGAGGGCGCCGCCGAGGCGGCGCTGGTGGAGGACATCGTGGTGGCGGGGGTCGGCGGGCTGCGCGAGATGGCCGAACTGCTCGGCGGTGCCCCGGCGCCACCGATTCCGCGTCGCCCCGCCAGCGTCGCCCCCGCGCCAGACGAGCCCGACCTCGCCGACGTGCGCGGCCACGCCGGCCCGGTCCGGGCGCTGGAGATCGCGGCCGCGGGCGGCCACAACCTGCTGCTGGCCGGGCCCCCCGGGACGGGCAAGACGATGCTGGCTCGCCGCCTGCCGCCGATCATGCCCCCGCTGCGCTCCGAGGAGGCGCTCGAGGTGACGCGCATCCACAGCGTCGCAGGCCTGCATCACGGGGACGGGCTCGTCACCCGCCGCCCCTTCCGCGCTCCGCACCACACGATCTCGGCCTCGGGCCTGGTGGGCGGCGGCGCGGTTCCCCGAGCCGGGGAGACGAGCCTCGCCCACCATGGCGTGCTGTTCCTGGACGAGCTGTCGGAGTTCGGCCGATCGAGCCTGGAGGCCCTGCGCCAGCCGCTGGAGGACGGCAGGGTGGCGATCGTCCGCGGCCAGTTCACGTCCGTCTTCCCGACCCGCTTCCTGCTGGTGGCGGCCACCAACCCGTGTCCGTGCGGGTTCGCGGGCACAGCGCGGTGCGTGTGCAACGAGAGCGAGATCGCCCGTCACCGGCGGCGGCTGAGCGGCCCGCTGCTGGACCGGCTCGACCTGCTGGTGGCGGTGGAGAGGGTCGAGGCGGAGGCGCTCACCGCCGCACCCCGGACCACCTCGGCGCAGGCTCGCGGCCGGGTGGTCGCCGCGCGCGAGCGCCAGGCTCGCCGGCTCGCGGGCTGCGCCGCGACCTGCAACGGTCAGATGGACGCGGGCGCGGCCCGGGCGAACGTCCGGCTCACCGACTCTGCCCAGAGCGTCCTGCTGGACGCCTACGCCCGGACGACCCTGAGCACACGCGGCCACCATCGCGTCCTGCGGGTCGCGCGTACGATCGCCGACCTGGCCGGCAGCGAGCGGGTGGCGCGCGAGCACGTGCTGGAAGCGCTGGGGCTGCGCCAGGAGGAGGAGCGCCCGGAGGCGGCAGCGTGAACCAGCCCTGCGACGAGTGCCTGCGCCGCACGTGGCTGGTGGCCGCGCTGTCCGGGTACATCGCGCACGCGCGTGAGCGCTTCGGGTCGCTGGACAGCCTGCTGGCGCTCGGCGACCGCGAGCTGGTGGCGGCGCTCGCCGGCCGCGACGCCGAGGCGATCACCGCGGCATGGCTGGGGTTCGACCCCGCGCCGGCGCGCCGGCGCCTGCGCGAGGCCGGTCTGGCCGGGATCTGCCGCCACGACCCCGAGCGCTATCCACAGGCCCTGCGCGACATGCCCGACCCGCCGGCCATGGTCCACGTAGCCGGCGGGACGCAGCTGCCGCGTGGCCCGGCGACCGCGGTCGTGGGCGCGCGGCGGGCGACGCCGTACGGGCTCGAGGTGGCCCGGATGCTGGGCCGGGGACTGGCCGCCGCCGGGGTGACGGTGGTGAGCGGCATGGCGCTCGGCGTCGATTCGGCGGCGCACGAGGGCGCCCTGGAGGCCGGCGGTCCGACTCTGGCGGTGCTGCCCGGCGGCGCCGACGTCCCGTACCCGGCCAGCAAGCGGCGGCTGTACCGGCGGCTGCTGGCCGAGGGCTGCGCGGCGTCCGAGCTGCCCCCCGGGTTGCGGCCGCGCCGGTGGTGCTTCCCGGCGCGAAACCGGTTGATCGCCGCGTTGTCGGCCCTCACCGTCGTGGTCGAGGCGGCCGAGCGCTCGGGCGCCCTCATCACGGCGCGGCTGGCGCGAGAGCTGGGACGGGAGGTCGGGGCGGTTCCCGGCCCGATCACCTCGGGTCGGGCGCGCGGCGTCAACGACCTGCTGTTCGACGGGGCGCACCTGGTGCGCGACGTGCAGGACGTCCTCGACGTGCTGTTCGGCGCCGGCGCGGCGAGTGCGCCACCCGACCCGCGGGCCGGCCTGGAGCCCGGGCTGCGCCGCGTGCTCGACGAGGTCGCCGGGGGCCGCGACACCGTCGGGGCGCTGGCCGGTACGCCGGCCGAGGCCGAGGCGGCGCTCGTCGCGCTCTCGGAGCTCGAGCTGCTCGGGCATGTCCGCCGCGCTCCCGGTGGCCGCTACGTGCCCGTCGCCTGATCCCGAAGCCCCTTCCCTAACCTGCGGGCATGGACGGATCCCGAGGCATACCGCGTGTGCTGACGATCGCCGGCTCGGACTCCGGCGGCGGGGCCGGCATCCAGGCCGACCTCAAGGCGTTCGCCCGCTGCGGCACGTACGGGATGACCGCGATCACCGCGATCACCGCCCAGAACACGCGCGAGGTGACCGCGGTCCAGCCGATCGCGCCCGAGGTGATCGTCGCCCAGGTCCGTGCCGTGGTGGACGACATAGGGGTCGACGCAGTCAAGATCGGGATGCTGGGCGACGAGCCCACCATCCTTGCGGTGCAGGAGGCGCTGGACCTGCTGCCACCGTCCACGCCAGTGGTGCTCGACCCGGTCATGGTCGCCGAATCCGGGGCGGCGCTGCTGGACCCGGCGGCGGGCGGCGCCCTGGTGGAGCGGCTGCTTCCACGCGTCGCCGTGGCGACTCCCAACCTCCTCGAGGCGGCGGCCCTGGCCGGCGCCCGGCCCGACGCCGAACCGGAGGGCCTCGCCCGGGCGGTGCATGCCCTCGGGCCGCTGGCGGTGGTGGTCACCGGAGGCCACCGCGACGACGCCACCGACGTCTTCTTCGACGGCGAGAGGCTCGAGTCCATACCGGGCGAGCGCTTCCTCGACGTCGCCACCCACGGCTCGGGCTGCACCCACTCCTCGGCCCTGGCCGCCCATCTCGCCCTTGGGCTGGCGCCCCTGGAGGCCGCCCGCTGCGCCCGGGCGATCGCGGGAGAGGCGGTGCGCCACGGGCTGCGCGACCTCGGCGGCGGCGCGGGGCCGGTGGACGCCCTGGAACTGGTTTCCCGAGCGGCGTCGGAGCGGCCGGCCCTTTGTCATAATCCCGGCGCATGAAGTTCCTGCGCATGAGGCCGGGGCAGGGTGAGGTGCTCCTCGCCGAGGGCGACATCGAGGTCGCCGAGGAGGAGCGGGAGCTGATCGAGGAGTTCCGCCGCCAGCTGGAGGTCGGCATGTGGGCGGCGGTGCCGACCACGGTGGAGACGGGACGTCGCGAGGCGGAGATCGTGCGCTCGTTCGAAGACGTTCCGCGCGACGCCGAGCGCGTGATCTTCTTCCCGCGCGCCGCCGGCGGCCGCTAGTCCGGGGCCGCACGTGGTACTCGCGCTCTGCGCCACCGCCATCGTGATCCTGGCGCTCCTGTCGGAGATCGCCCTGCCGTGGCTGGAGGAGGCACTCGCGCGGCGGCGCGCCAATCGCCGGGCGACCGCCACCATCGGCTACGACCCGGGGCGTGAGCAGCGCGCCGAGCGGCGCGCGCGGGCGCTGCTGCGCTCGTGCGTCAACCAGGAGGAGTGGGCAATGTACCGCGATCTCGGCTTCATCCGGGTGTGGGGCGCCGCCCCCGGATCGCGCCGCGATCGCGCCCCCTACGCATACCTGATCTACCCCCACAAGCCGATCGTCGCCTATGTCCCCCAGACCGGGCGCCTGCTCAGCGAGTACTGCGTCGAGTTCCTGGACGAATCGCGGCCCTACGGCAGCGCCCGGCTGCCGGAGTCCGACGACGTGCTGGCCAAGTGGATGGCGTTGACCGGCGACGAGGAGCGCCTGCTCGCCCAGTCCAACCTCCACGTGCCCGGGCGTCAGGTGGATCCCCGCCATGTGCGCCGCGACCTGTGGCGGCTGAGCCAGTGGGAGCGCCGGCGCGAACGGTCCGCCCGGCGCCCCGCCGCCGGCGGCGCCGTGGCCGCGTCCTGACGCGGGCGCCGACTTGACGCTCGACCCCAAGCACAACTCGCGTGCGCTCACCGATGGCCCGGAGCGGGCGCCGGCCCGCGCCTACCTGAAGGGCATCGGCTTCAGCGACGAGGACCTGGCCAAGCCGATCGTCGGCGTGGCCTCGACCTGGATCGAGACGATGCCGTGCAACTTCCATCTGCGGGGGTTGGCCGCCCGGGTCAAGCAGGGCATCCGGGCCGCGGGGGGCACCCCGATGGAGCTCAACACGATCGCCATCTCCGACGGGATAACCATGGGAACCGCCGGGATGAAGACCTCGCTGGTGTCGCGCGAGGCGATCGCCGACTCCATCGAGCTGGTGTGCCGCGCCCATCTGTTCGACGCGGTGGTCGCCCTCAGCGGCTGCGACAAGACGATTCCCGGCACCGTGATGGCACTCGCGCGGCTCGACGTGCCCGGGGTGATGCTGTATGGCGGGTCCATCCCGCCCGGGCGGTTCCATGGCCAGGACGTCACCATCCAGGACGTCTTCGAGGCGGTTGGCGCCCATGCCGCCGGCCGGCTGAGCGACGAGGAGCTCGCTGAACTCGAGGCGGTCGCCTCACCGGGAGCGGGGGCGTGCGGCGGCCAGTTCACCGCCAACACCATGGCCATGGCGTTCGAGGTGCTGGGCATCTCGCCGATCCGCTGGAGCGGCGTGCCAGCCCAGGACGCAGACAAGGAGACGATCGCCGAACGTACCGGCCGGCTGGTCATGGACGTCCTCGCCCGGGGCCAGCGCCCGCGGGAGGTGATCACGCGGGAGTCACTGGAGAACGCGGTCGCCGCCGTCGCGGCCAGCGGCGGCTCCACCAACGCCGTCCTCCACCTGCTGGCGGTCGCGCGCGAGGCCGGGGCGCAGCTGTCGATCGACGACTTCGACCGCATATCGCGGCGCACGCCGCTGCTGTGCGACCTCAAGCCCGGCGGCCAGTACGTCGCGGTGGACCTGCACGAGGCCGGCGGCGTGCCGGTCCTGCTCAGCCGTCTGCTGGAGGCGGGCATCCTGCACGAGCACGCGCCCACGGTGTCTGGCAAGACGGTGGGGCAGCACGCCCGCGAGGCGAGCGAGACCGACGGCCAGCGAGTGGTGCGCCCGCTGTCGGACCCCCTCAAGCCGACCGGTGGGCTGGCGATTCTGCGGGGCAACCTGGCTCCCGACGGCTGCGTGGTCAAGCTCGCCGGCCACGAGCGCACGCAGCACCGGGGCCCGGCCCGCGTCTTCGAGTCCGAGGAGGAGGCGATGGCGGCGGTGACCGCCAAGGCCATCGCGCCCGGAGACGTCGTGGTGATCCGCAACGAGGGCCCGGCCGGCGGGCCCGGCATGCGGGAGATGCTGGCGGTCACCGCGGCGCTGGTCGGCGAGGGCCTGGGGGAGGAGGTCGCCCTGCTCACGGACGGGCGCTTCTCAGGCGCGACTCACGGGCTGATGGCCGGCCACGTCGCCCCCGAGGCGGCCCGCGGCGGGCCGATCGGCGCGCTGCGCGACGGCGACATCGTTCACGTCGACGTCGACGCGCGCCGCCTGGACGTCGCACTCGACGACGACGAGCTCGCCCGCCGGACCGCGGAGTACCGGCAACCTCCGGCCGCCTACGGCAACGGGGCGATGGCCAAGTACGCGCGCCTGGTCTCCAGTGCGTCCGAGGGCGCCCTCACCGGCTGAGCTCCCCGGCGCCCTCTACTCGGCCAGGAACTCCTCGAGGACGGAGTTGAACCGTTGCGGGCGCTCGAGCTGAGGAACGTGTCCGGTGTCCTCGAAGAGCACGGTGCGGGCTTGCCCGATGGTCTGGGCCAGCTCCTGCGCCTGGCGGACGGGGACCAGCCGGTCGTCGCGGCCCCATACCACCAGGGTCGGGCACGAGATCTCGGGGAGCCGGTCGCGCAGGCTGTAGGAGTACAGCGCGTGCAGGGCGGCGGCGAAGCCCTCCCGGGAGCCGACGTGCACCAGCTGCTCGTAGGCCAGTGGCCCCGGCAGCCGCCGTGGATGACGGACCACCTGGCGGAAGCTCAACTCGCGGAGCCGGCGGCGCCGAGCCGCGCGCCGCCACTGGGTGGCCAGCAGGGCGCTGGACGCCTGGGTCACGCGAGTCAGCGTGTTCAATGGCCGCGCCCGGCGGCGTTCGTTCCACAGCACCGCGGCCGCCACCAGGACCAGGCGGCTGACCCGCTCGGGGGCCATGAGGGCCAGCTCGGCGCCGACGAAGCCGCCCAGCGAGTTGCCCACCACGGCGGCGTGCTCGATCCCGACCTGGTCGCAGATCCCGAGCAGGCACTCCGCGTAGCCGGAGATCGAGACATCTTCGCCGGGCATCTCCGAGTAGCCGAAGCCGGGCAGGTCGAGCGCCACCACCCGGTGTGAGCGCGCGAGATGGGGGAGGTTCTCCAACCAGTTGTGCCACGACCCCGCCAGTCCGTGGACGAACAGGATCGTGGGGCCATCGCCCAGCTCGATCACGTTGACGCCGCGACCGGCGACCGTCAGCCAGTGCTGGTGCGCGCGCCAGTCGATGTCCATCCACTCCGAGCGGCCCTCCCGGATGTAGTCGTCGCCCTTGCTGACGGG
>JBJMKZ010000047.1:0-137758 GCA_045805565.1 Solirubrobacteraceae bacterium | reverse complement strand
TGTCCGGCATCGGCGTCCTCTCGGGTTAGTTTGCGACTTGCAAGTGGCGACAGCACCCCTCGAACCGCCGCCAAGCCACCGTACTGTGAAGCCGCCTGGGCCGGCGACGCCTGGGTTTCGCGCAAGCGAGGAGCGCCCGGCCAGGACCCTCCCCCGGCCGCACATCGGTTCAGCTGAGCTGCTCGGACAGCCCGATGATGATGCCCTCAGGGCCGCGCACGAAGCAGAGCCGGTAAATGTCCTCGTACTGCGCGATCTCGCCCACGAGTTCGGCACCGTGGCTGCGCAGGCGGGCGACGACGTCGTCGACGTCGTCGACCATGAACATGATGCGGCGCATGCCCAGCGCGTTCGCGGGCGCGCTCTCCGGCTCGGCTCTGACCGCGGGCGGCCTCTGGAACCTCGACAGCTCGACCCGGCCGTGGCCGTCCGGGGTTCGCATCATGGTGATGTCGGCACGGACGCCGTTGAGCCCCACGGTCTGGTCCACCCAAGGCCCCTCGACCGTCGTCTCGTCTTCCAGCTCCATACCGAGCTCGGCGAAGAACGCTTTGGCAGCCTCGAGGTCCTCGACGACGATGAGCACGTTGTCCATTCGCTGAATCATGTTGTCCTCCTGGCGTCGTGGGCCGTGTCTGTCGCGGCCCTTTACCTGGTGAGCGGAGCCCGTCACAGCTTCTCGACATAGGGCCCTTGATCTGCTGCTGCCTTCGCGTGGTCGCGACAGCCCGGGGGAGAGGGCCGCTCGTTTCCGCTCTGGACGAGTTGCGAGAGCGCCGGCCCGCACGCGCCGGCGCTTCCGCTCGCGGCGACCTATGCCAGCTTGATCACCTCGCTGAGAACGGTACGCCGGTCGGGGAGAGGTGTTCAAATCTCGCCCCCGCTATCCCCGAAGCCCCCGCAAATGTGGGGGGTTTGGTCTTTCGAGAGGCGGGACTGGCGCGGGGGGCGGGGGACGGGTCTGATGCCCCTTTGACTGAAGGCTCCCCGGATAACGTTTCCCGCAGGTCAGCCACGAAGATGCCTGCGCCTCGTGCTCTGGGGGGTCGTCGCTCACTAGAGTCTGGGGCTCCCATGTCCAAGCCGGTGATCCTGGCCCTCGACCACGGTCAGGGCACTCTGGAGGAGGTCGAGCGCGAGCTCGTCGGCCGCTACGCCAACGACTACCGCGTCGTCTGTGCGGACTCGCCCGACGAGGCGCTCGCGATCCTCGGGGATCTTGCCGATGCCGGGTCTGAGGTCGCCCTGGTGCTCGCCGGCCAGTGGCTCTCGACAACCACTGGCAGCCAGCTGCTCGACCGCGTTCGCCAGCTTCATCCCCACGCCAAGCGAGGCCTGCTGGTCGACTGGGGCGACTGGGAGACCGGCCGATGGCGGGGGCGATCCTCGACGCGATGGCGCTTGGAGCGATCGATTACTACGTCTTGCGACCGGCGGGATCGCCCGATGAGGTGTTTCACCACGCGATCTCAGGATTCCTGGCCGAGTGGAGCAGGGCTCAGCGCGCCGCTCCCCATGCGACCCGGATCGTCGCGGACTCCTGGTCGGGCAGGGCCTACGAGCTGCGCAGCACCTTGGAGCGGTGCGCCACGCCGCATGCCTTCTGCCTTGCCGACTCGGAGGAGGGAAGCGCCGTGGTGGCTAGAGCGGGTCCTGACGCGCGGCTCCCGTTCGTCGTCCTTCCCGACGGTCAGATCCTGCAGGACCCGACAAACGTCGAGATTGCGCAAGCCACGGGAGCAGCTGTCGAACCCGAGCACGCAGACTTCGACGTGGTGATCGTCGGGGCCGGACCGGCGGGGCTGTCAGCCGCGGTCTATGGCGCCTCCGAGGGCCTCGACACGCTGGTCATGGACGAAGACGGATTGGGCGGGCAGGCCACCTCGAGCTCGCTGATCCCCAACTACCTGGGATTTCCTCGGGGCGTGGGCGGCGGTCGTCTGGCAGAGCAGGCCTACGAGCAGGCGTGGGTATTCGGATCGAAGTTCGCCTTCATGCAGGCGGCGACCGATCTGCGGCGAGAGGGCGAGCGGCTCGTCGTCAAGCTGTCCCACGGCCGCAACGTGACTGGCCGAGCGGTGATCCTCGCCACCGGCGCCGCGTATCGCCGCCTGGACGTTCCAGCCCTCGAAGCCCTGGTCGGCTCTGGCGTCTCCTACGGCGGCCCCGCGTCGGAGGCACCCGGATTGGCCGGCAAGGACGTCTACATCGTGGGAGGCGCGAACTCCGCCGGCCAGGCCGCGCTGCACCTCGCGCGCCACGCCCGCCGCGTCGCACTGGTGGTGCGTGCCCAGTCGCTTCATGCCGGGATGTCTCACTATCTGGTGAGAGAGGTGCTTTCGACGCCGAACGTAGAGGTCCACCTCGGCACCGCGGTGGTCGGGGGTGGAGGAGACGGGCGGCTCGAGCGCCTGGTCCTGCGCCAGGGCGCTACCGGAGATCAGCAAACCGTTCCCGCTGATGCCCTCTTCGTGCTGATCGGAGCGCGACCGCACACCGATTGGCTCCCGAGAGAGGTGGCGAGGGATCGGCGCGGATTCGTGCTGACTGGTCCGGACCTCCCCGACGATGGGAGCTGGGCGCACGATCGCCATCCATACCTGCTCGAAACGAGCATGCCGGGCGTCCTGGCGGCGGGAGATGTACGGCACGGGTCGGTCAAGCGGGTGGCCTCGGCGGTCGGAGAGGGGGCGATCGCCATCCAGCTCGTGCATGGGCTCTTCGCATCCCAACGGCTCAGCCGCCGGCGGACAGTTTCGGCAGGCATCGCCGCGAGCAGTCCCGAGCACGTGGCGGAAGTCAGCCGCGCCGAGTATTAGGCGCGGGTCAGTAGGATCATCCGTCGACAATCGAGTGATCGAGGGACCATGCCACGCTATCTGATCGAACGTGTCTGGGATGCCAAGGAAGAAGAGGAGCTCGAGGGAAAGGGTCCTCTCTCGAAGCGAATCCTGACCGAGAACGAGCAGTTCTCCCCGATCGTTTGGGAGCACAGCCACGTGGTCATGGGCGAGGAAGGGAACCTGAAGTCCTACTGCATCTATTCCTCCCCCGACACCGAGCTGATCCGCGAGCACGCCGAGATGCTTGGCGACCATGCGATCCGGGGCATCTACGAGATCGGGGGCGACATCTCGCCCGACGACTTCGAGTGACGGTCCTGCGGTCGTCTAGCCGACGGGGGGCGACATCTCGCCCGAGGACGGCGCGGGCTCTTCCGCCGGCACGTCATAGGCCGCGTGCATCCCCGCCTGCAGCGCGACCGCCCGCCGCAGCCGCGCCCGGCGCCGACGCGCCACGTCGTCCTCGGGGATCAGCTCGAGCGCCTGGGTGCACAGGCTGGCCGCCTCCTGGTGGGCCCATCCGCGGCCGGCCTGGTCGGCGGCCGTGAGTAGATAATCCGCGGCCTTCACCGGGTCGCCCGCGTGTCGCCAGTGGTGGGCGAGTATGGCCGCGTAGGCGTCGGGGTCTCCCGCCGCGTCCTCGAGGAAACGAGCGACCGCCGCATGCCGCTCCGCGCGTGCGGCCTTGGACAGCGTCGAGTACGCCACCTCGCGAATCAGTGAATGCTTGAAGGCAAGCTCCTGGTCGCCGCGGATCCGGGATACGGGACTGCGCCGGACGAGGTCGCGCCGCTCGAGCGAGTCAAGGGTCGCCGCCAACGTGCCATCGCTGCCCAGGGCCTCGAGCATGCCCTGCCAGAAGACGTCGCCGACTACGGCGGCATCCCGGATCACCTGGCGCTCGGCCGCCGGAAGCCCGTCGAGCCGAGCTGCGATCATCGCCCTGACGTTGGTCGGAAGACCGGCGGCGTCGTCCGGGCCGCGCTCCGCCAGCCAGCCCGCCAGTTCCTCGATGAACAGCGGATTCCCGCCGGCCGCCTGCTGCACTCGCGCCGCGACCGCATCCGCATGTGCCACGCCAGACAGCAGCGTCAACGCGAGCTCGTGGACATGGGCTTCGGTTAGGGGCTCGAGCCCGATGGTCACGTTGGCGGGCAGCCGAGACCAGCTGGGCCTCGCGTCCAGGAACTCCGATCTCGCCACGCCGACCAGCATGAGCGACACCTCGGCCAGCCGGACGCAGAGCGCCTCGAGGAGGTCGAGGAGAGCCTGATCCGCCCACTGCAGGTCTTCGAGGACCAGCAGGGTGGGCTGCTCGCGCCCGAGCGCCTCGAGGAACCGCTGGGCTGAGGCGAACAGCACCTGCCTGTCCTCCACGGTGTCCTCGGTCAGGCGGGCCAGGATCGAGAGGTGGGTCGTGACCTCGTGCCCGTCATCGTCCGGCAGCAGGGCATCTCCGCGATGGCCCAGCTTCTCGGCGGCGACAGGCGCCGAATCGGTGGCGAAGATGTCGCAGGCGGCCTTGACCACCTGGCCGAAGGCGCCGTAGGCGGTGCGTTCTCCGTACGGGAGCGCGCGCCCGCGCAGCGTCCGTCCTCCCGTCCTCTCGACGTGAGCCGCGAGCTCCTGCGTCAGGCGCGTCTTGCCGATGCCGGGGAGGCCGACCAGAGTGACGAGCCGCGGCTGCAGATCGTCGGTGGTTCGCGTCCAGGTCCTCACCAGGAGGTCGAGCTCGGCGTCTCTGCCCAGGAACGGGGCCGCCGAGAGCGGGCGCTCGGCCGGCGCGGCGGTGGCGGCGCGAGCCAGCCAGGCCCGGAGCGGGGCCTCCTTGCCCCTCGCGTGGATCGGGTCCACCGCCTCATAGGCGATCGCGCGCGCAGTGGCGGCGTGGGTCTCATCGCCCACCATGACTCCCTCGCGAGGCGCGGCCGCCTGCAGCCTCGCGGCGGTGTTGACGGCGTCTCCCATCACGGTGAGCTGCCGCCGGCTCTCGGGGCCGACCGGCGCGAATATCACGTCGCCGGTGTTGACCCCGACGCGCACGCGCAGTCCACCGAAGTCGTCCGCCTGCTCGCTCGCCCGGCGCTGGATCTCCAAGGCGGCGCGAACCGCCCGCTCGGGATCGTCCTCGTGAGCGACCGGCGCCCCGAACACCGCCATGAGGGCGTCGCCGATCACCTTGTCCACCGAGCCGCCGAACCGCTCGACGATCTTGGCCATCTCGCTCATGCAGCGGTCGACCATCGAGCGCAGGTCCTCCGGATCGGTGTGCTCGGATAGAGCCGTGAAGCCCGAGAGGTCGGCGAACACGACGGTGGCCCATCGACGCTCCTCACCCACGCCGGGGTCGCCGTCGCGGCTGGGCGGCGCCTCAGTGTCGAGGGCGCTGCCGCAGGCTCCGCAGAAACGAAAGCCGGCCGGATTGGCCTCGCCACACGCGGGGCAGGTCGGGCTCAGCGGGGCGCCGCAGCTCCCGCAGAATCGCTGCGTCGGCTCGTTGCCCTCACCACACTCGGGGCAGCGCGTCGTTTCGGACAAGCCGCGACCCCCTAACCGGCTTCCTTACACACCGCCCCAGCCTAGATCCTCAGGTCGGTCGAGCGCACGCCCAGGGACCGCTGGACCGTCAGGCGTAGACCGTCTCGATCGGCACCCCGATGACCCCCAGGCGCCGGGTCAGCCCGGCGAGCGCGAAGCTTCGAAGCTCCTCTTCTCCGGCGTCCAGGGCCGACTCGGCGTCTCCGGGTGGCTTCAGCGATTCGGCCACGGACGGCAGCACATCTCGAAGCGTGGACCGGACGGTGTCGGCGGTGGAGGGATCGTTCGCGATCGCCGTGCGCAGCCACCACACCCCGTAGCCGATGTGGCGGGTCTCGTCGTGGTGGATCCTCGAGTAGCCCTCGACGAACCCGGGCAGCAGCCCGTGCTGGTTGAGGTAGTCGGTGGTGAACTTGAACGACGTCAGGCCGAGCGCGCCCTCCAGTACCAGGTGATAGAGCGTCACGAACCTCACCTTGGCCGCCAGGTCGGAAGGGGCCGCCACCAGCCGCTCGTGCGCCTGGACCAGGGCAACGTCGAAGAGCTGGCGAAACGCGCCCGAGACCTCGTGGCGCGCGCGGTCGATGTGCGCGGCGATCACGTCGGGCTCGGCCACGACCTCGTCCTGGAAGCGCGCGTAGAACTGCATATGGCGGGCCTCGTCCACCTGTTGGGTGGACAGGAAGGTCGCCTCCTCCTCAGACCCGTGGGCGCCGACTAGCCCGGAGAACTTGGTCGTGATCCGTTCCTCGGCCACCATCAGGGACGAGAGCACGAAGTAGATCAACGCGCGCTCGCGATCCTCGAGCTGGGCCCATTGCGACACGTCGGTGCTCAGGTCGACCTCGAACGGCGACCACTGCGAGTCCTCCCAGCGCCGATAGAGCGTCTGGGGATCGTTGAGCTGGATCTCGTCGGTCATCGAACCGGGGTCAGGTCGAGCCAGACCCTGTGGCTTAAGCGCAGCAGTCCGTCGCCTCGGAGGCCGAGACGCACGCGCACGGGTCATCCGGAGCAGCGCTCTGCGCCATCGCCGAGCCCGCGCCGCCGTGCTCACCTGTGTCCTCGTGGGTGGCGAACACCTCCCACGGCGTGCCGTCGGGATCGTGGACCCAAATCTTGTCCTGACGCGCGTAGCAGCACGTGGTGTCCATCTCGTCGAAGGTGGCGAGGCCGGCCTTCTGCAGCCGAAGCCTGGCCGCGAGCACGTCGTCGGTCGAGGCGACCTGGATCCCGACATGGTTGAGCGCCCCAAGGCCCTCGCCGCGATCACCCTGGTTGAGGGTGAAGTTCAGAGCCGGATCCGCAACCTCGAACTTCGCGTACCCCGGTTTTAGCTTGCTCGGCGCAGTCCCAAACAGCGCCTCGTAGAAGGGGATCGAGCGTTCGATGTCCGCGACGGTCAGGGCGACATGGGGTCTTAGGACAGCCATTGGGAGAGCTCCTTGAGGGCGTCGGGGCGGACGTAGTAGTAGGCCCACAGACCTTGGCGCTCGGAGCCGACGATCCCCGCTTCGCGCAGAACCTTGAGGTGATGGGAGACCGTGGGCTGGGAGAGTTCGAACAATGGCACGAGCTCGCACACGCAGACCTTGCCCGCGTGCTTGCGCAGCACGTCGACGAGCTCCAGGCGAATCGGATCACCCAGCGCCTTGGCGATCGTGGCCATGCGCTTGGCCTTCTGGCGCTCGACGTCGGGATAGACGACCGGCTCGCAGCACGGTTTCCCGGGCGGGCGCTTCTGCTTGGGGGCCAGCTCCAGATCGATCGCCATCAATGTACGTATATCGATTCAAGTGACGTATGTCAATGCATTAGACTCCGCGCCGTGAGCGTCTTGGCAGCCGAGCGCTCGCAACTCCACCGCAGGAGACGCTTGCATCCGTCGCCACAGCGGCACCGCCGGGGTGTGCGTTAGACGCCCCTCACCGGGCATTTCGGGTCCCGCTCGGCGGGATGTTCTGGTTGAGGTGGAACAGGTTGGTCGGGTCGTACTCGTCCTTGAGGGCCTGGAGGCGGGCGAACCTCTCCTCGCCGTAGGCGGCCCGCACCCTCTCTTCTCCCTCCGCCGAGAGGTAGTTGATGTAGGCGCCCCCCGTGAGCGAGGGCTCGAGGTCGGCGTAGAGCCGGTGAGCCCAGTCGACGTGGGAGTCGAAGCCCTCGGAGTCGTATGACGCCCCGATCACGTTCACCACGTACGGCGCCTGGCGCTCCCGGTAGGCCGTCGCGTCCTCGTCCACCCGGGCGACCGCACCGCCGAAGTGGTGGAAGTGGATCTCGGACGCCGGCGACGTCGCCTGCTGGTGGTAGCGCGTCGCCATCTCGATCGCCGCGTCGTCCAGCTCGCGAACGTAGCCGGCCTTCATGTAGGCGTGCTTGCCATGTGGCCAAAGCGGGTCCAGCAGGCTCTGCAGAGCCGTGTACGGGAGCGGGCCCATCAGGTCGGCCACCGGTTCGCCGCGTTCGCGCAGCGGGGCCACCGCCTTCTCGCCGTCCTCGAGGGACCCGGCGTAGCACGACACCAGCCCGATCAAGGGCTTGCCGTGCCACTCCTGCGGGATGAACGGCGCGGGTGGCGCCCAGACCAGGATCGCGAGGGTGCTCAGCTCGTCGGGAAGCTCCCGGACGAAGTCCCGATAGAAGCGCAGGATCTCGGCGGCGCGATCGCCGGGGTAGAAGGTCGGACCGCCGATCACGACGGGGCCGACGGGGTGGACCCGGTACTCCAGCGAGACCGCGATGCCGAAGTTCCCGCCTCCCCCCTTCAGGCCCCACAGCAGCTCGGGGTTCTCGTCGGCACTGGCGGTCACCACCCGACCGTCGGCGGTCACCACGTCGGCGGAGACCAGGTTGTCACAGGTGAGGCCGTGCTTGCGCACCAGCCAGCCGATCCCGCCGCCCAGCGTGAAGCCGCCCAGACCGGTGGTCGAGACCAGCCCGCCGGTCACGGCCAGGCCGAAGGCCTGCGTCTCGCGGTCGAACTGGCCCCACTGGGTGCCGCCCTGCGCGCGGGCGGCACCCGCCGAGGGATCGACGCGGACACCCTGCATCGTGCCCAGATCGATCACGATGCCCCCGTCGCAGGTCGAGAACCCGGGGATGCTGTGACTGCCTCCCCGCACGGCGACGTCGAGGTCCTGGCGGCGGGCGAACTCGACCGCGCGCAGCACGTCCGCGACGCCGGTGCAGCGCACAATGAGCGCGGGCCGGCGGTCGTGCGCGCCGTTCCAGATCGCCCGCGCCGCGTCGTAGTCCGTGTCGCCGGGCCCGATCACCTGACCGCGGACGGCCTCGGCCAGCTCTGCGATCGTCCCGTCACCCAGGACGGTCTCCGTGATCCCTTGCGCTGTCATGTCGTTCTCCCGTGGTTCGGTTTCAGGACGACACTACGTCGTGCACGGTTAGCTGTCCCTTGGCCGGCCCAGGACGAAAGCCGCTCGAGACCCTTCGCGCGCGCGTCTTCGTCGTGAGTCTGCCTAGGACTCGTCAACAAGGAGAACGGCCATGCAGCTCATCAGGAACTCCCTCGACACCGCGACCGGGCCGGGCGACTGGTTCACCGGAACCGTCTACATCGACGCGATCGCGGCGCCGTCAGAGCCATCGCGGCTGCAGGCCGCCAGCGTCCACTTCACGCCGGGCGCCCGGACGGCGTGGCACACCCACCCCTTCGGCCAGACCATCTACGTCACCGAGGGCGTCGGCCTCTGCCAGCGCCGTGGCGGCCCGATCGAGGTCATCCATCCCGGTGACCGCGTCTTCTTTGAGCCCGGCGAGGACCACTGGCACGGCGCCGCCCCCAACCGCTTCATGACCCACATCGCGATGCAGGAAGTCGACGACCAGGGCAGCCCCGTCACGTGGGGTGAGCACGTCAGTGAGGAGGAGTACGGCGCCACGCCGGCGGAATAGGGAACATGCGCGCTAAAAGCGCGCCGCGATGCAGGTTCTCGCCGGTCCCGGGTATTACCGGTGTAATCGAGCTAAACGACCCGGAGGAGCCATGGAGTCGAGCAGCGACAGAAGTCAGGAGGCTGTGGAGCAACGGGCCGCGCACGAGGCCACCGAGCAACGCAAGGCCGATGAGGCCGCGCAGGAGCGGGCCGCGCACGAGGCTACCGAGCAACGCAAGGCCGATGAGGCCGCCGAGCGGGGGCCCGTGCAGGAGGCGGTGAGCGAGAGGGGCGCGGCCACCAGGGCCGCCGACGCGCTGACCGAGGGCGGCGCCGCCGACACGGCCGCCAAGGGGGTCACGGAGGGCGCAGCCGACACCGCCGCCAAGGGAGCGCACGAGATCGCGGCGGCCCCCAAGAACGTCAGCGAGAGCGCGGCCGACGCCACCAAGAAGGTCAGCGGAGACGTCAGCGAGACGACGAAGTCCGTCGCCGGGCGCGTCGACACAACCGACGCCGACGAGCCGGACAGCGAGACGCCCTAGCTGTTCGAAGAACACCTAGAGGCGCCGCGGGGGCGGGCTTCTAGGCCCGCAGCCCCTCGAGCATGATCAGGATCGTGGTTTCCACCCGCTCGCGCTCGGCCCGGGGGTCCGTCGAGCTCGCCAGCAGCATGGCGGCCTCGCCCAAGGCCGCGAGCAGCATGTGGGCCAGCAGCGTCACATCGGCAGACCGGAGCACCCCGGCGTCCATCGCCTTCTGCAGGGCCGCCGTGGTCACCTGCAGGCCGTAGCGGTTGCCGATGTCCCGCCAAGCCTCCCAGCCCAGTACGGCCGGGCCGTCGATCAAGCCCATCTGCATCAGCTTGGGGTCGCTGGAGACGTCGAAGAAGGAACGCATCCCGGTGACGAGCGCCTCCCAGGGGTCCTCGATCGTCTCGATCCTGGCGCCGAGGCCCTCGACGAGGAGTCTCTCGGTGTCCTCATAGACCGCGCGGAAGAGCTCGCGCTTGTCGGGGAAGTGGTGGTACATCGCACCCCGGGTGACGCCGGCCCGCTGGACCACCTCGTTGGTGCCCACGGCGGCATAGCCGCGTTCGCTGAACAGCTCCCGGCCGGCGTTGATCAGGGCGGCCCTCGTGGCTTCGCCCCGTTCCGCCCGGCCGTCTCGGGGGTCAGGCATAGAAACAGGCAGCCTGTTTGTCTATCTTATGTCGCTCGATGACGGCGGAATCTAGAGGGGGAGGTCGGCGGAATGGCACCTAACACGACCTACTGGCGCTCGCCGGAGCTCGGAGAGCAGAAAGAGCTCGAGTTGCGGCAGGGCCGGCTGCGCTACCACGACAAGGGGACGGGTCCACCGCTGGTGTTCGTCCACGGCGTGCTGGTGAACGCCAATCTGTGGCGGAAGGTGGTCGCGCGACTCTCGCCGGACTTCCGCTGCATCGTGCTCGACATGCCGATCGGCGCCCACGAGGTCCCGATGCCCCGGGAGGCGGACCTTTCGCCGCCCGCTCTGGGAGATGTGATCGCCGATGCCATCGAGGCCCTCGGCCTCGACGACGTGACGCTCGTGGGCAACGACACCGGTGGCGCCCTGAGCCAGATCGCGGTGGCGCGGCACCCGCAGAAGATTGGTCGCCTGGTCCTCACGAACTGCGATGCGTTCGAGAACTTCCCGCCGAAGATGCTGAAGCCGGTGCTTCGCGTGATGACCTTCCCCGCGGCGATGCCGGTGCTGCTCGCACCTACCCGGCTGGCCGCGGTGCGCCGCCGGGCGTTGAAGATGATGCGGGCCGCCAAGCACCCCGTCGAGCAGGAGGTGGTGGACTCATATGCTCTCCCGCCGGTCGTGAGCGCCGGGGTTCGCCGCGACGTCAAGAAGTTCTTCCGCACGGCGGACAACCGCTACACGCTGGAGGCGGCCGAGCGCCTGGGGAGCTTCGACCGGCCGGCGCTCATCGCCTGGGCGCCGGAGGACAACTTCTTCCCGGAGAGCGACGCCCGCCGCCTCGCTCAGGCGCTGCCCAACGCCCGCCTCGAATGGATCGAGGACTCGTACATCTTCTCGCCTGAGGACCAGCCGGGGAAGCTCGCCGAGTTGATTGGGAGCTTCATGCGGGAGCCGGCCGCGGCAAGCTAAAGCGCTCCACCTCGTGCCTCGGAGGGCCTTCGTAGCCTCGGGCGAGCGAGTGCGCTCGTCTCAGGCGGCTGGGCGGCGAGGGTCGACCGGGAGCGTCACCTGCCTGGCATCGCCGAGGCGGTGGGCCTGGTCGACGTCGACGATGTCTCGTCCGAACGGCGTCAGTGAGACCGGGATCAGCTTGAAGTTGGCCAGTCCCAGCGGGATGCCCACGATGGTCAGGCACATGAGCACCCCGGTGACGACGTGCCCCACGGCCAGCCACCAGCCCGCCAGGAGGATCCAGATGACGTTCCCGACCAGCGACCCGCCGCCGGCGTCGGGTCGTCTGATGAGGGTGCGCCCAAACGGCCACAGACAGAACAGCGCGATACGGGCGGAAGCGATCCCGAACGGGATGGTCACGATGAGGACGAACATCACTAACGCCACCAGGGCGTAGCCGAGCGCCATCACGAGCCCGCCGAACACCAGCCAGATGAGGTTCAGCAACAGGCGCACGCGCGAGACCCTAGTCCATCGACTTCCCGGGTCCTGTCCCGCGTGGAGACTGATCTACTGTCGTCCATATGGGCGAGGCGCTGCAGATCGTGCGACGGCAGTACGAGGCGTTCGTCCGCCAGGACTGGGAAGGGCTGTTCGCGTTCTATGCCCCCGAGATCGAGGCGGACCTGTCGCGATCGGGCCTCCCGGACCTGGGGACCTACCACGGTCACGACGGCCTGCGGGAGGGGTGGGGCCGGTGGCGTGGGGTGTGGGAGCGGTACGACCTCGAGCTCGAGAAGCTGCTCGAGTCAGGTGACCGAGTCCTAGCTCTGACGCGTGTGCAGGCGCGCTCGAAGGGTCACGGGATCGACACCACAGTCCGCGCGGCCGACCTCTTCACCGTCCGCGACGGACTGATCGTGCGCTTTACCAACTATTTCGACCGCGACGCGGCACGCCGAGATGCCGGTTTCTGACCGACGGGTTAGGTGATGACCGTGAATCTGAGCACGCGCACGGTCGGAGTAGCCCGCCGAACGGTGATCGAGCCACTCGCGCCTCGGTAGCGCCCCGTGCCCCCAATGATTCGGACCCGCTGGGTGACCCGGCTCAGGAGGTTCAACTGGCCTGTGGCGAAGATATTCCCGCCGCCGACGAGCGTGTACCTGCCCGCACAGCGGGCGCGAGGGTAGGCCGTGATCTTGCAGGAGATCAGGGCGTGGCCGACCGGCCAAGGTTGGGGTTCGTAGCCAAGTCTGTTGCCGAGCCACATGAGGTTGTGCCGGGACACCAGGACATCCCCGGGCAATGGGCTTCGCCGCGGCGCCGCCGGGTTCAGCGGGTTGAGAAAGAGTCGCTGCTTGACGCGCGTTTGCGTGAGCTTGATGCCCACGACCCTGGCGTTCGCAGTCGAAGGGACGATGGCGGTGGCCGTGGTCAGCATCGCAGCCAGCTTCAGACCTCGCCGCATGGGTCATACATACCACCGTTCTGGCGCTCCGTGGGCCGGTTCCGGTCGTTTAAACCGCATCAATTGCCGGAGGACGGCTCGGCCGGGCGGCGAACATACGCTCCACGAGCGATGGACCTGGACCTCTCCGCCACCGAACTCGACTTCACCAACGCGCTCGCGGTGCTGCACGCCCTCCTGGGCAGGCGAGTCACGCTGGACGTGGGGCCGCCGTACTCATCGGCCATGGGGTCCTGCCTCCACGCGCGCGGCGAGCTGTCCGCGGGCTGGGACGCCGAGCTTGGCGGCGCGGTCGAGGGCGTGGCCTGGTTCCGAGTTGGCGAGAGCGACGGCGTGGGGTTCTGCCTGGACGACGAGCTGTTCGGCCGCGGCTGCGCGAACGCCGACGGTTCCTCGGTGACCGTCGAGCAGGGTGGTGTGGAGCTGACCGTGGCGGTTGAGCCGCTGGCGACCCGCCCTTGACCGCGGGCCCGTGCCGCGGCGGCGATCCCTACCGATCGGCCGAAGTCAAGTCACGAACGGCCGCGGTCCGGTGGTCGCCGCGCCCGGCGAGCAGTAGATAGGGCCTCATCAGCCCCTTGCCCTTTACCTCGATGGCGCCGCGCGGACGGAGCTCATAGCGCTCTCGCAGAAGTTCGAAGGTCCGCTCGGTGACCTGGATGGTGCCGGGCGGGGCATGGGACTCCATGCGGCTGGCGGTGTTGACGGTATCGCCCCAGAGGTCGTAGATGAACTTCGCCCGGCCGATCACGCCGGCGACCACCGGGCCGCTGTCGATGCCGATTCGCACCTGCAGGGCGTGTCCGGTGTCGCCCGGCAGGCGCGCGACCTCGGCCCCCATCGCGAGCGCCATGTCGGCGATCGCCTCGGCGTGGTCGTCGCGCGGCAGGGGAATGCCGCCGGCGACCATGTAGGCGTCTCCGATCGTCTTGATCTTCTCGACCCCGTGGTCGGCGGCGAGTGCGTCCCAGCGCGCGAACACGCGGTCCAGCAGGGCCACCACATCCGGTGCGGGGAGCCGCTCGGACAGTTGCGTGAAGCCGACGATATCCGCGAACAGGACGGTGACACCCAGATGGGCGTCGGCGATGATCCCCTCCTGTTCCTTGAGGCGCGCCGCCACGGGCTCGGGCAGGACGTTCAGCAGCAGCCGCTCGGACTTCGCCTGCTCGAGCTCGAGCGCGCGGTGCTGGCGCGCGAGCGCCGTCAGCGCCCGCTCCCGCGCCCGCACGAAGTACTGGAGCAGCGCGAACGTGGTGGTTGCCACCCCGAGAATCGTCAGCGCGAAGAACGCGACCACAACGGCACCGGGAACGTGGGGCGCACCGGCGGCCAAGATGGGGTCGATCGCGGCCGACACCACGACCAAGCCGACGAAAGCCGCAAACCACGGAACCGCCTGCCGCGCTCCCACGAACAGCAGGGCACCGAACGGCGCCATGACCGCCCACAGCGCCACGGCCGAGGAGGTCCTGAAGCCGCCCAGGCTCCACTGCAGCGCGAAGGGCAACAGCAAGCTCATCCATAGCTGGCTGCGCCGGAACAAGCGGTAACGGCGGGTCCGCGCGAACGTGTAGATGCTGACCGCCGAGGCAACCTGATAGGCCAGCGGGATCGCGGCCGAGATCCACAAGCCGAGCGCGGCGTATGTCCCGACCCAGACGAACGCGAGGCTCGCCATCAGGGTCGAGGACAGGACCAGAACCGTCTTGCGAACCCGAAGCTCCTCCGGGTCCGACGGCGAGACGCCGATCTCCGCCAGCCGCTTCAACCAGCCCGGAAGCCGTCGCCACGTCCAGCGAGTCCCTGGTTCCCTCACACGGCGAGCATAAGTCCACTCATCGCCCCGCGCGAGCCCACCGTATGAGGTGGGCCGGCGAGTGCGTGCGCAGCGGGCTCTCAGGATCCGCGCCTGGTTCGACTCTCCGGTCGCGCGGCCCCGCGCCTTCGAGGGCTCCAACTTCGGCGTCGGGACGCCTGCGGTCTGGCGGCTCGTCGCCGGCGTTCCAGCGCGAGCGCTGCGAGGACGACGGCGCCGATCAGCGCGCTGGCCCACCAGCCGTGGTCGCTGAACAGGTGGGCGATCGCGGGTCCGGCGAAGAACGCTCCCAGCCCGACCAGCAGGGCCCAGACCAGTGCAGACATCGCATTGGCCGGCAGGTAGCGGGTCCAGGGCATGCGGTGAATGCCGGCGATCCACGACGGCGTCAGGAACACGGCGATCATTCCGAAACGAGCGAAGAGCCGATCCCCCAGCGCCAGGAGACGGAGCCGTGCGTTGCGAAGCGGTCCCCGGGACTCGAAGACCGGACGCCCCGCCGCGAGCCCGAACGCCCAGCCGGTCATACCTCCGACCGACGCGCCGAGCCAGGAGACGACCACGACCGCGCCGATGTCCAATCGATCGTGAGCGGCGAGCACCCCGGCGGCGATCAGGGCCGCCTCGCCGGGACCCGGCAGGCCCACCCAGCTTGCCGCGGCGGCCAGCGCCAAGCCGGCGTACCCGATGGCCGGCCCATGGACGTGGTGGTGACGGATCGAGAAGGCCGCCAGTGCCCCGACTGCGAACAGCGACCAGGTGAACCGGCGCATCCCCCGATTGTCGCCGACGACGCCTGGCGCAAACCCGCCTCAGCGGGCCTACGGGGCGGATGCGATTCAGCGCTTGCGGGCGCCGCGACCGTAGAGCAGAACGATCGCCCACTCGAGCAGTTTCGAGGTGCGTCTCGAGTAGGGGAAGTGGTAGAGCTCCCGATCGAGGCCGAAGCGGGTCACCACGAGATTCTGGCGCTGGCAGTACTTCTGGATCCCGACCCGGCCGTGGCGGGCGCCCAGGCCCGAGTCCTTCGCGCCTCCGATCGGGATCTCCATGGCGAAGTAGTTCGCCAGCGCGTCATTGACGACGGACGCGCCAGCCTCGATGCGCCGGGCGACCTGCTCGGCCCGCGCGGGATCCTTGGCGAAGACGCTCGAGTCGAGCCCGTAGTTGGAGTCGTTGGCGAGACGGACCGCCTCGTCGGCGTTCTCCACCCGCATGATCGGCAGGGTCGGCCCGAACGTCTCGTCGCTCATCACCTTCATCGAGTGGTCGACGTTGGTGAGGACCGTGGGGGTGAAGAACCGTCCCGGCCCCGCCCCGCGCTTTCCGCCCACCTCGACCTTGGCACCCTTGTCCACGGCGTCACGGACGTGCTCCTCGAGGATGTCGACCTGCTCCGGAGAGGTGACCGCGCCGATGTCCACGGCACCGGGGCCGCCGGGTGGACCCTGGCGCAGCGCAGCCACCTTCTGCACCACCTTCTGCACGAACGGCTCGTAGGCCTCGCCCTCGACGTAGATGCGCTCGACGGAGATGCAGGTCTGGCCGCCGTTCTGCATGGCGCCCCAGACGGCGGAATTGGCGGCTCGCTCGAGGTTCGCATCCTCCAGCACGATCATCGGATCGTTGCCGCCCAGCTCGAGCGTCAGCGGGAGCAGGCGCTCTGCCGCCTGGCCGGCGAGCTTGCGCCCGATGTCGGTCGAGCCGGTGAAGTGCAGCATGTCGACGTTCTCGACGAGCGCCTTGCCCACTTCGCCGCCGCTGCCGGTCGCGACCCTGAACACGTCGTCGGACACCCCGACCTCGCGCAGCCCCTCTTCCATGAGCAGCGAGCTCAGAGGGGTCAGCTGGCTCGGCTTCAACACCACGGTGTTGCCCGCCATCAACGCGGGGATCGCGTCACCGAAGTTGTTGATCAACGGATAGTTCCAAGGCCCGATCACCCCCACCACGCCGTAGGGGCGGTAGCGGTTGATCAGGCGGCGCCCGATGAGGAGCGGCGAGTGCGGGCGCACCCGTTCGTCGGCCAGATACCTGCTCGCCTTCTTCGCCCAGAAGCCCAGGGCATCGGCGCAGTAGAAGACCTCTATCTGCGAGTCGTCCCACGACTTGCCGTTCTCCTCGCTCAGCCTGTCGATGACCCGCCGGCGGTTGGCGACGAGCCATCGGCGCATCTCGCGCATCAGCCGCGCGCGACCATCGAAGCCGAGCGCCTCCCAGGCCGGCTGTGCGGCGCGCGCCCGCTCGACGAGGCCGACGACCTGCTGATAGGTCAGGGCTGGAAGCTCGGCGATCGTCTCCGCGGTCGCCGGGTTGTCGACGCTGAAGGTGGCGTCCGGGCCGGCGCCGTCGGTCCCGCTCTGCACCTCGTGTACGGTCGCCATCGTTCCTCCTCGTCGTCTGCCGAGCCGCGCTGTGCGTGTCTTCGGGCGGGCGCGTGCGCCGGGGCCCAAGACGCGATGGGGCGCGGTTGCCTGTGGCCGGAGGGTGAGTCTAACCGCCGACCGCCGCGAGAAATCCGCCGTCGGGCGGCCGTGGAGTTGACCGGGAGCGGTGTTGCAGATCCAGGCCCGTGGGTAGGAGATCGTCGATGAGGACCTGCGTTTCCGGGGCCACCGGTTTCCTGGGCGCACATGTCGCCCGGCTGCTGAGCGAACGCGAAGACGAGGTGCGCGTGACGTATCGCGACCCCGAGCGGCTCAAGGCGCTCGAGGGCATCGGCTTCCGCCGCGCCAAGACGGACGTCCTCGACTACCGCGGGATGCGCCGCGCGCTGAAGGGGATCGAGGTGCTGTTCCACACCGCCGGCCTCGTCGGTTCGACCCCCACCGACACCGTGTGGCGGATCAACGCCCGGGCGCCCAGGGTGGTGGTCGAGGCGGCGGCGGCCGCGGGCGTGCGACGGGTGGTCATCACGTCCACGGTCTCGGCCATCGGGCCAGCCGAGAGGGTTCGCCCGGCCGACGAAGACCGCCGGTACCCCGACGACTGGCTCGGCCTCACGTATGCCGACTCCAAGCACGAAGGCGAGGAGGCGGCGCGCGAGGCCGGCGAGCGGCACGGGGTGGAGGTGGTGATCGTCAACCCCGCGTACGTGCTCGGCGTGCCGGTAAATCGCTCCCTGCCGGGTGAGACCTCCACCCGCATCGTGGGCAACTACCTTCGCGGCCGGCTGCCGGGGGTCATCGACGCTCCGATGAACTTCGTCGACGTGGAGGACGCCGCCCGCGGGCACCTGCTGGCTGGCGATCGCGGGTCGCCGGGTGAGCGCTACATCCTGGGGGGCGAGAACCTGAGATGGCCGGAACTCGTCGACCGGGTCGCCCGCGTCTCAGGGGTCCGTCGTCCGATCGTCGTCATGCCGCCCCAGATCGCGCGCCTGGCGCGGGTACGGGAGGCGCTCGACGTTCCGGGCCCGATGTCGGCCGAGGGCTACGAGCTGATGGCCCAGGATTGGCGCTTCTCCTCGCGCAAGGCCGAACGTGAGCTGGGCTATCGAGCCCGTCCGCTCACGCAGACCCTGCGTGACACGGTCGAGTGGTATCAGGAGCTAATGCGGCAGGGCGCGTTCGGATCCGAGGAGTCGTCCTTCTTCAGCACGCTCTCACGCGGGTTGGGTGCCGCCTCGCGGCTCGGGCTGCTGCTGCCGGTGCGCCTCGGCCAGCGTCTGGCTGGCCGGCGAGTGCTCGCGGGGATCTGACCAGATGGCCCTCCCCGAGCCGAGCCCCCGCTCCACCTGCCTGATCACGGGCGCGTCGTCGGGGATCGGGGCGGAGATCGCCCGTGAGCTGGCCCGGCGCGGTCACGGAGTAAGCCTGGTGGCTCGGCGGGAGGAGCGCCTTCGCGACCTCGCCGAGGAGCTCGAGGCCGGCTGTGGAGTTCGCGCGGAGACGATCGCCGCCGACGTCTCCGAGCAGCGCCCCCGCGACCGCTTGGTCGACGAGCTGGAGGAACGAGGGCTGATCGTCGAGGTGCTCGTCAACAACGCCGGATTCGGCAGCGGCGGTCGGTTCGTGGAGCTCGACGGCGGGCACGAGGCCTCGATGGTGCGCACCAACTGCGAGGCGGTCGTGGGCCTCTCGAGCAAGCTCCTGCCCGACATGCTCGACCGCGGCCGGGGCGCGGTGCTCAACGTCGGGTCCCTGATCGCCTTCCAGCCGGTCCCGTTTCAGGCCACCTACGGTGCCTCGAAGGCGTTCGTGCTGAGCTTCAGCGACGCGCTGCACGAGGAGCTGCGCGGCACCGGCGTGACCGTCACGGCGGTCTGTCCGGGTCCGGTCCGCACCGAGTTCGGGGAAGCCGGCGGGTTCGGCGGCGCCGACGACCGCATCCCCTCGTTCCTGTGGCTGTCGGCCTCCTCCGTGGCACGCGCCGCGGTGAACGGGCTCGACCAGGGCGAGCGCGTCGTGGTCCCGGGGCCGATCAACCAGATCGCCGCGCTCTATGGGCAGCACCTGCCGCGCTCAGTGCTGCTGCCGCTGGCTAGGCGGTTCTGGCCGGTGGGCTGAGAGGGTCCCCGATTGGCCACGGCGCCCGGGAGCGGCGGCAGCCTTCCGGTGCTGTGGCAGCTCGAGCTCTCGCACTACAACGAGAAGGTGCGCTGGGCGCTGGACCACAAGCGCATCCCCCACTTCCGCCGCTCGCTGCTTCCGGGGCTGCACGCGCTCAAGGCCAGGCGGCTCACGGGCGACACGGCCACCACACCGGTGCTCACCCTCGACGGCCGATCGATCGGCGACTCCACCCGGATCATCGCCGCGATCGAGCGGCGCTGGCCGCAGCGTCCGCTGTATCCCCGAGATGAGTCGCAGCGGCGCCGGGCCCTCGAGCTGGAGGAGTTCTTCGACGAGGAGCTGGGACCCCACATCCGCCGCGCCGGCTATCACGAGGTGCTTGCCCACCCCGACGTGGTCATCCCGCTGTTCACCCACGGTCAGCGTCTCCCGGCGCGGATGCTGGTCCGGGCCACGTTCCCGCTGTTGCGCGTGGGCATGCGGCGGGCGCTGGAGATCAACGTCGGGGCGGTGGAGCAGAGTCGCCGGAAGACCGTGGCCGCCATGGACCGGCTGGAGGACGAGATCCAGCCGAGCGGGTATCTGGTCGGCGACTCCTTCACGGTCGCCGACCTCACGGCTGCGGCGCTCTTCTACCCCGTGATCGTTCCTCCCGAGTTTCCGTACCCATCGGTGACGGACCCGCCCGCGCAGGCGCGCGAGTTCCTCGATCCGCTGGCTCGACGGCCGGGCGGAGAGTGGGTGGCGGAGATGTACCGGCGCCACAGAATCCCCCGAGAGACGATCGACCGCTGAGCGCTCAGAGCGGCTGAGCGGCATCCGAGCGGTCGTCCTCGCGCGCAGTTCCTACGATCCGCCCGTGAGAGTCGCGCTCCACCCCGCGCGGGTCCTCGCCGTGCTGCGCCGACATCCAGGGCTCGTCGTCCTGACCGCCCTGGCCGCGATCCTTCGCTTCTCGACGCTCGACGTGCAGAGCTTCTGGCAGGACGAGGCGGTGACGGCGCAGCTCATGCGACCGGGCCTGCTCCAGACGTTGAGCCTCCTCCCGGCCAGCGAGACGACACCGCCGCTGTACTACCTCCTCGCCTGGTTCTGGTCGCAGGTGTTCGGCACCGGTGAGGTCGGCCTGCGGTCGCTGTCGGCGCTGTTCGGGACCGCCACGATTCCGGTGGCCTACGCCGCCGCCCTCCCGGTCTCCCGGCGCGCGGCCGTGGTGGCCGGCGCTCTCACCGCCACCAGCCCGATGCTGGTGTGGTACTCGCAGGAGGCGCGCGCCTACGCACTGCTCGTCTTGACGGCCGCGCTGTCGTTCCTCTTCTTCATCCGAGTGCTGGAGCGGCCGGCCCGCGACGGCCTGGTGGGCTGGGCGCTCTCCTCCGCGCTGGCGCTGGTCTCCCACTACTTCGCCATCCTGGTCATCGCCCCCGAGGCCGCCTGGCTGCTGGCGCGCTCGCGCCGGCGCCGGCGGGTCGCGGTGGCGGCCGCGACCGCCACCGCGACCGGGCTCGCCGTCCTGCCGCTGGCGCTCGCCCAGGCGACCGCCGGGCACGCGGGGTGGATTGCCACCATCGACTTGGGTGAGCGCCTCAAGGACGTGTGGCAGAACTTCCTCGTGGGAGGCGGCCCCGGCCAGGTGGATGCGCTGGTTGCGCCCACGACGGCGCTGGCGGGCGTCGGGCTGACGCTGCTCGCGCTGCGCGCGGATGGCGCCGAGCGCCGGAACGGGCTGATCGCCCTCGCCATCGGGACGATCGCGATCGTGGGCGCCCTGGCCCTGGCCGGCTTGGGCGTCGACTATTTCCTCGATCGGAACGTCCTGCCGGCCCTCGTCCCGCTGATCGCGGCGTTCGCGGCGGGATTCGGAGCGCAGGGGGCGGGTCGCATGGGGCTGCTGGCCGCGGGCGCGCTGTGCGCCCTGTTCACCCTGAGCGTGGTGCTGACCGCGAGCCGCGAGGACCTGCAGCGACCAGACTGGCGGGGCGTCGCCGCCGCCCTGGGCGGGCCGCGCGACACACGGGTCATCGTCGCGCCCGCCAGTGGCGATCAGCCGCTGCGCCTCTACCGGCCCGGCGCCCGCGACGCCACCGCTGGCCCGATCTCCACCACGGAGGTCGTCGTGATCCATCCCCCGGAGCCCGATCGGCTGGCCCCGCCGCTCCCTCGGGGCCTGGTCCGCACGCGGTGGCGCGCAGTCGCGCGGTTCGGGATCGCCACGTTCCGCTCTCGGCGCCCGGTCGAGCTGATGCCCCGGACGCTGTCCACCAGCGCGGCCACCCAGCAGCCGGCGGCGGTACTGGTCGAGAGCTCCCGCCGTCGGATGGCGGCGGGCTGATGCCCGGGCCGCGCGCCGACGTATGCGCGAAATCGCACTGTGTGACCTTCACTTGCCCCGGGTAGCGTCACCGAGAGAAACGCCGACGACGGAGGTCGCATGGCACAAACCAAGGCAGACCGACAGGCCGCCGCCAAGAAGGCGGCCGTAACCAGGCAGCGCAACGCGCAGAGAACGCGCTCCCAGTCATCGGGCAAGAAGTCCGCGGCGACGCGGCAAGCGCGTGCCGCCAAGAGCAGTGCCCGCCAGGCCCAGAAGGCCGCCGGCTCGGTCACCCGCGGCGCGAAGTCCGCGGCCAAGGCGGCCGGCACGGCCGCCAAGCAGAGCGGCAAGGCCGTCGCCAGCCGCGCCGGCGGACGCCGGACCGGCGGCAAGAAGCGCTGACCTCGGCGCGGCCCCGGCTACGCCGCCCGGGCGAGCCTGCCGATCAATCCAGCCGGTCGGGGAGCCCGAACCGCTCGAAGAAGCCCACGAGCCTCGAGGGGTCGGCGGGCTGCTCGGGCCAGCGCGCGTAGACCTCGCGTTCCGGTAGTCGGGTGGAGCGGGTCACGAAGGCGGTGACGTCGCTGATCAGCGGGCCGCGAAGGGTGAGCACGTTGAGCGCGAACGGAAGGTGGGTCCCCGCCCCGGGGTCCCAGCTGTAGAAGGCGAGCGCCTCCTGGCCGTTGGCACGGGTCCGGACGTGACGC
Source organism: Solirubrobacteraceae bacterium (assembly GCA_045805565.1). Lineage (GTDB taxonomy): Bacteria > Actinomycetota > Thermoleophilia > Solirubrobacterales > Solirubrobacteraceae > DATAEY01. The sequence continues at coordinate 115,532 of JBJMKZ010000047.1, read as the reverse complement.
CACCGCCAGGCGCCGGACAGCGGCCAGCCGGCCAGGAAGACGGCGAGCGCGTCGCGCCCGCGGTACCAGGTCCGAAGGGGTGGCATCGCGAAGGCGGCGTCCTCGGCCAGCATCGAGACGACCGCGTCGACATCGCCCCTTTCCCAGGCGTCGACGTAGCCGTCGACGATCTCGGACAGCCGCTGGTCGCCGAGCGAGCGCAGGGTGGCCTGCTGGCTGCGCCCGGGAAGGCGCTCCTCGACCGCCTGGCGCGCACGCTGCAGGGTGCTGTTGACCGACGCGACCGTCGTGTCGAGCGACTCGGCCGCCTCGCGGGCCGAGAACCCGAGCACTTCGCGCAGGATGAGCACCGCGCGCTGGGTGGCGGGGAGATGCTGCAGGGCGGCGATGAAGGCGAGCTCGACGCTCTCATGCTGCTCGTAGCGCGCCTCCGGCGCGGCGAGCCCGTCCTCGAGGCCCAGCTGCTCGTCCGGATAGGGCTCCAGCCACACCGACTCCACCAGCGGCTCGCCGGGGCCGTCGTGGGGATCGGCAGCCGGGCCGTAGTCGACGGGAAGCACCCGCTTGGGCCGCCGGGCGATCAGGTTCAGGCAGGTGTTGGTGGCGATCGTGTACAGCCAGGACCGAAGCGAGCTGCGCCCCTCGAACCGGGCCAGCCCGCGCCAGGCGCGAAGCAGCACCTCCTGGAGCGCATCCTCGGCGTCGTGGACGGAGCCGAGCATCCGGTAGCAGTGGGCGTGGAGCTCCGGGCGATGGGACTCGACGAGCGCGCGGTAGGCGTCCTCGTCGCCCTCACGAGCCGCTTTGAGAAGCCCCTGCTCGGGCACCGTCGCGCCGGTGGGACGGGCAGCCATGGCCGGATCAGACTAGAGCGATCAAGCCCGGGCCGGCCCGCGGTCGACCGATTAGTCCGCGCGGCGACGCCGGTCTAAGGGAGCAGGGCATGATCCCAGCCGGCGGCAGTCCAGTGGTGCACCTCGAGCTGCACACCCCCGATCGGACGCGCGCCCGCGCCCTCTATACGAAGCTGTTCGGATGGCGCTCCGAACGGATCGACGCGCTCTGCGGCTCGTACCTGGCGCTCGAGCTCGGACGCGGCATCGGCGGCGGCATCGTGGAGTGCGGCACCGAGCGGGCGCTGTGGCTGCCGTACGTGGAGGTCGCCGAGATAGTGCAGACCACCGACCGGGCACGGCGGTTGGGCTCCTCGGTCCTGCTCGCGCCCCGAAGGTCCGGCGGGCTGGCGCAGCGTGGTGGTCACGCCCGCGGGCGCGGAGATCGCCTTATGGCAGCCCAAGGAACATGGGCATGAATTCCGTCACCCGACACGATGAGTCTCGGTGCCCGGCGGCGTCTTAAGTGAAAACCGCAGGTCACCAGGCGCCGGCGCACCGGCGAGGAAAGGAGTCAGCATGGGACAGCCTGTAGTCCACTTCGAGATCGTGGGGAAGGACGCGGACGAGCTCAGGCGCTACTACGCCGAGCTGTTCGGGTGGGAGTTCGACTCCGACAACCCCATGAATTACGGGATCGTCCAGCGTGAAAGCAACGTCTCGGACGACGGCGTGGGAATCGGCGGCGGCATCGGCGCGGGGCCCGAGGGCTACTCCGGCCACGTCACCTTCTACATCGGGGTGCCCGACGTCGAGGCCGCGCTGGCCAAGGCCGAGAGTCTCGGCGGGTCGCGGGTGATGGGCCCGGAGAAGGTCATGGAGCAGGTGGAGATCGGGATGTTCAACGATCCGGAAGGGCACATGGTCGGCGTCGTCAGGACGTAGTGACCGTCCGGATCAGAAGGAGTTGGCGCGGCCGGCCGGAGAGTCGACGGCCGGTCGCGCCGGACGTCGGGCTGAGCACCGACGCGACATCGCTACGAGGACCGCCCCACGGGGGTCGAGTGCGTCGCGAGCGTCGGTGTACTCGTCCAGCCGCCGGGCGACCGTCGCGCGCGCCGGTACCGTTGGGCCTGGAGGCGCGGGTGGGCTGACCGGTAGGTTCGCCCCGCCGTGGGATGCAAGCCGGGGAAATGGCCAGAGTCCCGCCGCCTGGCGGTCGTGCTGCTCGCTGCTGGAGCTCTGGCCACACTGCCGGCGGCCGGAGCGGGGATGAGCGTCGCGCGGGCTGCCCCGCAGGCCCGCGCCAGCCAGCTGCTGCCGCCCGCGCCGAGCATCGCCCAACCGGCGCTGCACGTCTCGGTGCTTCCCCACGGCCCGCGAGTGCGCAGGCGCACCCGCTTCAGGCTGAGGACCTACGCCTATCTCCCCACCGGCCGACGCCCGGTGCCCCACGCCGTGGTCCGCCTGGGCGGACGCCGGGCGGTGACCAACGGGGCGGGCCGCGCGTTTCTCACGGTGGGGTTTCGCGACCCGGGGTTCGTGCCGGTGTTCGCCACCGCGCCGGGCCTGAGACCCGCGATCGGCGCGGTCAAGGTGACCGGCCGGCTGCCCAGAGGCCACGAGCCAGGCGAGCGCCCCTGCATCAGCGGGCGCTACGGGGTCAAGAACCTCGCCGACTCGCGTATGGAGGTGGTCAACCCGGCCCCGATACCCACCTCCCTGAGCGCCCTGTGGCTGCGGCGGCGACCGGGCGGCCTGGGCTTCTTCACCGGGCGTCTCCCCGGCGCCGAGCGGCAGGTGTTCCAGGTTTTGGTACGGCTGGTCTCCACGCAGCTGGAGGCGGACCGCGACATTCATCTGGTGGTGGCGGAGCCCGGCCATCCCCGCCGCACGATGATCACCGAGCTGCCCAGCCCGCGCTGCTATTCGGTGGGGGTCTCGCCGTATCGCAATGCGATGGTGCATGCCCGCCAGGCGCTCACCCGCGCGTGCGGTGGGGTGGGGCGAAGACAGCGGCGCATCGTCGGCACCGCCACCGTGACCGGGGTGGGCTTCTGGGACAGCCGCCATGGCCAGTACGGGGTGGCCCGCAACGGCATCGAACTGCACCCATTGCTCGACTTCCAGAGCCCGGGATGCCGCCGGGCGCGACGCTAGGGCTTCGTCCGCCGGCTCGGTCCCGCCACCGGGGAGCCGGTGATCGCCTCAGGCCAGCCGGACCCCGCCGTCCGCGGTGAGCGTCCAACGCGGGTTGTGGGCGATCTCCCACGGGTGGCCGTCGGGGTCCACGAACGCCGAGCTGTATCCGCCCCAGAACGTCTGCGCCGGCTCTCGGCCGATCGTCGCGCCCGCGGCCCTGGCCTCCTCGGTCACGGCGTCGACCTCGCCGGGCGAGGCGACGTTGAGCGCCAGCGTCACGCCGCCCCATCCGGGGCTGTCCTCGACGCAGCTGTCCTCGGCGAGCCTGGCGCGGTCCCACAGGGCCAGCACCATGTCGCCCGCCTGGAAGAAGACGACGTCGTCGTCGGGCGCCGCGCCGGTCTCCCAGCCGAGGACCTCGTAGAAACGGCGAGCCCGGACGAGGTCGCGCACCCCGAGGGTGATGACGCTTACCCGCTGCCGCATCCCACGCAGCTTGCCGCAAACGCGGCGAATGCGTCCTGCCAGCAAACGGAAGTCCGCTCGAGTCGCCTCGGGCGGGGCTATCGGGCAGGACCGCGGTACGGTGTCGGCATGGCCCGCTCGCCGCTCGCCCTGGTGGAGTTTCCGGCGGACGACGTCGAACGTGCGCGTCGCTTCTGGAACGGCCTGCTCGGGCTCGAGCTGGAGTCGCGAGCCGCCGGAGAGGGGGAGGGGTGGCAGACCCATTCCGCCGCCCCGGCCGTCGGGGTCCATGCTCGTGGGCGCGGTCCGGGAGACTCGTTCTCGCTGCCGTACTTCGAAGTCGACGACATCCCGGCCGCCCTGGAGCAGGTCGAGGCGCTGGGAGGATCCGTCGTCCATCCGGGCGAGGCGTGGGCGGTGTGCAGGGACAGCGAGGGAAGCCCGTTCGGGCTGGCGGCGCGCGGGTCGAGGTAGCTCAGGGCCGCGCCGGGGCGCCGCCGTCCATGGCGCCGGCGGATGCCGGCAGCCACAGGCGGACCCTCGCCCCCGCGCCGTCGACGATCGCCGTCCGCCCTCCATGAGCTTCGGCGATCGCGCGCACGATCGACATCCCGAGGCCGGCTCCCCCGCGCGTCCTCGCGGGGTCGCCGCGCGCGAAGCGCGCGAACGCCTGGTCGGCCAGGTCGGGCGGGAACCCCGGGCCCTGGTCGGCGACGTCGATCTCGACGTCGGTCCCCGTGGCGCGTGCGCTGAGGACGATCTCGCCGTCGCCGTGGCGCAGCGCGTTGTCGATCAGGTTGCCGAGCGCCTGGCGCATGCGCAGCGGATCGACGGCCACCGTCAGGTCGTCGGGCGCGTCGACCCGGATACGGCGGCGATGCTCGATGGCGCGGTCGATGAACCGGTCCCGAATGGAGTCGAGCAGTGAGCGCATGCGAAGCCTCTCGGGCCGAACCGGGAGCCGGCCGTCGGCGGCCCGGGCCAGCACCAGCAGATCCTCGGCCAGCTGGCCGAGGCGATCGCATTCGTCGATGGCCGCCACCAGCGCCTCACGGACGTCGGGACCGTACCCGCCGGTGTGCAGGGCGCCGTCCAGCTCGGTCTTGATGACCGCCACCGGCGTGCGCAGCTCGTGGCTGGCGTCGGCCACGAAGCGGCGTTCGTTCTGGAATGAACGCCGCAGCCGGTCGAGCATGTCGTTGAGCGTCTCCCCCAGACGCCGCACCTCGTCGCGGGCGGCTGGAAGTGGCAGCGGATCCCCGTCCTCGGTGAGCGAGACGTTCCGGGCCCGGCGGCGCATCGCCTCGATCGGGGCCAGGCCGGCCGCGGCCAGGACGTAGCCGACCAGCGATGCCACCACGATGGCGATCGGCCCGGCGATGAGGAAGCCCTTGAGCAGACCCGCGAGGACCTCGTTGCGGTCGTCCACCGCCTGGCCCACCGCCACGACCGGTGAGCCGGACCGGGCGGACACCGGCCTGGCCAGGACGCGGGCGGGCCCGTCGATCTCGGGCACACGCCGGTCGACGAGCACGGAACCGGTGCGCGCACGCCGCAGCTGGGAAGCGCTCAGGACCGGGGCCGAGGTGGTGCCCGTGGTGCGCAGGACCCGGCCGTTGGGCGCCAGCAGCTGCGTGATGCTCTCTTCCTCGGAGGGAGGTAGCCCCGACTGCACCAGACGGACCCGGGAGCGGCGCGCCTGCCTGGCGACGCCCTGGGCGCGGGTGTACAGGGAATCTCTGATCGTCTCGTCGAGGTCCGCTCGCACGCGCAGGTAGGCGAACGCCGCGCCCCCGGCGACCACCGCGACCATCGCCAGCGCGAAGCCGGCGGTCAGACGGAGGCGGATTGGGACCCGGCTCAAGCCCCGCCGTCCTTGCGCAGGCGGTAGCCGAAGCCGCGGACCGTCTCCAGGGCGCTGACCCCGAACGGCCGGTCGATCTTCTCCCTCAGGTACCTGACGTAGACCTCGATCACGTTCGAACGGTGCTCGTAGGCGTAGTCCCAGGCCGCCTCCAGGAGCTGCAGCCGGCTGAGGGCCTGACCGGGCCGGCGCATGAACGTCTCCAGCAGCGCGAACTCCCGCGCCGAGAGGGCGATCTCGTGGTCGCCGCGCCAGACCTGCCGCGTCGCGGGGTCGAGCCGCAGCGTGCCCACCTCGAGCACCGTCGGCCGGTCGAGGGGCCCCCGGCGAAAGAGTGCGCGCAGCCGCGCGAGTAGCTCGGCCAGCGAGAACGGCTTGGTCAGGTAGTCGTCGGCGCCCGCGTCCAGCCCTCGCACCCGGTCGGCCACCGCATCGCGGGCGGTCAGCATGATGATGGGGACCCAGACACCGTCCGCCCGCAGCCTGCGGCACGTCTCGAATCCGTCGATGTCCGGCAGCAGGACGTCGAGCACCATCGCGTCCAGCTCGGTGGCGCGCGCCATCCACAGCGCGTCGCCCCCGCGGGTGGCGACGTCGGCCACGATCCCCTCGGCCTGCAGCCCCCGGCGCAGGGCCGCGGCCATTCGCACGTCGTCCTCGACCAGTAGCACCCGCACGGATGGGATGATGCTATCCGCGATGAGAGGAAGCTGAGAGTCGCGCTCAGTCGACTCTCACACGATTCTCAGCCGCTGCCCTCACACTCTGCCGCCAGAGATGACCACCCAGGTCTCCAGCCAAGGGAGCACGATGGGCCGGATCGCCACCGGGCCGTCGTTCGATGACCACCGCCGCGCCGTCGAGCAGATGGTGGCCGACGACGTCGGGTTCGAACCTGTGGCGGAGGCAATCGAGGCCAGTGACAGGCTGGCCCCGGACCAGAAGGCGGCGCTGTGGCTGCTGGCGTGGTCTCTGTTAGGCGCCGACGCCGAGCCCGGCCGGGGCAGGCTCGCGGTGGGCGGGCAGCCGGTTCTGGAACCGGCGTGTTGACCGCGATGACCCAGTCCGACCTGACCAGGGCGTTCGACGCCTACTACTACGAAGAGCTGCGCAACGCCCGGCACCGCGGGGGCGGCCCCGGGCTGGTCGGCCCGGTCGCCGAAGGAAGCGCTCATCCGCTGCGCTACGACGAGAAGGGCCTTCCCATCCGGCAGCTGGCCAGCCCCGTCGGCGAGCGCATCAGGCGGCGCCTGGCCGTCTAGCCGTCCGGTTCGCCGCGACGCAGACCGCGCACCGCGGGAACGACGCCGGCGAGCAGGAACGACCCGGCGGCGACCAGCACGATGGCTCCGCCCGGCGCGAGGTCGGCGTAGTACGCGGCGGTCAGTCCGGCGAACACCGAGACCAGCCCGATCGCGATCGCCAGCAGCATGGCCGATCGGACGCTCCAGGCGAGGCGCCCCGCGGCGATGACCGGGAGCACCATCAGGGCGGCGATCAGCAGGATCCCGACGATCCGCATCGAGAGCGCGATCGTGACCCCGGCGAGGCCGGCCAGGGCCACGTTGAGCCACCCCACCGGGACGCCGCTGACGCGGGCGGCCTCCTCGTCCAGGGCGACCGCGACGAGGGCCCGGTAGAGACCCGCCACCAGCGCCAGTCCGACCACGCCGAGGATCGCGACCAGCACCAGGTCGCCCCGGGTGACGGTCAGGATCGATCCGAACAGGAAGGAGAACAGGTTGGCGTTCAGCGCCCCGGCCGCCGATACCAGCACCACACCGGCGGCGATGCCGGTGTAGAAGAGCAGGGCGAGCGCCTGGTCACCGGCCGCGCGGCGCCGGCTGCGCAGCGATTCGATCGCCACCGCGCCGCCCACCGAGGCAACCAGCGCGGTCACCACCGGGGAGACGCCGAGCAGGTAGCCGGTGGCCACCCCGGCGAAGGCGACGTGCCCGATGCCGTCGCCGATCAGGCTCATCCGCCGCTGCACCAGGAAGAAGCCGACCGCGGGCGCGAGGACGCCGACGATCGCCCCGGTCGCGAACGCCAGTCGCATGAACTCGGAGTCAAGGATGGACATGAGAGGGGTCGTGCCAGGTGGCCGGCAGGGCCGCCGGATCGCCATCGAACACCACGCCGCCGCGCACCAGCACCAGCCGCTCCACGAAGCGCTCGACGGCGCCGAACTCGTGAGAGACGAACAGGATCGTCACTCCCAGCTCCCGGTGCAGGCGGGCCAGCAGCGAGGCGAGCGCGTCCTGGGCGTCGACGTCGACGCCGGCGGTGGGCTCGTCGAGCACCAGCAGCTCGGGCTCGGCGGCCAGCGCCTTGGCGATGAACGCGCGCTGCTGCTGGCCCCCGGAGAGCGTCGACAGCGGGGACCCGGCGCGATCCGCCAGCCCGACCCGCTCGATCGTCCGCTCGACGAGCGCGCGGTCGCCGCCGCGCAGCCGCGTGAACACCCCCCGCCGCTGGACCCGGCCCGCGGCGACCACCTCACGGACGGTGACCGGCGACTCGATCCCGAGCGCAGAGCGCTGGGCCAGGTAACCGATGCCCGAGCGGCGGCCGAACCGGGCAGCCGGCTCGCCGAACAGGTGGGCGGAGCCGGTCTGCGGCTGCTCCAGCCCGAGCAGGATCCGAAGCAGGGTCGTCTTTCCGCCCCCGTTTGGCCCCGCGATCGCCACGAACTCACCGGGCTCGATCGCCAGGTCGACGTCGCGCAGCACCGCGGGCGCGCCGGGATAGGCGAAGCCGACGTGCTCGAGCTCGACGGCTAGCGGCATCCGAGCGCCTGCCTCAGGGTTGCGAGGTTGGCGCGCATGAGCGAGAAGTAGTCCTCGCCGCGCTTGGCCTCGGTCGGGGTGAGCCCCTCGAGCGGGTCGAGGACCGCCGTCCTGGCGCCCGTCTCGCGGGCGACCGTCCGAGCGATTCGCGGCGAGGCGAGCGTCTCGACGAAGACCGTCGTGGCGCCGGTCCTGCGCACCAGCTCGACTACATGTCGCAGGTCCCTGGGCGCGGGCTCGGCCTCCGGGCTGAGCCCGGTGATCGCGATCTGCTTCAGGCGGTAGCGCTGGGCGAGGTAGGCGAACGCCTCGTGAGTGGTCACGACCTCGCGTCGGGCACAGCGGGACAGGCCGCTGCGGTATTCACGGTCGAGCCCGCGAAGGCGCGTCACCAGGCGCCCGGCCGCCTGCTCGGCGTGGAGCGCCGCGCCGATGCGCTCGACGATCAGCGCGTAGCGCAGTGGATCGAGCCACACGTGCGGGTCGCCGTTCGAGCGCAGCGACAGGCCCCTGGTGTCGAGCAGCGCGAGCACCGTGCTGCCGCCCCCGGCCGCCGCCTCCAGTTGGGGCTGGAACCCGTGACCGAGGAGAAGCACGAGGTCGGCCGAGCGGATGCGCTGGACGTCGTCAGGGGAGACCTCGAGGTCGTGCGGCTCGGCGCCGGGCGGCGTCAGGTCATCCACCGCGACCCGCGAGCCGCCGAGCTCGCGGGCGGCGTAGGCGAGCGGATAGAAGGCCGCGACCACCCGCGCCTTTCCCTTCCCCCGCGCCGACTCCCCGCCCCCGCAACCGGGGCCGAGGAAGGCGAATAACGCCGCCGCTGTTACGAGAACGATTTTCATTCTCATTGCCCGCTACCCTATGTGGATGAGCCGTCGCGCGCAACCCGACCCCGGCGCGCTCCTCGCGCGTCGCGGCGTTCGGCCGACGCGGCAGCGGCGTGCGGTGCTCGAAGCCCTCGCCGACGAGCCCAACGACGCCACCGCCCAGGAGATCCATGCCAGGCTCCACGGTGGGGGCGCCGCGATCGGGCTGGCCACCGTCTATCGCACGCTGGCGCTGCTGAGCGAGCACGCCATCATCGACGCGCTCATGCATCGGCGGGGGGAGGTCTGCTACCGCCTCTGCGGCGAGGAGCACCACCACCACCTCGTGTGCAGCCGCTGCCATCGCGTCGTCGAGCTGCGCGACTGCGCGCTCGGCCCGTGGCTGGCGGGTCTCGGCGCCGAGCACGGCTTCACGGTGAGCGGGCACACGGTCGAGGTGACCGGAACCTGCGCCGCCTGCCGCGCCCCCGGCTAGGAGGGGCGGGCGCGCCCGGTGGGGAGCTCTCGGCGGACTCGACCGCCGGAGCCGGGCGTCACGTGGCCGGCAACGGCCGGGGGCCGCGCGACCGGCGCAGCGCCAGGCCGGCGGCGACCTCGAGCAGCCCCCTGACGATGAACCCGACCCCCGCCAGCAGCGCGAGCGTGGCGAGCCCGATCCCGGGGTTGGAGACGATGATCACCCCGGCAGCGATCCCCACCACCCCGAGCAGGAGCGACAGCAGGCGACCCTCGGGAAGGTGTATCGCCCGCACGAGGTCGGCGATCCCGGTGAGGATGAACCAGAACGACATGGCCAGCAGCAGCGCCACGATGCCCACGCCGGGGTGCACGAGGCAGACCAGCCCGGCGAGCGCGCCGAGGACTCCGACGATCACCGCCAGCACGCTGTGCGCGACGCCCAAGTGGGCGTCGAAGGCGCTGACCAGGGTGAGCGTCCCCCATATGAGCAGGTTGGCGCCGAACACGATGCCCAGGACGATCAGGGTCAGGCCGGGAAGCACCACCGCGATGACCCCCGCGACGATCGACAGCGCCCCGATCACCACCAGCACCCACCACCGCGATCCCGTCCACGGTCCAACCACGTCGCGTGCTGCGGCCATTTCAGGCCTCCTTCGCGTTTGCCGGCAGGGTCCGCCGCTGGGCAGCTTCTCAGTCCACAGCGGGGCCGTGGGAAAACGAAATGAAACGTGCAGGCTTCGGCCGTATCGCCGCGGTCCGGGCGGGGCGGGCGAGCCGGTTGCGGGGCGGGTGCCCTATCCGGATTCGCCCAGCGGCAGGCAGGTCTCGCAGAAGGATTGCCCGAAGTGCGTGAGCTCGATCCGATGCCTGCGGCTCTTGGCCCTGGTCGCCCCGCTCGACGCCTCCTGCTTGGCTTCGCTCACCTCGGCTTGGGCCTCGAGGACCTCGTAGAGCTCTTCGTCGTCGAACGGCTCGTCGGCGATCTGCACCAGGCCGAGGCGCAGGAGGTTGTCGAGGTAGACCTGGACCCGCTCGGGGTGGCGGCACCCGGCGCGATCGCCCAGCAGCGACAGCCGGCGCGCGACGTCACGGCTGCCCAGCCCGAGCGGGCCCCTGGCCTCGACGTCTATGGCGGCCTGCCCCTGGCCGCTCGCCAGCACGCGCAGGATCCGCATCTCGTCTGGCGCGAGCTGCTCGAGTATCAATCCGAACGCGGGATGACGATCGTCGTCGGGCTCCAAGCGCGCGGAGCGCGCCAGCAGCTCCCTTCCCCGCTCGCGCAGGTCCGTCGTCTCCCGGTCGCCGTCCTCCGAGGGCTCTGGCGGCTCCGAGGTGATACGACCGAGCGTGTCCTCGATGTCATTGACGCCGAGCGCCTCGCGGGCGGCGTCCACGGCCTGGTCTCGAACCGCCACCACGAACTCCACCGGCGACTCTCCCGATAGCACGGCGGAGGCGATGCGCCTCCAAGCCGCGAAGGTCGAGGAGGTCGCCCAGCCGGCCGCGCGCAGGGAGGCGAACAACCCGAGCCTGGCCAGGGCCGGCCCGAGCTCGATCAGCTCGCGGGCGCCGAGCCCTCCGTTCGGCGGACCACTCGGCCGGGAGCCGCCGTGCTCGTCGGCGCGAGAACGGTTGCGTTCCGAGTCTGCCACCCCTCCTCCTAGCGGGAACCTGGTCGGTCGGTCATCCTACGCCTGGCTTCCGGAGGTCGCCACGGATCGCGTCGCCCTCAGCCTGATTTCGATTCCGGTCTTCCACGACCACACCCTCAGCATGCTCTCTATACCCGTGTTGGGGGGAATAGTCGGGTACGTCATCAACCGGACCGGGGTGTGGATGCTCTACCGGCCGATCCAGTTCACCGGCGTCCGGGTCCCCGGCCTGGCGCGCGTCGCCCGCCACCTCCCGCGCAAGCTGCGGCAGGTACCCGGCATCATGCACGGAGGTCTCGGGTGGCAGGGCATCATCCCGTCGCGCGCGGCGAAGATGGGAAGCATCGCCGTGGACAAGCAGATCGGACAGGTCGGCAGTCCCTCCGAGTTCTACGAGCGGTTCGGGCCCGACAAGATCGCCGAGCACATCATGGCGCGCTCCGACCAGGACATCCGGGAGCTCGTGGAACGAACGATCGAGGGTCAGCACCCCGAGCTCTGGCATCAGCTGTCACCGCGCGCCCGCGAAACGCTCTACGCGCGGGTCAGACAGCAGCTGCCCGAGGTCGTCTCGGACGTCACCGAGCAGATCGGCAGGCACATAGACGAGCTGCTCGACATCAAGCACATGGTGATTCGCCGCCTGGTGGACAACCGTGAGCTCACCAACAAGCTGTTTCACGAGGTCGGAAGGAGGGAGTTCCGCTTCATCATCCGGTTCGGCTTCGTCTTCGGCTTCCTCTGCGGAATTCCCACCATCTTCCTCATCGAGGCGGTCCCGGAGTGGTGGCTGCTACCGGTGGTCGAGTCGGTCATCGGCTACGCGACGAACTGGTTGGGCATCTGGATGATCTACGAGCCCCTCGAGCCCCGGAAGCTGGGTCCCTTCCGGGCGCAGGGTCTCTTCCCACGCCGCCAGCACGACGCGGCGAAGATCTACGGGGACGTGATCGCGCAGGACATCATCACGCTGGAGAACATCGGCGAGGAGCTCATGCACGGCCCGCGCTCGGACCGTACCCGGCAGCTGATAGCAAGCGCGATGCGCCCCGCGGTGGACCGGGCGGTAGGGCCGGCCGGCGTCCTGGTGCGGGCGGCGTACGGCTCGAGCGATTACGAGAGGCTGCGGGAGTCGGTCGCCACCGAGGCGGTCGAGCACACCCTCGCCCCGATCCAGGAACCAGAGTTCAGCCGCCAGGGCGACCAGGCGGTGCGTGAGCTGTTCACGGCCCGCATGCGCGAGATGTCCCCGTCGGAGTTCGTGGAGACCCTGCGCTCCGCCACCAGGGAGGACGAGTGGCTGCTGGTGGCCCACGGCGCGCTGTTCGGAATGGCCGGAGGGCTGCTGCACTATCTGATCTTCGGCCTGTGACGGGCGCCTCCGCCGCAGAGCCGGGCGGCGTCGACCGGTAGCCGGTCGCACCGTCCGCTGGCCACGCTAGGGGCAGGACCGAAAGTGCGCTAGCGGGTTCGCAGCCGGGCGGGCGAGCACGCGCTCGAACACCTGCGCCGGATGGTCGCGCGAGGTTGCCGTGAAGCAGGCCCGGGGATCCAGCGCGACCAGGTAGGAGGCACGTCCCCGGGCCCCCGCCCGCGTCAGGTACGAGACCCGGCAAGACCAGCGCTGATCGCGCCGCGGGCCGGGATCCGGCTCGAGCGCGCGGCAGCGGGAGCTCGATCTGCGCACGGGCCTGAAATCGCGCCCGGTCTTCATCCGGCGCTCGGCCTCCCATGCGCGCTCGAACGCTCGCGCCAGCGGCTCGTGCAGCCCGAGTGACGTGCGCGCCGGCTGCTGGGGGCCGCCCTCGAGCGGCATGACGACCGCGCTGAGTGCGCTGGCCGCGGTGACGGGAGGCCCGGAGGTCGGTTGCAGCTCGGGGACGAGCCGGACGAGGATGACGAACAGCGTCATCGCCACGCTGGCCACTCGCAGGGCCCGGCTGGCGCCCAGCGCCGCCAGCGGGACGAGCCACACGATGTACCAGGGCAGCAGGTAGGCGGAGGTGACCATCACCGCCAGCGTCGCCCACCCCGCCGACGCCACCCAGTCCGATCCCCGCCAGGTTCGGACCAGCAGCGCCAGGATCACGAGGACTCCGATCACCGAGGCCGCCAGCCGGACCGGCGGCGGCGACCCGACCCATCCGAACAGCGCACCCAGCTGGGCCGCGACGCTGGTACCCGAGTTTCGGTTCTCCTGGTCGCTCAGCGCGTGCAGGAAGCCGAAGGCGTGCGAGCCGAACGCGGCCAGGGCCAGCGCCAGCGCCGCCGCTGCGCCCACCACCGCGGCCAGCAGAGCGCGCCAGCGATCCCGCGCGCCGAGGACCAGGAACGGCATGACCACCCCAGCCGAGGACTTGAGCGCCACCGCGGCGGCGCCCACCAGCGCTCCCGCCCGCTCCCGTCCGCGGAGGACCAGGTACACCGCGCCCACGATGGCCGCCGTGGTGATCGTGTCGTTGTGGAACCCGCCGACCGCATAGACGAGCACGGCCGGGTTGGCCCCATACAGGAGGATCCCCGGAAGCGGCGGGCGCGCCAGCGTCCGGGCGCCGGCCCAGATCAGCGCTACGCAGCCCAGGCTGGACAGCGTGACCAGCAGCTTGAGCGCCCACAGCCCGGCCGGCACACCGAGCGGCGCCAGGGCGTAGCTGCCCACCGTGAACAGGGGACCGTAGGGGGAGACGCCCCGATGCCAGCTGAGGAATCCGTACACCGGGTCCGAGGGCACCGATCCCGACGCGGTGACGTACGGGTTGAGCGCGTGCAGCACGTCCATGCGCGCCCAGTCGAGATAGCCGAACACGTCGGACGAGATGAGCGGCGGCCCCAGCAGGAAGACGACGTGCAGGAGAACGACGGCTCCGATGGTCCAACCCGCCCGAAGCGCCGGGGCGCAGGCCAGGGCGAGGAGGTACCACGCGGCCATGACCAGCACCAGAGTCGCGAACTGACTCGGCCGCAACAGATAACCCGTGCCGCTCAACGGCCCGCGCAGCCAGCCGGGAAAACCCCCCAGGCGGGCGGGCACCTCGCGGAGCGGATGAGAGGCCGCCGCGGTGACGATCAGCAGCGCCGACCACAGGAGCCCCGCCAGCGCCAGCAGGCCCGCTGCGCGGCGGATCACCCCGACGGCGTAGCGAACGCCGGCCATCGCGGTCGACCGCGCAGCGACGGCCGGCCCGCCCTGCCCCGGCCTCAGATCGCCTTGTCGAATGGCTCGAGGACGAAGATCTCCGCGGACGGGTCAGGCTCCTGTGCGTTGCTGGACCAGGACCGCCGCCCGTCCGACCCGATCTCCCAGCATACTCCGATTCGCAGGCCGCAACCGCCGGTTCCCGCGCCGCTGCGGCGGGCCCCGCCCGCCGCCCGGGGTGCGGTCAGCCGGTCGCGCCAGCCCGCACGTAAACGGATGGCGAAAGGTCGAAATCGTGCTCGGCCAGCCGGTCGAGCGACACGACCGCGGACAGCCCCTCGACCTGCCGCCAGCCGCGGTAGGAGTCGAGCACCATGCCCAGGGCGTCCTCGGCCTCGACCGTCCCCGCGCAGTAGTCGGCCAGCAGGTCGCCGGTCTCCAGCATGAGGACCTCGCCCGGGTGGCGTTTGAGGCGGTTGACCACCAGCATGACGCCGGTTGGGATCGCGCGGCTCAGGATCGCCCCGCGCAGGCTTCGCCGCGGCCTGTGGGCCGGCCAGTCGCAGGCGAGCACCGCCTCGATCAGGTCGTCGCCCACGAACGCCCGCTTGATCGCGGTCTCGGCGGGGTGGCCGTTGCCGTTGCTGCCCCGAGGGGGGAACTCGGCGTCGAGGACCACGGCCATCCGGCCGGTTTCGCGCAGGGCCGAGTGCATGTGCTGGATCCACCCCCAGTCGCCGTCGGACGTGGGCGGGATCCCGAATCCGAACCGCCGGTGGCGATCCTGCTCGTAGACCTCGACGGGAAACGACTGGTTCCACATCGGGTTGGCGACCACGACGTCGACCTTCTTGAGCGATCCGTCCTCGTCCAGGAAGGCGGGTCGCCGCATGACGTCGCCCCAGGCGAACCGGGCATCCAGGCCCCGGAAGGCGGCGTTGAGGCGCGCGAGCACGAAGGGCAGCGGGTTGAGCTCCTGCCCGTAGAGGCGCGGCGCGCCGCGGCGCGCGGCGCTCGAAGCCGGGGCGCCCTCGGTCGGGTTCCGGCGAGCCCGTGCGTGCCGGTGGGCGGCCACCAGCAACCGCCCGGTGCCGCAGCAGGGGTCGTAGATCTCGCAATCGGCGTCGGGGTCGGTGAGGTCGGCCATCAGCGCGGCGATCGCGCGAGGCGTCGCGATCATCACCACCGACCCCAGCCACCACGCTGCGAGCCCCACCGCGCCTGCTCCGCCGGCGAGCGCCCAGGCGCTCGGCGAACTCAACCGGCGCATCGCTTGGCAAGCGTCATGTCCGGGCGGTTCGATCGGTCTCGCTACCCGCCGTCGCCCTCGCGCTTCTCGCCCTCGTCATCCTCGCCACCCTCGCCGCTCTCGTCGTCCTTGTCTCGGTCCTCGTCATCGGACTTCCGGTCCTGTGGTTCGTCGTCGGACCTCCGGTCCTCGTCGCCGTCGTCTTCGCCTTCGGCCTCCTCGCCTTCCTCCTCCTCGACCGGCTCGGGGAACGCATCGCTGTCGGTGTAGATCCTGACCCTGGAGACCTTGTCGTCGCTGAACTCCCAGACCACCGCGCCGGGAACTTCGAAGTCGCCTGTGCTCCCCTCTCCGGTGAACGCCCCCAGGGTCACGACCCACTCCTCGTCCTCGGCGTCGAGGTATTGATCGGGTCGGAAGCCGAAGGCGGGAAAGCCGCTCCCGATCTCGCCCACGAACTTCTCGCCCACGGCGTCGCGGCCGCTGTGGGTGCCAGCTCCGGGAAACTTGCTGCCCTCGGGTCCGACCCACTCGACTTCCTCCTCGAACGCCTCGAGGAACTGGTCGTGCTCGCCCTCGCCGAACGCGAGCAGTGTCTTTCGGACGACCTCGACCCGCCCCCCGACCTCATCGGCCTGGCGTTCCTCCTCCCCGCCGCCCGCGCCCTTGATCTTCTGCACCGCGCCGCTGAGCCGATCGCCGACCCCCGACCCTTCTTCCGCCATGACGGTCTCCTCCTCGCTAGCTCGCCTTACGGGTTCCCCCGGACCGCGACTCCGAATCCCCGGGCGAAGATCCCCGCTCCCGCCGGGCGCCCGCCCCCGGGGGCTACGCACCGCCACCCGAGCCGCGTGCGAACCGCCGGTGTGGGCTGTTGGAATCTGATCTTCGGGGTATTGGAGTAGGCAACCATGAGCTCCGGTTCCCGCCTGCTCAAGCTGTTTACCGGCGTTCCGGCGGCTGCCGGCGGCACGCTGCGCATGATCGAGGCGGCGCTCGAGGACGCGGTGGGAGCCGTGGACGTCGCCGGTGTCACCGGCGCCGAGACCTCCGAGGATCCGTTCGAGCTGCGCGATCCCGACTACATCCGGCGGACGCTCCCGGCGCTTCGCCTGCTCTCCGAGGTGTACTTCCGCGCCGAGGTCTCCGGCTTGGAGCGCATTCCCCGAACCGGGCCGGTCCTGCTGGTCGGCAACCACTCGGGCGGAACCGTGATCGCCGACACCTTCGTCTTCACGCAGGCCTTCTGCGACCACGTCGGCGCCGAGCGGCCGTTCTACCAGCTCGCCCACGACCTCGTGTTCAAGGTCCCGGGCACGAGGACGCTCGTGCAGCGCTACGGCACGGTGCCGGCGTCACCCGAGAACATGCGCCGGGCGCTGCGGCGCGACGCCGCCCTGCTGGTCTATCCCGGCGGGGACGAGGAGAGCTTCCGACCCTCGTGGCAATCGAGCAAGGTCGACTTCGCGGGTCGCAAGGGCTTCGTCCGGCTGGCCCTCGAGCAGCGGGTCCCCTTGATTCCGGTGGTCGCGCTCGGCGGTCAGGAGACCGGTCTGTTCATGGGCCGCGGCCGGCGGATCGCGCGGACACTGGCGCTCGACCGCCTCGCGCGGGTGAGGGTGCTGCCCCCGGTGCTCGGGCCTCCGTGGGGGGTGACGGTGCTCGACCTTCCCAGCCGCTTTCCGATTCCGGCCAAAGTCCGGATTCGGGTGATGCCTCCGATCAACCTCCACGAGGAGCTCGGATCCGACGGCGACGCCGGTGTGGACGAGGGATATCGGCTGGTCACCAGCCGGATGCAGCGGACGCTGACCAGGCTGGCCAATCAGCGCAGCGCCCCCGTGATCGGCTGAGCGGGCGAGGCCGGCCCGAGCCCCCGGGGCGCGAAGGGAATGGATCGCGCCCCCAGCGGGTAGCCGATGGACACCGAGCGAAAGGAGCGATTCATGAGCGATGGAAAGGTCGATGAAGCCAAGGGCCGCGTGAAGGAGGCGGGCGGCGACCTGACCGACGACAAGGGCCTCAAGCGCGAGGGCAAGGTCGACCGTGCGACCGGGACCGTGAAGGACAAGGTCGACGACGCCTCCGACAAGGCGAAGGACGTCGCCGGAAAGGGCTGAGAGGCCGGGCTCCGGTCAGTCGGCCGCCCGGTCGGGCCTCTCGATCGGGTAGCCGAGCCTCTCCCACTCCGGCACTCCGCCGTCGACCACGTGCAGGACCTGCGTGGCGCCGTGGCGCTGTAGCAGGCTCGCCGCCACGGCCGCCCGCTGGCCGGAGCTGCACAGCACGGCCAGCGGGCGCCGTGGGTCGACGCCGTCGGTGACGCCGTCGATGTCGTGCCAGGGCTCGAACCGCGAGCCGGGTATGTAGCCCCGGTCGCGCTCGCCCTGCTCGCGCACGTCGAGCATCTGCATGGACGGATCGCCGACCGACCGGTCATGCAGCTCCTCGAGCTCCAGCCGCTCGACACGCTCCACCGGGCGCTTCTCGCGCCGCCACTCGGTCATGCCGCCGGCAAGGAAGCCCGCTAGGCGGCGGATGCCCACCGACAAGGCCAGGCTCGCGGCCCGGCGCGCATCCTGGTCGTCGCGTCCCACCAGGACGATCTGCTGATCGCGGTCGGCGAGCCAGGCCAGCCGGGTGCCGAAGCCCGCCTGCACCGCCGGAATGAAGACCGCGCCCGGTATGTGGGCCTCGTCGAACTGGAGGTCGGTCCGGGCGTCCACGATCAGGGCTCCCTCGGCCCGCCGGTGCTCGAGCTGGCGTGGGGTGAGCGGGAGGACGTCCACTCCCTCGGTCAGCAGCTCGCCCCGGTTGAGCTCCACGATCGCCTGGAAGTTGGGCGGCTGGGGGCCCAGGCCGGCGGTCACGCGCGTCACGAAGCGCGCTTCGTCGGTTTCGCCCAGGAGCTCGTTGTGGGCGCGCTCGAAGGCCAGGGTCGAGGAGACCTTCATGTCCATGCCCGGCCCTCCGCACAGCGAGCCGCCCAGATGGCCGGGCCAGACCTCCGTCTCTCCGGGCAGTTCGAGCAGCTTGTCGTGCAGGCTGTGGAAGATCGCTCGCGCGCCGTCCGCCTTGTCGATCGCCAGGTCGGGGCGCGCCACGTCGTTCACGAACAGGCTGTCGCCGGTGAGCAGCGCCCACGGCTGGTCTCCGCGCCGGGTGTCGATCAGCGCGAACGCCGTGTGCTCGGGGCGATGGCCCGGGGTGTGGATGGCGCGTATGCGGCAGGCGCCCAGCTCCAGCTCCCAGCCGTCGTCGAACGCCTCATGGGCATAGCCGGCGCCCGCCTCGCGGTGGATGTGGATGGTCGCCCCGGTGGCCGCCGCCAGCCGCCCGTGGCCGGAGACGTGGTCGGCGTGATTGTGGGTCTCGAGGATGTGCTCGATCGACACCCCGAAGTAGCGGGCCAGCTGGAGATACTCGTCGATCTCGAACTTGGGATCCACGACCGCCGCGACCCCGGCGCCGTCGTCCCCCACGAGGTAGGAGGCACAACCCAGGTCGTCGTGGGGGAGCTGGCGAAAGATCATCGGCGCGCGAACCGGTGGTTCATCGCCACGCTACACGGCCGGGTCGGAGCCGGAGGCATCGAGCCCCGGGGTCGGTCGCCGCCGCTCTCGCCTACGCCCGACGCGGCGGGCGAGCGCCTGCGCCCAGGAGCTCGAGCGCCCCTCGGCGGACGAGAACACGATGGTGCGGCGGCTGCGTCGCGGGCTCAGCCCGTGAGGCTCTCGCCGCTGTCGGCATCGAACAGGTGGACCCGGGTGGCGTCCACCCACAGCTCCGCCTCCTGACCCTCCCTGACCCGACTGGCCGGGTCCAGACGCGCCACGATCCGCCCCCCCTCGCCGCTCGAGGGGACCTCCTCGGTGCCGGCGTCCTGCGCCAGCTCGCGCAGCTGCGGCGACTCCATGTGCTGGTCGGTGTCGACCGTGAAGTGGGCGTAGAGCTCGGATCCCATCGACTCGAGAACCTCGATGTGGGCCCGGAATGTGCTCCCGCGGTCGCGCGCCTCGCCGACCAGCGCGGCGTCCTCGAAGTTCTCGGGCCGCACGCCGGCGATCAGGGAGCGTCCGCCCACCCTGTCGCGCGCCTCGCGCGCGAGGGGGACCGCGCCTATCGGCAGCCTCAGCGACTCGTCCTCGACACCGGCCGGCATGAAGTTCATCGCCGGCGAGCCGATGAACCCGGCCACGAACAGGTTGGTCGGCCGGGTGTAGAGCTCCATCGGCGTGCCCACCTGCTGGAGCGTTCCCTGTCGCATGACCGCGACCCGGTCGCCGAGCGTCATGGCCTCGGTCTGGTCGTGGGTGACGTAGATGGTGGTGGTGCCGAGCCGGCTCTGGATCCGGGAGACCTCGGTGCGCATCTGCACGCGCAGCTTGGCGTCGAGATTGGAGAGCGGCTCGTCCATCAGGAAGGCGGCGGGATCGCGCACGATCGCCCGTCCCATCGCCACCCGCTGGCGCTGGCCGCCGGACAGCTGGGCGGGTTTGCGGTCCAGATGGGGGACGAGGTCGAGGATGCGGGCGGCCTCCTCGACCTTGCGGTCGATCTCGTCCCGGTCCACGCCCTTGAGCTTGAGGGCGAACCCCATGTTGTCGCGCACGCTCATGTGCGGATACAGGGCGTAGTTCTGGAAGACCATGGCGACGTCGCGGTCCTTGGGCGCCTTCTGGTTGACGACCTGGCCGCCGATCTTCAGCTCGCCCTCGGTGATGTCCTCGAGGCCGGCGACCATCCGCAGAGCGGTGGACTTGCCGCACCCGGAAGGACCGACGAGGATCACGAACTCGCCGTCGGCGATGTCGAGGTTCATGCCCTTGACGGCCTCGTAGCCATCGGGATACCGCTTGGTGACCTGGTCGAGCGTGATCTCGGCCATCTGGCTACCTCCTCTATCCCTTCACGGCGCCGGCGGTGAGCCCGGCCACGATGCGGCGCTGGAAGATCAGGACCATGACGATGATCGGGACGGTCACCACCACCGCGGCGGCGGAGATGGCACCGATCGGCTGCTCGAACTGCGACTCGCCGGTGAAGAACGCCAGTGCCGCCGGCACGGTGCGGGCATTGTCGGTCGAGGTCAGCGTGTTGGCGAAGATGAAGTCGTTCCAGGCGAAGATGAAGACCAGGATCGCGGCGGTGAACACCCCCGGGGCGGCGAGCGGGACGATCACCTTGCGGAAGGCCTGGAAAGGCGTCGCGCCGTCCACCTGGGCGGCCTGCTCCAGCTCCCAGGGAATCTCCCTGAAGAACGCCGACAGGGTGTAGATGGCCAGCGGAAGCGTGAAGGTCATGTAGGGGATGATCAGCCCCGGCCATGTGTCGTAGAGGCCGATGGCCCGCCAGATGTCGAACAGCGAGCCCACGATCGAGATCGGGGGGAACATCGCCACCGCCAGCGCGCCCGAGAGGATCAGCGTCTTGCCGGGAAAGTCGAGGCGCGACAGCGCGTATGCCGCCATGGAGGCGAGCAGGATCGCGAGCAGGGTGGCTATCCCCGCCACCCCCAGCGAGTTCACCAGCGGCCTGATGAACAGGGTGCTCGAGAAGATCGACTCGTAGTTGGCCAGCGACAAGCTCTGGGGCAGGAACCTGCCGTCGGACAGCTGGTCGCCGGGCTTCAGCGAGAGCGAGATCATCCACATCACCGGGACGAGTGCGTAGAGAACGACCACCAGGATCCCGAGCAGCCACAGCACCCGCTCGCGCCGCGCGCCGGACATCGGCTACGCCTCGCCTCTCTGCTGCGCGGTGCTGGTGCCGAGCACCTTCACGAAGACGAAGGCGATCAGCAGCACGGAGATGAAGATGAGCACCGAGACCGCCGAGCCGACGCCGAGGTTGACGCGGTTGATCAGCAGGTTGTAGCCCAGGATCGACACCGTCTCCGTGCCGTTGGCGCCCTGCGTCTGGATGAACACGGTGTCGAAGACCCGGAACGCGTCGAGCGTGCGAAACAGCAGGGCCACCAGGATGGCCGGTCGCATGAGCGGCAGGGTGATGCGGAAGAAGCGCTGGATCGCGTTGGCGCCGTCCACCTTGGCCGCCTCGTGCAGTTCGTCCGGCACCAGCGCCAGCCCGGCCAGCAGCAGCAGCGCCATGAACGGAGTCGTCTTCCAGACCTCGGTGAGGATGATCACCGCGAACGATCCGGACCGCTCGGTCAGCGGCGCGGCGGTGTCCGACACCAACGGCAGCCCCTGCACGAAGCCGCTGGCCGGATCGAAGGCATAGCGCCAGGCGAAGGCGGCCACCACGGTCACGATCCCGTAGGGAATGAGGATCGCCGCCCGCACCGGCCCGCGGCCGAAGATGGCTCGGTGCATCACCATCGCGATCGCCATCCCGAGCACCAGCTCGAGGCCCACCGACAGGACGGTGATGATCGTCGTGTTCCACACGTCTCCCCACCAGGTGCTCGAGCCGAGCACGTCGAGGTAGTTCGAGAGCCCCACGAACCTCCGCTCCGCGGGGAAGCGGAGGTCGAGCTTCTGAAGCGAGAGGTAGACGGCGTATCCGATCGGATAGCCGGTGACCAGAAGCATCGTGACGACGGCGGGGGCGCAGAGCGCCCATGCCAGCCTTCGCTCCGCGCGGGCGCGCTCGGTCAGCCCGCCGGGCCGTCCGCCGGCGGTCGGTGACTGCAGCCGCGCGCCCTCCATCAGAAGATCCTGCCCTGGGCGGCCTTGGCCAGGCGCGACCGCAGCTTGGCCACGACGGCATTGGGGTCGATCTGGCTCTCGGGGTGGAAGGTCTTCTGGATCGCCAGGGAGATGTCGCCGTAGGCCGGAGCGACCGGGCGGGGGCCGCCGTCCTGGATCGAGGTCCGAAGCAGGTCCGAGAACGGGAACGCCTTTCGGACCTTGGGATCCCGGTAGACCGCCTGCGAGGTGGGCGGCAGGCCTCCCCTCTCGGAGGCGATCGCCTGGTTGGCGGGTTGGGCGAGGCAGAGAGCGGCGTCGAATGCGAGCGCCGCGTGCCTGGTGTAGGAGCCGACACCGAGGTTGATGCCGCCCAGCGGCGGTCGGCTCGGCCGGGCGGCGACGGTGCGCGGGTAGCGCGCCCAGCCGATGTTGGGCTGGAAGCCCTTCTTCTTCGCGGCGCTGGCGTAGATGAACGTGTAGTTGAGCTGGTAGTTGGAGCGCCCGGACTCGAAGCCCAGCCGGGCTTCGTCCTCCTTGTTGGTGGCCAGGCCGGGCGGCGCCGCCCGCGAGGTCGCCAGCCGCCGGATGATCCGCGCCGCCCTCCCGGTCGCCTGTGGGTCGAGGGTCACGTCGCCGCGCTGGTCGACGATCGAGCTGCCGGCCCCCTGGATGAGCGCGTTGACCCATACCGTCAGGCCCTCGTACTGGTTGCCCTGCTCCTCGATGGCCCTGTGCTGCCTGGAGGCCCGGTCGATCAGCTGGTCCCAGGTGATGTCGGCGGGGGGCGGCGGGATCCGGTCCCTGCGGTACCACAGCAGCTGGGTGTTGGTGGTGAACGGGACCGCCCAGACCTTCCCGCGGTACTCGACGGTTCGCAGCGGCCCCGCCAGCCGGTCCCGGACCGCCTCGGCGCGGCGCCGCCCGGTCCAGGGCCTGATCCAGCCGGCCTGGGCGAACTCGGCCGTCCAGATCACGTCGAGCCCGGCGATGTCCACGCTGGGATCCTTGGCGGCGAGGCGCCGCACCAGCAGCTCGCGCTGCTGGTTGGCGTCGGTCGGCAGGCGAACGTAGTTGATTCGGTAACGCCCGCGGGCTTGTCGGTTGCACCGGCTCACCGCCGCGTCGTACGCGCCGCCCGGCTCGTTGAACACGTACCAGTTGAGCGTGCGGGAGCCGTGGCCCTCCGGGTTCGAGCCGCAGCCCGCGCCCACTGCGGCCACCACGAGCACCGCGCAGACGGACCCCCTCCGCTTCACGCTTCTCTCACCTGAGGAGGGATACCCCGGCTCGCCGCCGCGGCAACCCGCGCCCGGACCCCCGCCCGGCGAACCACTAGCATCGCAACGGCATCCCGCGCAGCGAGTCACGGAGGTCCGAAATGACGCCGGTCGGCAGCGATCTCGAGAACCTGCTGGTCACCGAGCGGGAGCTGTGGCGGGACGGGCCGCCGCACGAACTGTTCCGCCGCCTGCGCCGCGAATGCCCGATCCACTGGACCCAGCGAATCAGCGAGTACCCCGCCGAACCGGGGTACTGGTCGGTCACCACCGCCGAAGACATCCACGCGGTCAGCCGCGACTGGGCCACCTACTCGTCGGAGCACGGCGTGACCGCGGTGAGCGCCGTGTTCCCGCCCGAGCTGGTGCGGGCGATGTTCATCGGCATGGATCCGCCCAAGCACGACCGCATCAAGCAGCTGTTCCAGGCCGGCTTCACCCCGAAGCGGATCGCCGCTCACGAGGACGCCATCCGGGCGATCGCCGTCGAGGTCCTCGACGGGCTGCGGGGACGTGACACCTGCGACCTGGTCACCGACGTCGCCCAGCCCGTGGTGTCTCGCGTGATCGGCAGCTTCATGGGGATCCCGGAGGAGGACGACGCGGTGTGGGCGAACCTCATGAACTCGACCCTGGGTGCCGGCGATCCGGATCTCAACCCGCACGGGATCGAGGGCGTCGTCGAGAACGACATTCCCGAGATCTTCGAACGCTGCCGGGCGATGATCGCCGAGCGCCGGGAGAACCCGACCGACGACCTGACCAGCGTGCTGGTCCATGCCGAGGTCGACGGTCAGCGGCTCCAGGAGCACGAGATCGTGATGGGGTTCTTCCTCCTGGTGGCCGCCGGCAACGACAGCACCAAGGCGACCTACTGCAGCGGAATGCGGGCGCTGATGGAGCACCCCGACCAGCGCCGGTTGCTGCTCGACGACCCGTCGCTGATCCCCAGCGCGGTGGAGGAGTCGCTGCGGATGTTCCCCGCCTTCGCCCACTTCCGCCGAACGGCGACGTGCGACGCCGAGCTCCACGGCGGTCGCATCCGGGAGGGCGACAAGGTGGTCATGTGGTACGTCTCGTCCAACCGGGACGAGGCCCGTCATGCCGAGCCGGACCGCTTCGACGTCCGCCGCAACCCGGAGCACCAGGCGTTCGGCGCGGGCGGCCGGCACTTCTGCCTGGGGACGGCGCTCGCGCGGCTCGAGCTGCGGATCCTGTTCGAGGAGACGCTCGCCCGTTTTCCGGCGATGGAGCTCGCCGGGACGCCCACGATCGTCGAGTCGGCGTTCCTCAACCAGCCCAAGACGCTGCCGGTGCGCCTGGCGCCTTAGCGCCCTCAGCCTTCGCCGCTCGAGTCCTCGTCCTCGCCGCTCGAGTCCTCGTCTTCGTCCTCGCTCTCCTCGGCGAGGCGTTGCTTGTCCACCTTGCCCTGCGGCTTGCGCGGAAGCTCGTCCAGGAACTCGATCTCGCGCGGGACCTTGTAGTTGGCCAGGTTCCCCTTCACGTGCGACTTGAGGTCGTCCTCGGAGACGTCGCCCTCGGTGACCACGAACGCCTTGAGTCGCTCGCCGAACTCCTCGTCCTCGACGCCGATCACCGCCGCCTCGGACACGCGCTCGTGCTTCTCGAGCGTCTCCTCGACCTCCTCGGGATAGACGTTCTCGCCGCCCGAGACGATCATGTCGTCGGAGCGGCCCTCGATGAACAGGCGTCCCTGGTCGTCGAGATGGCCCAGGTCGCCGGTCGACATGTGGCCGTCGACGACCTCCTCGCTCTCGCCGCTCGTGTAGCCCTCGAGCAACATCTCGTTGCCGACGTAGATCTCGCCGGTCTCCCCGGCGGGCAGCTCGTCCTTGTCGTCGTCGAGGATCCTGATCGAGGTGCCGGGGGGCGGCGACCCGGTCGTACCCGGGGCGGCCCGCAGCTCGTCGGGGGTGGCGATCGTCGCCCACGCCACCTCCGTCGAGCCGTAGAGGTTGTAGAGGTCGTCGCCGAACTCGTCCATCCAGCGCTGGGCCAGGTCGCCCGACAGCGCGCCGCCGCTGGCGGCCACCACCCGCAGCGACGAGATGTCGTGCTCCCGCCTCTTGCGGTCGTCGAGGTCGAGTATCCGCTGCATCATCACCGGCACGATCACCAGTGTGGTCGCCGCGTGCTCGTCGATCGCGGCCAGCGTGGCCTCGGGATCGAAGCGCCGCCGCAGCACGTACGTCGACGAGAGCAGCAGCCCGAGGTTGAAGTGGGCGAATCCCCAGGCGTGGAAGAGCGGAGCGGCGAAGACGGTCGGCTCGCGCGCCCGCATCGGGATTCGCGAGAAGAGCGCCACGATGGGGTCGATGGCATCGGGCTGGCCGCGCGATGCCCCCTTCGGCGTGCCCGTGCTACCGGAGGTCAGCAGGACGATGTTGCCGGGGTTGTCGGGCGCCGGCAGGTCGGAGTCGTCGGACCCCTCGATCAGCTCCTCCAGCGTGGTGCCGTCGGCGTCCTCGCCGTCGCGCCACGCGAGCCAGCGCGGGCGGTCGCCCGCCGCCTCGCCGATGACCTCGGCGAACTCCTCGTCATGGATGATCGCCGCCGGGTCCTCGCGTTCGGTCACCTCCTGAAGCTGGGGGCCGGCGAACTGGGTGTTGTAGAAGAGCGCGGTGGCGCCGAGCTTAGACAGCGCGACGGTGGCCTCGATGAACCAGCGGTGGTCGCGGCACATGATGGCCACGCCGTCGTCAGGTTCGATGCCGGCATCGGCGAGGGCGCGCGCGAGCGCGTTGGTGCGGCGGTCCACCTCCGCGAAGGTCAGCGTCCCGCGCTCGTCGCAGATGGCGGGCTCGTCCGGGTAGCGAATCGCCGCCACGACGAAGCCCGACGCGGGGGTCATCCTGAGGCCGAGGAACGCGCGCGCGGCCTCGATCGCCTGGTCGGGCCGCTCCGGCCGGATCACGCCCGCCTCGACGAGCAGCCGAGCTGCCCGGAGGATGCGCTCGGGGCGCTTGAGCTGGGTGCCCACCGACTCGAGCGCGGTCGCGCCCGGGACCGCGCGGCCGACCTGCTCGACGGCCCCCCCGAGCGCCGAGGTGCCCGGCACTGCCGCCACGAGCCGTTCGGCCACTCCGGCGGCGGCGGACGGGACAGCGGTGCCGAGCTGGTCCGCCAGGCCTCGCAGCGAGTTCTTCAGCGTCGCGTCAGCCACCGCTCTCTCTCCTGCCCGCGGCAGGCGGCAGCTAATCGCTCCGGCACGCGCCGTAGCGAAAGCCCTGCCGTCCGCTCGCTGACGATGGGCAGGGCCATCGCCGCTAGCGGTCGAGCATCTTCTCGATCTGGCGCTCCACGGCGCGGCTCATGGTCTGCTGGAAGCCGGCGTGGACCGCGTCGGTGGCCAGCGGACCCAGCTTCTCGAGCGCGCGGCGGAGCCTGGCCCACTCGTCCGCCGAGCGGTCGGCGACGTCGCTGGAGCCCACCACGTCGGTCATGAACAGGCGCACGAACGCCTGGGCGATGGCGCGCGAGTGACGCTCGATCTGCTCGGCCACCGCGAGGGCGTGCGAGAGCGGGATCCCCAGCGAGACGAGCTCCTCGCCCGCCCGGATCAGCGTGGGGCTGGGAATCTCGAATCGACCGCCCCCCAGGGGGCGCACCAGACCCAGCCTCGCCGCCTTTCGCGCGATCTTCTCGTCGAAGTGAGCCCCCAGGCGCTCGCTCAGGTCCTCGGCGGTGGCGAACTCGGGTGGCTCCTGGGCGAACGAGCCCAGCGCCACGCGGCCGAAGTCGAGGATCTGGCTGCCGGCGCCGTTGGAGCGGTCGAGCAGCCGCTGGATGGCCGTGAGGTTGAAGCCCTCGGCCTGCATCTCCTGGATCAGACGAAGGCGGGAGACGTGCTCGGCGTCGTAGTAGCCGGTCCGCCCACGGATCTCGGGTGCGGGGAGCAGGCCCCGCGACTGGTAGGCGCGGACGTTGCGGACGGTCATCCCGGTCTCGCGGGCCAGCTCATCGATCGTCAGCTGCTCGGTCGCGGGGGCCATGAGCAGATCTTAGTGCTAGCGGTCACGATTCGATGGCCCATTAGGGCATGACACGTGTGGTGCGTATCACATGTTTATGCGCCATCAGCCGGTGTAATAATCGTCGCTACGTCCCCCGAAGCGGTTCCGCGCCCCGGAGGTCCAGCCATGACCCGCACCCGTCTGTACCTGATGACCGCGAGCGCGCTGGCAGCGGCACTGGCCGCCCCCGCCGCCGCGTACGCCGGCCAAGGGAGCGGCGCGCCCGCCGGCGGAGCCGCCATCGGTCAGGTGATCGGGGCGACGCTGGGCGCGATGGTTGCCACCGGCGCCCTGATCTGGGTGATCTGGGCCCACCGCAGCGGGCGCATCGGGTGGCTGGGGCGGTTCGCCGCCGCCACCGAGCGCGCGACCGGGCTTCCGGGCTGGGCCTCGGTGCCCGCCACGGTCCTCGGCGCGTCGCTGCTGATCGCGGTGTTCGGGATGTACTGGGACATCTCGATCCACCTCGACAAGGGCCGCGACCCGGGCCCGCTCGCCAACCCCGCCCACTACTTCATCCTGGTCGGTCTGTTTGGCGTGCTGGTCTGTGGCGCCCTGTCGGTGGCGCTGGCGCCGCGGCGCCCGAGCGAGGTCGCGGTTGAGCTGTCGCGGACCTGGTGGGCCCCGCTCGGCGCGATCCTGATCCTGGTCTGCTCGGCGGTGTCGCTGCTCGCCTTCCCGCTCGACGACATCTGGCATCGCATCTTCGGACAGGACGTCACCCTCTGGGGCCCGACCCACCTGCTGCTGTTCGGCGGCGCGAGCTTCTCGCTGCTCGGTCTGTGGGTTCTGCAGGTCGAGGGCGCCAAGGCGACGGGCGGCGATCCCCCCAGGACGACCCGGCTGCAGCGCTTCCGCGACCTGTCGATCGCCGGTGGGCTGCTCGTCGGCATGTCCACCTTCCAGGGGGAGTTCGACTTCGGCGTGCCCCAGTTCCGCCTGGTGTGGCAGCCCGTCCTGCTGGCCCTCGCCGCCGGCATCGCGCTGGTCGCCTCCCGCGTTCGCCTCGGCCCGGGCGGTGCCTTCGCCGCGGCGCTGTTCTTCATCGTGCTGCGCGGTTTGCTCGCGCTCATCATCGGACCGATCATCGGCCGCACCACACCTCACTTTCCGCTCTATCTGGTGGAGGCGGGCTGCGTGGAGCTCGTCGCGCTGTGGCTCGGCCGCCGGCGCCCGATCGCCCTCGGCGCCACCTCGGGCCTGCTCATCGGCACGATCGGCTTCGCCGCCGAATACGGCTGGTCGCACGTGTGGGGGCGGTCGCCGTGGCCGGCGTCGATGCTGGGCGAGGCGATTCCGTGCGCGCTGGTCGCGGGCATCGCCGGGGGCCTGCTGGGCGGGTTCATCGGTCGCTCGCTCACACCCGCGGCCCAGGGCGAACGGGTGCCCCGATGGGCGCTGCCCGCCACCGCGGTCGCGGTCGTGGCGCTGGTCGTCTGGTGCCTGCCGATGCCGGTCCCGTCACATCCTCCCAGCGCCACGCTCGCCCTTCGCAACCTGCAGGGCGGCAGCGGGCGGACGGTGGCGGCCACCATCAGGCTCCATCCCCCCAACGCGGCGGAGGGGGCTCGGTGGCTGACGGTCACCTCCTGGCAGGGCGGCGGCTCGGTGGTGGACCACCTGCGCGCGAACGCGCCGGGCGTGTATCGCACCACCAAGCCGATTCCGGTCTCGGGCCTCAACTGGAAGACCACACTGCGCCTGGCCCGCGGCCGCGAGGTCCTGGGACTCCCCATCTACATGCCCAACGATCCGGCGATCCCGGCCAAGGAGATCCCGGCGTCGCCCCGGTTCACCCGCACGTTCCAGCAGGACAAGAAGCTGCTCCAGCGTGAGCAGAAGCCGGGCGTGTCGGGCGCCCTCACGTTGATCGCCTATCTCGTGGTCCTCGCCGTGGCGCTGGTCGTCCTCGGCCTGCTGACCTGGGGGTTGGGGCGGATCGCCGCCGAGGTCGGCTCGCCGGCGCCCCCGCGCCGCTCGCCCGGGCAGACGCGGGTCGCGCCGGCGACCTAGCCGGGAGGCGTATGGAGTGCTCTGGCCCCTGGCGCACCACACGCTGGTCATGGCGCCGCTGTTCGCCGGACCCGTGGTCTTCCTGGCGGTGGCGCTCTGGATCGCCACTTGGCGCGACCGCCGCCGCCATCGCGACAGGGACGTGGGTGGCTGACTCAGTCGAGGCGGCCGCGGTGGGCGGCGACCCGGCGGAAGAACTCGGTGACGCCGGTGCGCGGCGCGGCCCGCTCGATGAGCCGCGGCGCCAGCTGGTTGAGCGCCAGCATCGGCCTGATCGGGGCGCCGCTCTCGACCACCTCCGGCAGGTCGCGACGGATCGCCTCGACAACCCTCGCGGCGACCTTTTCGGTGGTGGTCTCTCCCATCATGCGGTTCGACTTGAAGCCCTCGTCGACCATGCGCTGGTACATGCCGTCGCCGGCCACGAACCCGGGACTGACCACCGAGAACCCGACCGGCTGGCCCAGGTACTCGGCCCGCAGCGACTGGGTGAGTCCCACCAGCGCGGCCTTGGTGGCCGCGTAGGGCTCGTTGTAGGGGGGGCCGAGCTTGCCGGCCACCGAGGCGATGAACACGACGTGGCCGTGGCCGCGAGCGAGCATGCCGGGAACCACGCGATGGGTGAGCAGCAGCGGCGCCGTGAGGTTGAGCTCGACCATCGAGATCAGCTCCTCCCGGGCATAGTCGGTGAACGCCGCCGTCTGCTCCATGCCGGCGTTGTTGACCAGCACGTCGATGGGCCCGAGCGCCGCCTCGGAGCGCTCGATCAGCGAATCGACCTGTCCGAGATCCGACAGGTCGGCGGCGACCGCGTGGGCCTCGACGCCGAGGTTGCCCAGCTCGGTGGCCAGGGAGCCGAGGGCGTCCTCGCGCCGACCGGACACCGCCAGGTTGACGCCCTCGCGGGCCAGCGCCCGCGCGATCTGGCTTCCGATCCCGCCCGACGCCCCGGTTACCACGGCGGTACGACCCTGCAGCTGCTCCATCACGCCCTCCTGCGTCTGACGCCGAACATCCAACCTAGCGGTTGCGCGAGGGAATCGGGCCGGGCCACGGGCGAAGGGCGACCCGCTCGACGCTCGCCCGGCGGTGGAGGCGAGGGCGGGGCTCGCCGGACTCGCACGGATACGTAGCATCCGGATGATGGGATCGGTCGCCACCTCGGGAGCCGGCGTCGTGAGGGGCCCGACCGCCGCCGACATCGAGCCCTTCGCCAGCGAGCGGGTGCACGCCGCGGGCAGCGTGGTGGTGACCGTGGTCCCCCTGCTGTGCCTGGGGCTGGCCGGGTGGCAGGTCTGGAACCGGATGCTGCACTGGCACGACCTCGTCGTGTTCGCCGTCACGTACGTGCCCATCGGCCTGGGCGTGACGGTCGGCTTCCATCGCCACTTCGCCCATCGCGCGTTCAAGGCGGGGCGGGCGGTGCGCCTGCTGCTGGGGGCCCTCGGGTCGGCGGCCCTGGAGGGGCCGGTGGTGGCGTGGGTGGCCAATCACCGCAAGCACCACGCCTTCTCGGATCGCGAGGGCGATCCCCATTCTCCGCACGTCGGACACTCCGGCGAGGTCGAGGGAGCCCTGCGCGGGCTCGCCCACGCCCACCTGGGGTGGCTGTTCCTACACACCCAGCGCCCGGCCAGGGCACGCTACGCGCCGGACCTGCTCAAGGACCCGGTCAGCCGGTTCATCAACCGCACCTGCTGGGTGTGGGTGCTCGTCGGGCTCGCCTTCCCGTTCGCGCTGGGCGTGGCGCTGACCGGTTCGCTTCGGGGGGGCCTGACGGGCCTGCTGTGGGGCGGCGCGGTTCGGATCTTCCTGCTGCACCACATCACCTACTCGATCAATTCCCTGTGCCACTTCTTCGGGCGCCGGCGCTTCGCCACCGGCGACGAGTCACGCAACCTGGGATGGCTGGCGCTGCCCTCGCTGGGAGAGGCGTGGCACAACAACCACCATGCCTTCCCGACCTCGGCCGCCCATGGCCTGCGGTGGTGGGAGCCCGACCTGTCGGGGGCGGTGATCCGGGCTCTCGAGCGGGTTGGTCTGGTCTGGGACGTGGTGCACCCGGGCCGCGAGCGCCAGGCGCGCAAGGCGCTGTCGGCCGGCTGAGCCGGCCGCCGCAGGGGGTCCCGCCGACAGCGTTCCTATGCGGCGCGAACCCGCTTGTCGCGGCCGAGCAGGAACTCGCGGACGGCGAGGTGGGTCTGGGCGGGCGCCTCGAGCTGCGGCACGTGCCCGCAGTCGAGCACCAGGTGGCGCGCGTTGGGGAGCGCGTCGGTCACCGGCCCGGCGAAGCGCGCGGGCACCAGCGTGTCGCGGCGGCCCCAGACGAACAGCGCCTCGGGCTCCAGCTCGGGCAGGCGGGCCCACAGGCCATCGACCCCGTCGGGGCGGTCGAGGTAGATGTTGCGCAGGGCGGCGTAGAAGGCGGCCCGCCCCCGTGCGCTGAGGTAGGAGCGCAGGAACTCATCGACCCCGGCGGCCGCCCAGCCCCGGTTCGCCCCGGGGATCAGCCGGCGCACGACCGACTCGACCGCCCGGCGGGAGACGGGCTGGATCAGGCCGAGCTCCGGGCGCAGCACCCGCAGATACGCGGCCCAGGTGCGCTCGCCACGCCAGGGCAACGCCGGCGTCAGCAGGGCCAGGCGGGCCACCCGCTCGGGCGCTCGCAGGCCGGTCTCGAGCGCGGCGCGACCGCCCATGCTGTTGCCCATGAGGTGGGCGCGCTCGATCCCGAGCGCGTCGAGCAGCGCGACCACCGCTCGGGCGAAGTAGCGCGCGTTGTAGGGCGCCCGGATCGGCTTGGCCGAGTCGCCGAAGCCCGGCAGGTCGAGGGCGATGGCGCGGTGGGTCTGCGCCAGCGCCGCGACCGAGGTCAGGAACGAGGCCTTGGTGGCTCCCAGGCCGTGGAGCATCAGGACCGGGTCGCCGGTCCCCGCCTCCAGCAGCGAGATGTCGCCGACCCGGGTGCCCACGCGGTGGAAGGCGAGCCGCCCGGGGCCGGTGAGCCCGCTGGTGGCGGCCAGAAGCCCGACGCCGAGGTGGAGGTTGCGTCGCACCGACAGGCGCCCTGCCCGGAACGCGTCCATGCCCCCGCGCAGGTCGGCGCCGACGCTGTCCCAGGTGGCGGCGTCGGCGGCCAGGAGGGCGTCGGGCTCGCGCGGCGAGGCGGCGCCCAGGCGTGCCTGCTCGCCTTCGATGACCACGTCCCATGCGCCCTCGCCGGCCACCGCCAGCCGCACCCGGGCCCGCCCGCGCGGCGCGTCGAACGCGCTCGGGTCGAAGCGGGCGACGAGCGCTCGCAGGCTTTGCGGGGGGGACGGGGGCTGAGGGCTCACGAGGGGCCGGTCGCTGTTGGGGACTCGTCCATGGTCGTCATCATCCCGGATCGCCACCGGGAGGCCCCCCGCCGGCGCGGGGCCCTCCCGGTGGCGGCTGCGCGATCCAGGCCCTGCGACCGGCCTACGGAGCCGACTGACTGGTGGTGGTGGTGGTCGTCGTGGTCGGGGTGGTGGTGCCCGGCTGCCCGCCCGCCGGCGTCGTAGAAGTCCCTTGGTTGTCCTTGTTCTTCTCGCTGGCGGCCTTCTTCAGGCGCGCCACGACCTCCGGCGAGAGATCCGCCAACGAGATGGTCCCGTCGCGGATGTCGCTCGAGAGCACCTGGTCGGTCCCTATGTCGGCGGTCATGACCTGGCCGTTGACGATGTTCGGCGACCGGATCGAGTTGAAGCGCAGGAATGTCGCACCATCCCTCTGCGTGCAGCACGGCGCACTGTTGCTCGCGGGGACGGCGCTCACCGCGTAGGAACCGCTCCCCAGCGCCACGAACAGCGCCAGCGTCGCGGCGACGTTGGCATAGGTCAACCGAGCCCGAATCCGACTCATCGGCTCCTCCTCTGTCGGCCCGCGCGCGGCGGGGTCTGCGCGGTAGGAAACCTCGCCGGGCCGGACGATGCAACCCCGCCCCGGGCCCTAGCCCCGGCGCCCCACGGCCCCGACCACCCCGCGCAGGCCGACGCACCCGACGCACCCGACGCATCCGACGCAGTCCACGCAGCCCACGCAGGCCACGCAGGCCAAGCACCCCGCGTTACCTACTCCGGCCACGATTCCGGCACTGCCCAGGACGCCTGCACTCAGCGCCACCCCCGCGCTGGCGACCGTTCCCGCACTGCCCGCCACGCCGGCGCTGGCCACCGTTCCCGCGCTGGCGGCCACCCCGGCGCTGCCGATCGTTCCGGCGCTGGCGACCACGCCCGCGCTCCCGACCGTCCCAGCGCTGGCGGCGACGCCCGCACTTCCCCGCGTGCCGCTGCTCGAAGCGACACCGGAGCTGCCGACGTCATCGATGGCGGCCACCCGGAGGTCAGCTCCGCGCCGGGGACAGCACGCCCCAGCTCTCCACGCCGCCCCCCTGGAATCGGTAGTCCAGGCGGCGGCTGCGCTTCGGGGTCAGGGTGACGATCCCGACCCCCTTGCAGCTTCCCCCGCGACCCCGGCGGATGACCTCTTGGAACCGAAAGGCCGGCCCCCGGCGACCCAGGTAGCGCCAGTTGCCCGAGCAGTCGATCCCCGAGTAGGCGACGGTGTTCGCGCCACCGGCGTCCAGTGAGCGGATGTTGGCGCTGACCCTGAACGACGCCAGCCCGCGCTGGTGCAGCCGACCCTCC
The DNA here is from genome assembly GCA_045805565.1 of Solirubrobacteraceae bacterium. Taxonomy (GTDB): domain Bacteria; phylum Actinomycetota; class Thermoleophilia; order Solirubrobacterales; family Solirubrobacteraceae; genus DATAEY01. Next base: position 81,469 of record JBJMKZ010000047.1, on the reverse strand, counting down.
CAGCGGCCGATGATCGGTGATGCCTGCGGGCGCGCGGTGGTGGCCGGCCGACCGGGGCCGCCGCCACACGACTCGAGCAGGATCGCCGCCAGGGCGGCGAGGACGGGAAAGCCGACGCCGGCGAGTCTTGGTGGCCTGGTCACGAGCCCTGTCTCCACCAGTGCCGGTCAGTCCTGGTCGGGCACCGGCACCGGGCCGCCCAGCTCGCTGAAGCCGGGCGGCTCATAGACGCCGCCCGGCACCCCACCCAGGGCGAGGATGCGCACGCCGCCGGCGCCCGGGCGGATCTGGCGCTTGGTGTGCGGGGCGATTCGGACGGCGGTCTCCGGCTCGACGTGCACGCGCTCGCCCTCGATGTCGAAGTCGGCCGAGCCGTCGAGGATCACGTACACCTCCTCCTGGCCGTCGTGGGCATGGTTGTGGTTGGGATAGAAGTCGGCGCCTTCGGGCATCTGGAGGACCTGCATCCCGAACGAGGTCACCCCGAGCTCGGCGCGGGCCCGGCGGAACACCCCGTCCAGGATCGGCTCCATCTCATCGAAGCGCTTGACCGTGTAGTCCGCCATGCGTCCTCCTCGCTCGGGGCCCCGGCGGGCATTGGCATTCCCGCGCTTCTTACCAGCTTCCGGTTCGCGGGTGGCGGAGAATCCGCCTATGTCGAGCGCCGAGCCCGGATTCCCATACGGGCAGTCCGACCAACCGCCTCCGCTACGCCTGGCTTCCGCCAGCGTCGAGCTGGTGTGGATGGGCATCGTGCTGTTCTCACTGGGCCTGGTGGGAGTGACCGGCGGGCTCGTCCTGGTGCCGGTGAGCAGGTTCACGCCCCTCGAGGTGATGGGGAGCATCGTCCTGTTCGTTCTGACCACGTTCGGCGCGGTCACCGGGGTGACTCTCGGGCGGCGGTCGGGCCCCGAGGTCGTCTACTGGCAGACGTTCGAGCATTCGCCGCGACCGCCCGCCCGCGGTTGGGTGGAGCCGGAGTCGCGCACCGCCACCAGAGCGGTGGTGGCCGCCGTCGGGCTGGCGGCGGGGCTGGCGATCGCCGCCGGAGTCGGACTGGCCATCACTCTCCTGGTGATCGGGAAGCCCCGCAACGAGATCCTGACGCATCTTCCGGGAGCCGCCGAGCTCGTCGCCGCCGGGTGGACGGTGGTATGCGGCGCCGCGGCGCTGCGAATCGGAACCTGGTTCGCCCGCTGGGAACGCAGGCGGGCCCGGCGCATCCTCTGCCGCCCGCTCAACTCGGGGACGGTCAGCTACGTCTACTACGTGACGGAGTCCGGCCTGGGCACCTGACGCCGGCGATGCCAAGGCCCGGCGCGTCCGGCCGTCGGGCCGCGGCGCTCATCGCGCCGGGAGATCCAGCCGGTAGCAGTCCACGCGCGCCTGCGAGCCGTCGGGCAGCGTGATCCCGGGTTCGAAGTCGAAGCGGCGGTCGCGCACGAAGCCGATCGCCTCGTAAAGAGCCATGGCCGCGCTCATCCACGGGGTGGTGTGGATCCCGACGGCCTCGGCGCCCGCGGCGCGGGCCCGGGCGATGACGTCGGCCACCAGCGCGCGGGCGACGCCCCCGCGCCGGTGGTCGGGATCGACCGCCAACAGCCGGAATCCGGCCCATTCCCGTGGCCACCAGGGACCCGATCCGGGCGGATAGAACGTGACGGCGCCGGCGAGCCGGCCGCCGGCACGGCAGATGACCAGCCGGGAATTCCCCAGGCGGCTGCGGACCGCCTCGATGTCCTGCGCGTACTCACGCCAAGCCGTCTCCGGCATGAGGGGCGCGTATTCCCGGTAGGCGGCGACCATCAGGCCGGCGACCTCGTCGAGCTCGGCGTCCTGGGCGTCGCGGATCAGCACCGCCGCCAGCTTAGGCCGCCACCGCCGGGTGGCGCCGCTCGACGCGCGGGCTGGACGAGGGCCGCGTCGCGGTCCGCGATCCGTCCGGCAATCGAATCGTGCTGACGACCGCCGGAGCCAGCCCGGCCGGTGACGGCCGCGCCGATACGATCGATCGGTGACCGGCGACGGCCTGCGCGCCTGCGAGGAGAAGATGCGCGCCGCCGGAGTGCCCGAGATCGCGATCGACACCTTCCGCCACTACTACGAGCAGCTGGTGGCGGGCGCCTCGGGTCTGGTGCCCGAGAGCGAGATCGAGCCGCTTCAGTCGGTTCCGTCGTGGGACCGGCTGCCGCCCGACGACGGAGCCGGCGCGCGGGCCCTCGACCGGACGGTCGCGATCAAGCTCAACGGCGGCCTGGGCACCAGCATGGGTATGACCGCAGCCAAGTCGCTGCTCGAGGTCAAGGACGGCCTGACCTTCCTGGACGTCATCGCCCGCCAGACCCTGGCGCTGCGCCGCCGATACGGCGCGCGCCTGCCGCTGGTGCTCATGGACAGCTTCTACACGCGCGATGACTCGCTGGCGGCGCTGGCCCGGTACCCCGATCTGGCTTGCGACGTGGTGGCGGACTTCGTCCAGAACAAGGAGCCGAAGATCCGGGTCGACGACCGCCAGCCCGTGAGCTGGCCGCCCGACCCGGAGCTGGAGTGGTGCCCGCCCGGACACGGCGACGTCTACACCGCGCTGGTGACGTCGGGAACGCTCGACCTGCTGCTCGAGCGCGGCTACCGGTGGGCGTTCATCTCCAACTCCGACAACCTCGGCGCCGTGCCCGAGCCTCGCATCGTCGGCTGGCTGGCGAGCGAGCGCATCCCGTTCCTGATGGAGGTGGCCGAGCGCACGCCCGCCGACCGCAAGGGTGGTCACCTTGCACGCCTGCGCGACGGCCGGCTGGTCCTGCGGGAGATCGCGCAGGCCCCCGAGGAGGACGTCGACTCCTTCCAGGACGTCGAACGCCACCGCTACTTCAACACCAACACCCTGTGGCTCGACCTGCGGGCGCTGGCCGAGGTCCTGTCGCAGCGCGCAAACGTGCTCGGCCTGCCGATGATCGTCAATCGCAAGACGGTCGATCCCTCGGACCCCTCGTCACCGGCCGTGTACCAGCTGGAGACGGCGATGGGGGCCGCGATCTCCGTGTTCGAGGGCGCCCGGGCGCTGCGGGTCTCCCGCGAGCGCTTCGCTCCCGTCAAGACCACCAACGAGCTGCTCGGGCTGCGCTCGGACTGCTACGTGCTGAGCGACGACTGCCGGGTCGTCCTGTCACCGCAGCGCGAGGCGGGATCCCTGTTCGTCGACCTCGACCCCACCCACTACAAGCTGGTGCGCGACTTCGAGGCCCGATTCCCGTGCGGGCCGCCGTCCCTGGTGCAGTGCGAGCGATTCGTGGTCCGCGGCGACGTCGTGTTCGGCCGCGGCGTGGTGGCGCGCGGAGCGGTCGAGCTCGACCACTCCGGCGACGAGCAGGTGCGCATCGAGGACGGCGCCGTGCTGGAGGGGTGAAGGCGACCGGCAAGCCGGCCACGATCGCCACCGCGCTGGGGTGCGGCGCGGGGGCGTGCGGGTAGGCGCCGCGGGCGGGAGCGTCCGCCGGCCGGCGCCGGAGCTGTCACTGCCTCCACTTGATGCTGCAGCCGATCGGCTCGGTCTCCGGCCCGCGGACGTCGCGGCCTGCCAGCAGATCGTCGAGCGCGTCGCGCAGCCAGCCGGCGGCCTGGGACGGGTCCGAATGGTCGGCGTCCGGCGCGCCGCGGTAGCGCAGCCGCCGGTTCCGGTCGACCACGAAGACGTCCGGGGTGGTCCGGGCGCCGAAGCCGCGTGCGACCTCCTGACTGGCGTCGTGCAGGTATGGCAGCGGCCAGTCCTCGGTCGCGACGCGCTCCTGCATCGCCTCGTACGAGTCGGCCACATGGCGGGAGCCGTCGTTGGGATTGATGGCCAGGAACCGCACCCCGCGCGGCCCATACTCGCGAGCGGCGTCGAGCAGCCGGTCATGCCAGGCCAGCGCGTACGGGCAGTGATTGCAGGTGAAGAGGACCACGGTGGCCGGCGCGTCATCGCCGAGCGAGTGATGCCGGCCGGCGGTGTCCGGGAGCTCGAAGTCCGGCACGACGTCGCCGATGCGCAGGCTCATGCCGCCTGCCCGACGGCGGCCCGCAGCGCGTCGCGCACGTCCGCCGGGTCCGGGGTGGGGGAGATGCGCCCGTCGCGCAGGCGGTAGATGCGGCAGGTGAGCCCGGCCGGCTCCTGGGCTCCCGGCGGCTGGACGTCTGCCCCGGCGACGCGGATCGTCGGCGAGCCCACGAACTCGGCGCGCTCGGCGTCCTGGTCGGTCGCCACCTCGCGCAGCTCGATCGTGTCGGGGTCGAGGCCGGCCTGCTCCATCGCCTGGCGCAGCTCGGCCAGGGCGCGTCCCCACGAGGGACAGCCCTCCCACCACAGCAGCTCGACCTTGGGCTGACCGGTGCGCACAGGAGGCATTGAGGCTACCGAGCGCCCGCGGGCGGCTGGCAAGATGTCAGACGGGACTGCCGCGTAACACGGCGGCGGTTCGCGAGTCAGAGCTCTGGATCCCGAGACGCATAGAGGAGGAATCGAGTGGCAAGCGAGAAGGCAACGTTCGGCGCCGGATGCTTCTGGCAGGTGGAGGCCGAATTCCGCAACACGCCCGGCGTGACGGCAACCCAGGCCGGCTACGCCGGTGGCGCGACCGACGAGCCGACCTACGAGGACGTCTGCAGCGACCGCACCGGGCACGCCGAGGTGGTCGAGGTCGAGTTCGACCCCGAGCGGGTGTCGTACGAGCAGCTGCTCGAGAGCTTCTGGAGCCTGCACGACCCCACCCAGCTCAACCGCCAGGGACCCGACGTGGGGAGCCAGTACCGGTCGGCGATCTTCTTCCACTCACCCGAGCAGGAGCAGGCCGCGGTCGCCTCGCGCGAGCATGCCCAGGCCCGCTTCCGGCGGCCGATCGTCACCGAGATCACGCCGGCCGGGCCCTTCCACCCCGCCGAGGAGTACCACCAGCGCTACCTCGAGAAGCGCGGGCTGGCCACCTGCGCGATCTGACGGTTGGCGGCCGTAGCCGCCGGGCGGGCGGCGGCGCCGGGCGGCGGGCGCCCGGCCGCGCCCGGGGGTTAGAGTCCCGGCGTCGGTCGGCCTTCCAGGCGACGGCACGCGACCCTTGAGCGCAGGCCCCTACACGCGCTTCGTCCGCTGGCGGGCGAGCCGGATCTGGCTCCGCGACCCGCGGCGCGCGCTCACGCGCCTGGATCGTGCGGGACCCGGCCGCCTCGACGGCTCGCGTCTGGCGCTGCGCGCCTGGCTGGCGCTGACCTACGAGCGTGATCCCTCGGCCGCCGAGCAGCTGGCCCGTGCGGCGCTCCAGCGTCCCGGCGACACCCGGTTCGCGGCCGCCGCCCTGTCCGAGGCGCTGATGCGCCGCGGCGCCCACGACGAGGCGGTGGAGGTGGTGCGGGCCGCTCGCTCCAGGCAGCCGAAGGTGCCGTGGTACGAGCTCACGCTGGCCGACGCGCTCGAGGAAGCCGGTCGCGGCGCCGAGGCGGTCGAGGTCCTGGAGGGGATCGCCGGTCATCCCCGGCTCGGCCGCCACGCTCTGAAGCGACTGTCGCGCATCGCACTGGAGCGCGACGACCGCACCCGGGCGCGCCGCTGGTTCGAGGCGCTCGTTGCCCTGGCGCCCGACTACCTGGTGTACGCCTCCGACTACGTAACCCTGGGACGGCTCCAGCTAGAGGCCGGCGACCGCGACGCCGCGCGGGAGACCTGGCGAAGCGGCGCTCGGATCTATCCGCGTCACGTGGAGCTGCGCGCCCTGCGCGAGGAGCACTTCGGCGAGGCCGAGCCGCTCGCGGCGCCCCGCATCGCCCCGGTCGCCGAGCGGGAGGTCGGGGTCGAGCGCATCCCGGTGCGCACCCCACTGGTCACGGTGCGCACCGACCTGCCCGCGCTTCTGGACGCCGCGACGGCGAGCACCCGCCGGGCCGGCGACGTGATCGCCCTGGCCGAAAGCGCCACCGCCGCCGCGCAGGGTCGCGTCCTTGCGCTGGAGCTGGTGCGACCGGGGATGCTGGCGGGCGTGCTCAGCCGCTTCGTGGGGAAGATCGGTCCGCTGCACAGCCGTGAGGGGATGGAGGGGGCGATCATGGAGGCGGGGCGCATCCGCATCGTGCTGGGCGCGATCGCCGGCGGCCTGGGCCGGCCGCTCGGCCGCCGCGGCTGGTTCTACCGGGTGGCGGGCCGGCGCACGGCGATGATCGACGACGTGGCGGCATGCCTGCCGCCGCTCGACCACCACCTGATCTTCGGTCCCATGGACGCCGACTCGCTGACCCGGGAGCTGGCGGGCGCGCTGGGCTGCGACGTGGCGGTGGTGGACGCCAACCACCGCACCGGGGCCTGGGTGCTGGCGGGCTCCGACGGCGTCGACGCGCGCTGGCTGGCGGGCGCGCTGGCCGACAACCCGGCCGGCAACGAGGACGAGCAGACCCCGGTCGTGATCGTCCGGCCCACGGCGCCGGCCGGGTCGCTGACCGCCGGGCGCCCGAAGGCCGCCGGCCAGCAGCCGGTCAGGCGCTGAGCGCGGCCTTGGCCGCTCGCGCCACAACCTCCAGATGCCAGGAGTCGAGGTCCTGGTGAACCGGTAGCGCCAGCAGGCCACGCCGCAGCGGCTCCAGCTCGGCGAACCGGTGGCGATCCAGGAGCGGATGGGGCACGGGCCAGATCTCGACCGCCCGCACCCCACCATCCAGCAGCCGGCCCAGCGCGCGTCCGCGGTCGCGGGCGAGCACCGGGAGGTAGAGGGGCGTCGTGCCGCTCGGCAGCGAGCGGAACGGCTCGAAGCACAGCTCGCCCAGCTCGGCCGCGAGCGTCGCGTAGTTCGAGCGCCGTCTGGCGCAAACCCAGCGGGCGTCGATGCGCCGCACCAGGCGCTCGGTGACCCGCGACGGGCGGCCGGCGGCCGCCTCCAGGTCGTCGATCCGGAGGTCCCACTCGCCGATCACGGTCTCGGTCAGCGAGCCGGCGCGAGCGGCGGCGTCGGCGCGGCTGGCGCGGGCGATCAGCCCGGCCGCTGCCGCCCGCAGCGGCCGCGGCCGGGCCATCGCGGCCCGGGCGGCCAGCAGCGAGAGCGTGGAGCGGGCCATGGCGCCGGCATTCGGCCGAGCCTCCAGCGCCACGGCCTGCCGCCCCGCCACCACCAGGGCGCCCCCGTCGGGCACGCCGAGCGACTTGCGCGGGCAGAAGATCGCCGCCTGGCCCCGGGACCCCAGCGGCCGCCCGGCCGCGTCGTCCGAGAACAGTCCGTGCGCGACGTCCTCGATCGCGAGCGCCCCCGCCGGCAGAGCCGGCATGGGGAACCCGAAGTGAGAGATGAGGTAGGCGGCGTCGGCGCCGGCGGCGGCGCGCGCCAGGTCGTCCTCGTCCACCCGCAGCGAGGCGTCCACGCGGTAGAAGTCGATCTCGACGCCGGCCAGACGAGCCGCCTCCACCTCGGAGCCGCAGTGGTAGGCGGGCATGGCGACCCGGCTGCCGGGGCCGAGGCGCAGGGCGCGCAGCGCCAGCCATACCGCGCCGCGACCGAGGTGGGTGAGGGCCAGCCCCGGCTGGTCGAAGGGATAGGCCGCGGGACGCCGGGGCGCCAGCCCGGTGCCCGGCGACAGCCCCGGATACACGCCGACGTGCAAGCCGGCGCTCATCCGGGCAGCAGCCGGCGGAAGACCGAGAGGTCCTCGACCGCCAACGCCCGCGCGACGGCCAGGAACACCGCGAGGCCGGCCGCCCCGCCCGCCGCCAGCTGGACGAGCGCCCGCAGGTCGTCGCCGGTCCCCAGCCCCCCGGCGGCCTTCGCCACCGCCACCATCGCCGCCGCCGCAGCGCACGACGCAAGCACCACCTTGACGAGCTCGCGGACCGTCCGCCCGAGCTCCAGCCCCCCGATGCGGCGCGCCAGCAGACCAGCCATCACCGCCGCGCCGGCCACGTAGCCGAGGGAGTGGGCGAGCGCCAGGCCGCGCACGTCGAGCACGGGGAACAGCGTGAAGTCCAGCGCGATGGTGACGGCGTTCTCGACGATGTTGACCAGGGCGGGGGTGCGGGTGTCCTGGCGGGCGTAGAAGGCGCGCGCGAACAGCAGGAAGGCGGCGAACGGGAGCAGTCCGACCGCGAACAGCTGAAGGGTCGAGGCAACCAGTCCGACGCTGCCGGACTTCACCACCCCGTGCTCGAGCAGAACCTGGGTCATCGGGCGGGCCAGGACCAGGTAGGCGGCGGTCGCCGGCAGCATCAGCAGCGCCGTGGTGCGAAGGCCACCGGCGACCGCGGCCCGGAATCGCGCGGTGTCACCGTCCACGTGACGGGCGGCCAGGCGCGGCACCAGCGCGGTGATGATCGAAACGGCGGCGATCCCGTACGGCAGCTGGAAGAACGCGAATGCCGTCACGTAGGCGGTCGGGCCGCCCTGCATAGCGTTGGCCAGGTAGAAGGAGACGCCGAAGCCGAGCGTGTTCAGCACCACGTAGAGCAGCGTCCACGCCGACAGGCGCGCCACCTTGCGCACCGCGGGGTGGGAGAGGTCGAGGCGGACGCGCAGCCGTCCCGGCAGCCGGCGCAGGTAGGGCCAGTTGACCGCGGCCATCGCCGCCACCCCGCCGGTGGTGCCCAGCGCCAGCAGCAGTTTCCGGGTCGGGTCGGCGGCGACGCTCGCGTTGGTCGGCACGCCGGTGGTGAGCGCCGCGAAGACCAGGAACATGGCGATCACCACCACGTTGTTGAGGATCGGCGCGAACATCGGCACCGCGAAGCGGCCGTGGGCGTTGAGCAGCGCCGCCGCGACCGCAGCGAACCCGTACAGGGCGATCTGGGGGGCGAAGAAGCGGAAGAAGAAGGTGGCCAGCTGGTGCTGCTGGCCGGCCTGTACGCCGGCCACCCGCCCGGTGAACACGTCGATCACCAGCGGCGCGGCGGCGATCGCCACCACGGTGAGGGCCACCAGCAGCGCCAGCGAGGCGGTGACCAGCGCCGACACCGAACGCCAGGCCTCGTCGTGCGGCTTGGTGCGCAGCTCCTCCACCAGCACCGGGATGAAAACCGACGTCAGCACGCCGCCGAGCACCAGCTCGTAGAGGACGTTCGGCAGCGTGTTGGCGATGTTGTAGGAGTCGGCGAGCCGTGACTCGGCGACCCCGAGCGCAAAGGCCATCGCCACCACGCGGCCGAGGCCGGAGAGGCGCGACAGCGCGGTCCCCACCGCCATCACCGCCGCCGGGCGGGCCAGGGGCAGGGTGGCGACGTCGACCGCGGGGCGGGCTTCGCCTGCCTCGGCGCTCATCGCCGGGGCAGGCTACAAGAGCCCGCTGTCGCGGCCGGGCGCCTCACGACGCCCGGATCCCGGCTGCGATGATGGGCTCGTGGCCAAACCGATTCCGGGCGGGAGCGGCCCGCCCTGACCGGCTCGGCGTCGATCGCGGAGCTGGTGGTGGGGGGCGAACCGGCCCCGTGGCGCGAGCTCGGCTTCGCCCTGGAGGGCGCACGCCTGCGGGTGGGGAGCGTGACCGTCCGGGTCGACCCGGCGGCCGGGCGGGGGCTGGTGGCCTGGAGCCTGCGGGGATTGCAGGGCGCCGACCTCGACGGGCTGCCCACGACGCTGGACGACGGCGCCCCGCCGGCGTCCGCGCCCGCGTCGGCGCACCCCAACCGGGCACTGGCGGTCGACCACGTCGTGGTGGTCACCCCGGACCTCGAGCGCACGCTGGCGGCGCTGGGGGCGGCCGGACTGGAGCTGCGGCGCCGGCGCGAGGGCGGCTCGCCGCAGCGCCCGGCGGTCCAGGCGTTCTACCGGCTGGGCGAGGTCGTCCTCGAGGTGGTGGGGTCTGCGCAAGCTCCGCCCGGCCCGGCGAGGTTCTGGGGCCTGGTGTTCACGGTCGCCGACCTCGATGACTGCGCCGCCGCTCTGGGGGACCGGCTGGGCGCCGTCCACGACGCCGTCCAGCCCGGACGGCGCATCGCGACCGTCCGCCCCGAGGTCGGCCTGGGACTGCCGGTCGCCCTGATGAGCCCGCCGGCCGGCTAGCGCTGGTCCGGACCGGGCCCCGAGTGGCGGATGAAAGTCCGCTTTCGGGTGGGGTAGCGACGGTAGAACACCGCCCGAGCTCCCCCGAGGACCGTGAGCACGATCACCCCCAGCACGATCCAGTCCGCCCAGCCGGTGGAGACGCGAACCACCACGAACGCCAGCGCGGCAACCACCGCGATGAGGATCACGACTTGCAAGATGGTCCGTGACTGCAAGAGACTGTTCGCGCTCGCCGGGGGCGCAGCATATCCCTTGAGTGAGCGGCAACCAAACCGGCACTGGAGAGGTACATGCTCAACACCGTCGCGGTGGGCACCGATGGCTCCAACACGGCGTCCAAGGCGGTCGACTTCGCCATCGACCTGGCCGAGAAGTACGGCGCGCGGCTCGTCGTGATCAGCTCCTACCGCGCGGTGAGCGAGGACCGCCTGCGCCACGAGCAGCGTGACGCCCCCGAGGATGTCCAGTGGGCGATCAATCCCACCGAGGACGTGGACGCCGCGCTGTCCGACGCCGAGGAGAAGGCGCACGCGCACGGCCTGGAGACGACCACGGTGGCCAGCGAGGGCCATCCGGCCGACATCCTGTGCCGCTACGCCGAGGAGGAATCGGCCGACGTGCTGGTGATTGGCAACAAGGGAATGCAGCGTCGCATCCTCGGCAGCGTTCCCAACTCGGTCGCCCACAAGGCTCCCTGCTCGGTGGTCGTGGTCAAGACCACGTAGCGGGCGCTCAGGCGCCGAGGGCCAGCGCGGCGACCTCGTCTTCGAGCGCCTGGGCGAGATAGGCAAGCCGGTCGACCACGGTGGGGTCGGCGCACAGCCCGAAGTAGACGGTCCCGGCGTACGAGACGGCGCAGGCGCGCAGCCCGTGGCGCTGCCCGATCTCGGCCAGAGACTGCATGGAGCGCACCGGGCAGCCGGCGACGTACAGCGGCTCGCGCGGCCCTGGAACGTTGGAGACGGTGAGGCCGAACACCCGCGGGCTGCCCGCCAGGGACTCGGCCAGGCGCTCGAGCGAACGCGAGCCGCGGGCCAGGTCCCGGAACAGCTCGTCGATCACCTCGGGGTCGTGCTGGCGCTTGCGCTCGGAGGTCTGGCGGTTGATGTTCAGCAGCCGGCGCACCGGGTCGGGCTCGCCCAACGGCAGGGTCACGCACATGAACGAGTCGCGGTTGGCCAGATGGTCGTCGGCCGCCTCGCGGTCGTGCAGGCTCACCGGGACCTTGACCCGCAGCGCGGGGAGCGGGCCGTGGTGACGCTCGATCCAGCTGCGCAGCGCGCCGGCGACCACCGCGAGCACGACGTCGTTGACCGTGACCCCCTCGCCGTGGGCCTTCTCGATCGCCCGCAGCCGCCCGAGCGGCGCGGTGGCGAACGCGACCTCGCGCTGTCCGGAGATCCGGCGCGCGAGTGGCGACTCGCCGCGTGCGGGCAGCATGTCGCGCCCGATAGCGCCGGGCAGCCGCCGCGCCTCGCCGAGCGCGGATCGCCAGGCCTGCGGCGCGAGCAGGCGCGGCAGGCGAGCCGCCCCGGCCACCGCCGAGCGCACGCCCTCCTGTACGGCGTCGCCGAGCAGGCCGGTCCAGCCAGGCGCGGGAGCCGGGGTCCAGGGCGCGGCCGGTGGGGTGCGCATGCCGGGCTCGGTGTCCCACAGGACCTCGCGCCCGATGCGCATCGCCGCGGTGCCATCGGCCATCACGTGGTGCAGCTTCCAGATCAGCGCGAGGCCGCCGTCCTCCAGCCGCTCCACCACGTCGAGCGACCACAGCGGATGGGCGCGATCCAGTCGCTCCCGCATCGCGCCGGCGACGATCTGGCGCAACCGCTCGGGGCCGACCGGCTCCCGGGCCTCCACCGGGCGGACATGGCGCTCGATGGCGAAGTCGTCGTCGTCCACCCAGGCGGGGGCCGCGAGGCCGAGCGGCGTCGACGCCAGGCGCCGTAGCAGCTCGGGAGCGGAGGCCAGCCGCGCGCCCACCGCGGTCCGGATCTCCTCCAGCCCGGGGCGCGGACCGCCGGCCGGGGGGTCCAGGACCAGGAGCTTGAGGGTGTGCCCGGCGATGTCGCCGGCCTCGAGCCGCAGGATCGCCATGTCCTCGCGGGTCAGGCGCGGCAGCGTCATGGCGATCGGGGCGACACGGGGGCCTTCGGCCGGTGTCCGTCCTGCGCCCGGCGATCGGGCCGGCGCCGGCGCGTGGTCAGGATCACTCGCCCGTCCCGGTGCCGGCCGCCGGCGCAGCCCGCCGCCGGGCCAGCCGGCCTCCCACGAAGGCGAGTGTGATCGCGAGGCCCCCGAGCGCCAGCGCACTGTCGAGCCGGAAGGCGTCCTGGAAGCCGGCCACGAAGGCGTCACGGACCAGCCGCCTCAACTGCCTGGCCACCTCGGGGCCGAACTGGGCCAGCGCCCTGCGGGCCGAATCGGTCCCGGCCAGGATCCCATGCACGGCGTGCAGCTGGGCGTCGGGGATCCGGGCGATCCCGGTCGTCCTGACGGTGTCGGCCAGCGTCGACTGCGACGCCGAGGTGAACACGGTGGTGGTGAGCCCGAGCCCGATCGCTCCGCCCGCGATCTGGAACATGTAGACGATCCCGCCGGCGAGGCTCGAGCGCGACGGGTCCAGCGCGGTGACCCCGGCCGTGGTCACCGAGGAATAGAAGAGCCCCACGCCAAGGCCGACGACAGCCATGCCGGGGACCAGCCCTCCGTACCCTGCGTCGCGCCCCACCAGCGACAGCAGCAGCATCCCGACGAACAGGCATCCGGCCCCCAGCGAGACCACCGGCTTGGGGCCTAGGCGCTCGTAGAGCGGGCCCGCGGCGAACGACACCAGCGCGAACAGCGCCATCATCGGCAGCAGCCCCGCTCCGGCGCCCAGCGGCGAGTAGCCGAGCAGCTTCTGCATGAACTGGGGCAGATAGAGCAGGCAGGCGAAGAACACCGCCGACATGAGCAGCACCGCCAGGCAGGCGGCGGAGAACTCCCGGTTGCCGATCACGTCGCGCGGGACGAGCGCGCGGCCGCCGGCGCGGTGCTCGATCACTCCGAAGGCCGCCAGGAAGACGATGGAGCCCGCCAGCAGCGCGATGATCCGCCAGTCGCCCCAGCCATAGTCGGTGGCCTGGTCGAGCGCCAGCAGCAGGGCGACCAGCCCGATGGACAGGGTGGCCACCCCCCCGTAGTCGATTCCGGCCTCCGGCGTGCGCTCCTCCCGCTGGCGCACCTTGAGCCAGACGACGTAGATGGCGATCAACGAGACCGGGAGGTTGAGGAAGAAGACCGCACGCCAGCTGAGGGCGTCGGTGAGCGCACCGCCGATCAGCGGCCCCATGGCGTTGCCGAGGCCCGCCGCGCCGAGAATGAGGCCGCCCGCCAACCCGGCCTTGTCCTCGGGCAGCGCGGCGTAGGTCATGCCCAGGATCGCCGGCCACATCATCGCCCCGCCGATTCCCATCGCCGCCCGGCAGCCGAGCAGCCAGTCGGTGCTGTCGGCCACGCCCGCCAGCAGCGAGAACGCGGCGAAGATCGCGCACCCGGCGAAGAAGATGCGCCGGCGCCCGAACAGGTCGGCCAGTCGCCCGCCGGTGACGATCAGGACGCCGAACACCAGGGCGTAGGCGTTGATCACCCACTGCACCGTCGCGACGTCGGCATCCAGATCGTGCTCGATGTTGGGCAGCGCGACGCTCAGCGCGGTGAAGTCGTTGGCGATCACGAACACCGCCACGCCCATGGCGACGAGCGTCACCACCCTGTCGCGTCCAAGCCGCTGCGAAGTGGCCGGGTCGGGCACGGCGCGGAAGGCTACGCGGTAGCTGCGAGCGAGTCGAGCCGCGCTCCGCCCCGGGGCCGCGGCCCCCGGAGCGGTCAGCGGCGCGAGTGCAGGAGGCGCTCGAACAGGTCGAGGTACTGCATGAGGCTGCGGACGGCGAGGAAGTCGTCGCGGACGCGCTCCTGGGCCTCGCGCCCGATGCGCCGGGCGCGATCCGCGTCCTGGAGCAGGCCGCGCACCACCTGGCCGTAGGCGGTCAGGTCGGCGGGGTCGTCGAGCAGTACGCCGCTGACTCCGTCGACGATCTGGTCCTGGATGCCGCCGATGCGGCTGGCCGCCACCGGGCGCGCCTTCCACATGCCCTCGGCGACGGTGAGCCCGAACCCCTCCGCGATGCTCTTCTGCACCACGACGTCGGCCCTGCGCTGCAGGGCGTTCACGATCGCCGCGTTCTCCTGGAGGTCCTCCATCGGGAGGCAGGCGAGGTGCACGCGCGACCGGCGCTCGTCGGAGAGGCCCTCGTACAGCCGCTGGGCCTCGGCGAGCACCTCCTTGCCCTCCGGGTCGTCGGCGACCGCCTCGACGGCCGGACCGGCGTAGACGAGGTGGGCGTCGGTGTGGGGAGCCACATGCTCGGCGAATCCCCGGATCACCCCGACCGGGTCCTTGAGGCGGTCCCAGCGGGAGACCTGCAGGACCATGGGATCGTCCGGGCCCAGCTCGGACTCCTCCAGCATCTCCGCGCGCCGGTTGACGCGCTCCGGCGCGCCCTCCTCGCTCCGGTAGGTGGGAGCGCCGCCGCCCCCGTCGGAGCTCAGACCCGCGCACGCCAGGATGGCCGCTACCGTGTCGGGTCGCAGGTCCTGGTTCTTGGGGGAGAAGGCATCTATCACCGGGGCGATCAGCTCGATCCGGTCGTCGTCGAGCCCCTCCCACACGAACGCGCGCCGCGAGAAAACGTAGGCGTCGGCCGGCTCGACGTAGGGGCGCAGGAAGGCCCAGGCCCGCCGCGACAGCTCGCTCGGGGTGTCGATGCCCACGTGGCAGCGCCAGATGACCGGGACGCCGAGCTGCGCCTTCAGCGTCGGGATCAGGCCGGCCGGCTGGGGATCGTGGACGATCACCACGTCGTCAGGGCTGACCAGCTCGGAGAACTCCTCGATGTTGGGCGCCAGCGCCTGCTCGTAGATCGAGCGCTCGGCGTCGCCCAGATCGCCGCCGTCGCCCGCCGCCGAGTGGAGGTTGTTGTGGATTCGCTTGGTCAGGGTGAAGAAGCGGTCATTGCCGGCGATCACCGTCCAGCGCGAGTCCACGCCGGCCCCGTGCGCGTACGCCAACAGCGACACCAGCATCTCCGCAACCCCGCCGCCCCGGGCGGTGGAGTTGACGTTCCACACCACGCGACCCGCCAGCAGGCTGCGGCTGCGCTCCACGGCGGCGCTGAACTGCTCGTAGCGGGCCGGCGGCAGGACCTCCTGGAAGCGCTCGACCGGCAGGGCCCCGATCCGGACGTGTTCGAGCGCCATGCCCCGATCTTTACCCACCCGGTCGTCGCGCCGCAACCCGGCGCCGTCCCGACGCCCTCTGGCGACCGGTATGGTCGTCGGCGAGACCACGGCGACCTAGACGGGGGCACAGCCGACCGCATGAGCACGGTGACCGACACGCGCACGCTCGACCAGCTCTGCGTCAACACCATCCGGACGCTCTCGATGGATGCGGTCCAGAAGGCCAACTCCGGTCACCCCGGCACGCCGATGGCGCTGGCGCCGGTCGCCTACGTGCTCTACACCCGCATCATGCGCCACAGCCCCGCCAACCCCGGATGGCCGGACCGCGACCGCTTCGTTCTGTCCTGCGGGCACGCGTCGATGCTGCTCTACTCGACCCTCTACCTGACCGGCTACGGGCTCGAGCTGGACGACCTCAAGAACTTCCGCCAGCTGGGCAGCCCGTGCGCCGGACACCCCGAGTACGGGCACGCGGCCGGGATCGAGGCCACCACGGGGCCGCTCGGGCAGGGGATCTCCATGTGCGTCGGCCTCGCGCTGGCCGAGCGGATGCTGGCGGCGCGCTTCAACCGCGACGGCCACGAGGTCGTCGACCACCACACGTTCACGATCGCCTCCGACGGGGACATGCAGGAGGGGGTCCAGTCGGAGGCGTGCTCGCTGGCGGGGCACCTGAAGCTGGGCCGGCTGATCGCCTTCTACGACGACAACCACATCTCGATCGAGGGCGACACCGCGCTCTCCTTCTCCGAGGACGTCGGGGGGCGCTACGAGGCCTACGGGTGGCACGTCCAGAACCTGGGCGAGGACATCGAGCTCGACCGCCTGGAGGCGGCCGCCCGCGAGGCGATCGCGGTCGACGACCGCCCTTCGCTGATCATCGTGCGCACCCACATCGCCACCGGCAGCCCCCACAAGCAGGACACCGAGGCCGCCCACGGCTCGCCGTTGGGCGAGGAGGAGGTACGCCTGACCAAGGAGGTCTACGGCTGGCCGGCCGACAGCGAGTTCTACGTGCCCGACGAGGCGCTCGCCCACTTCCGCGAGTGCGTGGACCGCGGCCGCGAAGCGGAGTCGGAATGGCAGGAGAGGATGGACGCCTACCGCGAGGCCTACCCGGCGCAGGCGGCGGAGTTCGAGCGGATCATGTCGCGCGGTCTTCCCGACGGCTGGGACGCGGACGTGCCTCGCTTCCGGGTCGACGAGGGCATGGTCGCCACCCGCAAGTCGTCCGGGCAGGTGATCCAGTGGGCGGCCAGGCAGGTCCCCGAGCTGGTCGGCGGCTCCGCCGACCTGGCCGGCTCGACCCTCACCCTGATCGACGAGGGCGGGGACGTCGGGCCCGGAGAGTACGGCGGGCGCAACCTGCACTTCGGCATCCGCGAGCACGGGATGGGGGCGATCGTCAACGGTCTCGTCCTGCACGCGCTGCGCGGCTACGGCGCCACCTTCCTGATCTTCTCCGACTACATGAAGGCGGCGATCCGCCTCGCGGCGCTGATGCGGATTCCGTCGATCTTCGTGTTCACCCACGACTCGATCGGGCTGGGGGAGGACGGCCCCACCCATCAGCCCATCGAGCAGCTGACCGGGCTGCGCGCGATCCCGAACCTGAACGTGGTGCGCCCGGCGGGGGCCAACGAGGTGGCGCTGGGATGGCGGTTCGCGCTCGAGCAGACCGAGACACCAACCTGCTTCGCCCTCTCGCGCCAGGGGGTTCCCACCTGGAACCCCGCCGGCGTCCCGGACGACGCCATCGACCGTGGCGCCTACGTCCTGCGCGAGTCCTACAAGGATCCCGACCCCGATCTGATCCTGATGGCGTCGGGGTCCGAGGTGCACCTGTGCAACGGCGCCGCCGACCTTCTGGAGGCCGACGGCCTGGCCACGCGGGTGGTCAGCGTTCCCTGCCTGGACCGCTTTGCCGAGCAGGACGCCTCCTACCGGGATTCGGTGCTGCCGCCGGCCTGCCGCGCTCGCCTGGCGGTGGAGGCCGCCGGCCCGATGAGCTGGTGGCGGTGGGTCACAGACGCGGGTGACGTCCTGGGCATGCAGGGATTCGGGGCCTCGGCGCCCCAGAAGGCGCTCTACGAGCACTTCGGGTTCGAGCCGCGCAACATCGCCGCGCGCGCCAGGGCGGTCGCCGACCGCGCGGGCGCCCGGACACCGGGCTAGATCGAGATCGGACTGAGAGGCATGACATGAGCGTTCAGGCACAGGTCAACCCCCGGCTCGCCGCCCTCACCGAGGCCGGCACCAGCGTGTGGCTGGACCAGATCCGGCGCAACCTGATCGAGGACGGGGAGCTGCAGCGCCTGATCGACGAGGACTCGCTGCGCGGGGTTACCTCGAACCCGGCGATCTTCGAGAAGGCGATCCTGGGCTCCGACGACTACGACGAGGACCTGGTGACGCTGGCCAAGGAGGGCCTGGACAAGCGCGAGATCTACCGCCACATCGCCGCCAAGGACGTGCAGCTGGCCGCCGACGTCCTGCGCCCGGTCCACGACCGCCTCAACGGGCTCGACGGCTTCGTCTCGATCGAGGTGGCGCCCCGGCTGGCCCACGACACCGAGGGGACGCTCGAGCAGGTGCACATGTACTGGGAGCGCGTGGACCGGCCCAACCTGATGGTGAAGATCCCGGGCACCGACGAGGGCGTCCCGGCCATCGAGCAGGCGCTCTACGAGGGGATCAACATCAACATCACCCTGCTGTTCTCGGTCGAGCGCTACGCCGCGGTGGCCGAGGCCTACATCCGGGCCCTGGAGCGCCGGCTCGAGGAGGGCAAGCCGGTGGACGTGCGCTCGGTGGCCTCGTTCTTCGTCTCGCGGGTGGACACCGAGGCCGACAAGCGGCTGGAGAAGCTCGGGCGCGCCGACCTCCAGGGCACCGCTGCGGTGGCGAACGCCCGGGCCGCCTACCAGCGGTTCAAGCAGATGTTCGAGAGCGACCGGTTCGCCAAGCTGCGCGAGGCGGGCGCGGCGGTGCAGCGGCCGCTGTGGGCGTCGACCGGGGTCAAGAACCCCCACTACTCGGAGACCAAGTACGTCGACGAGCTGGTCGGTCCGGACACCGTGAACACGATGCCGATGCCGACCATGTTCGCCGTGGCCGAGCGCGGCGAGGTGCGCGGCGCGACCGCCGACCAGGACCCGTCGGCCGAGCTGGACGCCCTGGCCGAGGCCGGGATCGACCTCGACGACGTGACCGAGCAGCTGCTGGTCGACGGCATCGACGCGTTCAAGGTGGCGATCGACAAGCTGATCGCCGGGGTCGAGGATCGACGCGAGGCGGTGGTGACCGGGCGTCCGCCGACGGTCAAGTCGGTGATCCCCGACGACCTGGAGCCCGGGATCGCCGAGACGGCCAAACGGGCGATGGCGGACGGTGTCGCCAAGCGGGTGTGGCACAAGGACGACTCGCTGTGGGGCGAGCCCGGAGCGCCCGAGGTGGCCGACCGCCTGGGCTGGCTGACCATATCGGAGCCGATGCTCGAGCAGGCGGCGGACCTGCGTGCCTTCGCCGAGGCCTGCCAGGCCGATGGCCTGACCGACGCGGCGCTGCTGGGCATGGGCGGCTCGTCGCTGGGGCCCGAGGTGATCCGGCGCACGTTCGGCGAGATCGAGGGGGCGATGCGCCTCCACGTACTCGACTCGACCGATCCCGCCGCGGTCCTGGCGCTCGAGCGCTCGCTCGATCTCTCCCGGACGCTGTTCGTGGTCTCGTCCAAGTCCGGCGGCACGATCGAGACGCTGTCCCACTTCGCCTACTTCCACGACAAGGTCGCCCAGCAGGTGGGCGACGACGTCGGGTCGCGGTTCGTGGCGGTCACCGATCCCGGCTCGCCGCTGGTCGACCTGGCCCGCCGGCACGGCTTCCGCCGCGTGTTCGAGAACGACCCCGACATCGGGGGGCGCTACTCGGTGCTGTCGTACTTCGGCCTGGTTCCCGCCGCGCTGATGGGCGTGGCGATCGAGGCTCTGCTGCACCGCTGCCAGGTGGCGGAGCAGAACTGCACCTCCTACGACCAGGGCACCAGCAACTCGGGGCTGTGGCTGGGGATCGTGATGGGGGCGCTGGCGCGGCAGGGCCGCGACAAGCTCGGCTTCCTGGTCTCGGAGCCGATCTCCTCGTTCGGCCTGTGGGTCGAGCAGCTGATCGCCGAGAGCCTGGGCAAGCAGGGCAAGGGAGTGGTGCCGGTCGCCGACGAACCGCTCGGGTCACCGGACGCCTACGGCGACGACCGGACGTTCGCCTACCTGCGCAACGCCGACGACCCCGACGCAGAGCTCGACGACGCGACCGCGGCGCTCGGCCGCGCCGGGCAGCCGGTGATCACGATGTCGGTGCACGGCCCCACCGACCTGGGGCGCATCTTCTTCTTCGCCGAGTTCGCCACCGCGGTGGCGGGCTACGTCCTGGGGGTCAACCCGTTCGATCAGCCCAACGTCCAGGAGGCCAAGGACAACACCGCCAAGGTGCTCGAGCAGTACGCCGCGCAGGGCGGCCTGCCCGAAGTCGCGGAGGCGGACGACGCCGCCCTGGCGGCCCTGCTGGAGGGCGCCGCCCCGCCGAACTACGTGGCGATCATGGGCTACCTCCAGCCCTCGCCCCGCGTCGACCAGGCGGTCGCCGAGCTGCGCGAGGCGCTACGCGCCCGCACGCGATGCGCCACCACGTTCGGCTACGGCCCCCGCTTCCTGCACTCCACCGGCCAGCTGCACAAGGGCGGTCCTGCGACCGGCATCTTCCTCCAGCTCGTCCACGACAGCGACGCGGACGTCGACATCCCGGACGCCGGGTACACGTTCGGGACCCTCAAGCACGCCCAGGCGACCGGGGACCTGCAGACGCTGCGCGGCCATGGCCGCCCGGCCGAACGGGTGCGGCTCGAGGGGGATCCCGCCGAGGCGATCAAGCAACTCACCGACAAGATCAAGGAGCTCTGACCCAGATGCAGCTCGGCTTCGTTGGCCTGGGGCGGATGGGCGGCAACATGGTCCATCGCATCCATCGGGACTCCGACCACCAGGTGGTGGCCTTCGACTTCAACCAGGAGGCGGTCTCCGAGGCCGAGGGTCACGGCGCCAGCGGCGCGTCGTCATTGGAGGACCTGGTGTCCAAGCTCGAGCCACCGCGGGCGGTGTGGATCATGGTCCCCGCCGGCGACCCGACCCAGCAGACGGTCGACGGGCTCGCCGGGCTGATGGACGAAGGCGACCTGATCGTCGACGGCGGCAACTCCAAGTGGACCGACGACCGGCGCCGCGCCGCCAGGCTGTCGGAGACCGGCATCCACTACGTGGACGTGGGTACCAGTGGCGGCGTGTGGGGCCTGCAGGTCGGCTACTGCATGATGGTGGGCGGCCCCGAGGAGGCGGTGGAGCGGATCGCCCCGATCCTCGACGTGCTGGCGCCGCCCACCGGCGAGGACAGCCAGCACGCGATCGGGAAGCGGGGATGGGCCCGCTTCGGTCCGTCGGGCGCTGGCCACTACGTAAAGATGGTCCACAACGGCGTGGAGTACGGGATCATGCAGGCCTACGCCGAGGGCTTCGAGCTGTTCCACCGCTCGGAGTTCGAGCTCGACAACGCCAAGATCGCGCATCTGTGGCAGCAGGGGTCGGTGGTGCGCTCCTGGCTGTGCGAGCTGGCCGCCCGGGCGTTCGAGCAGGACGGCAACGACCTGGCCGAGCTCGAGGGCTATGTGGACGACTCCGGCGAGGGGCGCTGGACGATCGAGGACGCGATCGACAAGGACGTCCCGACCCCGGTCATCACCACCTCGCTGTACGCGAGGTTCTACTCGCGGGCCAACGGCGACTACACCGCCAAGGTGCTGGCGGCGCTGCGCAACCAGTTCGGCGGCCACGCCGTGAAGATGGCCACCGGCGAGGAAGGCTGAGACGGCCGGCGTGGCGACCGTCCAGGAGAACCCGCTGGTCGAGGGCTTGGAGCGCCTCCCGGTCCACCCGACCGCGCTGTGCATCTTCGGGGCGACCGGCGACCTCTCCAAGCGCAAGCTGCTGCCCGCCATCTACAACCTGGCCCACGAGGGCGCCCTGCCCGAGCGCTTCCACCTGGTCGGCTCCTCGCGCAGCGCCATGTCCGACGACGACTTCCGGACGGTGGCGATCGAGTCGGTCAAGCAGTTCTCGCGCCGCCCCCCCGACCAGGCGGTGCTCGAGCGCCTGTTCGAGAGTGTGCGATACGTGCCCGGGTCGTTCGACGACCCCGCGGTGTACGAGGGGCTGGACCGGGCGCTGGCGGACTTCGACTCCGAGGCCGGCGTCCCGTTCAACCGCGCCTACTACCTGTCGACCGCTCCCGCCTTCTTCCCGGTGATCGTCAAGGCACTGGGCGAGCGCGGGCTCGACCACCATCCCGACGCCGAGGTGCGGGTGATCATCGAGAAGCCGTTCGGCACCAACCTGGCCGAGGCCCAGGCGCTCAACCGCGAGGTGCTGGAGGTCTTCTCGGAGTCGCAGATCTACCGCATCGACCACTACCTGGGCAAGGAGACGGTCCAGAACCTGCTGGCGTTCAGGTTCGCCAACGGGATGTTCGAGCCGGTTTGGAACCGCAACTTCATCGACTACGTGCAGATCACCGCGGCCGAGGATCTGACCGTCGGGACCCGGGCCGGGTACTACGACAGCGCCGGCGCGCTGCGCGACCTGGTGCAGAACCACATGCTCCAGCTGCTGACGATGCTGTGCATGGAGCCACCGGTGTCCTTCTCCGCCGACGACGTGCGCGACGAGAAGGTCAAGGTGCTGCACGCGATCGACGCGCCCGCGCCGAATGACGCCTCGCAGATCACGGTCCGCGGCCAGTACGCCGCCGGCACGCTCGGTGGGGAGCCCCAACGCGGCTACCTGGAGGAGGAGGGGGTGCCGCGCGACTCTCGCACCGAGACGTACGTCGCGCTGAAGCTGAAGGTGGAGAACTGGCGTTGGGCGGGCGTGCCCATCTACCTGCGCACCGGGAAGGCCCTGGCCCGCAAGGTGACCGAGATCGCCGTGACCCTCAAGCCGGTTCCCCACCTGGCGTTCTCCCAGGAGGGATCGCTGGGCGTCAAGCCGAACCAACTCGTCCTCACCCTGCAGCCCAACGAGGGCGTGTCGCTGTCGCTGGGCGCCAAGATCCCCGGGACGCGCATGATGATCCGCCCGGTGAACATGGAATTCCTGTACGGCACCTCGTTCCTCTCCGAGTCGCCCGAGGCGTACGAGCGGCTGATCCTGGACGCCATGCGTGGCGACGCCACCCTGTTCACCCGCGACGACGAGGTCGAGGCCCAGTGGCGGATCTGCGATCCCATCCTCAAGGGCTGGGCGCTGCTGGACGAGCGCCCACACCCCTATCCGGCGGGATCCCAGGGGCCGCCCGAGGCCGACTCGCTGCTGGAGGGCGACGCCCAGTGGCGCGCGATCTGACCGCCGGACGACGCTGATGGAGGGCGTCTGGCGCGAGCAGGACACCACTCCGGCGCGGATAGAGACCGGCCTGCGCGAGCTGCTCAAGCAGCGCCACGCCGAGGACGGGGGCTACGTCCCCGCCCGGGTCCTCAACCTGGTGGTGGTGCTGGATCGCCAGTGGCGCGGCGAGATCGAGAACCGGCTGGAGCGCGTCGGGCGGTATCACCCCTCCCGCACGGTGATGATCGCCGTGGAGCCCGGGCGCGACCATCTGGACGCCTGGGCGTTCATGGTGTGTGAGGGCGACGCCAGGCCGGGCTCGTTGTCGGTCTGTCACGAGCACGTGGTCGTGGAGGTGGGGCCGCAGCACCTCCCGCACGTCGACACCATCGTCGACCCGCTGGTGGTGAGCGACCTCTCGACCGTCGTGTGGGCCCCCCATGGTCACCGGGAGGCGGTGGACGCCCTGCGGCGCCTGGCCCAGGTCGTGCTGCTGGACTCGGTCGAGGAGCCCGACCCCCATATCGCCCTGGACCGCTCGCGTCAGCTGGCGGACCGCGCCTACGTGGTCGACCTGGCCTGGCTGCGCTCGACCCCGTGGCGCGAGCGGATCGCCGCCACGTTCGACCCCCCGCAATGGCGCGGCGAGCTGGACAAGATCTCCGCGGTGACCGTCCGCCACCGCAACGACTCGACGGTGGCCGGGATGCTGCTGCTCGGGTGGCTGGCCACGCGACTGGGCTGGCGCCCGGAGAAGATGGTGGCCGGCGGGGGCAAGATCCGCGGTCGCATGCGGGCACCGCGCGGCGAGGTGGCACTCGGGCTCGACCCCGACGAGCACATGACGGTGCCCGGACTGGCCGGCATCACGATCGAGACCCAGTCGGGCATGTCGCTGTCGCTGGAGCGCGGCACGGGCGGCCTGTCGGCCACGCGTCGCGACCGCGCCGGCCGCGAGTCGAACTGGACGGTGCTCGGCGCCTCCCGCGGCGAGGCGGGGATCCTCGGCGAGGGCATCCGCCAGGCGCTGCTGCGCGAGCCGACCTACCGCCCGGCGCTGGCGGCGGCCGACGCGATGGTCCCGTAGATGACCGATCCCACGACCCCGCGCACGCGGATGACGCGGAATATCGTCGCTGGATCGGCGTCATCGGGCTCGCCAATACCGCAACGGGTATTGGCTTCGCCCTGCTTCCTTGACCAGCTCGAGCTTCCGCGCCCCCGCGCACACGCGGCCGCGGAATCGATCATCTAGTGGCGTCCGCGGCCGATCTGCGGGTGCTCGACGACCCCAGCCGGGCGGCGGCCGACCTGCTGACGGCGGCGGCGGGCGGCGGCGAGCAGATCGCCCTGACCGGTGGCTCGACCCCGCGCGCGGCCTACCAGCTCGCGGCGCGGAGCGACGTGCACTGGTCGCAGGCGAGCTTCTGGTGGGGGGACGAGCGCTGCGTGGCGCCCGACGACGAGCTGTCCAACTACGGCATGGCGCGGGCGGCCCTGCTGGACGCCATCGCCGGTCCGCCTCCGGAGGTCCACCGCATGAAGGGCGAGCTGGGCCCGCATGAAGGCGCCGCGGCCTACGAGCGCGAGATGCACGAGGTGTTCGGCGCCGGGATGCCCGAGCTCGACCTCGTCCTGCTGGGCATGGGGGCGGATGGTCACTGCGCGTCCTTGTTCCCCCACGACGCCGCGGTGGAGGAGAGCGTGCGGCTGGTGGTCGGAGTGGATCAGGCGGGCAGCGAGCCGTACGTCCCCCGCATCACGCTCACGCTCCCGGTGATCAACGCCGCCCGGAGGGCGGTGTTCCTGGTCACCGGCGAGGACAAGGCCGCCGCCGTGGCGCGGGCATTCGAGGGCGAGCCGGGCCCCGACGCCCCGGCCAGCCTGGTGAGCCCGGCCTCGGGAGAGCTGGTCGTGCTCCTCGACCGCTCGGCGGCCTCCCGGCTGGAGAACCCGGCGTGAGCGCCGACTTCATCGGCGTCGACGTGGGCGGGACCAAGGTGTCCCTCGCCGCGATGAACGGCGGGAAGCTGTCGACGCCGCAGATCACCCCGACCGAGCACGCCGGCTCGCGGGCGCTGGTCGATCAGCTCGCCGGCATGATCGAGGCGGCGCGCGAGGGCAGCACCACCGCGGTGGGCATCGGGATCCCCTCGGCGGTGGAGTTCGCCACCGGGCGGGCGCTGTCGGGGGTCAACGTTCCGCTCCAGGGGGTGCCGCTGCGCGCGACGCTGACCGAGCGGCTGGGGCTACCGGTGTTCGTGGACAACGACGCCAACGTGGCGGCGCTGGCCGAGGCCTGCGACCCCGATGGCAAGCTGATCGTCTCGCACCTGGTGATGCTCACGGTCGGGACCGGCGTGGGCGCCGGGGTGGTGCTGGGTGGCCGTCCGTTCCGTGGCGCCACCGGCGCCGGGGCCGAGATCGGCCACACGATCATCGGGCTCGACCTCTCGGAGGGGGCGCCAGACGCCGCCGAGCGCTTCCCCCAGCCGGGGTCGCTGGAGGCGCTGGCGTCGGGCCGGGCCCTCGACCGCCTGGGCGGCGACTCGGCGCGTGCGCAGCCCGAGAGCGTGCTCGGCCACCTGGCCGTCTCCGGGCACGAGGTGGAAGGTGCCGATGTGGTGGCGGCGGCGCGCAAGGGCGATCAGGAGGCGGTACGCCTGGTGCGGATGATCGGCCAGCGGCTGGGCATCGGGATAGCCAACGTGGTCAACATCTTCGACCCCGAGGAGGTGGTGGTCGGCGGCGGCGTCTCGACCGCCGGGGATCTCCTCCTCGGTCCCGCCGCCGACGTCGCCCGGCAGTACATGCTGCCCGGAGTGGGCGGGCGAACCGAGATCCGACTGGCCCGTTACGGCGTCGAGGCGGGCGTGCGGGGCGCGGCCCTGCTGGCGGTCAGCGAGTCGGTCGCCGCGTCATGAGGATCGCCTGTGGTTTCGACCATGCCGGCTTCCCGCTCAAGCGGGAGGTCATCTCGGTGCTCGAGGAAGGCGGGCACGAGGTGATCGACCTGGGCACCGACTCCACCGACCCGGTCGACTACCCGGACGTGGCGCTGGCGGTGGGACGCACGGTGATCGCCGGCGAGGCCGACCGCGGCGTGCTGGTGTGCGGCTCCGGCGCGGGGGTGTCGGTCGCGGCCTCCAAGATCGACGGGGTGCGCGCCTGCACCGTGCACGACACGTACACCGCGCACCAGGCGGTGGAGCACGACGACATCAATGTGCTGTGCATGGGCGCCCGGGTGATCGGCACCGAGCTGGCGGGCGACATCCTGCGCGCGTTCGCGTCGGCCCGGTTCAGCGGCGAGGAGCGCCACCTGCGCCGGGTGGGGAAGGTCCTGGAGATAGAGCGCAGCCACGGCGGGCGGGGCGAGTGAGCCGGGCGGGACACACACCGAAGGGAGAGCGATGCGAGTGATCGAGTGCAACTTTTGCGGAGAGGTCCTGTCGGGCGCCAACGACGACGACCTCGCCCAGGCGGTCCGCCGCCACATGGACGAGCAGCACTCGGACGCGGGGGTCGACGAGGAGCAGGCGCGCGAGATGGTCGAGAGCGACGCCTACAACGCCACGGACTCGTAGCCGGGCGTGCCGTCGACCGGCCCCGAGGTGCTCCTCGTCCGCCACGGGGAGACAGAGTGGAGCGCGGCGCTGAAGCACACCGGCTCCACCGACGTGCCGCTCACCGACGCCGGGCGCCGCCAGGCGCAGCGGCTGGCCGCGGCGCTGGCCGTGCGTGACTTCGCCCGCGTCATGACCAGCCCGTTGTCGCGGGCGGTCGAGACCTGTCGGCTCGCCGGGCTGGGCGAGCATGCGGAGGTTCGCGAAGACCTGCGCGAGTGGAACTACGGCGAGTACGAGGGGGCGACCACGGCGGAGATCCGCGCCGAGCGGCCCGACTGGCGGCTGTGGCGGGACGGGTGCCCGGGCGGGGAGTCGCCCGCCGAGGTCGGCGCCCGCGCCGACCGGGTCGTCGCCGAGCTGCGCGAGCTGGACGGCGACGCCGCCGTGGTCGGGCACGGCCACATGCTCAGAGTGCTGGCCGCCCGCTGGCTCGATCTGCCGCCGGCGCGGGGCGCCTCGCTGGCGCTGTCCACCGGCGCGCTCAGCGCGTTGGGGTGGGAGCGCGAGAACGCGGCGATCTGGCTCTGGAATCAGAGCGCGGACGGCCTGTAGGCGACGCGGCGCCACGGGCCCTCCGGGGCCGAGCCGCGCCGGTCTATCCGCTCGCCGGCGGCTGGGCGCCGAAGATCGGCAGACCGGCGGGGCGCCAGCTGCGGTCGCGCATGAGCTCGAGGCGAAACGTCGAGCGCGAGTCCAGCAGGACGCCGCCGGGGCCGGTCCGGGCCTCGACGGCGAAGTAGCCGTCCTCGTCGGTGCGGCGCTCCCGGTTGAACACCGGCAGGGGCCTCCAGACCGGATCGAGCCGGCGGACGGCAATCCGGAAGCGCCCGCGGCTATGGCGCGGGCGCACGCGCCCCCACAGCGTCACGTGGTGAGGGCCGACGTAATGCACGACCAGCGTGTAGGCGAACGCCGCCATCGCCGGCTTGGGTGTCGCGTCCGGGAGCTCCAGCCCCGACCCGCCCGCGCGGGACCCGGGCGGCGGATCCCTCAGCGGAGACTGGGCGAAGCCCCGCACGCCCGCCGTGCGGTGGACGATCCACTCGGCCTCTCCCAGCCAGCGTGCCTGCCGATAGAGGCCGACCGCCTGGCGCGGATCGGGCGGGTTCGTCCGGTAGCCGTAGCCCGTGACGTAGATCGGCATCGTCCTTGCCAGGCGCCCGCCGGCATGCAGCCGGCGCAGGAGCGCGGCGAGCCGCGCCAGCCCGGACACGGGCGCGTCGTCGGACACGGGATCCCGACGCCAGGGCGCCGCCGAGCCGGAGTAGGGCTGATGCGCCCAGCCGTCGCCCGGCAGCGAGCGGAACCGCGCGCAGGAGCCGACGTGCACCGGCGTCTCGCGATCGGACACGCACGCCAGTGCGCGCACGAAGCGCAGGGGGGCGACCCCGCTGGTGGCGTCGCGGGGACGGATGGGGCCGGCGGCGGCGGTGTTGCCCAGCAGGACCAGGCTGCGCGGGGCCACGCGCTTGATGGCGGGGTAGGAGGCGTAGACCATGGCCCGGTACTGGTCGGCGGAGGCGACGCTCCAGCCCCTCGCCCCCCGCCGCCACTGGGGACGCAGGAACGCGGTCGAGTTCGGCTCGTCCCAGATCGCGAAGGCCACCGCGGCGGGAAGGCGGTGGAAGCGCCCGGAGTAGCGCCGGGCGACCGCGCTGGCGAACCGCCCGAGCGCGAGGGCGTCGATGCCCCGAGGGCGGATGGCCCACCGGGGCGCCGGCCCGGTCACGTCGACCATTAGCGCCAGCCCCCGCCGCGCGGCCAGACGCGCCACGCGGTCCAGCCGTGCCCAGGCGCCGCGCGGGTAGGCGGCCGGGTCGGCTGCGTCGAACGTCGGACGGCGCCCGGAGTGCGGGGCGGGGGCGATCGCCGACCATGCCGCCGTCACCCGCACCCAGTCGACCCCCAGCCTCCGCGCCGTCCCCAGCGTCGCCGCCACCTGCGGCGCCGAGGCGCGCAGGAGCAGCGGGTCGTCACGCAGGATGGTGGGACCGGCCATCGGTCGGTGTGGCGATCCATGACTGACGACCACCCACGCCGCGACCGCCGCCGCCGCCACGGCTACGACGACGAGCCACGGGCGCCGGCCGGATCGCATGGCGCCCGAGCGTAGCCGCCGGGCGCCGCCACCGCCGCCGGCGCGACCCGGGACGCATTACGAGTCGGTGACCGGCCGTCCCGAGCCCTGGCGGGCCGACTGCGCCTGGGGTTAGGCTCGCGGCGTGCGCCGTGGGGCGATGACGGCGGCGGTGCTGGCGGCCGGGGCGCTCGCCTCGGTCGCCGTCTCCTCCTGCGGCGCAGGCGGCGGGACGACCCCCGCCGGCCCGACCGCCGCGACCACGCCGGCCAGGCCGCCCGAGCGCCCGGTGGCGGTTCGGGTCAACGGCAAGCGGCGGGTGGTGACGCTCTCCAAGGTCAACTTCCCGTACTGCCGCAAGCGGACCGATGTCTGTGCGGCGATTGCCGGCGCCAACCTCCGCCGCTTGTCGCCGGTGGGCAGGCGGGCGGCGCTTGCGGCCCGCGGGCGCAGGCGCGCGCGCCGGGCGGCGGCGGCAGCCGCCGCCCGGGAGGCGGCCGCCCGGGAAGCGGCTCGCCGCGAGGCGGTCCGCCGCCAGCAGTATCAGCCGCCGCCGCCTCCGCAACCGCAGTCGCACGGTACGACGACTGGCTAGCCGGCCGGGGCGCTCGCCCCGGGCGCGCCCACCGCCGGTCGAGGCGGCTGCCGGCGCGACGACCCCCGGCGCACCAGCGACCCGCACAGCAACGCGACGGTCGGCACCCACACGACGATGTCGACGGTGTCCGGCGACACGACCTCGGCGCCCCGGAACGCCAGGTAGGACGCCGACACGGTCGAGCACGCCCACAGCAGGCCCGGGCTCGGCGCCACGCACAGCAGGGGCAGCACCCAGAGCAGGTACCAGGGCTGCACCTGCGAGGACGCCAGCAGGGTCCCGCCAACCAGCAGGGCGGCGTAGCGGCAGGCGCTCGTCAGGTCCGGCGGCGGGCGGGCGGCGCTGAACGCGACGGCGGCGGCCAGAGCGCCCAGCAGGACCAGCCGGGCGGCGGTGGGAGCGACTCCGGCCTCGACCAGCCACCGGTACGGCCCCGCGCCGACGTCCTCGCGCGCGAAGCGACCCACCGACCCCAGCGCTGCCGTCCCGGCGCCGGCGTAGGGAACGTAGAGGAGCGCGATGGTGCCCGCGAACGCCGCGGCGAAGCGAGCTCTGCCGCGTCGCAGCATGAACGGCGCCAGCACCACCGGGACGAACCTGCTCAGCGCGGCGGCGGCCAGGGCCACGCCCGCGCCGGCGCGGTGACCACCGTCCCACAGCAGCAGCGCGGCCAGCGTCGCGGCCAGCAATAGCGGCTCGGGATGGCCGCTGCCGGCGATCTCGACCACCCCCAGCGGATGCCACGCATACAGTGCCACGCGCCCAGGCGAGTCGCCGGTGCGTCGCAGGACGCAGAGCAGCAGCGCCACCACGCCGACCTCCAGGACCAGCCAGGCCAGCTTGACCGCCACCACGCCCTCGCCCGCCACCCGGTTGATCGCGTAGAAAGCGATCTGGTCCACCGGTGGATAGAGCGTCCTGACGAACGGCCGGTTGACCTCGGGGAAGACGTCGTAGTCGCGCAGGCGGGCCAGCGCACGGGAGGCCGGCGCGTACGAATAGGGGTTGATCCCGGCCGCCTGGACGCGCCCGTCCCACACGAAGCGGTAGGCGTCATCCGACAGGGTGGGGGCATCGAAGGCGACGAGCAGCCGCGCCACCAGCGCCACCGCCAGGACGATCGCCACGTCGCGGCCGCGAGCGCGGCGCCAGAGCAGCAGCGCCGCCAGGCCGCACGCCGCCAGCATCGCCGCCGCGAGCGCCACGTAGCGCCGGTTCGCCACCACCAGGTCCACCGTGTCGTGGATGCCGTACGCGGCCGCGAGCACCACCGCGCCCAACACGGCGACGGCGACGGTGCGTCTACGCTCGCCGGCCGCTGCACTCACGGCGGTCGCTGCCATCGGCTGCCATCGTCACACACCGGCGATGACGATTCGACTACGGGCCGGGGGGGTCCGGCGTCCGCGAGAGTAGCCTGCGGGCCTTGACCGGCTCATCGCCTGCTCGAACCGACGCCGCGGGTGTCGTCGTCGTGACCCGGGCGCCCGGCTCGCCGGCGGCCAAGACCCGGCTGGCCGAGGGGATAGGCGAGCAGACGTGCCGGCGCCTGCGGGAGGCCTTCCTCGACGACACGCTGGGCTGGGCGGGATCGCTGACCGTCTGCCGCGTGGTGTCGGTGCACCCGCCCCAGGGCGTCGCGGAGGTCGCGGCCCGGGCGCGCGGGTGGGTCGTGGTCCCCCAACTCCAGACGGAGTTCGGGCAGCGCATGCGCGGAGCCGTCAACGCCGGCTTCGCGGCGGGCGGGACGCCGGTGGCGATGATCGCCACCGACAGCCCCACGCTTCCGCCGGAACGGATCGAGCAGGCCTGGCGGGCGGTCGGCGAGGGCGGGGCCGACGTGGCGCTGGCTCCGGCCGGCGACGGCGGCTGGGTGCTGATCGCCTGCGCCGCCCCGCTACCCCGGGGCTGCTTCGCCGGCGTGCGCTGGAGCGCCCGCACCACGCTCGCCGACACCCGGGCCGCGCTGGGCCGCTGCGGGTTGGGGGTGACCCTCCTGGATCCCTGGTACGACGTGGATACGGTCGCCGACCTCCAGCACCTGGTCGAGGACCTGCGCGGCAGCGCCCGCCGGCGCCTGCCCTGCACCGCCGACGCCCTGGCGGCGATCCACGACGACGGCCCGGAGCTCGCCACGACGCAACGTTTCGGGCTGTTCATGGACTGACCCGGCGCGCGCAGTACGCTCGCACCATGGCCGCCACCGACCTCCCCGGGCCTGCCCGCGCCGCGTCCGGCGCCGGGGGGCGCCTGGGCGCGCTGCCGTGGACCATGGTGCTGCGCACGGCGCTGGGAGCGCTGTTCGTGTCGGTGTTCTTCGAGAACCTGCTCAAGCGCCTCTACACGCCGCGCGGATACGCCGGGCTCATCAACGGTTATGCGCAGGACCCGCGGGCCACCGCGCCGGGTTTCTGGCGCGACGGCGTCATGCCCTTCATCGCCGACCACGCATCGTTCTTCGCTCCCGCCCAGGCGGCGTTCGAGCTGGCGCTGGGCGTGGCGCTGGTGCTCGGCGTCGCCACCGGCGTCGTCGCGCTGCTGGCGGCGGGGCATCTCACCATCCTGTGGTTCTCCGAGCTGGGGATCTTCTGGGTGTGGGAGCTGCTCTCGCTGATGATCATCGCCGCGGTGGTGGGACTCTCGATGCTGCCCTACCTCCTGGACGGCCGCCGGCCGCCGGCCGCACGGCTCCTCGGGCCGCCGCTGTTCGGGGCGATGTCGACGCCCGGCCGGATCGCGGTGGCCCTCGCCGGCGGAATCGGTCTGGCGGCCGCGGTCCTGCTGTCCCGGACGGGTGGAGCCGCGCACTACGCCACGCTGGCGGCCGTGTCGGGCGTGGCCCTCGCCGTCCTGATCGCGGGGCTCGGAACGCTCGACCGCCGTCGCGCCGCCAGCGGCCCGTGAGCCGGGTCGAACTGCTCGAGGCGGGAGCCGCGCCGCTGAGCGCCGCCGCCTACTACCCCGCCGAGGGCGGCGCTTCGCCGCTGGTCCGTGCGCTCGCCCAGGTGCCCGAGCTGCTGGAGGTCACGGTCCCGTTCGTCGGCCGGCTATTCGGCCCCACCTCGATCGACCAACGCACCAAGGAGCTGGTGATCCTTCGCGTGTCGGCTCGAAACGCGTGCCGCTACTGCGTGGAGACCCACACCGTGGCGGCGTGGGATGCCGGGCTTTCGATCGACGAGACCAGGGCGCTGTGCGGGGACGGAGCCGGCCTCGACGGCCGCGAGCGGACGCTGGTGCGCTGGTGCGACGCGATCGCCGGCTCGGGCCCGGTGCCCGACGCCCTGGTCGAGGAGCTCCGCGGGCAGGCGTCCGAGCACGAGATGGTCGAGCTCACCCTCCTCGCGGCGGCCACCGTGATGCTCAACCGCCTCTGCACCGCGCTCGAGCTGCCCACCAGCCCCGGGACGCTGGCCCGTCTGCGGGAGGCCGACGCGCGGTGAGCACCGCCCGGGCGCTGAGGGCCGCGATCGACGCCGGCCGGGTAGCCGACCGTCTGTGGCTGTACTCCAACTACCACTGCAACCTGCGCTGCTCCTACTGCCTGACCGAGTCGGCGCCGGGGGTGCCGCGCCGGGTCCTGGCGCCCGAGCAGATGATCGAGGCGGCGGAGCAGGCGCGGGCCCTGGGGTTTCGCGGCCTGGGGGTGACCGGCGGCGAGCCGTTCGTGATCCGGGAGATGCCGGCGATCCTGGCCGATCTGGCCCGCCGGCTGCCGGTGGTGGTGCTCTCGAACGCCACCCTGTTCACCGAGCGGCTGCTGGAGCGCATGCGCCCGCTGGCGGAGCTGCCGGTGACCGTGCAGGTCTCGCTCGACTCGGCCGAGCCCGACATCAACGACGAGTTGCGGGGGCCGCGCAACTTCGCCAAGGTGCTGGCCGCGGTGCCGCGCCTGGTGGAGATCGGGATACCGGTGCGAATCGCCACCACCGGCAACCACAACACCCCCGAGCAGATGGAGCGCCTGTGCGCGCTGCACCGGTCCCTCGGCGTCCCGGACGCCGATCACGTCGTCCGCCCGGTGGTCCGCCGGGGTCGCGCGGCGACCAACGGCATGGGGGTGGTGGCTCGGGCCGCGAACCTGCATCCGGAGCTGACGCTGACCGCCGACGGCGCGTTCTGGAGCCCGTTCGCCCCGACCGTCGAGGGCGGGCGGGTCGATCTCGACCTGCTGATCTCCCGCCAGCGGCTGCCCCTCGAGCCGCCCACGCGCGCCTGGCTGGCGCTCGCCGACTCGCGGCCGCAGGGCACGGATACCACGCTCAACATCCGCTGAGCCTGACCGTCGGCCGCCCCGTGGGGGCGGCGCGCCGATCGGCTAGGCGCCGTCCTGCGGCCCCGGGCGCAGCGCCCGGCGGTCAAGCCGCAACGGCCACAGCCCGTAGCGGACGATCGCGGCGACGAAGCACGCCCCCGCACGGAGGCTCGCCCGCGGCGAGCCCGAGACCTTCGAGCGCCCGGCGGCGCGCCGGCGGACGTCGACCGGGACCTCGCCGACCCGCAGGCCCGAGCGAGCCGCCTTGAGGACCACCTCCACCGGCCATCCGTACGTGGGCGACTGGATGCGCAGCGCCAGCAGCTGCTCGCGGCGCACGGCGCGCATCGGCCCCAGATCGGTGACCGGCACCCTCCAGAACGTCCGGATCAGCCACGAGAAGACGTGGTTGGCGGCCAGCTGGTGAGCTCGAAGGGCACCCGGCTCGCGGCGGCCGAGGGCGCGCGAGCCGAGCACCAGGTCGGCCCGCCCGGCCAGCACGGGAGCCGCCACGCGGCGCAGGGCGGCGGGATCGTCGGAGCCATCCCCGTCGCTGAACACCACGACCGAGCCGGCGGGGGCGGCCAGCGCGCCCGTGACGCAGGCGCGGCCGTAGCCGCGGCGCGGCTCGGTCACCACCTGCGCCCCCGCCGCCGCGGCGCGCTGCGCGGTGGCGTCGGTCGAGCCGTTGTCCACCACCACCACCGGGTCGGCGTGGAGCCGCGCCCCGGCCACCACCGCGCCGATCGCGTCCTCCTCGTCGAGGGCCGGGATCACGACGCACAGCGTTCCCGGCACGGCCGGGGCTATCGGGGCTCGGCGTCGGCCACCGCGCGGGCCAGCAGGAGCGGCACGCCGACCGCGACCAGCGCCGCCAGCAGCCAGAACGTCCATGCGCCGACCACGCCGGGGCGGAACAGCGCCGCCCGTCGGAAGATCAGCGGAACCTGTGAGAGGACCGGGTGCGGCCGGCCGCGGAAGAAGCGCAGCGACACCGCGTAGCCCGCGACCTGGTGGCCGCCGCTCGTCAGCCGGCTGCCACGGACGCTCTCGGCCTTGCCGCCGCCCAGCGTCACCGGCGTGGTTCCGCGGTTGTCGATGCATACGTCGATCCGGTCTGCGGACACCTTGCCCACGGTCGCCTTCAGGGGGTTGCCGCCCCGATAGCCGCCCCGGACCAGCCCGCCCCCCAGCAGCTGGCCGGAGCGGCTGGCGGCGACCGTCACCCCCAGGGGGGGCCCCGCGGTCGGGGCCGGGCCCGGGATCAGCTCGACCGCCCGGAAGGACGCCTTCGCCCTCAGGCTGCGCTGGCAGGCCTCCCGGCCCGGATCGAGCCGCACCACCGGCCCGAGCATCGGGACGCCTGGGGTGAAGGCCAGGTCCCGGCGGTCGACCGCCGCCGCGACGACCAGCCCGGCGATCGCCAGCCCGGCGAGCGCGAGCGTGACGAGCGCACCGCGCGCCGGCCGGCGGCGGCTAGACATAGAACCTCACCGCCACCAGTCCGAGCGAGAAGAGCTGCAGGGCGAACAGCCCGCCCAGGACCGCGCCGGCGGCCGCTGCGCGCCAGCGGGCGGACAGGTTGGCGACGGCGGCGGCGGTCAGCACACCGCCCAGCGGCAGCAGCCCGAGCAGGTAGCGGCCCTGGATGAACGACTGGCGCTGGTCGACGAACTGGTGGAACTCCACCCAGTGCAGCACCGCCACCAGCGCCACCGCGGTCAGGGCGAAGAACGTGAGCATCGGGCCGCCGAGAGGAAAGCGACGGTGGGCGATCGCCAGCACTCCGGCGCCGACGATGCCCACGGAGATAACGGCCAGCAGCGCGTAGACCGGCGCCGGGAACTGGATCTCCAGCCATCCGAACGCCGCCCAGCCGGTGCGGATCCAGATGTCATAACCCTCGAACGCCGCGAGCATGGGAATCGGCGTCTGGAAGGGGAGGTTGGGCAGGTACGCCTGCCACAGGTAGTCGAGGAAGCTGATGACGTCGCCGGGGCGGAACTGCAGCGCGTTCTGGAGGCGACCGGAGGTGCCCACCACCGCCGCGGCGAGGGCGAGCGTGCCGCCGACGACCAGGACGCCGAGCCGCGCCGGTCCCAGGTCGCGCGCGAGCAGCGCCCGCCGCGCCGCCACCGCGAGCGCGAACGCGACGGCGGGGAGCAGCGCGAGCGAACTGGCCTTGACCAGCAGCGCGCCCGCCGTCACGGCGACCAGCGCCGCCGCCCCGCCCAGGCCCGCCCGGCCGCGCAGCAGCCTCAACCCCAGCCAGAACGCCAGCGCCCAGAGGGGGACGAGCCCCGCGTCGGGGTTGATCGAGGCCGAGATGAAGGAGGCCATCGGCTGCAGACCCACGACCCCCGAGCCGATGACCTGGTACAGCCGGTCGCCGCCGGTCAGCTCGCCCATCAGCAGCCAGGTGGCCACCACCGCCGCGGCCAGCAGCAGGGCGGACCACATCCGCATGGCGAACAGCCGGTCGAAGAAATCGCCGCCGGAGGCGGCGTAGTACGGCAGGGCCTCGTAGGCGTAGTAGAGCGGGGGGTTGCCGGCGGCCGAGTTGGGGCCCCCGCCGTCCGAGCGGCTGCCCGGGCCCAGTCGCGCGTTCTCCTGACGCCACCGCCGCTGCGTCGACGGATCCCACTCGCTCTTGACCGTCGGCTCGGCGTACTGCCACTGCTGGTGCGAGCGATCGCGGGCGAGCCGCTGCTCGGTGGAGTAGCCGTGCTCGCGGCCGGAGACCTCGTCGGGCTGCGGCACGTCGAAGCGCTCGGCCAGGACCTGGACGTAGGCGATGTGCGATGGCTCGTCGGGCGCTTGTCCGGCGGGCACGAACAACGCCCAGGCGAACCCCAGCACCACGGTGGCGGCGACCAGCGCGACCAGCGGGCGCGGCGGACGGAGGCCGGGTCCCCGCAGCGGCCGGCGCCGTCGCCGCGGGTGGACCCCCGCCGCGGACTCGGTCCCCGGCTGCAGGCGGGTGCTCAGATCGCGCTCCCGGTCGCCGTCCCGGCCGGCGCCCGCTCCGGGCGCGGCTGCGGAGCGACGGCGCCGTCGGCGGGGGTCGCGGCCATTGCCTCCAGCAGATAACCGCCGATCCTGCGCCCCGAGCGTCCGTCCATCGGTCCGCACTCACGCGCCGCCGCCTCGCGCCGACCGTGGCCGTCGCGCTCCGGGTCGTCCAGGTACCGACGCACCTCCTCGACCAACTGCGGCAGGGAGTCGGCCACGCGCGCGGCGCCCCGCTCGACCAGTTCGCGGGTGTGCTCGTAGTCGGCGAACTCCCGCGGCCATTCCGGGGCGGGGGCCGCCGCGTGATTGCCGGCGGACAGGTGGGCGTCCGGGGACACCATGACCACCGGCCGGTCGACGAGCAGGGCCTCCAGGCTGGTGGTGGAGAACACGTTGACCAGCACGTCGCAGTGCTTGATCAGGGCGCCGAGCCGGGTGGTCTCCGACGCGGGCATGTCGCTGCGAAGCGCCTGCGACAGGACGGTCGGCACGTCCAGGTGCACGTGCGCCTTCCCCTCCGACAATCGGCGGTACTCCTCGAGCGGGAGGTGATAGCCGGGACGGAAGGAGACCGGGTGCAGGCGCACGACCAGCTGCGACGGGTGGCCGAACGCGCCGTCCGAGACTGCGCGAGCGAGCGCCTCGGCCACGATCGGACTGTGGGGGTAGCTCGCCGGCGACCGGGTGGCGAACAGGACCAGCCTCCGGCCGGGGTCGAGGCCGAGCTGCGCGAACAGCTCGTCGCGGGACGGCAGCCCGTCCGGCCGCAGGTAGGGGTCGAAGTGCGGCACCCCGCCGACCAGGATCCGCTCCCGGGGGTAGTCGTGGTGGCGCACGATCTGATCCGCCATGCGCTCCGACCAGACAACGGTGAGGTCGGGGTCGGCTCCGCGGTAGCCCTTGTTGGTCGGGTTGTCCCATGCCAGCACCACGGCGGCGGTGCGGACGCCGCGGCGGCGCGCCTCGCGCAGCACCAGGGCGTCGGGGAGAAACCAGCCGGGGCTGGTGGTGACCACCAGGTCCGGGCGGTAGCGATCGAACAGGTCCCGGTGCAGGTCCCGGGTGAACAGCCTCGCCTCGGCCGCCAGCAGCGCCCGACGCAGCCTGCGCGACCGCCACAACGGCCACAGCGCCAGGTGGATGCACCGGCTCACGGCGGGATGGTCGGCGGCCACCTGGCGGCGGAAGCCCCGGTAGTAGTCGAGGAAGGCCCGGCTTCGCCACGGCTCGCCGAGCGTGAAGGTGCGCAGGTTGTGCACGAGCCACCACCACCGCGAGCGCTGCACCACCTCCCGGCGCGCACGCAGAGGCTCGACCCGGACGCCCTGGGGCGCCAGCTCGTCGATCAGGTAGCGCTCGTCGGGGTTGGGGGCCAGGACCACCACGCGCACGCCCGCCTCGGTGAGGGCGGCCAGGACGTCGGTTCGCAGCAGAAAGCGCGCGGCGAAGCCCTGCTCGACGACCAGGAACGCGGTTCGCCGGCCGCCATCGGGCGACTTGGGTGCGGCCAGCTCTTCGCTACGGGTCATCGGGAGGCGAACCGGGGACGCGGGCTCGTCGAGCGCTCGCCGCCGGCGGCGGGCCGCCGCGGCGGCCGGGGCGGCCGGGCGGAAGACGATACCAACGGCGCCTGCGGCGAAGCCCGCCCCGGAGCGGGGCACGAGTCAGGGGGAGCAGCGCCTGCGGCCGGCATTGCGGGCAGCGCCCAGCGCGGCCCGAAAGCCCCGCCGCTCGCCCAGGCGCAGCCGGGCGATCGGACGCAGGAGCCACTTGCGCGCCTGCCTCCAGGTGGAGGTCGCGAGGTAGACGGCGGCGAGCCGCAATCCGCTCCACCGTCCGACCGCGGGTCGCCCCTCGCCGTCCACCGCCAGGTGGCGGACCAGCGCCGCCGAATGGGCCAGCGGCCATGGCACCCGGGTCCACGCTGGCGTGCCGGCGGCGAGGAGGGACGGGCGCTGGCGCCGGGCGGACACCGCCCGCACGAAACGCCGACGCCAGAGGACCTCGGGAACCTGGCGGAACTCGCCGACCAGCGACAGCCTCGCCAGCAGGAGCCGGTCGGGCATCAGGGCGCGCGGGAAGCCGATCGGCGCCAGCGCGTCCGTCCGAAACAGGCCGTAGACCATGTCGCCCGAGACGCCCGCGCGGCAGAAGTGCGCGAACCGCCGCTGCGGGTCCGCGATCGCCGCGGTGTCGAAGCGCCAGGGCGGCTGGGGGCGCAGCCCCTCTCCGTGCTCTCCGATCCTCACCGCGAGCGGATAGGCCAGCACCGCGTCGGGATGGGCGTCGAGCTCGGCAAGCAGCCGCTCCAGCCAGCGGGCGTCCCACACGTCGTGGTCGGATGCCCACGCGAAGTAGTCGGCCTCCGGGTGGCGCTCGCGTGCCAGCTCGAGCGCGCGTCGCCAGGTCCCGATCAGCCCCACCCGGGCGGGATTGCGCTCGTAGCTGACGCGCGCGTCGCCCGCGTATGCGCCGGCCAGTTGGGCGGTGGCGTCGCTGGAGGCGTCGTCCACCAGCACGATGGCCAGGTCGCGCTCGGTCTGGGACAGCAGCGACTCCACGGCGGCAGGAAGGTGGCGGGCGTTGTTGTGGAGCGTCGCCCCGAAGACCGCGCGGGCCACGGGACCGCTGGACGATTGATTGCGCGGCCGCGTGCGCGGAGCCGTGGGATCACTCATCTAGGACCGGCGGTGACCAGCGCCGGATCGAGCTCGCCCGCCGCCGGGACGTCCGACGGCCGCCCGGCGCGGCCGGCGCGCTCGATCGCCTCCGCCACCACCTCGCCCGCCCGCCGGTCCATCCCGCCGGGCCGCACGAAGTACCCGACGAAGCGGCGGCGCTGCTCGCGTCGCGGATCCTCGCCGGCCAGGATCCGCGACACGATCGCCGCCGCGCCCTCGAGGTCGGGCGACGTCTCGATGAACCCGCCGTCGAGCAGGTGATGGAAATGCCCGCGCTCGACCTGTCCCTGGCGGTGGCGCTCGGAGACGATGCTCAGGCACGGTCGGTCGGTCACCGCCGCCTCCAGGAAGGCGGTGGTGTTCACGCCGATCACCGCCGCGCTGTGGGTCAGGGTGTCGAAGTAGTCCTGGCGTGGCCCCTCCAGGTCGGGACGTGCTCCGTCGGCGGGGAAGACGACCACGCCCGGCTCGGAGAACCCGGTCCAGGAGTCGACGTTGAGGGGGTGCGGGCGCACCACCATCTGCAGTTCTCCCAGCCCAGGGTTCGAGCGCAGCGATCCGGCCAGGTCGCGCACGAACCCGCTCTCGTCGCCGGCCACCTGCTTGGACGACCCGACGTAGAGCACGAAGGGCAGGCCGGGCTCCAGCCCGGCGCGCGCGCAGAAGTCCTCGCGGCTGCGGGCGCGGTCGAGCTCGAAGTAGGCGTCGAACTTGGCGGCGCCGGTCACCTCGATGCGGTTGCGAGGGAACGCGTGGATCTGCTCGGCCTCGTCGGCGAGCGGCTGGTTCCAGACCAGCACCCGATCGACGAGCAGGTGGGAGGCGCCCTTGGTGGTGAGGTTGTCCCAGCTCCCGACCACCCCGACCGTGCTGATGCCCTGCTTGAGCGCCGCGCGCAGGTACTCGACGTCGTTGCAGAACGTGTAGACGAACGGGCAGCCCACCACCACGTCGGGCGACGCCTGCGCCACCTGCGCGGCGATGCCGCCGTCGGCGGGGAACACCGCGCTGGCGCGGCGCGCGGCGCGCCAGAACCGGTCGCTCGCCACCAGCCGCCGGCCGGCCCGGGTCCTGACCGCCGCGCGCACGGGGCGCGGGCAGTGCCCGGCGATGCGGTCGGCCAGCTGCGGCGAGTTGTGCTGGGGCCGCAGGTACAGCGCGTAGTCCAGGCAGGCCCGCATCAGGTTGACCGGCAGCGTCCAGTGGTCGCCCCGGACGATCATGCCCAGGTCGTAGGAGCCGCCGTCGACGCCCGCGACGCTGGCCATCATCGCCTCGCGGTATGCGAGCTCGTCGTCGGAGCCGGTCTTGCGGATGAAACGGGTGATCACCCGCACCTCGTGGCCGCGGTCGGCCAGCGACGAGACGACCGTCTCGAAATGGCGGAAGAAACCGCCGTGGCTGAGCGCGATCAGGATCTTCATGCGAGGAGAACCCGCTCAGCCGGCCGCCGAGACCAGCTGTTCGTACAGCTCGCCGGCCCGGGAATCCGCCGAGGGCGGGTGCGGCGCCGGCGGGATCCTGCCGGCCTCCAGTCCGTTGAGCGTCGGCCGGCGCAGGACCGGTGAGAACCCCAGGCCCAGCCAGCCGGCGACCGAGCGCATCACCGCCTCGGTGTCAGTCACCAGCCCGGCGGCGGGGACGATCAGCAGCCGCTCGCCGTACGTTCGCTTCGCCTCCAGCAGCGACTCCGCCGAGGCGGCCCAGTCCTCCGGCGGGGGCTCGGGGTTCGCCACCACCAGGATCAGCCTTCCGTCCGGGTAGTCGTCGAAGAAGGCGCGCTGATTGCCGGCGCCCAGGCCCAGCCCCGGTCCGAACGCCGTCACCCAGCGCTGGTCGCGCCCATAGAGGTTCTGGTAGTCGAGCCAGGCGTTGAAGTAGGAGGTCATGTAGCAATCGAGCACGTCGCGCTGCGAGCCGGGCGGCGACTGCGCCGCGCAGTGCTCGAACATCCGCCGCTGGAGGGCCGGGACCAGCAGGAAAGGCACGCCGTCGCCGCCCGCGGGATCATCCTCCGCGGCGTCGTCGGAGGGGCTGCCGTCGGCGAACGCGCGGGCGGCCGGGCGCTCGTTGAGCACGTCCCACCACGACCCGGGCCCCGCCGCGAGGTCAAGCGCCGGCCAGCTTCCGGGCCCCGGATGGCCGATGTCGAGCCGGTGGGGATGGACGTGGCATTGCGGATGCCCGTCCAGGAGGCGGTTGAGCAGCCCGCCCCCCTGCCCGCCGAGCTGCGAGATCAGCACGAGCGGCTGGCGCACCGGGATCGGGTGACCGTCGTGCAGGACCAGGAGGGCCGCCCGCTCCTCCTCGCTGGTGGGAGGCGGGGGATTCTGCTTGCGGCGGCTGGGCCTGGACGGCGGCGGCGCGATCCGGCTCGGGAGAATCGGCTCGGGGTCGCGCACGCCGTTGGTGGCGGTCTCGATGATGGTCTCGGCCAACACCGCCCCGGCGGGCCGGTCGATCCCCGCCGGGCGCACGAAGTTCTGCACGAACCGCCGGCGACGCTCCTCCCGGGCGTCGCGACCGGCCAGCACCTCCGCCACGACCGAGACGGCCCCCTCGAAGTCGGGGACGGTCTCGATGAAGCGGCCCTTGAGCAGGTGCTGGAAGTGCCCCCGCTCGACCTGCCCCTGGCGGTGGCGATCGGAGACGATGCTCAGGCACGGGCGGTCGGCGATCGCCGCCTCCAGGAAGGCGGTGGTGTTCACCCCGGCCACCGCCGCCGAGTAGCGCAGGGTATGGAAGTAGTCGTCGCGGGGGCCCGCGATGTCCGGCCGCTGCCCGCCGCGCGGGAACACCGTGATCCGCTCGTCCTGGAAGTCGAGCCACACCTGGCCGTTGAGCGGGTGGGGGCGGACCACGACCTGCACCGCGGCGGTCCGGGGATCGCGGGCCAGCGCCTGCGAGAGCTCGCGGACGAATCCCGTCTCGTCGCCGGCGACCTGCTCGGAGGAGCCGATGTAGAGCAGGTACGGGCGGTCGGGATCGATCCCCACGTGCTCGCAGAACTGCGCGCGGGTCATCGACGGCTGCAGCTCGAAGTAGGGGTCGAACTTGGCCGCTCCGGTGACCGCCAGGCGGTCGCGTGGGATCCCGTGCAGCAGCTGCGCCTCCTTGGCGAGCCCCTCGTTCCACACCACCACGGTGTCGGTCAGGAGGTGGAAGGCGCCCTTGGTGGAGAGGTTGTCCCATGAGGCCACCACGGCGACGGTGGGGATACGCAGCTTCTGCGCGGCACGGATGTACTCGACGTCGTTGGTGGTGCGGTAGATGAACGGACACGCCACCACCACGTCGGGGCGCTCGCCCTCCACGACCCGCACCAGGCAGCGGTCGGCGGGAAGGTGGGCCTGCAGCCGGCGGTACGCGGCCAGGAAGCTGTTGCTGGCGACGACGCGGCGGCCGGGGCGGCTGGCGAAGAACGCGCGCGCGGGCGCCACCGACAGCCGCGACATCCTCGGTGCCAGCTGCGGCGAGTTGTGCTGGGGGCGGAAGTAGATGCCGTGGCTCATGGCCCCGGCCAACCGGCGGATCGTCCGGGTGCCGGGACCGCGGCGGCGCAGCAGGTTGAAGTCGTAGGAGCCCAGGTCGTAGTCGCGCACGCTGGACAGCAGCTGCCGCTGGTAGCTCTCGTCGGCGTCGACCTTCCTGCCCCGACCGCTGATCACCTTGACCTCGTGGCCCTGCTCGAGGAGATGCGCGGCGACGGTCTCGAGGTGGCGGAAGAAACCGCTGTGAGTTAGTACGACGACGACCTTCATGAGCTGCGAGATGCTAGCCACGTAGCTCGATGGGCGCCCCCCGCGTCCGCTGCGGCGGGAGCCGCGCCCAAGGAGATCAGCCGGCCAGCGGGAGGACGCTCTCGTACGTCTCCGCGGCCAGGCGGTCGATCGTCTCGACCGCGCCGGAGCTCAGGCCCTCCTGACGCTTGAGAGGCGCGTCCAGCACGCCGTGGCGATCGGTGCGGAAACTGGAGTTGGCCTTGATCGGCAGGCCGTTGAAGGTGGGCTCCAGCAGCGTGGGGCCGAAGTCGATGCCCAGGAAGGAGGCGATCCGCTCCATCGTGGGCTCCAGCTCCTTGAGCAGCCGCTCGAACGAGATCAGCAGGACCCGGTCGCCGTACTTCGCCTTGGCTTCGATCATCGCGTCCGCCGACTCCTTCCAGCGCTCGATCGACAGCTTGACGTTCCCGTAGCGCTCGGCGTTGTACGCCAGCGCCGAGGCGTACCAGCTGCGTGGCTCGCGCACGATCGACATCAGCCGGCCGTCCGGATAGTCGGCGAAGAAGCGCTTGCGGTTGTCGCGGGGGACCGCGAGCCGGGCGCTGAAGCCGGTCACCCACAGCTTGTCGCCGTACAGGTTGCGGTTGTCCACCCAGGCGTTGAAGTAGGAGGTCATGTAGGCGTCCAGCACGTCCCGCTGGCCCTTGATCGGCCAGCTCCGTGCGCAGCGCTCGAACAGGGCGCGCTGCAGCGACGGGATGAGCAGGAAGGGGTACGCCTCCAGGCGCTCGTCCTCGTACTGGACCCACTTGCGCGCGTACTTCGTGTAGCCCTGGAGGAAGGTGCGCTCGACGTGGTACTCGCGGAGCATCTCGAGCCACTCGCGGGGCTCGGCCATCAGGTCCAGCGCCGGCCAGTCGCCCTTGTCGCGGGGGAAGCCGATGTGCAGCTCGTGGGGATGGGCATGCAG
Source organism: Solirubrobacteraceae bacterium (assembly GCA_045805565.1). Taxonomy (GTDB): domain Bacteria; phylum Actinomycetota; class Thermoleophilia; order Solirubrobacterales; family Solirubrobacteraceae; genus DATAEY01. The sequence continues at coordinate 37,826 of JBJMKZ010000047.1, read as the reverse complement.
CTGGGGGTGGTTGTCCAGCAGCTGCGAGAGCAGGGTGCCGCCGGAGCGCTGGACCTGCGAGATCAGGACCAGCGGCTGACGCACCTCCACCGGGCACTGGAGGCGCTGCTCGAGCAGCCTCTCGAACTGGTCGGGGGGGACGAGCTGCGCGGCAGGGGCCTGCGCGCCCGCCGGGACGGCGGTCTGGACCGCGGGCACGGCCTACAGGCTAGCGGGATGGGTCGGCGCCGCCGGGTGGCCGGTATGGTCCGGCGCCGGTCGGCCGATGGTGGAAGAGCTGAAGATCCCCGCCTGGGGGGTGGCCCCCGAGCACCTCGACCTGGATCCCGGCGAGGTCCACGTCTGGCATGCCAAGCTGAATGCGCGATTCGCGGAGGAGGGGCTGGCGGTGCTCTCGCGCCCCGAGCGCCGGGAGATGAAGCGCCACGCCGTTCCCAAGCACTTCGCGGGCGGGCGCTATCTGGTCCGTACGCTCCTCGGCCGCTACCTCGGTCGCGATCCGGCGCGGCTCGCTCTGCGCCCCGGGCGCGACGACCGGCTCGAGCTCGCCGAGCCGGGCGCGCCCCACTTCGACTTCGCGATCGGCGCCGGGCGCGGCCTGCTGGTGGTCAGCGCCAGTCACCGCCTCGCGCTGGGCGTCGACTTCGTCCCCGACGACCTCGACGTCTCCCAGCGCATGCGCGACATGCCGCCCCGCCAGGCGCGAGTCGCCGAGTTCCTGTCACCGGAGAGCCGCGTGCGGGCGGTGGTCGGCTATCACGCGGAGCTCAAAGCCGCGCGCCGGCTCGCCCGGTACTGCGGCCGGGAGGCGGAAGGTGAGTCACTGGAGTGCCGGGTGGAGCGCCTGCGCCTCGGCGACAAGGCGGTCGCGGCACTGGCCGTGGAGGGGTGGGAATGGTCGTCGAGCTTCTGGAGCTACGGGCGCGAGCCCGAGCGCGTCGAGCCCGAGACCTAGTGCGCCCTCAGTGCCCGGTGGCGCCCGGCGCCGGCGGCGAACGCAGGGCCTCCAGGTTCGCCCGTACGCGCCGGGCGGCGCCCTGCACGTCGACCTGCCAGTGCTCGGCGAGCACGGCGAGCACCACGCCGACGTCGCGGGGTGCACTGGGCCGCGGGCCGACGCTGGTGTAGGGACCGTCGGTCTCGGTCAGGACCCGCTCAGGGGGGAGGGCGGCCAGCAGCCGTCGCGCGCCACCGCAGCGCACCATGGCGGGATTGATCGAGAAGTGCAGACCCGCCGCCAACGCGGCCTCCGCGTCGTCGAGGGACCCCCGGTACCAGTGCAGGACGGCCGCCACCCGGGCTCGGGCCAGTGCCGCCACCACCTCGGTCTCGGCGCCTCGGGAGTGGACGGTGAGGACCTTGCCGCGGGTGGCGGGGTGGGCGAGCACCCGCTCGAACGCGCGCCGCTGCGCCGGCAGGGTCGGCCGGCCGTCCGGCGACCCGTCGAGGCCGACCTCGCCCACCCACCCGCATCCGCCCACCAGGTCGTCGAACAGCGATAGCTCCCGGCCGCCCAGCTCTCCCGCGCGCAGCGGGTGCACACCGAGGGCGACCTCGACCAGAGGAGGGCGGCGAAGCCACGCCACGGCATCCCGGTACTCCGATGGGGTGTCGGTGACCGACACGCATACGATCCGCTCCGACTCGACGTCGCGCAGGATGGCGGACGGGTCGGGATAGCGACCGAGGTGGACGTGGGCGTCGACGTACACGAGCTCAGCGTCACAGGCGGTTCGGGAACGAGCGCCGGAGGTGGTCGACCGTCACGTCAGGACACCCGCCACCAGGGTAGAGCCGCGGCCGCGTGGGCTCCCGGAGACCGACTTCCCAAGCTGCTAGCTTGCCGGGTTCCCGTTGCCGGCCGACCGGCTCGTCCCACGGCCTGACATCGCATCAGGCGTACGAATGTTGCTTACCGCCACAAGCCATCGACACGCCCGCACCTGGGCCTCCACGGGGGGCGATCGATGAGCGGCGCCCCTAACCTGCGGCGCGTCCCGCGGCAGGTTGTCGCGCCCGACTCCGTGGTCGGGGTCGGGCGGTTGACTGGCCTCCAGTTCCCGCCGGTGATGACGCCCAACGTGGCGGGCATCGAGCTCGCGGAGTGGGCGAGCCTGAACTCCGAGGCCGTGGAGGGGCAGGTCCGCGAGCACGGCGGCCTACTGCTGAGGGGCTTCGACGTGCCGACCACCGAGGTGTTCCACGACTTCGTCACCGCGGTCTATCGGGAGCTGGCCGAGTACAACGACCAGACCACGCCGCGGACGTCGGTGGGCGAGCAGGTGTACACCTCGACCGAGTACCCCGCCAACCAGGTGATCGACCAGCACAGCGAGATGTCCTACGCGCGCGAAGCGCCTGCGCGGATCATGTTCTACTCGGTGATTCCCGCCCAGGAGGGCGGCGAGACGCCGCTGGCCGACAACCGCGCGGTGCTGCGCAGCCTGCCCGAGGAGGTCCGCGACACGTTCGTGGACAAGGGCGTCATGTACATCCGCAACTACCGTGAGGAGCTCGGGCTGCCGTGGCAGACGGCCTTCCAGACCGACGACCGCGGCGAGGTGGAGGAGCGCTTCCGGCGCCAGGACATGGACTTCGAATGGACCGCGGACGGCGGCCTGCGGCTCCGTCACCTGGGGCCGGCGGTCATCTCCCATCCCGGAACCGGCGAGCCCGTCTGGTTCAACCAGGCCGACATGTTCCACACCTCGAGTCTGCCGGCGCAGGTGCGGGAGGCGCTACTGGCGAACTTCGCCGAGGAGGATGCCCCCAACCACGCGTGCTTCGGCGACGGGTCGCCGATCCCGGAGGAATGGCTGGCCGAGGTCCGTCGTGCCTACGAAGAGGCGCAGGTGATGTTCCCGTGGGAGCGCGGCGACATCCTCGTCCTGGACAATCCGCTGGTCACCCACGGGCGAATGCCGTTCAAGGGAGAGCGCAAGGTGCTCGTGGCGATGGCGGAGCCGTTCCAGGTCGCCGACTTCGAGCTCGAGCGCGTCGGAGCGGTGCGCTCAGCCGACTGACCGCTTCCCCACCCCCGACATGACGATGACGGAGACTGCTAGCTCCGGGTTCCCGCTTTCGGTCCAGCAGCGCCGGGTCTGGACGTCGGGCCCCCACACCGCCCACCGCGTTCGCGCGCTGGCGCTGGAGGGGCCGCTCGACCACGGGACGCTGCGCGAGGCGCTCGCGGCGGTGGTCGAGCGCCACGAGATCCTGCGCACCACCTTCCGGCGCACGCCCGGCCTGCGGCTGCCGCTCCAGCTCATCTCGCCGGCGCCGGCGATCGACCTGCGGGTGATCGACGTCAACGGCGACGCCTCGCCCCCGGCGCGAGAGGTCCTCGACGCGGCGGCCTCGCGCCTGCTGGGCGAGGACGGCTTCGACCCGGCCGCCGATCATCCGCTGCGCGCCTGCCTGGTGCCCCTGTCGCCGACCAGCCACGGCCTGGTGCTCGCCGTGCCGGCGCTGTGCTGCGACGAGGCCTCCCTGGACCTGATCGTGGATGAGCTGGCCGCGGGCTACGCCGCCGCCCGCCGGGGCGAGCGGTGCGAGGGCTCCGATCCCGTCCAGTACGCGGACTTCACGGGCTGGCAGGAGGGCCTTTCGGACGACGAGGGAGCGGTCGAGGCCCAGGCGTTCTGGCGCTTGCGCGACGAGGCGGCCCGGGCGGCGCCGAGCCTGCCGTTCGATGCTCCGCCTGCGACCGGCCCCGCGGCGCGTGGCGAGGCCAGCGCCCGCCTGCCGGCGTCGGCCGTGGCGCGGCTGGAGGCGCAGACCGGGGCGCACGGCGTGAGCGCGGCGGACTTCGTCGCCGCCTGCTGGCACGCCCTTCTGTGGCGGTTCGATCAGCCGGGAACGCTGACGGTCGAGCACCTGCTCGACGGGCGCCCGCTCGACGAGCTCGCCGACGCCGTCGGCCCCTACGCCCAGCCCGTCCCGGTGGTGAGCGCCCAAGAGCCGGGCCTGTCCTTCGATCGCCTGCTCCGGGAGCTCGCCGCCGAGATAGCCGAGGCGGTCCGCCGCCAGGGACACTACGGCGTTGGGACCGCCGCCGAGGAGGCGGGGTCGCGGCCGGCATGGCAGTTCGAGTGGCGCGCGCCGCGGCCGGATCCCCGCTGGGACGGACTGCAGGTGCGGACCGTCCGCGAGGTGACCCTCACCGATCCCGGCGCCGTGAGGCTGCGCTGCCGCCCGGACGCCGACGGCCTCGAGCTCAGGCTGGCCTACGAGGGCTCGCCGTTGCGGGCGACGGACGCCGAGCGCCTGCTCGAATCGCTCGTCACGCTGATCGACGGGGCGCTGGAGCGTCCGGCGGCCGAGGTCGATCGGCTCCCGCTGATGTCCGCCGCCGCGCGGGCGCAGGCGCTGCGCCGCCGCAGCGGCGCGTCGGTGGGCGAGCGCGACGAGACGACGACCTTCCACGAGGCGATCCGGCGACAGGCGAAGCACACCCCCGACGCGACCGCGGTCGAGTTCCGCGATCGCCGCCTCACCTACGCGGAGCTGGTGGCGTCGTCACAGGCGCTGGCGGCCGCTCTGGCCGAACGCGGAGTTGGGTCGGACGACCGGGTGGCGATCTGCCTCGAGCGCTCCGCCGCCGGCATCGTGGCGATCGTCGGGACCATGCTGGCGGGCGGCTGCTACGTCCCGCTGGACCCGGACTATCCCACCGCTTACGCGCAGCGCATCCTGGCCGACGCGCAGGCGCGGGTACTGATCACCCAGCCGTCGCTGGAGAGCCGGCTTCGCGGCGTGGGGATCCCGATCCTGTGCCTCGATCCCGCCCACGAGGTGCATCTCCCCGACGGCGATGGCTTCGAGCCGCCCGCGGTGGAGCCCGACGGTCTCGCGTATGCCATCTACACGTCGGGCTCGACCGGCACGCCGAAGGGGGTGATGATCACCCACCGGTCGGTGATGGGCCTCGCCCGGGCACTGGGCGAGACGATCTACGCTGGCGAGTGCGTCCCCCTGCGGGCGAGCGTCAACGCTCCTCTCACGTTCGACGCCTCGGTCAAGCAGCTGGTCCTGCTGACCGCCGGCCACACCCTTCACGTCCTGCCCGAGGAGATCCGGCTCGACGCCCACGGGTTGTCCGACCATCTCGAGCACCGGCAGGTCGACGTGCTCGACTGCACCCCGTCCCAGCTGCGCCCGCTGCTCCACGCCATCGACATCCACGACCGGCGACGGTATCCGCGGATCGTCCTGGTCGGCGGCGAGCCGGTTGGTGCGCAGCTGTGGACGGCGCTGCGCGAGCGCGAGGACATGGAGGCCTACAACGTCTACGGACCCACCGAGACCACGGTCGACGCCACCTTCGCCCCGATCCGCCGCAGCGCACAGACGCCCACCATCGGACGGCCCCTGCCCGGGGTACAGGCGCTGGTTCTGGATGCCGGGCTGGAGCCCGTGCCCCCCGGCGTCCTCGGGGAGCTGTGCATCGGAGGATGGGGCGTCGGCCGCGGCTACGTCGGCGCGCCCGACCTGACCGCGGCGTCATTCGTCGACCATCCCCGGTCCGCCATCCAGGGCGAGCGCCTGTTCCGCAGCGGCGACCTCGCGCGCTCGCGGCCCGACGGGACGATCGAATACGTCGGGCGGCGCGACCGACAGGTCAAGCTGCGCGGATTCCGGGTCGGGCTCGCCGAGATCGAGGCGGCGCTGTCGCGCCACCCGGACGTGAGTGCGGCGGCGGTGGTTGACGTCAAGACCCGGGCCGGCGCCCAGCGGCTGTCCGCCTACGTCGTGGCGCCGGGCCGCGACGAGGAATGGATCGAGGCACTCGAGGCGCATGTCGCCGCCGACCTGCCCGACCACATGCGCCCGGCCAGCTACGAGCTGTGCGAGTCGCTTCCGGTGAGCGCCCACGGGAAGGTCGACCTGGCGAGGCTGCGAGAGCGGGCGTCCGAGCGGCTCGAGGCCGCCGGCGGGTCCGAGCCGCCGCGGACGGCGACCGAGCGGCTCCTGGTCGAGATCTGGGAGTCGGCTCTGGACGCCGAGCGCATCGGGATCCACGACGACTTCTTCGACGCCGGGGGCGACTCCATCCTGCAGATCCTCGTCGTCGCCCGCGCCAAGGAGCGCGGACTCGACCTGACACCCCGCGACCTGTTCGAGCACCCCACGATCGCCGAGCTCGCCCGCGTGACGGACGAGGCGGGCGGCGACCGCGCGGCAACCCGCGGCTAGCCCGCTCCCGTCCCGGCGGGGGGCCGACTGGCGGCGGCGTCGCGCGCGCGCGGCGGGAGGCCGAGGAGCGCGGCGAAGCGCTCGGGCTCCGGCAGGGCGTCGAGCAGCAACCACGGCCCGGCGGCCTCGAGCTCGTCGCGGCCATAGCTGCCCGAGGCGACCGCCACCGCGCGGGCGCCGATCGCCCTGGCGCAGGCGACGTCGTGCGGGGTGTCGCCGACCACGTACGTCCGCTCGGGGACCACCTCGCCGCCCTCGCGCTCGGCCGCGAGCTGCCAGGCGCGGCGCGCGATCGCGTCACGGTCGTCGGTGTCGGCGCAGAAGCCGCCGTCGAACAGGTGGCCGTCGAGGCCGTAGTGGGCGAGCTTCGCGGCGGCCCCCGCCCGCGTGTTGCCGGTGAGCAGGAGCGACACCACGCCCGGGCGGATCGCGACGTCCTCCAGGATCTCGTGGACGCCGGGCAGCACCCGTCCCCGGCGCCAGCCGAGCCGCTCGGGCAGGTGGCGCTCGTAGGCGCGCAGCAGCGCGCCCACCCGCTCGGCCGACGCCTCCTGGCCACAGTCCTCGATCACCCTGGCCGCGATCTGCGAGTCGGTCAGCCCGGAGGTGGGCATCGACTGCAGGTCGACTTCGATTCCGCACACGTCCTGCGCCGCCTGCTCCAGAGCGAAGATTCCCGCGCGACCGGTGGTCAGCAGCGTCCCGTCGATGTCCCAGAACAGGACGTGGGTCATGCCGACCCGCCGACCGCCTCGCGGACCGCCGCCGCCACGCCGGCCGGGTCGAGCCGGTGCGCACGCAGGACCTCGTCATTGCCGCCACAGGCCGGGACGGTCTCCACCGCGAGCGCGCGCACCCGCGCCGCCGCCTGGTGCCCACCCGCGGCCAGAGCCGCCGTGACGCCGTCGCCCTGACCGCCCGCCGGATAGTGGTTGTCGAGGCAGACCACCGGGCCGTCGCCGGCCAGCTCGGCCAGCCAGGCGCCGTCGATTCCGCGCAGCCACGGGAGGGCGGCCACCGTGCAGCGCACCTGTCCCTGGCGCTCGAGCTCGTCCGCGGCCAGCCAGGCCGAGGAGACCATCACGGGACCGGCGGCGACCAGCAGGGCGTCGGAGCCCTCGCGCAGCACCGTGCCACGGCCGGGGACGAGGTCCGGTGCCGGGTCGGGGTCGAACGGCAGCGGCCACGGAACCGAGACCAGCCGGATGTACACCGGGCCGGCGGCTTCCTGCACCGCCCAGCGCAGGGCGGCCCGGCACTCGGCCTCGCTGTGGGGCTCGATCAGCGACATGCCGGGCATGGCCCCCATGGCGGCGATGTCGCGCACCGACTGGTGCGAGTGGCCGGGACCGGCGGGGACCAGCCCCACCAGGGAGCCGGTGTAGATGACCTTCGTCCCCTCGGTGGCGTTGTTGTAGATCTGCTCGTTGGCGCGCGGAGTGAGGAAGCAGGCGAAGGAGTGGGCCGCCGGAAGCAGGCCGGACAGGGCGAGCGTGCCCGCCTGGGAGACCATGTCCTGCTCGGCGATGCCGCACTCGATGAAGCGCTGCGGGAAGCGGTCGCGGAACGGGATGAGCCCGCAGTCGAGGACCAGGTCCGCGTCGAGGACCACCAGTCGGGGCTCGGCCTCGCCCATCTCCTCGAGGGCCGCGGCGTAGGCGGGGACCAGGCGCTGCGCCTGTCCCGCGGTGTCCGGCATCGGCGCCACCTGCGCGGCCGCCGCCTCGTCGCCGGGAGGCGCGCCGCCGCCGGGGGTGGGCCCACCGCTCATCGAGGGGCGTCGCCGATCCGGCGACCCGGTCCAGGGCGCCCCGTCCGGCTCGAGCCGCACGGGTGGGGCGTCGAGGGCCTCCAACCGCTCGCGCAGCCGCGCCTCCAGCTCGGCGACCGCGGCCTCGTATTGCCCCTCGGACGGCGCGCCCGAATGAAAGCCGTAGAGCGCCTGCGCAGTGTGCGGCAGCTCGCGCGGCTCCATGAACGAGACGCCGGCCCCCTTCACGGTGTCGGCGATCAGGAACTTGGGCGTGTCGGGGGCCTCACGCTCGAGCCGGGCCAGGGCGGCGTCCAGCGCGCGCAGGTCGTGCCCGTCGCAGCGGTCGGCCACCCAGCCCCAGGCGCCGGCCTTCGCCCGCAGGTCGCCGAGGTCGCAGACCTGGTCGACCCAGGTGTCGGACTGCAGCTTGTTGTGGTCGACGATCGCGGTGATCTCGCCCATCCGGCGGTTGGCCGCCGAGGCGAGCGACTCCCAGAACTGGCCCTCCTGCAGTTCGCCGTCGCCGGTGATCACGTACACCCGTCCATCGCGCCCCACCAGGCGGTCGCCGGTAACGAAGCCCTTGGCCTTGGACACGCCCATGCCCAAGGAGCCGGTCGAGGTCTGGACCACCGGGTGGGTCACCACGTCGGGGTGCCCGGGCAGCCCGCCCAGGCGCCGGAGGCCGTGGATCAGCTCGAACGGCAGCTTCTCGGTGCCGGCGAGGACGGCGTAGGTCCCCGGCGCGTCGTGGCCCTTGGACGAGAAGCACCGGTCGCCGTCGCCGACCACCTCGAGGTGTAGCCAGGCCAGGATGTCCAGGCACGAGAAGCTCGTCCCGATATGACCCGAGCCGGCGCGGGCGATCATGTACAGGGCATTGAGCCGGCATGCGTCGGCGAACGCCGCGGCTCGGTCGTGGGGCTCAGCCTCGAGCTCCCGGATGCGGCGCAGTTCGGCGAGCGGCACGTAGCGCTGGCTCATGCCGCCTCCACCGGCGCCTCCTCGACCTCGGGAAGCGACGCCTGGCCGGTGGCGATCAGGCGCTCGGCGGTCGCCCAGTCCTCCTCGTAGTCGATCGAGAAACCCTCGGCTCCCGCGGTGAAGAAGGGCGCCACGCGCTCGCCCGAGATCGACCCCTGCTCGGTCACCGCGCGAGTCCAGGCGATCTCCAGCGACGAGTTCTGCGCGTAGATCGGCGGCAGCGCCTGGTACTGGCGCGAGTGCAACGGCGGTGGCTGGTCGGGCTGGGGCAGCAGCGGACGCATCAGGTCACCGTCCAGCACCCACATCTTGCCGGGGTGCTGGCGGCACTTCTCGACCGCCCGGATGGAGTCCGCGCGGCCCCCGCGCGCCAAGAGGGCGTCCAATGCGCGGTCGACGGTCTCCCCGGTGCGGAACGGGCTGGTGGGCCGCAGGATCGAGAACAGCTCGAACGAGCGTCCCCGGCGCGCGAGGCCCTCCAGCGCATGACGGACCCACTCGATGTCCGGGGAGGTGGAGGTGGCCATCTCGGCCGGACGCAGCTCGGGGACCTCCGCCCCGTAGTGCTCGGCGATGCGGGCTATCTCCGGCGAGTCGGTGGAGACGACCACGGATCGCAGGCCCGGGCTCTGGCGGGCGGCGGCGATCGAGTAGGCGATCAGCGGGTGTCCGGCCAGCGGCCGGACGTTCTTGTTGCGCACGCGTTCGGAGCCGGCCCGGGCGGGGACGAGGGCGACCGCGTTCGGGGTCACGCCGGCACCGCCGACGACTCGCGCGGCCGGGGGAGCCGGGTCGGGTCCGATGCGATCGGGGCGATGCCGGTCATGGGCCGCAGAGGATGCCAGGAACCGTGAGGCGGGCTCATCGGCCCTCTTCCGGGTCGACGCCCGCCCTCAGGCCCTAGAGTGACGGCGGTGATGCCGACCGACAGCACCGGCAGCGAGGGCGCCGTCGCCGACGTCCTTCAGGCGTCGCGGCACGACCGCGACACCGGCCCTCGGGTCGGCGCACGCGCCCGGCGCTCGGGAGTGGTCGTAGACGACCTTCGGCGCGCGAGCGCCGACGGCGTCTGCGAGATCTCGGCGCGCGTTCGCCGGCACGGCGCGGAGGAGCGCCGGCTGTGGTGGCGGTTCCCGCAGGAGTTCGCGCCCGCTGCGCCCGACGGCTCCCCTTTCCTGGCCGGTGTCCTGATGTGGGCGATGCGCCATGGCGACGACGTGACCGTCGATGGCCCGGTATCGCCCCGACTGCTGGCCAACGTCGACACGGTCATCGCGATATTCAACTCGCTGTTCCCGGCCGAGCGACGCCGGGTCGCGGTGAGCGCCGAGTCGGGATCTCCGCCACCGCCCAGCGAGTTGACCGGCTGCTACTTCACGCGCGGCGCGGACTCCTGGTACGCGGTCCTTTCCGCGCTCGAGGACGATCCGCAGACACCCGGGCTGACCCACCTGGTGTTCTCGCCGGACTTCGTCTCGAGCCTCAACTCCCCCGAGCTGATCCGCGAGAAGACCGAGGCGACCAGGCTGGCCGCACAGAGGACCGGGATGGCGTTCGTCGAGGTCGCCACCAACCTCAAGCACGACTTCGGCGGAGCGCAGCTCGTCAGCACCGCGCTGGCGCTCGGGTTTCGCCGGATGCTCGTTCCCTCCGGGGCGATGCACGGCGAGATAGTCCGCGCCACCACGCATCCCGTCCTCGATCACCGGTTCTCGACCGAGCGCACGGAGATCGTCCACTACGGGGACGCCGCCCGCGTCGACAAGGTCGCCCGGATCGCTCGCTCGCAGGACGCGCTTGACACCCTGCGGGTGTGCCACTACGACGGGGTTCGCGACGACAACTGCGGGCGGTGCGAGAAGTGCGTGCGAACCATGCTCGAGCTGCACGTCGTGGGAGCCCTCGATCGGGCTTCGACCCTGCCCCGGTCGCTCGATCCGACCGTCGTTGCCGATGTGCGTCGCAAGCTGGGGCGCCGCCACCAGTGGGTGCACGTCCTCCACCTGCTGCGCGACACGCCCCGGGATCGCGAGCTGGCGGCGGCGATCCGCCTGGTGCTGGCCCGCAACGACCTGGACCGGGCGGCCGAGCTTCTGCGCGAGACCGCGACCGACCGTGGGCTGCGCGCTCTGCACCCGCGCCTGCCCGGCGCCGTCCGCCGTGCGGGCGCGTCGGCGCGCCTGGCCGGCTGGGCCCTCGACGCCCCGCCGCCGGGGCGCATCCGCGCGCTGCCCCAGCGGATGGTGGAGGGGGCTCGGGAGAGCGCGCTCGCGCAACGGCTGCGGGCCCGCATGGCCCGGCGCACGCGCCACTGAACCGCGGCCGGCCCGTGCGACGGCCCGGGTCGCCTAGGCGGCCTGGTCGACCGCCATCTTGACCAGCTGGGCGGTGTGCAGGCCCCGGCGGCCGGTGAGCTGGGCGATCTGAGTCTGGCACGAGAAGCCGTCGGCGACGACGAGCGTGTCCGGCCCGGCGTCGCGGACCGCGGGCAGGAGCCTGCGTTCGCCGATCTCGACCGAGATGTCGTGGTGCGCGCGCTCGAACCCGAACGCGCCCGCCATCCCGCAGCAGCCGGAGTCCAGCACCTCGAAGTCGAGGCCGAGGCGCTCGTAGACCCTGCGCTCCGCCTCCATGCCCATCACCGCCTTCTGGTGGCAGTGGCCGTGCACGATCGCCCGGCGGCGTAGCTGAGGCATCTCCCACTCCGAGGCGTGGCGGTCGAGGAACTCCGCCAGGGTCAGCGTCTGCATGCTGAGCCGCCTGGCGTCCCGATCGTGAGGCAGCATCCGCAGCAGCTCGTCGCGCAGCACCGCCACGCAGCTGGGCTCGATTCCGACCACGGGAGTGCCGTCGCGGACGTGGGGGCGCAGCACGTCGACCAACCGCCGCAGGAACCGCCGCGCGGTGGGCAGCATCCCGTAGTCGTAGAGCGGTCGCCCGCAGCACAGCCCCCGCGACGGGACGAGCACCCGGTGCCCGGCGGCCTCGAGCACCTCGACCGCCGCCGTCATCGCCGCCGGTGCCAGGAAGTTGCCGAAGGTGTCCACGAACAGCAGCACGGGCTCACCCGCCGCAGCGACCGAGCGGCGCCGGGCGAACCAGGCCTCGAACGGCTCGTTGGCAATCCGGGGCAGCTCGCGTCGAGGGCTGATGCCGCCCGCCCGCTTGGCCAAGGCGGCGAGCCCCGGCGCGTGCGTGAGGAAATTGGCCAGGCGGGGAGCGCGCGCGGCGATCCGGGCGTGCAGCATCACCAGCCCCATCGTGTAGGCGGCCGCCGGGCGCAGGCGACCCCTGAAGTACTTCGACAGGAACTCGGCCTTGTAGGCGGCCATGTCCACCCTCACCGGACACTCGCTCTTGCAGCCCTTGCACGCCAGGCAGAGGTCGAGCGCCTCGTAGACCTGCTGGGAGCGGAACCCGTCGGTGATGACGTCACCCCGCAGCATCTCGTAGAGGATCCGGGCGCGCCCCCGGGTGGTGTGCTGCTCGTCCAGCGTCACCATGTACGACGGGCACATCGTTCCGCTGGAGGTGTCGCGGCAATTCCCGGCGCCCACGCAGCGCAGGGTGGCGTGGGCGAAGCTGCCGCCGTCCTCCGGGAAGGCGAGCTGGGTCTTGGGCTCGGGCGGGTTGTAGCCGGCCCCGAGCCTCAGGTTGGAGACGATCGGATACGGGTCGACCAGCTTGTGCGGGTTCATGCGGTTGTCGGGATCCCAGATCGCCTTGAACTCGCCGAAGGCGCCCATCAGCTCGTCGCCGAACATCTTGGGAAGCAGCTCGGCGCGAGCCTGGCCGTCGCCGTGCTCGCCGGACAGCGAGCCTCCGTACTCGAGCACCAGGTCCGATGCCTCATCCAGGAACGAGCGCCACTTGCGCAGGCCGCCCGCCGACAAGAGGTCGAAGTCGATGCGGCAGTGCACACACCCGTCGCCGAAGTGGCCGTAGACGGCGGCGCGGTATCCGTAGCGGTCCATCAGCGCCCGGAACCGGCGCAGGTACGAGCCCAGGAGCGCCGGGGCGACGGCGGCGTCGTCCCAGCCCTCCCAGTGCTCGCGCTCGCCCGGCACGAAGGTGGTGGCTCCGCCTCCGCTCTCGCGCACGCCCCAGAGCTGGATCATCTCGGTCGGGCGGTTGAACACCCGCATGGCCGGAGGCACGCCGCCCCGGGCCAGCCGGTCCATGCACTCGCCGGCGCGAGCGTCGCTCTCCGCCACCGTCTCGCCGCCGAACTCGGCCAGCAGCCAGCCCTCGCCCTCGGGGAGCAGTGACAGGGCGGGGGCGTGCATGTGCAGCCGGCGCATGTCGTCGACCAGGATGTCGTCCAGTCCCTCCAGCGCCATCGGGCCGGACTCCAGGATCTCGGGCACGTGGTCGGCCGCGGAGAAGACGTCCGGATACCCGCACACCAGCATCGATCGCGCCGGCGGGCTGTGGACGAGCCGTACCGCCGCCTCCACCACGGTGGCCAGCGTCCCCTGGCTGCCGACCAGTGCCCGGGCGACGTGGAAGCCGTTCTCCGGTAGCAGCTCGTCCAGGTTGTAGCCCGACACCCGGCGGGGGATGTCCGGGTACGTCTCGCGGATCCGATCCGCGTAGCGGTCGCGCAGGGCGCGCAGCCGTGCGTAGATCTCTCCGCGGCGCCCGCCCGCCGCGATGATCCGCTCCAGCTCGTCCTCGCCGGTCTCGCCCACCCGCAGGCGGGTGCCGTCGTAGAGCACGACGTCGAGCTCGTCGACGTTGTCGGAGGTCCGGCCCGCGACCACCGAATGGGCTCCGCACGAATTGTTGCCAACCATCCCCCCGAACGTGGCGTACGCGTGCGTCGAGGTGTCGGGGAAGAAGGTGAGCCGGTGGTCGGGCTCGGTGTGCGCCGCCAGCTGGTCGCGGATCACGCCGGGCTGCACCCGGGCGGTCCGCCGCTCGAGGTCGACGCCGACGATCCCGCGCATGTGCCTGGACGTGTCGATCACCACGGCCACGTTGCAGCCCTGGCCGGCCAGGCTGGTCCCGCAGCCCCGGGGCAGGACCGGCGCGCCGTGCGCGCGGCAGGCCGCCAGCGCGCGGATCACGTCCTCGGCGTCGCGCGGTAGCACGACGCCGATCGGGGCCTGGCGGTAGTTGGAGGAGTCGTGGGCGTAGCTAGCGCGCAGGCCGGCGTCGAAGCGGACCTCGCCGCGCACGCTCGACCGCAGGCCCTCCTCCAGCGCCGCGACGTCGAGCTCCTCCGTCCCCGCCGGCCGCAGGCCGAGTCCGCCTGCGCCCGGCGCCGGCGGGTGGGCGGGCCGCCGTCCCAGACGGGCTCTCAGCAGCTCGGGGTCGAGCGGCGGGACGCTCAAGCCCGGGTCGGGGCGCCCGCTCCGGCAGCCGCCGGCATCCGGCTCAGGCGCGCGCCGGATCGTGGTTTACGTAGACCGTCTTCCAGTCCGAGTAGACATCCAGCGCCTCGGTCCCGGCCTCGCGCCAACCGGTCCCCGAGTCCCGCTCGCCGCCGAACGGCATGTGCGGCTCCGACCCGTAGGTGGGGCCGTTGACCGATGCGACCCCGCTGCGGATGCGGGCGACGAACTCCTGAGCGCGATGCACGCTGCCGGTCCAGATGGCCGCGGTGAGGCCATACGGCGAACGCTGCGCCGCGGCCAGCGCCTCCTCGAAGTCGCGCACCCGGTGGAGGGTGGCGATCGGCCCGAACAGCTCGGTGCAGGCGATCTCCGCATCGAGGTCGGCGTCCTCGACCAGCGTGGGGGAGATGTAGTAGCCGCCGGCGTGCTCGGCTCCGGTGAGCCGCTCGCCGCCGCACAGCACCCGGGCCCCCGACTCGCGGGCGCGCCCGATCGCCGCCAGCATCTGCTCGAGCTGGCCCTCGTTGATCACCGGACCGAAGTCGTGTTCGTCCGCGGGGCCCACCCGCTGGGCGCCCGCGCGGTCGCGCAACAGCTCCACGAACCGCTCGTAGACGGAGTCGAACACCAGGATCCGGCTGCCGGCGGCGCAGCGCTGGCCGGCGTTCGAGAACGCCGACAGGGCGGCGGCCTCGGCCGCCTTCTCGAGGTCGGCGTCGTCGCACACGATGAGCGGGTTCTTCCCGCCCAGCTCCAGGCAGACCTTGGCCAGGCGCTCGCCGGCCACCCGGTTGATCAACCGCCCCACGGCGGTCGAGCCGGTGAACGACACCACGTCCACCCGGGGATCCTCGACCAGCGGCTGCCCGGCCTCCTCCCCGTACCCCTGGACCACGTTGAGGGCTCCGGCCGGCAGGCCGGCCTCGGCGGCCAGGCGGGCGAAGGCGAGCGCGGTCTCCGGCGTGTCCTCGGACGCCTTGAGCACCGCCCCGTTGCCGCACAGCAGGGCGGGGAAGACCTTCCAGGCGACGTTGGCGATCGGCGTGTTGGCGGCGATGATCAGCCCCGCCACTCCGAGCGGCTGGCGGACCGTCATCGCCTGGCGGTTGGGCACGGCGCTGGTGGTCGTGCGCCCGTAGAACCGGCGCCCCTCGCCGGCTACGAAGTGGCCCATCTCGATCGCCGCGCCGGTCTCGCCCAGGGCGTCGGACGGTGACTTGCCGGTCTCGCCGGTCACGATCTCGGCGATGGCGTCGGCGTCGCGCTCCATGAGCTGGGCGATGCGGCGCAGCACCAGTCCGCGCTCGGCAACCGTGCGCGCCGCCCATCCGGGCTGCGCGGCGGCTGCCGCCGTCACCGCGGCCTCCACGTCACGGCGGTCGGATCGGGCCACCAGGCTGCGGACCTCGCCGGTGGCGGGGTTGCGCTTCTCGAAGCTGGCGCCGCTGTGCGCGCCGCGCTCCTCGCCGTCGATCACGTTGCCGACGGTCACGGTGGTGGTGGGGGCGGTGATGCTCATACGGCGAATCCTCCGTCGACTCTCAGCTCCTGGCCCGTGACGTAGCGGGAGGCGTCCGAGGCCAGGAACACCAGCGGGGCAGCCAGGTCGTCGGGCTCGGCCATGCGACCCAGCGGAACATGCTCACAGTACTTGGCGGTGAACTCGGGGTCCTGGCCGCCGCGCACTCCGCCCGGAGACAGCGCGTTGACGCGCACGCCATGCGGTCCCCACAGCCGGGCGAAGTAGCGCGTCAGGCTGATCACGCCCGCCTTGGAGGCGCCGTACGCGGGGGGCTTGAGGAACGGCGGGTCGGCCTCCAGGTGGTCGTAGAGCTCCGGCCGCGGCGCCAGCGAGGCGTACAGCGAGCCGACGTTGACGATCGAGCCCCCGCCGGCGTCCCGCATCGCCGCGCCGAACACCTGGATGGCCTGGAAGGTGCCGACCAGGTTCACGTCCAGGGTGGCGCGGAACTGGTCGGCGGGAATGTCCTCGACGCGGTAGGTGCGGGCCGCGGCGTCGGGGGGCTGGTCGATCCCGGCGCCGTTGACCAGCACGCTGGGAGCGCCCAGCTCGGCGGTGAGGGCCTCTCTCGCCCGGCGCAGGGAGCCGCGGTCGGTGACGTCGGCCTGGAGCAGGCGCTCGACGTCGTCGGGCGGCGAGCCCGCGGCCAGGTCGAGCCCGATCACCGTGGCCCCGGCCTGGGCCAGCGCCGCGCACCAGACCGGCCCCAGCTTCCCGGCGGCGCCGGTGACGAGCGCCACGCGGCCGTCGAGGCGCATCTGCGCCGGCCCCGGCCGCGCCTGGGCCCGCGCCGTCGCGTCGGTCACTCGGGGCGGCTGCCGACGCCCGCGGCGACGTCCTCCGGGACCTCCTCCTCCAGCAGCTCGAACGTGATCGGCATGTCGCGGGTGACCGGGTGGTTGAGGATCCGGCCCACCAGCCGTTCGAACTCGTAGGGGGGAAGGCCGCCGCCGGGCGACTTGGCGGCGATGTCCTCGTCGCGCAGGCGGTGGCCGGCCGGGAGGTCGCTGGCGGCCACCAGCGTCTTGCCCATCTTGGTGATGGGATCCGTCTCGGCGGAGTATGGCTTCTTGATGCCGTCGCCGAGGGCGAGGCGCGTGCGCCTCAGGTCGCGGACCAGCTTGCGCAGCCCCTGGGGCTCGAGCGAGAAGCGGTGGTCCGTCCCCTTCATGGCGCGATCCAGGGTGAAGTGCTTCTCCACGATGCGGGCGCCCAGCACGTAGGCGGCCACCGGCATGGCGATCCCGTTGTCGTGCGAAGACAGCCCGATCACGATCCCCGAGAACATGTCCCGGTAGGTCTGGATCACCTTGAGGTCGAGCTCGTCCCAGTTGGCCGGGTACTCGGCGGTGCACTGAAGCAGGCCGACCTGGTCGTTGATGGGCACGATGGTGTCCACCGCGCGACGCACGTCCTCCAGGTTGGCACCGCCGCTGGAGACGATCATGGGCTTGCCGATCTCGGCCACGTGGCGCAGCAGCGGCAGGTTCTGGATATCGGCCGAGGCGATCTTGTAGGCCGGCATGTCCAGGTCGGCCAGGAAGTCGGCGCTGGGGTGGTCAAAGGCGGTGGCGAAGAAGGTGATGCCGATCTCCCGCGCGTAGTCGCGCAGCTCCTCGTACTCGGCGCGGTCGAACTCGAGCGCCTCTCGGTGCAGGCCGTAGGTCGGCCCGAACGAGTTCTCGTTGTCGTAGGGCTTGTTGAAGAACTCCTCGGTGTAGAGAGCGCGGTTGTCGCGCTTCTGCGTCTTGACCGCGTGCGCGCCGCACTCCTTGGCGCGGTCGAACATGGCCTTGGCCTGCTCCACCGACCCCTGGTGGTTGTGTCCGATCTCGGCGATCACGTAGGAGTCGCTGGCGTCGCTGATCTCGAAGCCGTCGATGGTCAGGGTGCGGGCGTTCACGGGCATGGGTCGCAGAATGCTAGCCATCGCCGGCCGGCTTCGTTCCGCGCCCCTGCAAGATCCCGTCCAGCGTCGCGGATGGCGCGCCGATCTCGTAGCCGAGCTCGGCCAGCAAACCGCCCGCCACCGCCTCGCAGGTGGCCCGGTCGGTCGTGCCCATCTCGGCGCGCCACCGACCGGCGGGCTCGGTGAGCGCGGGGCGGGTACCCGCCGGCCCGGGCTCCCGGGCGCCGGACGCCGAGCGTTCGCCGGCGGCGCGCAGCGCGTCGAACGTCGCCGGGTCCCATGGAAGCTCGACGAACTCGCAGACCCGGCGCAGGGTCGCCTCCGCGTCGCGGGTCAGCTCCTCGTAGCGGATCTCCACGTAGTGGTCGAGGCGGGCCGAGTCGGAGCGCGCCTTGCCCACCTGCCAGGCCCAGTGGCGCGCCGCGGTATCCAAGACGTCGGGCTTGATCTGCCCTGCCTCGACCATGGAGAGCGTCACGTCGCGGACGTCGCGGATGACGTGGATGAACCGCGCCTCGGGCAGACCCCGGGCGATCAGGCGCATGCTGTGCAGGTAGCCGGGGGTCTCATCGCCCCAGCGAGGCTTGCCGCGGGCCTCCGCATAGGCGCCGTAGAAAGCCCGCAGCGCGGCCCTGGCCTTGACCGTCCCGGCGGCCGGAAGGCGGTCTCTCAGCGCGCCGGGATCGAGCCCGAACAGCGGCCAGTGGGGCTCGCCGGCGAGCAGCTCCACCACCCGGTCGCGCTCGGCGCCCTGCGCCTGGTAGGCCTCGACGAGCTCCGGCACGAAATGCGTCTCGGGCGGGATGGCCAGCCTGCAATGTGCGTCCAGCGCGAGGCGCAGCGATGTCGTGCCGGACCGGGAGACGCCCACGATGAACGGAGCGGGAGGGCGGCCGCGGGCGCCCCCCGCGCGCCCGCCGCGTGCCCGGCGGGATCGACTCAGCAGCCGCATCGGCGCCAGCCAGTCTGGCAAACGGGAAGGCGCGCCCCGCCTGCTATGGATTGCCGCCGATGCAGGCCAGGGTGGATCCGCTGGTGATAGGGGCGGTGGGAGGCTCCGGGACGCGGGTGTTCAGCCGGATCGCCCGGCGCGCCGGGGTGTTCATGGGCGAGCACGTCGACGCCCAGGAGGACTCGGTGCCGGTGTCGAGGTTCTACGGCGAGTTCGCCAGCGAGTACCTGGCGGCCGACGGCCGCCTCGATTCCCGCCGCAGGGCCGAGCTCTCGCAGCGGCTGGCCGAGCTGGTCGCCGAGCACCTGGACGGCTTGTCCGGCCCGGACCAGCCGTGGGGGGTCAAGAACCCGCGCAGCCTGCTGATGCTGCCCTTCTGGCACGAGCGCTTCGTCCAGATGCGCTTCCTTCACGTCGTGCGCAGCGGGCTGGACATGGCCTACTCGGCGACCGACAACCAGATCCGTCGTCACGGCGAGGCCGTGCTGGGCACCGGGATGAGCCTCCCCCGCCCGGAGCGGGCGATGCTCTGGTGGAGTCGCGTAAACACGGCGGCGGCGGACTATGGCGAGGCCAATCTCGGCCGGCGCTACCTGCGGGTGAGGCTCGAGGATCTGTGCGAGCGGCCCGAGGAGACCGTCCGGCGCCTGTTCGAGTTCATCGGCGCCGAAGGCGGCACGGCGGAGGCGGTGGCCGAGGTCGTGCCGCCCGCTACCCTGGGCCGCTGGAGGCAGCGGCCTGCCGACGAGATCGCGCGGCTGGTCAGCGTCGGGGGCGAGGCCCTCGGGCGCTTTGGCTACCGTTGCGCCGATCCTGGCTAGGCCGGACGGCACCATGGGCTCACCGACTCCATCCCCGCCGACGTCGACGGCTCGGGCGCAGCCGCGCGCGCCCGCGCCCGAGAGCGCCAGCCGGATGCTGTTCGTGATGTACCACCACCGGTACGTCCGCCAGTTCGAGTCGATGATCAGGCTGCTGGCCGAGCGCGGGCACCACGTTCACATCGCCTTCCAGGTGATGGACGAGCACGTCACGGCCAAGCGCTCGGCCAAGCTGGCAGCTCGCCTGGCCCAGGAGCACGAGACCGTCACGGTCGGGCGCGCAGCGAGGCGCGACGACGCCTGGGTCGCCCTGGTGAGCGCGCTGCGCCGCAGCATCGACTATCTGCGGTACCTGTCTCCGCTGTACGCCAAGGCCCCCAAGCTGCGCGCTCGCCGGGAATGGCAGGCGCCGGACCTGGTGGTGGGCATCACGCGGCTGCCGCTGCTGCGCGGGCCGCGCGGGATCGCGCTGCTGAGCCGCCTGCTGCACCGGATCGATCGCGCGGTGCCCGAGAGCGCCAGCATCATCGAGTTCATCCGCGAGCGGCGTCCTGATCTGGTCCTGGTCACGCCCCTGGTGTCGGAGCCCACCCAGGAGGACTACGTGCGTGCCGCGGCCGCGATGGGCCTGCGCTCCGGGCTGTGCGTCGCGAGCTGGGACAACCTCACCAACAAGGGACTGATCCGCGCCCTGCCCGACCGCGTCTACGTGTGGAACGGCGACCAGCTCAAGGAGGCGGTCGAGCTGCACCGGGTACCGCGCGAGAGCGTCGTGGTCAGCGGCGCTCACACCTTCGACCAGTGGTTCGGACGCCGGCCGAGCACCCGCCCCGCGGAGTTCCGCGAGCGCTGCGGGCTCCCGGCGGACCGTCCGTTCCTGCTCTACCTGTGCTCCTCGAGGTTCGTGGCCAAGCGGGAGCCTCCGTTCGTGGCGCGCTGGATCCGCGAGCTGCGGTCGTGCGGCGACCCGCGGCTTGCGGACGCCGGCGTGCTCGTCCGTCCCCACCCCAAGAGCGGGCACAGTTGGCGAAAGAGCGAGCTGGACAGCGAGTCGGGGGTCACGGTGTGGCCGCCGACCGGCGCCAGTACCACCAGCGCCCAGGCCAAGGCCGACTACTTCGACTCGATGTACCACTGCATGGGCGTCGTCGGCCTCAACACGAGCGGGCTGATCGAGAGCGCGATCGTCCGCCGCCCGGTGTTCACGGTGCTGCTGCCGGAGTTCGAGTGGGGCCAGGAGGGGACGCTCCACTTCCACTACCTCAAGAGCGAGAACGGCGGGCCGCTGATCGCTGCGCGCACGTTCGACGAGCACTTCGAGCAGATGTCCGCCACCCTGCGCAACTGGCGGGAGGACGAACGTGACGGGTTCCTCACCCGCTTCGTGCGGCCCCGTGGCCTCGAGCAACCGGCGACCCCGATCCTGGTCGAGGCGGTGGAGGAACAGCTCGCGGCGGCGCCCCAACCGGTGCGAGTGCAGCCGGCGCGGCCGGGGCTGGTGGTGGCGATACGGCCGCTGGCCGCGCTCGCCACCTGGGCCAGGCGCAACCAACAGCGCCTGGAGCGGCTTGCCGCCATCGTCAAGGAGGCCCGCCGCTGGCGCCGCCGCCGCCGTCGGCAGGGGAGGCGAGCTCTCAGGGCCGCCCGCAAGCGGATGCGCAGGACCCGGCGGCGGCTGGTGGCGGGGCTCGGGCGCGCCGCCTCCGCGCCCGCACCCGGCTCGCGCCGGGACACCCGCGGCGACGGCGTCGACCACGCCAGGGTCGAGCCGCCGGCGGGCGCCGCCGACGGGCGACCGCCCGCGTCGGAGCGGGCCGGCGTCGGCTCGGAGCGCTAGCGGCGGCGGGCGGCGGCGGTGCGAGCCTCGACCAGCACCGGCGGCGCCTGCGGCTCGACCGCCGGCTCCAGCGCCCCCGGGGCCGACGCGCCGGCCTGCTCACGCCGGCGCCGGCGCCCGCCCACCACCGGCTCGGGTCCCCTGGGCCCCGCCGCGGCGGCGGCCAGGATCGCCTCCGCCGTCGCCTCGCCCGCCGGGCGCTCGATGCCGGGGGGGCGTACGAAGTCCGCGACGAAGGTCCGTCGCCGCTCGCGACGGGGATCCTCGCCTTCCATGAGCTCGGCCACCGCCTCCGCGGCCGTCTCCAGGTCCTGGACGGTCTCGATGAACCGCCCCGCCAGCAGGTGCTGGAAGTGCCCCCGGTCGACCTGGCCCTCGCGATGGCGATCGCTGACCACGCTCAGGCAGGGGAGGTCCGCGATCGCCGCCTCGAGGAACGCGCTGGTGTTGACGCCCAGCGCCGCCACGGCGTAGCGCAGCGAGTGGAAGTAGTCCTCGCGGGCGCCGTCGACGTCGGGTCGGGCGCCGACGGGCGGGTAGACGACGACGCCGTCATGGTGGAAGCCCCTCCAGATGGGACCGTTGACCGGATGGGGACGGACCATCACCTGCACGCCGGCCGTGCGGGGATTCGCGCGCAGCGCATCGGCGAGGTCGCGCGCGAACGCGGTCTCGTCACCCGCCACCTTCTCCGACGAGCCGAGATGGAGGAGATACGGCCGCTCGGGGTCGATCCCCACCTGGGCGCAGAAGCGCTCACGGGAGAGCGAGGGCTCCAGCCCGAAGTAGGGGTCGAACTTCGGCCCGCCGGTTAGCGCCAGCCGGTCTCGCGGCACGGCGTGGATCGCCGCCGCCTCGTCGGCCAGGCTCCGGTTCCACACGAGGATCGAGTCGGGCATGAGATGGAACGTGCCCTTGGTGGACAGGTTGTCCCAGCTGGCCACCGCGGCCACCGTCGGAATCCCGAGCTTCTGCGCGGCCCGAAGGTACTCGAAGTCCCAGCACAGCGGGGATATGAACGGACACGCCACCAGCACATCGGGCGCCGCCGCCGCCACCCGATCGACTATCGCCGGATCGGCCGGGACCCGCGCCTGCCAGCGGCGGTAGAGCCGCAGCAGGCCGTCGCGGGAGACCAGCGAGCGTCCGGTGCGGGTGCTCACCAGCCGGCGGGCGACCGGAGGGCAGCGCTCCTCGCGGCGCTCGGCGAGCAGGGGCGAGTTGTGCTGGCGGCGGAAGTAGATCGCGTAGTCCATGACCTCACGGGTGGTCCGCAGCCGGTCGCGCAGCGAGTCGCTTCGCTTGAGCAGGTCGAGGTCGTAGGAGCCGTTGGGGCCCTGGACCAGCGGCTCCAGCAGGTCCCGCAGGTACTCCTCACCGCCCCGGGGCCCGAGCCGGGTCGTAACCGCGACCCGGTGGCCCTGTTCGCACAGGTGGGCGGCCACCGTGTCGAAGTGGCGGAAGAAGCCGCTGTGGTCGAGGGCGATCAGTACCTTCATGCGGCGGCCGATGATATCCGTGCCCTCCGGCGCGCTCCGGGGCCGTGGGACGTCCGTGGCCCAGGCCTGCGGCGTCCCTAATATGGCGTCATGCCCTTGGCCTCGCCGCCGCCCCCGCCGAGTCCGACCTCTGCTTCGCCGCCGGTCTACCCGGATTCCGACCGGCAGCTCGCGGCTCCGCGCGGCCCGCTCGAGGCGTGGCGCGAGCGGATGCTGTTGTCGCGGGTCGAGGCGTTCTGCATGTTCATCGGCTACCCCCGTTCCGGCCACAGCTTGGTGGGCGCCCTGCTCGACGCCCACTCGGAGGCGGTCATCGCGCACGAGCTGGGGGCCCTGGCGCTGTTCGGTCAGGGCATGGGGCGGCGCGACGTCTACCGCCGGATCCTGCGCAACGCGCAAGAGTTCGCGGCCAGCGGGGCGAGCCCGCGGCCGGGATACGAGCTCATGATCCCGGGCGGCTGGCAGGGGCGGTTCACCCGCCTGCGGGTGATCGGCGACAAGCTCGGCGGCGAGTCCACCAGGCTCCTAGCCCGCGAGCCCGATCTGCTCGACCGCCTCGAGCGCAAGTTCCGTGTTCCAGTGCGCGTGATCCACGTCGTGCGCAACCCGTACGACAACATCGCCACGCTGCATCGCTGGCGCCGCAACAAGGGCATCAAGAAGCTGATGCCCCGGCACTTCGCGCTGGTGAAGGCCAACGACAAGCTGCGCCGGCGGCTGGGCGAGCGGGTGATGGACGTCCGTCACGAGGAGCTGGTCGCGGCGCCGCGCGAGCGGCTGGCCGACCTGTGCCGGTTCGTGGGCCTCGAGGCCACCCCCGAATACCTGGACGCGTGCGCGCGCATCGTGTTCGCCTCGCCCCACCAGAGCCGCCACGAGGTCTCGTGGCCGCCCAAGCTGCGGGCGAAGGTGGACAATCGGATCGCCCGCTACGACTTCCTGGCGGGCTACTCGTTCGACGAGTAGGACCTCCCGGCGGCCGCGGCCGGCGCGGGCCGGCCCCTGCTCAGTCGAGCGCGAAGCTCGCTGCGGGCGAAAGCGCCCCGTCCAGCCCGTCCGGCACCTCGAACCGCCGCTTGGTCAGCTCGCTGGCCAGGGAGGCCGGTGAGACGTAGGTGAAGTTCGAGGTCACCCGCGGCTTGCGGGCGAACCCTCCGCGATGGAACCCGCCCGTGTCGCACAGCACCACGGTTCCCACGGGACCCTCGGCCCTGACCCGGTCGGACTCCGGGACGCGGCGCTCGAGCTCGTCGGTGGGCGGGTACTGGTCGCCGGACTCCTCGTCCGGGCGCCAGGGCCACAGGTCGCCGTGGCGCCCGCCGGCGGCGCTGCCCTTCACGTACTCGGTCGCCCCCGCCTCGGCGTCCACGTCGGAGAAGTAGGTGAACACCTTGACGATGTTGCGGTCGATGTGGTCGCGGTGCCAGCGCTGAGAAGCGATGCGGTCGGCGTCCTGCGGCGAAGGCGCCGTGTACCAGCTGTCCACGTACGTCAGCTTCGAGCGCATCTCCAGGTAGGCGTTGACCACGCCGAGCAGCTGGTCTGACAGCGCGTAGCGCAGCGCCGCGCGCGACGGCGCCGGGCCCACCACATCGCGGCGGCGCAGGATGAAGTCGCCCTTGCTCTTGAAGCGATCCCCGCGCTCATGGAGCCGTTCCTCGGCCCCTGCGACGAAGGAGCGGACGTCGTCGGATAGCTCGTCCCAGAGCCGCTGGTCCCCGATCAGCTCGGCGAACGGCACGATCGCCAGCCCATCGCGGCGCAGCGAGTCGACGGCGGCCTCCTGGGCGGCCGTGAGCGCCGGTGCCTGCGACCTGAACGCGCGCCGGCTGGCGCTGTTGCGAAGCGAGCGATTGAGCTCGTACCGCGCCCGGAAGCGCGACCTCTCGAGAGTCTTGCCAAGGCCGCTCACGAAGCGCGGCAGTCTACCAACGGGCCGGCCGCCCCCCGGCGCCCACACGCTCAGCCACCCGCCGACACGAGCCGCTCGTAGAGCTCGCCGGCCGGTCCATCGGCCCCGCCCGGGCGCAGTGAGGCGGGCGCCCGCGCCGCCATCCGGTTGAAGGTCGCCTCGCACAGCCTCGGATCGAAGTCGATTCCCAGCCAGCGGGCCAGGTCTCGCATGACGGGTTCGGGGGCGGTCGCGAGCTCGCGCCCGTCGATGACCAGCAGTCGCTCGCCCTCGTCCGCCCTGGCCTGCACGAGCATCTCGGCCAGGCTCGTCCACCGCCTCGCCGCCGCCTCGTCGCCCGCAACCTGCGGCTCGACGACGACCACCAGGCGCCCGTCCGGGTAGTCGCCGAAGAACCCGGCACGATCGCGGGCTTGGAGCCCCAGCGCTCCGCCCGAGGCGCAAACCCAGCGCTGATCGTCGCCGTACAGGCTCTGGTAGTCCAGCCAGGCGTTGAAGTAGGCGGTCATGAATGCATCGAGCACGTCACGTTGGCGCTCGATCCGCCAGGACGCCACGCAATGGTCGAACACCCGCCGCTGCAGGGTGGGGGAGAACAGGAACGGCCGGTCGTCCGCCGGCCCCCCGGCGGATCCTGGCGCCGGCGCGGGCTCCCGCAGCGTGTCCCACCACCCGTCCGGACCCGCCGCCAGGTTCACGCGGGGCCAGGTCGGCGGATCGGCTCCGCCCGGGCGAAGGCGGCCCGCCCGGGCGTGGACCTGCGGGTGGGCGTCCAACAGCCGGATCAGGCGGTCGCCGCCGGTCCCGGCCAACTGGGCCACCAGCGCTAGCGGCTGGCGCACGGGGATGGGGTGCTGATCGTGCAGCCTCAGGAGCGCACTGCGCTCCTCCTCCTCGGTGGGCGGCTGGCGCACCTTGCCGACCTTCACGCGCCCGGGGAGGGCCGCGCGCCGTGACGGGAGCACCGGCTCGGGCGGGCGTACGCCCCGCGCGGCGGTCTGCACGATCGCGTGCGCCACCACCTCGCCGGCCGGCCGGTCGAGGCCGACGGGCCGGATGAAGGTGCTCAGGAACCGCCGGCGCATGGGCGCACGCGGGTCCCGACCCTCCACGACGTCGGCCAGCGCCGTCGCCGCGGCGCGGGAGTCCGGCACGATCTCGATGAAGCGGCCCTTGACCAGGTGCGCCAGGCGCTCCTTCACCGGCTCCTGCGCCCGCCGGCGCTCGGCAGCGACCATCACGCACGGCCGATCGGCGATCGCCGCCGCCACGAAGGCGAGCGGGTCGGCCCCCGCCACCGC
This sequence comes from Solirubrobacteraceae bacterium, assembly GCA_045805565.1. Classification (GTDB taxonomy): domain Bacteria; phylum Actinomycetota; class Thermoleophilia; order Solirubrobacterales; family Solirubrobacteraceae; genus DATAEY01. Next base: position 11,802 of record JBJMKZ010000047.1, on the reverse strand, counting down.
TGCGGCGTGGAAGACCGCGTCGAACAGCCCGTGCGGGTCCTCGCGCGACGAGGGTGCGACCGCGACCTCCAGCCCCGGCGTGCGGTGCTCGGCGGCCAGGGCGGCGCGCAGGTCCGCCGCGGCTGGGCTCTGCCGCGGCCGGACCGCGTGCAGCACATATGGCGAGCCCGGGTCTACCCCCAGCCGTGCGCAGACCTCCCGGCGAGACGTCGCCGGCTGGCGGGCGAACCAGTCGTCGAACGCGGCGGCGCCGGTGACCACCAGCCGGTCGCGCGGGATCGCGTGGGCGGCGCGCGCCTGGCGCGCCAGCCGGGGGCTCCAGACCAGCACGGCGTCCGGCAGGGTGGCCAGCGCCTCGCCGGCCGAGCCGTCCTCCCACGTCAACATGCCCACGGTCGGTATCCCCAGCCGGGTCGCCGCGTGGAGGTGCCCCTGGGTGAATCGGTTGGTGAGTGGACAGGCGACGACGACATGCGGCCGTCGGCGGCGCAGCTCGGCGGCCATCCGCCGCTTGGCGGGGAGGCGAGCGCGAAGCCGACGGTACGCGGCGACGACCGAGTCGCCGCGGCGGAGCGGGCGGCCGGCCGGTCCGGGCCGGCCCGGCCGACCGTTAGCTGACGGGATCACGTCCACGTCATGCCCCTGCGCGCGTAGCGCCGCGATCACCGACGCCCCCCGGCAGGAGACGTCGCCGCGGCCGAGGACGATGAGGACCCTCATGGGCTGACCGAGCGTGCGGCGGGTCGCTCAGCCGGTGAGCGCCAGGACGCGGTCGTAGAGCCCGTCGGTCAGGCGCTCGATGGTCTCCAGCGCCTCGGCGGGAAGGCCCTCGTGGCGCCGCAACGGCGCGTCGAGGACGCCGCCACGCTCGACCCGGAACGACGAATTGGCCTTGATCGGCAGCCCGTTGAAGGTCGGCGTGATCAGCGTGTCGGTGAAGTCGATGCCCAGGAACTCGGCCAGCGAGCGCATGGTCCCCTCGGTGTCACGCAGCATCTCCTCGAACGCGATCAGGAAGACGCTGTCGGTGAACTGCCGCTTGGCGTCGATCATCGCCTCCGCCGACGCCGCCCACAGCCGCAGCGAGATCTCCGGGTTGCCGTAGCGATCGGCGTTGTAGGCCAGCGCCGACCCGTACCAGGAGCGCGGCTCGCGGATGATCGCCACCAGGCGGCCGTCAGGGTAGTCGGCGAAGAAGCGCTCGCGGTTGACGCGATCGATGGCGAGCCGGGCGCTGAAGCCGGTGATCCAGCGCTTGGGGCCTGCATAGAGGTTGCGGTTGTCGATCCAGGCATTGAAGTAGGCAGTCATGTAGGCGTCGAGCACGTCGCGCTGGCGCTCGATCGTCCACGAGCGGGCGCAGCGCTCGAACAGCCGGCGTTGCAGCGAGGGGACGAGGAGGAAGGGATAGGTCTCGAGCCGCTCGTCCTCGTACTGGACCCACTTGCGGGCATACTTTCTGTAGCCGGCGACCAGCAGCCGGTCGACATGGGCCTCGCGCAGCGACCTGAACCACTGCTCGGAGCCCTCGCTCAGGTCGAGCCGCGGCCAGTCGCGCTTGTCGCGCGGGTAGCCGATGTGCAGCTCGTGCGGGTGGGCGTGTAGCTGGGGATGCGCGTCGAGCAGCTGGGACAGCAGCGTTCCGCCGGAGCGCTGGATCTGGGAGATCAGCACGAGCGGCTCGCGCACCTCGACCGGCCACTGCAGCCGCTGCTCGACCAGCGCGTGGAACTCGTCCGAGGGAGCCGGCGCGAGCGTCGGCGCTGCGGAAGGGGCGGTTGCGCTCGGGCTCGCCATGCCCAACAGGCTAGCGGCCGTTGATCGACGCCCAACGGACGGATCGCGCGCAGCGATCAGCAGTTGCTCGTCGCGCAAGTCTGCTCGGATCGCCTTGACGAGTGCCGGCCGACCGGTGACCTACTCGACTGTGAGCTTTCCCTTCATGCCCGCCTGCTTGTGCCCTGGCACCGAGCAGTAGAAGGTGTAAGTGCCGGCCTTCAGATCGGCCGTGACGGTCGACGTGCCGCCCGTGCCGACCACTTTGCCTTTTGCATCGACGTCTCCGTCCTCGATCGCGACGTCGTGCGGTAGCGACGATGGGTTCGTCATCACGATCGTCACCTTTCCGGGCTTCGCCGTCAGGCTCGACTTGTCGTATGCCAGCTTCCTGGGCACGGCCGCCAGGTGAAGGGTGCCTGGCGCCCCGCCCTGCCCCCCTCCGCCGCAGCCGGTGGACGCCAGCGCCACCGCCCCGCACGCTGCGGCCGCCCACCACCGCCATCCCGGCATCGTCATCGCCACTCCTCTCGGTCATTCGCCGCTATGTGGTCCATACGTTTAGCGCATTCACGGTTGTCGCTCGGGTTCCGATCCGGGAAGCTGTCGTCGAGCTCACCCGGCAGCAGCCGGTCAGGGTGCAGGCGTAGACGTAGCCGACCGCGGCCTCGTCGAATCAGGCGAGTTACGCAAACGGCGACGCCCGGACGCCGCCCCGCGAGCAAGCTCGACCAGCAGCGACTTCACCTCCCGCGCGGCGAATGCGTCGCGCGCGGCCGATGAGTCCGAGCAGATCAGAATCGGCCCGTCATCGGGATGGGGGGGCAGCCGACCATGGCTCCCCCGTACGCAGCTCGGGTCGAGCGGGACCACGTCGAGCAGGTACCGCAATCCGAGCTGTCTGCGCGCGAGTGCCCTAGCGGCTCGCAGCTTGACGAGGCGGTCCCCGGGATCCATGAACAGCTCGGCCGGGTCATAGCCTGGCTTACGATGGATCTCGACCGTGCGGGCGAAGTCGGGGGCACTGTCGTCCTCGAGCCAGTAGTAGTAGGTGAACCAGGCATCCCGGTCGGCGATGGCGACGAGCTCGCCCGCGCGCGGATGGTCGAGACCAGCGGCCGCCTTGCCCTCGCGGTCGAGCACCAGCTCCACGCCCTCGAGATCCGACAGCAGCTCGCAAACGCGTCCCACGACCCGGGCGTCGCGAACGTAGACGTGTGCGATCTGGTGATCGGCGACGGCGAACGCCTCCGAAGCCCACGGATCGAGGTACTCCATTCCCTCCTGTGTATAGACGCGCAGCAGCCCGGCGCGCCGGAGGCGGCGATTGATGTCCACGGGACGCGACACCGCGGTGATCCCGTACTCCGACAGGACCACTACGGTCGCGCCGCGGGCGCGAGCAAAGTCGACGAGCTCTCCTGCCACCTCGTCCACCGCCAGTGCGGCGCGCACTGCCTCTGTGCCGTCCGGGCCGAAGCGCTGCAAGTCGTAGTCGAGATGCGGCAGATAGGTCAGCAGCAGGTCCGGCGACTCCCGCTCGAGGACCCGCTTGCCGGCCGCCGCGATCCATCGCGACGACTCGATTCCAGCGCCCGGCCCCCAGTAGGAGAACAGCGGAAACCGGCCCAACTCACGGGTCAGCTCGTCGCGCAGGGCGGGAGGGTCGGTGTAGCAGTCCGGCGACTTACGCCCGTCGGCATGGTAGACGGGCCGTGGCGTCAGCGTGATGTCGGTGGTCGCACCCATCGCGTACCACCAGCAGAGGTTCGCCGCGGTGTAGCCCGGGCTCATCCCCCGCGCCGCCTCCCACACCTTCTCCCCCTGGACCAGCCGGTTGTGCTGGCGCCACAGGAGGACCTCGCCGAGGTCGCGAAAGTACCAGCCATTGCCCACGATCCCGTGCCCGGCAGGGTCGAGGCCGGTCAGGATCGTGGACTGGACCGGGCAGGTGAGGGCCGGAAGCACCGGGTCCAGACGCGCCTGGAAGCCGTCGGCAGCGAGAGCGCGCATGCGGGGCATGTGGCCCAGCAGACGCGGCGTCATCCCGACGACATCAACCACTACGACCGGGGTTGGCGTCACGTGGTGACCTGGTCCAGTCCGAGCTCGAGGAGGCGGTCGCGGGTCCAGCGCAGCTCGCAGGCGATCCCTTCCGCGAGCCCGGTGTCGTTGGTTGGCCGGCGGTCGGATGGCAGCACGGTCCACGTGTAGGTCTCGACCTCGAGGTGGTGTGTGATGGCCTTCGGCCCGCCGAGCAGAGCGGCCAGCGTCGACCGAAGCTGCGGCTGGGTCGTGTCGCTCGCGTCGGCGTGAACCGGGACGTGGAAGTGCACCCGCCACTCGTGTTCGCCGGGCAGTTCGCCCGCCAGGGCACGATCGAGGTCGTCCACCCCGGCGATCGTGCCATTGCCCGAGCGTTCACGCGTCTGGTGCAGGTAGCGGGGCTCCGCGAAGCGGGCGAGCTTCCCGGCCTCGGTCGGCGCAGCGCGCAGGGCGGCCGAGACCTGCGCCTTGACGACCGGCACGCCGGCGGCGGCCAGCTGACACAACGCGTCCTCCGCGTCCTCGAACTGGACCGCCAGGTGGCAGGCGTCGAGGCAGACCCCGAGCTGGTCGCCATCGAAACCGCCGATCGCCTCTGCCGCCTGGCGTGTCGTCTCCACGACGCATCCGGGTTCGGGCTCGATCCCGACCCGCACGCGCCGGCCGCTGGTCTGCGAAAGTCGGTCGAGGGCTTCGCGCAGCGCGCGCAGGGCGCGCCGCGCCGCGCCGTCCTGTTCCGCCGTCCAGCCCGCGCGCCAGCCCAGCGGGAGCGTCGAGACGCTCGCCTCCTGCGCATCCGCAGGCAAGAGCTTGCAGGCCAGCTCCGCGAGATCGAGCGTATATCGCAGACGGTCGGGCTCGGTCCAATCCGGCTGGTAGACGCGTTGCTTGACGACGGGAGCGTGAAATGCGCGGTAGGGGAAGCCATTGAAGGTCACGACCTCAAGTTGATGAGTTGCCAGGGCGTCGCGGAGGCGACTCAGCGCCGCCGGGTCGGCGAGCAGGCGGGCGGCGAGGTCAGCCGGCAGCCACAGCCCGACGCCGAGGATCGGGATGCCGAGTGCCTCGCGCGCCGGGCCGGCGAAGCGCGCGAGCTGCTCGATCACGCCGCTGAGGTCCTCGGCTGGGTGGACATTCGTGCAATACGCGAGGTGCACGGTGCTGCCGTCCGCGTGCCGAAAGCGCATCAGCTCTCGGAACGTGTGCCACGGAGGATGGTGTTTCCGGCGAACGTGGCGGCCGACTCAGGCGTGACCTCATCGAGCTCCAGACGGCCGCTCTGCGAGAAGAACTCGACGGGGTTGCGCCACACGATGCGATCCACGTCGTCCATGCTGAAGCCGGCATCGAGCATGGCGTCGGCGGTCTTGCGAACCTTCAGCGGGTCACTGCGGCCCCAGTCCGCCGCCGAGTTGACGAGCATTCGCGCCAGCCCGTGCTCCTCCAGGATCCGGACCATCCGTCGCTCGTCCATCTTCGTGTCCGGATAGATCGAGAATCCCATCCAGCAGCCGGTCGTCACCACCTCGCCGACCGTCAACTCGGTGTTGTGGTCGATCAGTACCCGCTCGGGGGGCAGCGCCGATCCGGCGACGATCTCGAGGCTGCGCAGGGTGCCGGCGACCTTGTCGCGGTGCGGAGTGTGGACGAGCGCGGGGAGATCGAACTCGCTCGCGAGCGCGAGCTGGTCGGCAAAGGCGCGCTCCTCGGCTTTGGTCCCGGAATCGAACCCGATCTCGCCGACGGCGACGACGCGGTCCTTGGCCAGGTAGCGCGGGAGGACCGCGAGCACTCCGTCCAAGAGAGTAGGGTCGTTCGCCTCCTTGGGGTTGAGACCGATCGTGCAGTGGTGGTTGATCCCGAAGCGGCTGGCCCGGTATTGCTCCCAGCCGAGGAGTCCGTCGAAGTAGTCAACGAAGCTGCCCACCGAGGTCCGCGGTTGACCGAGCCAGAACGCCGGCTCCACGATCGCCTGAACGCCGGCCGCCGCCATCGCTTCGTAGTCGTCGGTCGTACGCGACGTCATGTGGACATGTGGATCGAAGATCCGCATCGCGGTCGTATCAGCTGGCGGCGCGGTCGGCGAGCGCCTCCTGGGCGGCCCGTCGCCGGGCGGGATCGTCGTGCCTGAGCTCCTTGTCGATCGCGGTCAGCTCGTGCGACGGTGGGTGACGGTCGATCACGCCCCAGACCTCCGGGGGCACGCTGCGCCCTGCGGCAATCCGCTCGTGAGCGTACGCCGCCAGCATCCGCGACAAGTCGGGCGTGACCCGGTCGTCGAGTCCATCCAGGCCCGATAGCGGGATGTCCATGAACACGCACTTGAGCACGGCGTGCTCGATCGCGGCGGCAGGAAGCCGACGAAAGGCGTAGGGACCCAGCGCCGCGGCGATCAATCTCGGGTCGTTGGTACGCAGCGCGTCCTCGACGAGAGGCACCCCACAGGCTCTGACGTCGACGATCGCAAGCGCACGAAGTACGGCTCGCCGCTCGGCTGCATCGCCGTGGTGGTAGAGCGGGCCAACGTGCACCGTCGCCGCGTCACCGATCGCGTCGAGTAGCAGGACGCGTGCGGCATCATCGACCGTCAAGGCATGCTCGTCCGGCTTGTCGCTCCCGTCGAGTGATCCACGCCCGACGCCCCGCCCGGCGGCCGGGAACAGGACGAAGATGGTGGAGGGGTCGTCGCGCACCCGTCGCAGGGCATCTGCGAGCCAGGCGCGTTCGGGCGCACCGAGGCGTCTGAGGAGGCTGCTGTGGAGCCGGTCGATCATGTCACCGCGACCCGCCGGGCCAGCGCTCGAGCGGCCGGCCAAGTCGCTGCGAGCGTGAGAGCGGGCCGATGCGCGCCCCGGGCGGCGAGCAGGGACGCCTGAAGAGGCATGAAGGCCATGACCCCGGTGCCGACCAGTCGGCCGAGGCTGGAGGCGGTTGGCTGGCGCGTGGCTGCCAGCTCGGCGCGGACCATGCTGACGGTATGGGCCCCCAACAGCGCGAGGGCGACGATGCGTCCCCGGGCGTCCTGGCCGGCGCGCACTGCCAGCATCGCCGCCACGGCACTGATGGCGGCGCTGGCAGACAGCGCCGCGCGCGGGAGGGCTCGGGTCGCTCCCGGCACCTCGCGGCGGCTGACGACGGTGATCGTGAGGGTGTGGGCAGCCGTCACCGCGGCGGCCGGGAGCGCCCCCCGAGGAGAGGCGACGGAGGCGCCCATGAACACGTCGAGCGCCCTCGCGCAGGCCATCGTCGTCGGACCGGCTGGCGTGTCCTTGAGCGCCATGTCGTACCCCCAGACCACCGCAGCGAGCGCGCCCGAGACCGCGGTCGCACGACGTCCGCCCGCAGCGAAGGCAACGGCCAGGCCGCCGGCGGTCAGCCCACTGGCGATCGCCAGTGCCAAGCGAGGGCTCACTCGTCCAGACGGAATCGGCCGCCCCGGACGCTCGCGTGCGTCAACTTGCCGGTCCGCGTAGTCGTTCAGCGCCATTCCCGACAGGTACAACAGCGAGGACGCCGTCGCCAGCGGGGCCGCCCGGCGGAGTTTGGCCGGCTCCGCGGACCAGACGGCACCCACGAGCGAGTCCCCCGGAACCGTCAGCACCGACGGAAGCCTCAGAAGCTCCAGGACGCCGCGGACGTCGGGCAACGTCATCCGACGACGAGCGTGGCGGTGGCCGCTTGCGCCTGCAGGCGTCCGATGGCCTCCACGACCTGCGCCGTGTCCATGTCATGTACCTCGCGGCTGTCGCCGATGCCCGCGAGCAGCGTGATCGTCAGGCGTCCGCCCAGGTGCTCGCGGAATTCCTCGAGTCCCTCCAGGACCGCATCGGCGTCGTTCAACTCGGGGACGGCCAGAGGCAGCCCAAGGGCTCGGATCACGCGGAGCACACGCCGCCAGTCCAACTCGTCCAACATCCCGGTCACGTACGAATAGGTGGCGTCCAGCGCGATGCCGACAGCGACCGCTTCGCCGTGCCTCAGCTGGTAGCCGGAGAGCTCCTCGAGCTTGTGCCCCGCCCAGTGCCCGAAGTCCAGTGGCCGCGAGGAGCCCGACTCGAAGGGATCGCCGGCCCCGGCGATGTGGTCGAGGTGCAGCTCGGCGCAGCGATGGACGAGCCGCTCCATAGCCGCCACGTCGCGGGATAGCAACGCAGGCGCCTTCTCATGCAGCCACGCAACGAAGTCGGCGTCGCGCAGCAGGCCGACCTTGAGTGCCTCGATGGTGCCGGCCCGCCAGTCGCGATCGGACAGCGTCTGCAGAAAGCTGGAATCGTTGAGCACCGCCCATGGAGCGGCGAAGGTGCCGACGAAGTTCTTCTTCCCGTTGCGGTTGACGGCGGTCTTGACCCCGATAGCGGAGTCGTTCTGGGCCAGCACCGTGGTGGGCACCCGAACTAGACGAATGCCGCGGTGAGCGGTCGAGGCCGCAAAGCCGACCATGTCCAGCAGCGCCCCCCCGCCGATCGCCAACACGTACGAGTGACGGCAGATGCCATGCGCGTCGATAGCAGCATGCAGCGCATCGACATGCGCGGTGCCGTCCTTGGCCGTCTCCCCACCTGGGAAGATCAGCGGCTCGCCCACCAGCGAGAGCGCCTCGGGATACCGGTGGCAGTACGACCTCAGGCGCCAGATCAGGTCCGGCTTGACGGCGAGCACCCCGGCGTCCACGGCCGCCAGCACGTCGTGGGGTCCGGGGCCCCCGTGGGCGACGGTCTCGGCCAGCAGCGGATTCTCCGAACCCAATACGTGGTGCGTGAAGTGGACGGGATACGAGAAGCGGACGTCGATGTCACGCCGCAGCGTGGGAGGCCACGAGGTCGCCAGGCGCCCTACCGGGGGCGCCTGCGTCGATTCAACGCGCCGGATCCCTGGGCTCGCCATCGCGCGGGAATGGTAGTAGCGCGCTCCCGGGCGAGGGCCGCCCCTGCACCAGCGGCCGTCAGCCGATGGCGTAAGCCAGCCAGCCGCCCAGAAGTCCGATGCGATGGTTCACCGATCGGCGATCGCACCGTCGCTGGCGCACCGCCCCCGGATCGGCGTCGGACGGTCCGTCGCTAGGATGCCCGGCTCCCATGCTTGGCCGACGCGTCCGTGTAGCGGCTCTGATGGTGATCGTGCTGGCCGCCGGCGTCGCGATCGTCCTCGCCCTCGCCAGCTCGAGCCACGGGCCACCGCTGCTCGGGCGCGCGACGATCGGGCCGCCGCTGCTGCAGCTCGTGAAGGTCGGCAGCTTCGACCAGCCCGACTACGTCACCGCGCCACCGGGTGATCGACGCCGGCTGTTCGTGGTCGAGCGCACCGGACGCATCCGGGTCCTGCGCGACGGCCGGCCCCTGGCGGCGCCGTTCCTGGACCTCTCGCCGGTGGTCAACTACTCGGGTGGCGAGCAGGGTCTGTTGTCGATGGCCTTCGCGCCCGACTATGCCAAGTCCGGGCGCTTCTATGTCGACTACACCGGCAAGGACAACGACGTGCGGGTTCTCGAGTATCGCCGTTCGACCCCCGAGCGGGCTGACCCCCGTACGCGCCGCTTGGTCGTTCTGCTGCGCAAGCAGAAGACACACTCGCTCAATCCTCGCAAGCGCCGGAAACACAAAATGGATGAGCACAACGGGGGGCTGCTGCTGTTCGGGCCGGACCGCCTGCTGTACATCGGGATCGGCGACGGTGGCGCGAACTACGACAAGTACAACAACGCCCAGAACCTGGGATCGCTGCTTGGCAAGATCCTGCGCGTCGACCCGCGCCCGAGTGGAAATCGGCCCTACCGGATTCCACCCGACAACCCCTTCGTGCATCGGCCTGGCGCGCGGCCCGAGGTCTATGACTACGGGCTGCGCAATCCCTGGCGCTTCGACTTCGACCGCGCAGGTGGCATGGCTATTGCAGACGTGGGGGAGCAGTCGGAGGAAGAGATCGACTTCGAGCCCCGTGGACGTACCGCCGGGCGTAACTACGGCTGGCGAGTGTTCGAGGGATTCCGGAAGGCTGGTACTCCACCGGCGTACGCAGAAGAAGAGCGCGCGATCGCCAAGCAGAAAGCGCCAGGCGCGGTGTTTCCGGTGTTTGCCTACAAGCATCCGCCCCATCCGCCAACGCAGAAGACGCGGGCATGCCTCTCCATCATCGGGGGGAACTTCGTGCGCGACCGGACCCTACGCGGCTACGCCGGCCGGTTTCTGTACGGCGACTTCTGCAGCGGGCGCATCTACAGCATCGTACTTAACTCTGGCTCCAGCCACTCCAATTTCCCGGCAGTCGCGCGTCCGGTAACCCCCTTGACCTCGTTTGGCGAGGATGCCGCCAAGCACATCTACGTCTGCGCGCAAGGCGGACCCGTCTACCGGTTGACTTCTCCTGGACTGCTGAGCTCCCAGCCCGCCAACCCGTACCGATAGAGACCGGACACCCGAAGTTCGCACATCGCTCCCAACGTGGAGTGCGACGACGCATGGATTCGCTAGTTAACCCGGCGCACTCCCGCCGAGGCCGCCTGGTGCGCGAGCCCGCGATCGGTACAGCGTGCCCGTGCTTGGCAAAGGGCCTAGCTGACCGGCACGGGATTTCCCTGTCGCCGATCGAGCACAACGCTTCCCGTACCGCCACGCCAACTGTCCAGGGCCGCGATCGTGATCGTTCGCACCGCATCCGACCGGTAAACGTAGATCCGATACTGGTCCACGTGGTCGCGCTTGGTCAGCTTGAACCCGTCGATCCGAGGTGCGAACGCGAGGCTCGGGTCGACGAGGACGATTTCGCTCACCCGAAGCTTGCGGGACGATGGCGCCTGAGAGTCGACGCCGTGGCCGCCACGCCTAAGTATCGAGGGATGCCCGGCCCGCAGGTAGTAGACAAGCGTCTTTCGGAAGGCCTTGGGAACCACGAGCACGCGAGGCCCTTGGGCTGAGCCGACCGCTGAGGCGACTTGCCGGGAGGGCGGCAGCTGTGTCGAGGGAGACAGGGTATTGGCCAGGACGACACCCGCGAGGACGAGCGTCAGCAATGAGGCGACGATGACACCGGCTGGGCCCGATCGCTTGGCTCCGAGGCCTGCACCCACCAAGAGGATCAGAGTCACGACTGTGGCGATGTAGTAACGCGGAACGACGTAGTCGAAGCCCCAGATCGCCAGGGGGACAGGAACCAGGAGCGCTATCAGGCCAATCCCGCCCACGACGAGCGCGCGGTACCGCTCACCGCCATCTGCGCGGCGGACCAGCAGCACCAGGGCGAAGGCCAGTGCGAGAACTGCCGACACGGTCCCGACGACCTCGAGGTTGCCAACCAGGGTGCGCTGATGGAGCTGTGCGGGGGGACCCGCGGAGAACGACGCCAGCGTCCGCCAGAAACGACCTGCGATCGGGCGATTCGCGTAGTCCTCGGTGAGATCGTGGGTGGATGCCTGGAAGACGATAAGTGGGAGAAGCGCCAGGCCAAACGCGCCCACCACCGCGAGCGCCGTGGTCACGGCGCGGCGGGACCTGGCGATCCAGAGTAGGTACGCCCCCTGCGGGATGACCAAGAAGGCGGCGAAGTAGTGGCTCGCCAGCGCCAGGATCGACATCCCCGCCCACCCAGCCAGCACGCGTGCGGTCGGTTCCCGGAGCGCCCGGGCGAAGAAATACAGTCCGAGGGCGGCGAACAAGACGAGCAGCACGTAGGCCCGCGCGTACTGCGAGTACCAGACCAGCGCCGGATTGACCGCGACAAGGGCTGCTGCGATGAGGCCGACGCGTCTGGAGACGAGTGCGTTCCCGGCCGCGTACGCGGCCGGAATGGTGTGTGTGCCGATCAATGCGGAGAGTGATCGCAGTCCAGCCTCTTGGATACCGAACAGTTGGCTCCATGCCCACGCGAGGAGGTAATAGGTAGGAGGGGTCCGCTCGTGCAGTGCGCTGATCAGCGTGCCGACGAAGTCGTGATGGATGATCCGAGCGACGACCACTTCCTCATAGTCGAAGGCCTGCAGGCCGAGGT
>JBJMKZ010000046.1:0-24978 GCA_045805565.1 Solirubrobacteraceae bacterium | reverse complement strand
CGAAGCGCACCAGCGTGCCGCCTCCCCTGCACGCGTAGTTCTGGGGAACCCTGGGGACGAGCGCGCAGTGGTAGACCCTGCCGTTGGCCACCAGGGTGGCCACGCTCATGTGGCGCGAAAAGCGCGCCGAGAACGCCCGGCCCACGGCGCTGGCCTGGATGCAGCTAAACGCGGCGCGCACGTAGCCGGTGACCTGGATCGTGACCGACAGCGAGGACACCGCCCCCGGCGGGGTGGGGCAGCGCCGGGTGGTGGTGGGGTCGCCGAAGACCAGGTTCAGCCGCGCGGGGGCGCGGATCGAGGCCACGGCGTTGAGGGTGACGCTGTACACCGAGCCCCCCAGGCTGAAGCGCGGCGCGCTCAGGCGGTAGGCGCCCTGCACGCTGAGGGGGGTGGCGAAGCGGTTGAGCAGGTGCAGGTTGGTGCCCGGCAGGTTGACGGTCAGGCGCTTGTTGGAGGCGCCGCCGGCCAGGCTGAAGGACACCCCGCACAGATGCTCGCTGCCCACGCAGCGGGCGCTGGCCGCCCCGATCGCCGCGCGGGCGCCCTGGGCCTGGGCCGCGGGCGCCGCCAGCCCGGCCGCCGCCGCGCCGGCCACCGCCGCCGCCATCGCCTGCCGCCGAAGAGATCCCATGTGCGCTCCTTGGTCCGCGCTGCCGGATTGCCGGCCCGCGGCGACCCTACTAGCGCGGGGCGGGGGGGTTCAAGCGGGAGGGGGGCAGGATGATCCGCGAGCGCGCCCGGCAGGATTTGAACCTGCGACCTCGCGCTCCGGAGGCGCGCGCTCTATCCCCTGAGCTACGGGCGCGGGAGCGGTCAGCTTAGCGTTAGCGTCAGCCTGCGCCGTGCTGCTGGCCATCATTGCCGACACCCACCTGCCGCGCGGGGCTCGCCGGCTCCCCGACGCCTGCCTGGAGCGCCTGGCGGCCGCCGACCTCATCGTTCACGCGGGCGACCTCTGCACGCTGGAGGTGCTCCGGGAGCTCGAGACCCACGGGCCGGTCGCCGCTGTCCACGGCAACGTCGACAGCCACGAGCTGCGCAGGCTGCTGCCGCAGGCACGCGCGATCAGCGCTGGCGGGGCCCGCATCGCGGTGGTGCACGATGCCGGCCCGGCCCGGGGACGCCTGGCCCGGCTGGGCCGCCGGTTTCCCGACGCCGACGCCGTCGTCTTCGCCCACTCGCACATGCCCCTGCACGAGCGCGACTCCGCCGGCCTTCAGATCTTCAATCCCGGCAGCCCGACCGAGCGCCGGCGGGCTCCGCTTCACACGATGGGCATGGCTCACGCGGCCGGCGGGAGCGTCGAGTTCGAGCTCGTCGGTCTCGACTAGCGGGCGAGCCACGCGCCGCCGCCGAATTCCGTCCAGAGGGGCTCTAAGCTCGGCGGTCGCCTCATGGACCTGTCGATGTTCTTCGCCGGGACCGCCGGATCCGTACCCACGGCGCGCCGCGGGCTGCCCGCGCTGCTGATCCGCCGCGGGGGTGATCGGCTCCTGTTCGACTGCGGCGAGGGCACCCAGCGCCAGCTGGTGGCCACCGTCGGGCTGCCCGAGCTGTCGGACGTCTTCATCACCCACTACCACGCCGACCACTGGCTGGGGCTGCCGGGGATGCTCAAGACCTTCGACCTGCGGGCACGCCAGCGCCCGCTGGCCGTCCATGGGCCGCCCGGCCTGCGCGACCTGCTCGGGTCTCTGCGGCGGGTCTACGGACGCCTCTCCTACCCGTTGGATCTGGTGGAGGTCGCGCCCGGGCAGGAGATCCGCCGAGACGGCTACGCGGTGGCGGCCTTCGAGGTCGCCCACCGCGTCGCGGCGCTGGGATACGCCCTGTACGAGGACACCCGCCCGGGGCAGTTCGATCCGGCTCTCGCGGAGAGCCTCGGAGTCCATCCGGGCCCCGGGTTCGGGCGTCTCCAGCGTGGCGAGACGGTGGACGGGGTGCGCCCCGACCAGGTCATGGGGCCGGCGCGCGAGGGCCGCAAGCTCGTCATCTCGGGCGACACCGCCCCATGCCCGGCGCTCGCGGTAGCCGCCCACCGGGCGGATGTGCTGGTCTGCGAGGCCACGTTCGCCGACGAGGAGCGCGAGCGCGCGGCCGAGACCGCGCACGCCACCGCCACCCAGGCAGCGCAGCTCGCGCTCGAGGCCGACGTGCGCCTGCTCGCCCTCACGCATCTGTCGACCCGCTACGGCGGCGGCGAGCTGCGCGACGAGGCGCGCGCCGTGTTCGCCAATACGGTGGTTCCGCGCGACTTCGACACGATCGAGGTGCCGCTCCCGGAGCGCGGCGAGCCGCAGCTGGTGCGCTGGGAGGAGCCGGTCCGCACGTGAGCCGGCGGCAGCCCGGCTGGCTGGGCGTGGCGCTCGCGGCCTCGCTGGCGGGGCTGGCCGGAGTGCTGTTGACGCTGGCGCTCGGGGGCGGCCCGGTCCGCGAGGTCGAGACGATCACCGTCCAGACCGCCCGTCCCGAGGACTTCGCCCTGGTGGCCAGGACGGCGGTGCCGTCCGTCGTCGGCCAGCCGCTGGTCGCCGCACGCGACCGACTGGAGGACGCCGGCTTCCTGGTCGACGTAGACGGAGCCGGGCTCGTGGGCCTGGTGCTCGACCGCGGCTGGAGGGTCGTCGCCCAGACGCCGCGGGGTCGGGTGGTGGTCCCCACCGGGTCGACCGTCCACCTCACCGTCGCCCGCCACTGACCGGTCGCGTCGCCCGCCGCTGCTACGCTCATCGCGGCGGTTCCTTTAACCCGGTCCAGCGAGGCCAGGAAGGAGCACGATGCAGGACGAGAAGGTTGTCCTCGATCGCGACGACGTGCGCCGCGCCCTGACGCGGATCGCTCACGAGATCGTGGAGGCGAACCCGGATGGCCACCTGGCGCTGGTCGGCATCCACCGTCGTGGAGCCCACCTGGCCGAGCGCCTGCACCGGCTGGTTGGCGAGCTGGCCGCCTCCGAGGTCGAGCTGGGCGACCTCGACATCTCCTTCTACCGCGACGACATCGGCAGGCGTGGGCGTCTCGCCGCCCCGGTGGTCAACGCCTCGCACCTCGATTTCCCGATCGACGGGCTAACGGTGGTGATCGTCGACGACGTCCTCTACACCGGTCGGACGGTGCGGGCGGCCATCGAGGCCCTGTTCGACTACGGGCGTCCGGCGCGCGTCCAGCTGGCGGTGCTCACCGACCGCGGCCACCGGGAGCTGCCGATCCGTCCCGACTACGTCGGCAAGAACCTGCCGACCGCGTCCAACGAGCGCGTCTACGTGCGGGTGCAGGAGATGGATGGCCTCGACGAGGTGGCGATCGGCAGCCAGGAGGAGGCGCTGGTATGAGGCATCTCCTGTCGATCGAGGATCTGGGACGGCCCGACATCGAGCGCATCCTGGATCGCGCCGACTCGTTCGCCGAGGTCGCCGGGCGCGAGATCAAGAAGGTGCCCGCGCTGCGGGGCCGGACGGTCGTCAACCTGTTCTACGAGGCCTCTACCCGAACCTCGTCCTCGTTCGAGCTGGCGGCCAAGCGGCTGTCGGCGGACATCGTCTCGATCCGCGCGGCAGGGTCCTCGGTCGACAAGGGGGAGTCACTCAAGGACACGGTCCAGACGCTCACCGCGTACGACCCGGTGGCGATCGTCATCCGCCATCCGCACGTCGGCGCCGCGGCGCTGGTGGCGCGCTGGAGCCGGGCGGCGGTGGTGAACGCCGGCGACGGCAAGCACGAGCATCCCACCCAGGCGCTGCTGGACGTCTACACCCTGCGGGGACGCCTCGGCTCGCTGGACGGAGCCCGGATCTGGATCGTCGGCGACGTGCTGCACTCGCGCGTCGCCCGCTCCAACATCCTCGCCTTCCGTCGGATGGGGGCGCAGGTCACGGTGTGCGGGCCGCCGACCCTGATTCCGCGCGGGATCGAGGCACTCGGCTGCGGGGTGAGCTATTCGCTGGACGGGATCCAGGCAGCCGACGTGGTCTACGCCCTGCGCCTGCAGCGCGAGCGGATGACCGAGGCGTTCGTGCCCTCGCTGCGCGAGTACGCCGCCAGGTACCAGATCAACGGGGGCCGGCTGCGACCGGGGCAGTTGCTGATGCATCCGGGCCCGGTCAATCGGGGGCTCGAGCTGGCCGGCGACGTGGTGGACTCCCCTCAGGCCATCATCGCCGCGCAGGTCGAGGCGGGCGTCATCGTCCGCATGGCGGTCCTGTTCGAGCTGCTGGCGGCCCCGGCCGCCGCCGCTTCACACCTCGAGCCACAGCCGGCAGCGGCGGAGGCTCCCGCGTGAACGTGCTGACGGGCGCCGCGCCGGCACCGGTCGACCTGCTGGTGCGGGGGGCGCGGGTGCTGGACCCGCGGCGAGCGCTCGACGAGGTGTGCGACGTCCTGGTCCGCCGGGGCGTGATCGCCGAGCTCGCGGCCCCGGGATCGCTGCCGGCCCGGCACGTGGAGGAGTTCGACGGCGCCGGTCGTCACCTGTTCCCGGCCTTCGTCGATCCGCAAGTGCACCTGCGCACCCCGGGCGACGAGCACGAGGAGGACATCGAGAGCGGGACGCGGGCGGCGGCGGCGGGCGGCTTCTGCGCGATCGTGGCGATGCCCAACACGACTCCGCCGGTCGATGCCGCCACCGTGCTGCGCGCCCTGCGGGACGAGGCGGCCGGGGTCGCGCGCGTGCCGGTCGGCTTCCTGGCCGCCATCACCCGCGGCCGCGCCGGCGGCGAGCTGACCGAGATGGCCGAGCTGCGCGACGCGGGGGCCCTGGGGTTCACGGACGACGGGGGTCCCCTGGTCAGCGCCGGCGTCCTGCGCCGTGCCCTCCAGTACCAGCGCCTATGCGGTGGCGTGGTGGCGCTCCACGAGGAGGACCCGTCGCTGTCCGGCGACGGCGTGATGCACGAGGGCGAGGTCTCGGCCCTCCTCGGCCTGGCCGGCATACCGTCGGTGTCGGAGTCCACCATGGTCGCCCGCGACGCCGCTCTGGCCGCCTACGAGGATGCGCGGGTGCACATCCTGCACATCTCGGCGGCCGAGTCGGTGGAGGCGATCGCCGCCGCCAAGGCCGCCGGCGTGCGCATCTCCGCCGAGGTCTGCCCGCACCACCTGACCCTCACCGACCGGGTGCTGGCGCCGGTTCCCGAGACACGGTTCAAGATGAGCCCGCCGCTGCGCGGCGAGCGCGACCGACAGGCGCTGGTGGCGGGTCTGCGCGACGGGACGATCGATTGCGTGGCGACCGATCACGCGCCTCACGCCCGCGAGGAGAAGGAGGCGCCCTTCGAGCAGGCGCCGATGGGCACCACCGGACTGGAGACGGCGTTCGCCTCGCTGCACACCGAGCTCGTCCTCCCCGGGGTCATCCCCCTGACGACGTTGATCGAACGCATGACCGCCGGGGCGCAGGTCTACGGGCTACCCACCCCCTCGATCGCCGTCGGCGAGCCCGCCCAGCTCTGCCTGGTCGACCTGGACGCCGAATGGGAGGTCGGGGAGTCCGGCTACCAGAGCCGGTCCGACAACTGCTGCTTCGACGGGCGCCGGCTGAGCGGCAGGGTGCTGCTGACCCTCGCGGCGGGCGCGGTCGCGCACCGGGACCGGGCGTTGGCCACGGTGGCCGCATGAGCGGGATGCTCGAGCGCGAACGGGCCGCGCTGGTGGTGGTCGACGTCCAGGAGGCGTTTCGCGAGGCGGTGGGCGAGTTCGACGCGGTCGCCCGCAACGTCGGCGCGCTGGCGGCCGGGGCGCGCACGCTGGGGCTCCCGGTCGTCGTGACCCAGCAGTACCCGCGCGGGCTGGGGGAGACGGTTCCCGAGGTCGCCGAGCACCTGAGTGGCGTTCCCCGGCTGGACAAGCTGGCGTTCTCCGCCTGTCGCGCCGATGGCTTCGACCTCGGCGGCCGCGAGCAGGCCCTGGTTTGCGGCATCGAGACGCACGTGTGCGTGAGTCAGACCGTCCACGACCTGCTGGAGCGGGGAATCGAGGTCCATGTCGCCACCGACGCGGTGTCGTCGCGCACCGCCGCCAACCGCCGCGTGGGGCTGGCCAAGATGGAGCGCGCCGGCGCCGTGGTGTCGTCGGTGGAGACGGCGCTGTTCGAGCTGGTCCGCGAGGCGGGGACCGAGGAGTTCCGGGCCGTCCAGAGGTTGGTCAAGTGAGCGCCTACGTGCTGCTCGAGGACGGCGCCCGCTTCGACGGCGAGGCGTGCGGCGCGCCTGGGCCCGCCATCGGCGAGGTGGTGTTCAACACCGCGATGTCGGGCTACCAGGAGTCGATGACCGACCCGTCCTACGCGGGTCAGCTGATCACCTTCGCCTATCCCCACATCGGCAACTACGGCGTCGCGGCCGAGGCGATGGAGTCCGACCGTGTCCACGCGCGGGCGGCGATCATGCGGGCCGCGGTCAACCGCGAGGACGCCTCGGGCGCCGAGCGGGGCTGGCTGGACTGGCTCGCCGATTGCGCAGTCGCGGCGATCAGCGCCGTGGACACGCGGGCGCTGGTGCGGCATATCCGCGACCGCGGCGCGATGCGCGGGGGCGTGTTCCCCGGCTCGCTGCCCGAGGAGGAGGCTCGGGTCCTGATCGAGGCCGAGCCGTCGATGGCGGGCCGCGACCTCGCGCGTGAGGTGAGCGTCCGGGAGATGACCCCGGTCGCCGGAGGCGACGGCCCGCGAATCGTGGCCATCGACACCGGGATCAAGTCCTCGATCGTGCGCAACCTGGCGGCTCGCGGCGCCCGCCTGGAGCTGCATCCCTGCACCGCGAGCGCCGACGAGCTGCTGGCCCGCGACGCCGACGCGTTCTTCCTGGCCAACGGTCCCGGCGACCCCGCCGCGCTCGACTACGTGGTGGAGACGCTGCGCGGACTGGTGGGCAGGCGCCCGGTGTTCGGCATCTGCCTCGGGCACCAACTGCTGTGCCGCGCCGTCGGGCTGGAGACGTACAAGCTGCCCTTCGGCCACCGGGGAGCCAACCATCCGGTCAAGGACCTGACCACCGGGCGGATCGAGATCACCAGCCAGAACCACGGCTTCGCAGTGGTCGGGCCCGGCGGCGAGCACACGATCGACGAAGACGAGCCGGTGCGCTGGGAGACCCGCTTCGGGGCTGCCGAGCTCACCCACCTCAACCTCTACGACCGCACGGTGGAGGGCCTGGTCCTGCGCGACGTGCCGGGCGCCACCGTCCAGTACCACCCGGAGGCCGGGCCCGGGCCGCACGACTCGCTGTACCTGTTCGACCGCTTCCTGGAGACGATCGCGGCGTGACCGGGTCGTCCGGCGCCAACCGCTGATGCCCAGACGCGACGACATCCGGCGCATCCTGCTCCTGGGCTCCGGCCCGATCGTGATCGGCCAGGCCGCCGAGTTCGACTACTCGGGCACGCAGGCCTGCAAGGTCCTCAAACAGGAGGGCTACGAGGTCGTGCTGGTCAACTCGAACCCCGCGACGATCATGACCGACCCCGAGTTCGCCACGGCGACGTACGTCGAGCCGCTGCGGCCCGCGCCGGTCGCCCAGGTGATCGAGCGCGAGCGCCCCGACGCCCTGCTGCCCACGCTGGGCGGGCAGACGGCGCTCAACCTGGCGCGCGTCCTGCACGAGGACGGCACGCTGGAGCGCTTCGGAGTCGAGCTCATCGGCGCCGACAACGAGGTGATCGCCCGGGCGGAGGACCGCGACCGCTTCCGCGAGACGATGGTCGGCGCGGGCCTTCGCGTGCCCCGCAGCGCCATCGCGACCAGGCTGGAGGACGCCGAGGCGGCGCTGGCGGAGGTGGGGCTTCCGGCGATCGTGCGCCCGGCGTTCACCCTGGGAGGTTGGGGCGGCGGCGTGGCGCGCACCGAGGCCGAGTACCGGGCGATCGTCACGGGCGGCCTGGCCGCCTCGCCGATCGGCCAGGTGCTGATCGACGAGTCGCTGCTGGGGTGGGCGGAGTTCGAGCTCGAGGTTATGCGCGACCGCAACGACAACGTGGTCGTCGTCTGCTCGATCGAGAACATCGACCCCATGGGAGTGCACACCGGCGACTCGGTCTGCGTTGCGCCCCAGCAGACGCTGACCGACCGCCAGTATCAGGTCCTGCGCGACCAGGCGATCGCGGCGATACGGGCCGTGGGAGTGCAGACCGGAGGCTCCAACATCCAGTTCGCGGTCCATCCCACCACCGGCGAGGTGCTGGTGATCGAGATGAACCCGCGGGTATCGCGCTCCTCGGCGCTCGCCTCCAAGGCGACCGGCTTTCCGATCGCCAAGATCGCCGCCCGCCTGGCGGTCGGTTACGCCCTGGAGGAGATCGACAACGACATCACCCGCCGTACCCCGGCCTCCTTCGAGCCCGCCATCGACTATGCGGTGGTCAAGATGCCGAGGTTCGCGTTCGAGAAGTTCCCCGGCATCGACGCCGGACTCACCACGCACATGAAGTCGGTGGGCGAGGTGATGGCGATCGGGCGGACCTTCCAGCAGGCGTTCGCCAAGGCCATGCGCTCGCGCGAGCTGGATGCGCCGCCCCGCACCGACGGCCCGCTGGAGCAGGTGCTCGAGCGCCTCGAGCAGCCCAGCGCCGACCGCTTCGACCTGCTGCTGGCCGCATTGGGTCGGGGCGCGGCGCTCGAGGACGTCCGCGCCCGCACCGGCATCGATCCGTGGTTCCTGCGTGAGCTCGCCGAGCTGGCGGCGGACCCGCAGCGCCCCTTCGCCGGCGAGCGCAAGTATCGGGCGGTGGACACCTGCGCCGCCGAGTTCGCGGCCGAGACGCCCTACTACTACTCGTCCTGTGAGCCCTCGACGCGCGGCGCCGCCGACGACGAGATCCGACGCGGCCGGCGTCCGAGCGTGGTGATCCTGGGCGCCGGGCCCAACCGCATCGGCCAGGGCATCGAGTTCGACTACTGCTGCGTGCATGCCGCCATGTGCGTGCGCGAGTCGGGGCGCGACGCGGTGATGGTCAACTGCAACCCGGAGACCGTCTCGACCGACTACGACACCTCCGATCGCCTCTACTTCGAGCCCCTGACCCTCGAGGACGTCCTGGGGGTGATCGAGCAGGAGCGCCCGGAGGGCGTGATCGTGCAGTTCGGCGGCCAGACGCCGCTCAAGCTGGCGGGCGGTCTCGACGCGGCCGGCGTGTGCCTGCTGGGCACCTCAGTCGAGGCCATCGACCTCGCGGAGGACCGCGCCCGCTTCGGTGACCTGCTCGGCCGGCTGGGGCTGCGGGCGCCCGCCTACGCCACCGCGCACTCGGTGCAGGAGGCGCTCGTCGCCTGCGAATCGGTCGGCTTCCCGCTGCTGGTGCGCCCGTCGTACGTCCTCGGGGGGCGCGCGATGGAGATCGTCTACGACCCGGAGGGTCTGGCCGATTACCTGGCCCGCGCCGGCGCCGGAGCCGCCGAGGGCCGGGCCACCTACCTGGACCGGTTCCTGGAGGACGCCATCGAGGTCGACGTCGACGCGATCTGCGACGGGCGCGAGGTATGGATCGGCGGCATCATGCAGCACGTCGAGGAGGCGGGGATCCACTCGGGCGACTCCGCCTGCGTTCTGCCGCCCCACTCGCTGGGCCACGAGACGCTGCAGGCGATACGCGACCAGACGTCGGCGATCGCCCTCGGCCTCGGCGCGGTCGGCCTCATCAACGTCCAGTACGCGGTGGTGGGCGACGACGTATACGTGATCGAGGCCAACCCCCGCGCGTCCCGGACGGTGCCGTTCGTTTCCAAGGCCACCGGCGTTCCGCTGGCCAAGATGGCGTGCCGGGTGATGCTCGGGGAGTCGCTGGCGGACCTGGACCTGCCGGCTCAGCGCTCCTACCGGCACGTCTCGGTCAAGGAGGCCGTGCTGCCGTTCGACCGCTTTCACGGCGCCGATCCGCTGATGGGGCCGGAGATGCGCTCGACCGGCGAGGTGATGGGGGTGGGGCCCGACTTCCCCACCGCCTTCGCCAAGGCCCAGGCCGCCGCCGGCACCGTGCTCCCGGCGACCGGGACGGTGTTCATCACCGTGACCGACTCCGACAAGCCGGCCGCCGCCTTCATCGCCGGCCAGCTGCACGACCTCGGTTTGAGGATCGTGGCCACGCGGGGAACCGCGGCGGCGATCTCCCGGATGGGGGTGCCGGTCGAGGTGCTCAACAAGCTGGGCGAGGGCTCGCCGCACGTGGTCGACTGGATCGAACGCGGCGACGTCGACCTGGTGGTCAACACGCCGATGGGGACCGGGGCGCGTGCCGACGGCTACGAGATCCGCCGCGCGGCGGTGGCGAAGGGGATCCCCTGCGCGACGACGCTGTCCGGCGGAATCGCCGCCGCGCGGGCGATCGCGGCCGCCCGCGAACGGGCACCCGAGGTCCGCTCCCTCCAGGAACTCCATCGCGCGGCCGCGCAGACGCCCGCCTCCGGCCGGACGCCCGTCCGATGAGCCGTCCCGCGACGACGTCGGCGCCGCCGGGAGCGGGCGAGGCCGCCAGGCGCAGGATCGCGCCCTTCGGTCGGCGGCGGACCCAGGTGACCCAGAGCCGCGACATCGGTGCCTACCGGCTGTTCGCCTGCCGCGACGCCGACGGCCCGCCGCCGCGGCCGGGCCAGTTCTACATGCTCTCGGCGGTCGAGCGCTGGGGCGGGGGGGAGGCCGAGCGGCCCTTCCTCCCGCGCGCGTTCTCCTACCTGCGGCGAGTGGGCGACGAGCTGCAGTTCCTGCTCGAGGACGTCGGGCCGGGGACCCGCCGGCTGGCCCAGCTCGCGCCTGGCGAGGAGCTGTGGGTCGTGGGCCCGCTTGGCATGGGCTTCTGGGCCCCCGAGCCCGGCCGCGTACCCCTGCTGGTCGGCGGCGGGATAGGGATCGTGCCGCTCGCGTGCTGGCAGGACGAGCTCGGGGCGCCCGCCCGACCGCTGCTGGGCTTCCGCGACGCCGCCCACGCCGTGGCGTCCGAGCTGCTGGCCGAGGCGGTGGTCGCCACCGACGACGGCAGCACTGGGCGCCGCGGCCTGGCCACCGATCTGCTCGCGGCAGAGCTTCGCTCGATCCCGGAGCCGGCCGTCTACGCCTGCGGACCTCCGGCGATGCTCGAGGCGGTCCGGGCCCTGGCCGCCGAGCATCGGGTCCCGGCTCAGCTCGCGATGGAGTCAGGGATGGCGTGCGGCTTCGGGGCGTGCTTCGGCTGCGTCGTCCCGACCCGGCACGGCCATCTGCGGCTGTGCGTCGACGGGCCGGTCGTGGACGCCTGCGACCTGGACACCGCGCTCATCCCGGGGACGGGGCATTGACGGTCGAGTTCTGCGGGCTGCGACTGCGCTCGCCGATCATCAACGGCTCCGGCACCTTCGACGCCATCGCAGCGCGGCGCACGTTCGGCGACGACCTCCTGGAGCGATTCCCGTTCGCCGCGTTCGTCTCCAAGACGGTCACCGTCGAGCCGCGGTGGGGCAATCCCCCGCCCCGGCTGTGGGAGTCGCCCGCTGGCCTGATCAACTCGATCGGGCTGCCCAACCGCGGGCTGGACGGCTATCTCGACGAGGACCTTCCCGCCCTCGCCGACCTCCCGGTGCCCCTGATCGTGAACGTGATGGGGTTCACCCGCGACGAGGTCGCCACCCTCGTGGGGGCGTTCGGCGCCCGCGACGAGGTCGCGGCGCTGGAGCTCAACGTCTCCTGCCCCAACGTCGAGAGCGGCCTGGTGATGGGGGCGGATCCGGCCGAGACCGCCGCGCTGCTGCGCCGAGTGCGACCGCTCACCGCCAAGCCCCTGATCGTGAAGCTCACCCCCAGCGCGCCGGATTCGGCGGCGGTGGCGGCCGCCGCCCAGGAGGCCGGCGCGGACGCCGTCTCGCTGGTCAACACCCTGCGGGGCATGGCGCTGCGCCCGGACACCGGCAGCCCCTGGCTGGGTGGGACTACGGGTGGGCTGTCCGGGCCGGCGATCCGGCCCATCGCCCTCGCCCAGGTGGCGCAGGTGGCGGCGCGCGTGGACATACCGGTGGTGGGAATGGGAGGGGTGCAGAGCGGCTGGAACGCGCTCGACCTACTGGAGGCGGGCGCCTCCCTGGTCGCGGTGGGAACCGAGAGCTTCCGTGACCCCGCCGCCGGTGCCCGCATCGCCGCCGAGCTCGACCGAGCCGCCCGCCAGCGCCCTGTTTCCACCCTCAATCCGTCCCGGAACGTCCGCCGGCGGCTTGCCGTGCCCGAGAAAATACCTGCAAACGGGCCAGAACCCGACGGTGTCGATCGGCATTCCTACACCTAAGGTTGAGCTGAAGCTGAATTGGGCCGGTCTGCCTTGCAGGCGGCGAGCCGAGATGTAAGACTCGCCGCCTATGGCGCCCGCGAGCAACTCGCTGCCCAAGACGGCGGCTCCCGAGCGCTCGCTGGTGCAGCGGATGGACGCGCTGGCACGCGCCAACGAGATCCGCACTCGCCGGGCGCAGCTCAAACGCGACCTCAAGGCGGGGCGGCAGTCGATCCATGCCCTCCTCCTCAACCCGCCGCACTACGTCGAGACGGCCAAGGTGTTCGACATGCTCCTGGCGGTTCCCAAGTACGGGCGGGTGAAGGTCAACAAGGTGCTCGGGCAGTGCCGCATCTCTCCGAGCAAGACCATCGGCGGGCTCTCGGAGCGCCAGCGCTCGGAGCTCGTCGTGATGCTGAACCGCTAGGTCGGCTCCCCCGCGCGCCCGGCCGGGGCATGGCCCACGTGTTCGTGATCACCGGCCCGTCCGGAGTCGGGAAGGGGACGCTGATCCGGGGCCTGATGGAGCGCGTGCCGCAGCTGGAGCTCTCGGTGTCGGCGACCACGCGCGCGCCGCGGCCGGCCGAGCGTGACGGCGTCGACTACCACTTCCTGTCCGACGACGAATTCGACCGCCGGGTTGCCGCCGGCGAGTTCGTGGAGCACGCCCGCTACTCCGGGCACCGTTACGGGACGCTGCGCTCCGAGCTGGAGAGGCGGCTGGCCGCGGGCGTTCCCCTGGTGCTGGAGATCGAGGTCCAGGGCGCCCGCCAGATGCGCGCGGCGATGCCGGAGGCGGTGCAGGTGTTCATCGCTCCACCCTCGCTCGAGGCGTTGCGAGCGCGCCTCGTCGGCCGCGGCACCGATCCCGCCCAGGACGTCGAGGCCAGGCTGACGACCGCGCGCGAGGAGCTGGCCGCGCGGGACGAGTTCCGCCACGTGGTGGTCAACGATCGCCTCGAGGAGGCGGTGGGCGAGCTGGCCGCGATCGTCACCGACGTGCTCGGACGCGGCTGAGGGATCGAGTCGAGCGGCCGGCGCGAGGCGAGCGGTAGACTGGCTGTCCGGCACCCAGGAAAGAGCCCTCTGTGATCTCACCCCGCATAGACGAGCTGACCGATCGGGTCGACTCCAATTACGCCAGCGTGGTCGTCGCCGCCAAGCGCGCGCGCCAGATCAACTCCTACTACCACAACCTGGGCGAGGGAACCTTCGACGAGTTTCCGCCGCCGATGGTGGAGAGTCGCTCCAAGAACTACCTCACTCTGGCCCTGGAGGAGGTCGCCGCCGGCAAGCTCAAGTACCGCTACCGGTAGGTGCCGGTGGCGGCCTGAGGAGCCGGCGTGGCCAGGCTGCTGCTCGGCGTCAGCGGCGGAATCGCCGCCTACAAGGCGCTCGAGCTGGTGCGCCTCGCCACCAAGGCGGGTCATGCGGTGCGGGTCGTCCAGACCCCGGCGAGCCGCCGCTTCGTGGGCCCGGCGTCATTCGCCGCTCTGAGCGGCGCTCCGGTGATGGTCTCCGAGTTCGAGCGCGACCCCGCCCGCGGCGCGTTCCCCGATCAGCCCCCGCCCGAGCACGAGCCGCTGTCCCACCTGGAGCTGGTCCGCAACGCGGACGCCTACCTGATCGCGCCCGCGTCGGCGAACACCCTGGCCAAGCTGGCCGGTGGCCACGCCGACAACCTCCTGACCAGCGCGGCGCTGGCTGCCACCTGCCCGGTCCTGGTGGCGCCCGCGATGAACGACCAGATGTATCGCCACCCGGCGACCCGCGCCAACCTGGCGCTGCTGCGCGAGCGCGGCGTCGGGGTGCTGGAACCCGACACCGGCGCGCTGGGATCCCGCGGCGAGTGGGGTATCGGCCGTCTGCAGGAGCCCGAGCGGCTGCTGGCCGCCTTCGAGGCGGTCGTGCCGGCGGGGGGACGGCCCCTGGACGGGCTGCAGGTGCTGGTGACGGCCGGCGGGACGCGCGAGCCGATCGACGACGTGCGGTTCGTGGGCAACCGGTCGTCGGGGCGGATGGGCTTCGCGCTGGCCGACGAGGCCGCCCGGCGCGGCGCCGAGGTGACGGTGGTGGCGGCCAACGTCGACCTCTCGCGCAATCCGGTCGTCCGCTACGTCGAGGTGCGCACCGCCGCCGAGTTGGCCCATGAGTGCATCGAGCGCTTCCCCGGGTGCGACGTCCTGCTGATGGCGGCGGCGGTGGCCGATTACCGCCCGAAGCTGCCGACCGCCGGCAAGCTGCGCAAGGAGGCGGCGCAGACGCTGGAGCTCGACCTCGAGCGCACCGAGGACGTCCTCGGCGGTCTGGCCGGCCGCCGGGGCGACGGCCAGACGATCGTCGGGTTCGCCGCCGAGCACGGCCCGCGGGCGGTCGAGTGCGCGCGCGAGAAGCGGATCCGCAAGGGTCTGGACGCCGTCGTGGTCAACGACATATCCCGGCTCGACATCGGGTTCGAGGGCGCGCACAACGAGGTGACCATCATCACCGCGTCGGACGAGCGTCACGTGCCGCGCACCGGCAAGGCGCAGGTGGCGGCCGCCGTGCTGGACGAGGTCCACCGGCTGCGTGACGAGGCGAGGGATGGAGCGGCTGGAGCGGATCGAGCCCGCCCAGCGTGACGCCGCGGCGGCGACCGCGCGGCGCATCGCCGGGAACGTGAGGCGCGCCGTCGAGGTGCGCGAGGAGGTCCTGGGAGTGGTGCTGGTCGCGCTGGCGGCCGAGGGCCACGTGCTGATCGAGGATTACCCGGGGGTGGGCAAGACGGCGCTGGCGCGCGCCCTGGCCCGTTCGATCGACGCCCAATTCGCGCGGATCCAGTGCACGGCCGACCTGCTCCCGGCCGACATCGTCGGCACCAACGTGTTCAACCAGCGCGAGCAGCGCTTCGAGTTCCGGCCCGGTCCCATCTTCGCCAACCTGGTCCTTGTCGACGAGGTCAACCGGGCCTCGCCCAAGACCCAGTCGGGACTCCTGGAGTGCATGCAGGAGCGCCGGGTGACGGTGGACGTGCACACTCACGAGCTCGCGCGCCCGTTCCTGGTGCTGGCGACCCAGAACCCGATCGAGTACGAGGGCACCTACCCGCTGCCGGAGGCCCAGGTGGACCGGTTCATGGCACGGGTCGTGCTCGGCTACCCCACCGCCCGGGCGGAGGCCGGGATGCTGGCCGGCCACGAGGGCGGAGACCGTGTCCTGACGCTCCCCGCCGTCGCCTCCCCCACCGAGGTCCTGGCGCTGGTCGACGCCGCCGTCAGGGTGCGCGCCAGCGAGGCGCTGCGCGATTACGTGGTCGAGCTGCTGGGTTGCACCCGGGCCGATCCCCGCGTGGAGCTGGGCGCCAGCCCCCGGGCCGGCCTGATGCTGCTGCGGGCGGCGAAGGCCCGCGCGCTGCTGGAGGGACGTGACCATGCGCTGCCCGACGACGTGCAGGCGCTGGCCCAGCCGGTGCTCGCCCACCGCCTCTTGCTGGCGCCCGAGTCGGCGGGCGACTCGCCCGATGACGTGCGCCGGCACGTGATCGCCGACGCGGTGGACGCCACCCCGGCCTTGTAGGCGCCGTGCGCGGGCCGCCCGCCACCGCCGCCGTGGGCATCGCCATGCTGGTCGCGGCGGGGATGTTCGACGCCGAGCCGCTGCTGGTGGCCGGGGTGGCGCTGACCGCGCTCACCCTCGGGCTGTGGGCGTGGTCCTGGTTTGCCGCGCGCGGCGCCGCGCTCTCGCGCGAGCTCGCGGCCCGGCGGGTGGAGGAGGGCCGGCCGCTGACCATGCGCCTGGTCGCGACCGCGCGGGTGGGGCTTCCCGGCGGCGACATTGCGGAGCCGCTGCTGGGCGTGCCGGCACCGCTGGCCCTGGGGCGGCGGCGGGCCGCGGTGCGCGTCGAGGCGCGCTTCGCGCGCAGGGGCAGGCGCGTCCTGGAGCCGCCGACCCTGGTCCTGAGGGACCCGCTGGGGGTTGCGCGGCGGGAGTGCAGGACGGCCGGGCCCCAGGAGGTCCTGGTGCTGCCCCGCGTCGAGCCCGTGCATCTGCTCGACGGCGGCCGCCGGGGCGAGGGCGCCCGCCCGCAGGCATCGGTGCCGGGCATCGAGGGGGTCGAGCCGGACGGCCTGGTGCCGTACCGTCCTGGCGCGCCGGCCTCGCGCATCCACTGGCCGGCCTTCGCGCGCGGCGCCGGCCTGCTGCAGCGCCGGCTGACCCCGGACGCCGACGTGCGACCGCTCATCGTGCTCGACGCGGGCGGTCCCGTTGCCGCCGAGCAGCTGGATCCGGCGGTGCGCGCGGCCGCCTCGCTGTGCCTCGAGCTGGCCCGCGCGGGTGGCTGCTCGGTGCTCATGCCGGGCGAGCGACGCGTCCGCCGGGTCGCCCCCGATCTCCTTGCCTGGCCAGCGGTGTGGGCGTCGCTGGCCCTCGTCGAGCCGGGACGCCGGCCGGTGCCCGGCGCCCTGGCGTCGCGGGTCGGGCCCATGATCTACGTCAGCGCGCGCCTGCCGGCGCGAGCCGACGTGCCGGTGCCGTCCGGTGCCGCGCCGCTGGTGGTGGCGCCCATCGCCGCCGGCGCGCCGCGGCGGGGCCGGCCGGTGCTCGAGGTGGCCGGCTGCCGAGGCTACGCGATCCGTCCGGGGGCGCGGAGGATGGCCGCGTGAGCGCCGCCGCCACCACCGCGCCGGCCGTGGGGAGGCCGGGCACCGCGACGCTCGTCCTGCCGGCGCCGGTGGCTCGGCTGGCTGCCTTCGCCGCCCTCGCGGGCTGGGGCGCTCTGCACTGGTCGCGGCTGGTCGCTCCCGCGGCCGGCCGGCAGATGGGGGAGGGGTTGGCGCTCGCGCTGGCCGCCGCCATCGGGCTCCTTGCGCTCGGCCGCGGGCGACGCCGGCACCGCACGCCGCTGGCGGTCGCGCTGGTCTGCGCCACGGCGCCGGCCGCCGCGGCCGCCGCCGGGGTGGCGCCCCGCCTGCTGGTTCCCGGCGCCTGGTGGGAGCTCGTGGCGGGCCTCGCCTCGGGTGCCGGCTCGCTGCCCGATCTCAGCGTCCCGTACGGGGGCGCCGACGACTGGCCGCGCCTGGCGATCACGCTCGGAGGCGCCCTCCTGTTGCTCGCCGCGGCGGGCCTCGCCTTCTGGCCCGGGCGCGGCGGGGCGTCCCTATCCGCGGCGCTCGCGCTCTCGATCCTGTACGGCGTGCCCGCGGCGCTGGTCACCGAGCCCGGACAGTTCCTGCGCGGGGCGGCGTTCGCCGCGCTGCTCGCGGCCTTCCTGTGGCTCGAGCGCGTGCGGCGCAGCGACGCCCGGGGGGCCGCGGCGCTGGTGGCCGCGGCGATCGCGGTGGGAGGGGTGGCGGCGCCGCGGCTGGACGCCTCCGGTCCCTGGGTCGACTACGAGTCGCTGGCCGAGTCGCTGGGGACGCGCGTGGGCGTGACGTTCCAGTTCGAGCACCGGTACGGGCCGATGCGCTGGCCGCGTGACGGCCGTGAGCTCTTCCGGGTTCGCGCTGCTCACCGGGCGTACTGGAAGGCGGTCGATCTGGACGTCTTCGACGGTACGCGGTGGGTGCGCGACCCCCGGCGGTTCGGCGCCAGCCTGGCCGACGAGCTGCCCGCCGTCTACGCCCGCCGGCGGTCGTGGAACCAGCGTATCCGGGTGACGATCCAGGCCCTGCGATCCACCGACCTGGTGGCGGCGGGAACCGCGATCTTCGTCGATCGTCCGCCCAGTGCCGCGGTGGCCACCCCGGCGCCCGGCACCTTCAGGCTGGAGGCGCCGCTCTCGCGGCGCGACTCCTACGGGGCGACCGTCTACGACCCGCGACCCACCGGCGCGCAGCTGGCTGGGGCCGGCACGCGGTACCCCGACCTCGCCAGCCGGTATCTGGAGCTCACCCTGCGGCCTCGCGTGGGGGCGCCGGCACGGCGCGTGGTCCTGCCGGCTTGGGGCGCGCAACCGGCGCGGACGGACGCCGGCGCGCTGAGCGCCTCCCCCTATGCCCGGGCGTGGGCGCTGTCGCGCCGGCTCGCGCGGGCGTCACGCTCCCCGTACGACTACGTCCGCCATGTCCTGGGCTACCTGTCCCGTGGCTATGCCTACAGCGAGGTGCCGCCGCCGCACGCGGTGCCGCTCGAGGCCTTCCTGTTCGAGGACCGGGCCGGGTACTGCCAGCAGTTCTCAGGGGCGATGGCGCTGCTGCTGCGAATGGCCGGCGTCCCCGCCCGGGTGGCCGCAGGATTCAGCCCGGGCAGCTACGACCGGCGCCGCCGGGAGTGGATCGTCCGGGACCTGGACGCCCACTCGTGGGTGGAGGCGTACTTCCCGCGCTATGGATGGGTGGTCTTCGATCCGACGCCCACCGCGGCTCCGGCCCGTTCCCAGATCGGCTTGTCGGCGTCGGGCGCGGCGCCGCCAGCCGACGCGGGGCAGCCGGCGGGCCCGGGCGACCGCCCGGAGTCCGGCCCGCCGGCCGGGAGTCACGCGCCCGGAGCCGACGGCGCCGGCTGGCTGGGATGGCTGGCCGGCGCGCTGGCGGCGCTGGCCGTGGCGGCAGCGTCGCTGGTCAGCGGGCGGCGGAGGCCGCTTGCCGGGCGTGACCCTGCCCTGGACGAGCTCGAGCGGGCGCTGCGGCGCGCCGGGCAGCCCGCGGCTCCGGGGACGACGCTGCAGGCGCTCGAGCGCCGCTTCGCCGGCCATCCGGGGGCCGCCTATCTGGGTGCGCTGCGTGCCGTCCGGTTCGGCTACGGCGAACCGCGGCCGAGCGCGGCGCAGCGCCGATCGCTGCGCCGAGCGCTGGGTCGCGGGCGCGGCCTGGCCGGGCGGGCCAGGGCGCTGTGGGCCCTGCCACCGCACGCCATCTCGAGACGCCCGTCCCGGACGCGCGCTCGGTTCCGGCGCCCGGCGTCCCCCGGCCCGTAAACTGGCGACCGTGGACTCGGTCTACGACCTCTTCCGCCGCGGGACGGAGCTGCTGGAGTCGGGCGACTACCACGCGGCCATCGTGCCGCTCGCCCGAGCGCGCGACCTGGACCCGCGGCCGACCTCCATACGCGAGGCGCTCGGTCGCGCCTTCTTCCACGCCCGGCGCTACGAGCAGGCGAGGACGGAGTTCGAGGCGATAGTCGAGCGCGCGCCCACCAACCACTACGCGCTGTTCTGCCTGGGGCGTTCCCTGCAGCAGCTGGGCCGGCACGCCGAGGCGCGGGCGCCGCTCGCGCTGGCCGCCGGGCTGCGCCCGGACCGCCGCGACTACCGGATCTACCGCGACCGGGCGCGCGCGGCGGCCTGACCCGGCGGGCGCCCACCGAGGAGAAGCTTCCGGCGGCGGCGCTGCCGCTGGCCGAGGAGGCGGTGCTCGAGCGCCGCGACGGCCGTCCCGTCGTCCGCTACCGCCTCGCCATCCCGTACTTCGGGCTGCTGTGGAGGCCATTGGTGGCGCGCCGCGCCCGTCGGGTCGAGGCCGCCGTCGAGGCGGGGCGCCCCCTGCCCTCCCACGTGCCGTGGTGGGCGCCTCCCGTCCCGCAGCACCCGCGGACGACTGCGAGCGTGGCAGCGATCTGCCTGATCTCTGCGGCGTGGAGCTACGGAGGAGGCACGGGAGGGCTCCTGACCCAGACCCTCCCGTATGCCGCCAAGGTCTACGGGGTGGGGGACGCCGCCCTGGGAACCGGCCTGGCGCTGGTGCGGATCGGCGTCGTGCTGGCCCTGGCCCTCGGGTTGGTCGCCGACCGGGTCGGGCGCCGGCGCTTCGTGGTCATGGCGGCGGTCGCCCATTGCCTGCTGACCGCGTCGATCGCCCTCGCCCCGTCGTTCGTGGTCTACATCGGCGCCCATGTGCTCCTGCGTTGCCTGGACACGGCGTTGGGCATCGCCCTCGGCGTGCTGGCGGTGGAGAGCGTGCCCGCGGCCAACCGGGCGGTCACGCTGTCGGCGGTGCTGCTGGCCAACGGCGCCGGGCTCGCGCTGGCGGTGGCCGTCCTCCCGCTGGCGGCGGCCGGCCGGGTCGGGTTCGCGGCGGTCTACCTGGCCCAGCTCCTGGCGCTGCCGGCGGTGCTGGGCGCGGGTCGCCTGTTGCAGGAGTCGCCCCGCTACCTGGCCCACCTCCGCGAGCGTCACGGCTATGGCGAGGTGATGCGAAGGCCCTATGGGCCCCGCCTGCTGCTCGTCGGCGGGACCGCGCTGCTGGCCGCAGTCTTCCTGGCTCCCAGCGCCGAGTTCCTCAACCGCTATCTCCAGGATGTGCGCGGCTACTCGCCGCTCGAGATCGTGCTCTTCCTGGCGCTCACCGGGATCCCTGCCGTCCCGATGCTGGTCGCCGGCGGACGGCTTTCTGACCTCCGCGGCCGCAAGGTGGTCGGCGTGCCGCTGGGCATCGCCGCCACGCTGGCGCTCGCCGGGATGTTCCTGGCCGGCGGCGCGACGCTGTGGCTGCTCGCCATCGCCGGCAACATGCTGGGCTCGGCGGCGGGGGCGGCGCTGGCCCCCTACCGCTCGGAGCTGTTCCCGACCCGCGCGCGCTCCGGGGCGGGCACCCTGGTCCTGGTGGCCACGGTCGCCGGCTCGGCGATCGGCCTGGCCACCGCCGGGACGCTCGCGCCCGTCCTGGGCCTCGGAAGGGCGATCGCGGCGCTGGCGGTCTTCGCCGTCCTGGGCGCCGTGATCGTCGCGCTGCGCTTTCCCGAGACCGCTCGGCGGGACCTCGAGGAGACCAGCGGGGAGGCGCCCGCCACCGTGGCGGCGGCCTAGCCGCCTGCGGCCGCCGCCTCCCGGGCCTGGGTGGCGACGCGGACCAGGAGCCCCAGGAACGCGTCGAGCCGCGCCTCGGTCACCGCCTCGCCGGGGAGCGCTCCCTCGACGTAGACGCCCCCCGCACCGGTGTGCGAGAAGCGGACCAGCGGGAGGCCCCGGTTCCAGCGCAGCAGCGCTTCGGGATCCAACCGGTCCGGGCCGAGCACCTCGGCCTGGGCCCGAAGCAGGCCGTCGCGCAGGGCGACTCCGACGTGCAGCGGCCAGCCGGCCGCCTCGACCGACAGTCCCCATTCGTCGGTCGCCACGCGCCGAGTGTCGCCCTCGAGGGCGCCCAGGTAGCGGTCGACCAGCTCGCGCAGCCCTGACATGGCGGCATCGCCCATGGCGTCACGATACGAGCCGCCGCCCGGCGTGCGGGCGCCGGGACGCCAGGCGGGCGGTGGTATCCTGCGCCTACAGCTTTCGTGCCGGCGCCGGGCGCCGGCGATGAGGTCGAAAGTGGGCGCTCGCCCACTTTTTTCATGAAGGAGACATGAGCGGGATTCAAGCGGACATCGAGGCCCGCCTGGTGGCGGTCGAGCCCGAGGTCGAGGTGCTGTTGGCGGAGGTGGTCGGCGGCGGCACGCTGCGCGTGTTCATCGACAGCCCGTCCGGGGTCACGCTGGAGCTTTGCGAGCGGGTCTCGCGGCATCTCGCCCCGCTGCGGGCGACGTACTCGCTCGAGGTGTCCTCCCCCGGGCGCGAGAGGCCGCTCACCAAGCCGACGCACTTCCGCCGTTACCTCGGCCGCCGCGCGCGCATCCGCACCCGTGGACCCCGCTCGGGGCCGGATCCCGGATCGGCCGCCTGCGCCCAGGCCGCCGCGCGCCGCAGCTTCACCGGCGAGCTGGTGGGCGCATCGGAGCGCGACGTGACCGTGGCGGCAGCCGACGGCGTCGTGTCGATCCCGTACGGCGACATCCAGCGATCGAACCTGTTGGGGGAGTAAGGCATGTCCAGAGAGATCCTCGAAGCCGCCCGGGCCCTGGCCGCCGAGAAGGGCATCGCCCCGGACCGCCTGTTCGAGGCGCTGGAGGACGCGCTCCTGTCCGCCTACAAGAAGACACCGGGATCGGCGAAGTACGCCCGCGTGGAGATGGACCGCGAGACCGGCGATTTCACCGTCTACGAGCTGCTCATCCCCGAGCGGCTCGAGGCCCAGCTGATCGTCGAGACGATCGACGAGGGGACGACGATCGACCCCGAGACCGGCGAGGCCCGGGAGCCCGAGGATCCCGAGATCGACCCCGTCAAGTTCGAGGAGTACCGAGACCAGATCGACGAGCGCGATGTGACTCCCGACGACTTCGGGCGCATCGCCGCCCAGACCGCCAAGCAGGTGATCCTGCAGCGGATCCGCGAGGCCGAGCGCGACATGATGTTCGAGGAGTACCGCGACCGCGTCGGGGAGCTGGTCACGGGCCTGGTCCAGCAGTCGGACTCGCGCTACACGCTGGTCCAGCTGCGCGAGCGCGTCGAGGCGCTGCTGCCCAAGTCCGAGCAGGTCGACGGCGAGCGCTACGAGCACTCGGGTCGCATCAAGGCGGTGATCAAGGAGGTCTCGGCCTCGACCAAGGGGCCCAGCATCATCGTCTCGCGCCGCGATCCCGAGCTGATCAAGAAGCTGTTCGAGCTCGAGGTCCCCGAGATCGCCGACGGCCTGGTCGAGATCACAGACGTCGCCCGCGAGCCCGGATACCGCTCCAAGATCGCGGTGGTCTCCCACGCCGACGGCGTCGACCCGGTCGGGGCCTGCGTCGGGCCCCGGGGCTCCCGCGTGCGCATGGTGGTCTCCGAGCTGCGAGGCGAGAAGATCGACATCATCCCGTACAACGAGGAGCCCGCCCGCTTCGTGGCCAAGGCGCTGTCGCCCGCCCGGGTCCGCGAGGTGCTGGTCGACGACGAGGGTCGCCAGGCGACCGTCGTGGTGCCCGACGACCAGCTCTCGCTGGCGATCGGCCGCGAGGGCCAGAACGCGCGGCTGGCGGCCCGACTCACCGGCTGGCGGGTGGACATCAAGTCCGAGACCGAATTCGCGGCCGAGGAGGCCGAGCACGGCTACGAGGAGGAGCAGCAGGGCGGCCGCTGCGCCGCCATCATGGCCAACGGACGGCGCTGCCCGAACGCCGCGCTGCCGGGGTCCCGGTACTGCGGCCTGGAGCTTCACCAAGCGCTGAACGGCGTCGAGGGCGACGACGTCCGGTCGCTCACCGGTGCACCGCCCGAAGCCGAGGCGGAAGCCCCGGTCGAGACGGCCGCCCCGGCGTCCGGTTCGCCGGTGCAGGAGCCGGCCGACGGGGCCGCCGAGGAGGTGGCGGCGGGGGAGACGGCGGTCCAGCCCAGCCCCGAGGAGCTGCCGGAGCCGTCCTCCTCACCCACCGGCGACGCGCCCTCGGCACCCCCCGCGGCCGAAGTCCCCGCCGAGACCCCCAAGGAGCGGGTGCCCACCGATGTCGAGCCCTCCGACGCCGGCGAGGCGCCCAGCGAGGCCGTCGCCGGCCGCGAGCAGGCGGGCGACGAGACGGCGCCGGCCTGACCGGGCGCCCGCCGAGCGCACGTGCGTGGGATGCGGGCGGGTGGCGCCGCAGCGCGAGCTGCTGCGTTTCGCGGTCGCGGGCGCCGAGGCGGTGCCCGATCCCGGCCGGCGCCTGGCCGGGCGCGGGGCGTACGTGCATCCGGCGCCGGGTTGCCTCGAGGCCGCCGTGCGAAGGCGCGCCTTCGCGCGGGCGTTGCGGCGCCCGGTGACCGTGTCAGACGACGCCCTAAACTTCATTGACTGATGGCACGCAAGCGCGTTCACGAGATCGCCAAGGAGCGGGGGCTGACCAGCAAGGACCTGCTCGACAAGCTCAATGCCGCCGGGATCGAGGCGAAGGCGGCCGCCTCCTCGGTCGAGGAGGCCGACGCCCTGCGGGCCCTCGAAGCCGGCGGCGTCGCCCCGGCGCCCGCTGGGCCCGCCGCCGAGCCCGCGCCCGCGCGCCCGGCGTCACCCGCGGCCGGCGCTCCCGCTCCTGGCTCGCCGCCCCCCGGCCGGACCGGCGACGGCGCTCCCAAGCAGCGGCCCACGCGCTCCTCGCTGGCCGGCGAGCGGGCTCCCGGCAGCGCCGCCGGGCGGCGCCGGGTGGTCATCGACTCGCAGGCGTCCCGCCGGCCCGACGGGCGCGGCCCGGCGACCCAGCCGCCGCGCCGCCAGCGCCGCGGGCGGCGTCGGCGTGGCACCTACCGGGAGCCCACCCCGCAGGACCCGTCGATCGCCACCGCGGTCGACACCATTCGCATCAACTCGGGCTCGACGGTCAAGCAGGCGGCCGAGTCGTTGGGCCTGCCCCTGCCCCAGGTGATCATGAAGCTGATGGAGCTGGGCGACATGGCGACCCAGAACCAGACACTGGCCGACGAGGCGATCCAGGTCCTGGCCACCGAATTCGGCAAGGAGATCGAGATCGTCCACGTGGCCGACGAGGTCGACGCCGAGCCGGTCTTCGAGGACGCCGAGGAGGAGCTCGTGGAGCGGCCGCCCGTGGTCACCATCATGGGCCACGTCGACCACGGCAAGACGTCGCTGCTGGACGCGATCCGCGAGACCGAGGTGGCGGCGGGTGAGGCGGGCGGCATCACCCAGCACATCGGCGCCTACCAGGTTCGCCACAACGGCAGGGCGGTCACCTTCCTCGACACGCCCGGGCACGAGGCGTTCACCGCCATGCGGGCGCGGGGCGCCCGGGTGACCGACATCGCGGTCATAGTGGTAGCGGCCGACGACGGGGCCAAGCCCCAGACCGACGAGGCGATCGACCACGCCAAGGCGGCGGACGTCCCGATCGTCGTCGCGGTCAACAAGATCGACAAGGAGGGCGCCCAGCCCGAGCGCGTGCGCTCCGAGATGAGCCAGCACGACCTGCAGCCGGCCGAGTGGGGCGGCGAGACGGAGTTCGTGGACGTGTCCGCCAAGACCAAGCAGGGGCTCGACGACCTGCTCGACACGATCCAGGTGGTGG
>JBJMKZ010000045.1:0-6902 GCA_045805565.1 Solirubrobacteraceae bacterium | reverse complement strand
GCGCAGGACCAGCGGCTGGGGGCTCTTGAGGGTCACGGTCAGCTGGGCGCGATTGGCGGAGAGCACCTTGGCCGAGAACGAGCTGACCGCCCCGCCCCGGGGGGCCTTGGGGCCGGGCTTTCTGGCCGTGGTCTTGGTCTTGGTGGTCGAGCCCTTGCTGGTGGACTGGCCGGCGCCGCCTCCGCAGCCGGCGGCCAGCGGCAGCACCAGCGCCAGGAGCGCGAGGCCGGCGGCCGGGCGCGCGCGGGGGGTGACCGAAGTGGGATGAAGGCGTCGGGAAAGCATCGCTCCGTTTCTGATCGCGGTCGGAAATGACGAGGCGGACTGCGCCGGGCGCTTCCCCGATGAGGAAGCAGCGCGCAAGACTGGTTCGTCCCAGGCCGGAGCGGCGGCATGATACAGAGACAGCGTGCTGCCGGGCGCCTAGCGCCCCTCCTGTACCCCGGCGCCGGTACCCCGGATCGCAGGCTCCGGGAGCAGGCAGAAAGCGCCATCGGCAAACCCCATCTCCCGCACCCCGAGCGCGCGATTGAGCCGGGCGCGGTGGTTCTCCCAGGCGATGGCCGAGGCCAGCTCGGCGAGCTGGCCCCGAGTTAGCTGCGCAAGCAGGCGTTCGCGGAGCTCGTCGCCGACCTCGGCGGGGGAGCGCGTCATCGCCACGGCTAGGTCCAGCGCCGCCTTCTCGACCGGGGTGAAGCGGTCGCTGCTCTCGTAGCGGGGCAGATCGGCCAGCGTCTCGTCGTCGATTCCGAGCGCTCTGCACACGGCAGAGCCGATATCCAGTCAGAACGGACAGCCGGCGATGCCCGAGGCCTTGAGGGTGGCCAGGTACTTGAGCCTGGGCTCGACGCGGTTGCTGACCACGATCGCCGTCTCGTAGCCGCCGATCGCCCCAAGCAGCGCCGGCCGGCGGACGAGATAGCGCAGCGCGTCAGTCCGGTTGCGTCGTCCCCGCGGGGCGATCGCGCCGTAGGCGCGCAGCCGGCGAAGCAGTCGCATCGTGTGTCACCTCCGTCTGTCGATCGGTCCTGCGAGTGGCCAGGAGCGCGGCGGCCACCAGCACGGCGGCGATGACCGAGAGCACGAACGGATCGCTGCTGCGCCCACCGAGACCCCGGTCGGCGAAATGGGATCCGGCGTGCACCGCGGCCGCCAGCGCAACCGCCCACAGGGCCACGCGGCGGCCCGGCCAGCGGGTGAGGCCGAGCGCCAGCGCGGCCCCCAGCCCGAGGTTGAACGCTCCGATGTCGTGCAGGAAGTGGCGGTTGTAGGGCGGGAAGGTCGCGACCCGGGCGTAGAACGAGGCGGGGTCGGCGAGCGCCCAGGCGCCGGTGACCAGGAGGAACACCGCCCCCACCACCATCACGGCCTTGACGAACCGCTCAGCCACCATTCGGCATCTTCATCGGGTCGCCAAACCGTAACGTGCGCGGCCATTCCCCTCGGGGAGCGGACCCGCTCGTCGCGAGCGCCCGGTCGGCTTCGCAGGCCTAGTCGCGGAGCCTCGCCTCGTCGTGGCGCTCGAGCCCGTCGTCGGGGATGGGCTCCCACGGCGCGGCGTACCGGACGTAGGCACGCCAACTGGGCCGGACGCCCGGATCGCCGTCGAAGGCCCCCATGCGCACGCTCATCTGGGTGGGGTCATCGGGATTGCGGCTGAACAGATGCGCGCCGCATTCCCGGCAGAAGCACTTCTCGAAGCCGCCCTCAGGGTGGCGCCACGCCTTCACCAGGTCGTGGCCTCGGAGCAGGCGGAACGTGCGTCCGTCGATGCGCGCCTGCGCGGACGCCCCCGTGCCGGTGCGCCGTTGACAGCGGGTGCAGTGGCAGTAGCCGGCGGCCGGCGCCGGCTCGGTGAGCTCGAAGCGCACGCCTCCGCACAGGCAGCCTCCGGACCGCGATGGTTCGGCCACGACCCCCGTCAGACCTTCGCCGACCTGCCCCCGAGCACCGCGCGCAAGCCGTCGATCGTCTGCTCGGCGATCCGGCGCAGATAGCGCTTGCCCATCGCACCGAACAGCAGGCGGTACTGGAGCGCCGTCGGCTGCACCGGGGCCTCGATCCACGCCTGCTGGCGCCACGAGAGCATGGGACGGACCCTAGCGCGCCCGAACCGAGCAAGCAGCCCCCGGGGCGAGCCGAGCGCCGGCTTCCCGGGCCGGACGTCCGGTAGCTTGCACGCGAGTGGAGGCGTCCGATCGGCAGCGGCCGGATCCGATCCGGCGCCCGGACGTGCTGGTGCTCGGCGCGGGCGGCGCCCTCGGCCGTGCCTGGATGAGCGGCGTGCTGGCCGGCATCGAGGCCGTCTCGGGTGGGGACTTTCGCCGCTGCAGGCACTTCGTCGGGACTTCGGCGGGATCCATCGTGGCGGCCGCGCTTGCAGCCGGGATCCGTCCGCGCGGGCCGCGCGACCCGGTGCCGGCGGCAGAGCGGCCGGCGAACGGCGCCGAGCGGGGTGCCGGATCCGCCGCGGGAGCGGAGCGCCTGCTTGCGCCGGTGGCTCCGCTCGCCGCGGCCGCGCTGCGGATGGCGGGGCCCGCGGAAGCCCTGGTCCGCGCCGCGATGCTGGCGCGCGCCCCGGCGGGCCGGGATGAGCCGTACGGACTCGGCGAGCGGATCGGAGACCTCGGCGGGAGCTTCGACGGTCGGCTGTTCGTCGTCGCGGTGGAGCGTGCCAGCGGCCGGCGCGTGGTGTTCGGCACTCCGGACGCCCCGGGGGTCAGCGTCGCCGACGCGGTGCAGGCGTCGTGCGCGATACCCGGCGTGTTCCGATCCGTGACGATCGACGGGCGCGATTACGCCGACGGCGGCGCCTGGAGCCTCACCAACCTCGACGTGGCGCCGGTCGATCGAGGCGACGGCGTCCTGTGCCTGAATCCGTGCGGAGGATCGCTCGGACCGACGCGCGGCGTGATGGGAGGCCTGGCCGCCTGGGCCCGCGCCCGCGCCGCGGTCGAGGCGCAGGCGGTTCGCCGCCGGGCGGCCGCGGTCCGGGTGGTCGGCCCCGACCGCCACGCCACCCGTGCGCTCGCCCCCAACCTGATGGACCGCCGTCGCACCCAGGAAGCGGTCGCCGCGGGCTACCTCCAGGGCCAGCGGCTGGGATCGGTGGGCTGAGCGATCGACACCTCGAATCTGCAGGGACGGACGGTCCTGGTGACCGGGGCGGGCAGTGGCATAGGCCGCGAGACCGCGCTCCTGGCGGCCCGCCGCAGGGCCGATCTGGTGATCTGCGACGTCGACGAGTCGGGACTGGCCGAGACCGAGGCGGCCGTCCGGGCCATCAGCCGGGGGGTGCTCGCCCGCCGCGTCGACGTCTCGGACCGCGACCAGATGCGCGACTTCGCCGAGGCGGTGCACGGGCAGCACGGACCCGTGGATCTGCTGGTCAACAACGCGGGGGTCGGGCTGGGGGCGGGATTGCTGGAGACGGAGCTCGAGGACTGGGACTGGATCGTCGCGATCAACGTCATGGGGGTCGTCCACGGCTGCCATTTCTTCGTGCCCCGGATGGTGGAACGCGGAACCGGTGGGCACGTGGTGAACCTCTCGTCGATGGCGGGCTTCCATGCCAGCCCGGCGCTCGTCGCGTACTCGACCACCAAGTGGGCCGTGCTGGGACTGAGCGAGGCGCTGCGTGAAGAGCTGCGACCTCACGGCATCGGGGTGACCGCGGTCTGCCCGGGCCTGATCGATACGCCCATCACCAGTAGCGCCCGCGCGCGCGGGGCGCACGCCGATCCAGAGGCGCGCGAGCGCGTCGTCGCGCTGTACGGCAGGCGCAACTACGGGCCCGACCGCGTCGCGCGCAACATCCTGCGGGCGGTCGATCGCAACCGCGCGGTGGCGCCGGTCGCCGCGGAGGCGTGGATCGCCTACGCGATCAAGCGGGCGTCGCCTCGTCTCGCCGGCTGGGCGGCACGCCGGATGGCTGCCGCGACGGACTGAGTCGGTCGGCCAGGAAGCCACGGAGGACCGAGGCCAGGCGCTCGGGCTGGTCCTCGGGGATGAAGGTGCGGCTGCCGGGGATCGTCACGAAGCGACCCTGGGGGAGGAGCTCGGCGAGTCGCCTCCCGTGCTCCAGGGGAAAGAGCTTGTCGCCCGCCGCCCAGGCCACCAGCGCGGGCCTGTCGAAGCCGCGCAGGGCATGCGCCGCCCGGTACGTGTAGCGGGTGTCGACAGCGCGCAGCAGGCGGGCCAGGTCGCGGCGCACGCGCCGGTCCCTGCGAACGGGCGCGGTGTACGAGCGCATGACCGCCGGCTCGATCGACCTGCGGCTGGCCCAGCCGTACGCGGTCGGCAGCCGCTGCACCGGCCTGAACCGGACCGACCATGCCACGAACCACATCAGCGGCCGCGAACGCGCGGCCAGCTCCAGATAGCGCTGCGGGGTCGGCGGGAACTTGTCGAACGCATCGCACGAGGTGAGCACCAGCCGGCTGATCCGGTCGGGGTGGTGACCGACGAGCCACTGAGCGACCGCGCCGCCGGTGTCGTTCGCGATCAGCGCGACGTCGCACAGCCCGAGCGCCTCGATGAAGTCGGCCACGATCCTGGCCAGTCCCGGCAGCGACATGTCGGTGCCCTCGCGAAGCGGCCGTGAGTGCGATCCGAACGGAAGGTCCGGGACGATGCAGCGGCGTTCGCGCGTGAGCTTGGGGACGACCTGGCGCCAGAGGTCGCCGTTCACGCCGACGCCGTGGACGAACACCGCCGCCGGCCCGCTGCCGCAGTCGCGATATTCGATCGTCCCGGCGGGGATGCAGACGGTCCGCCGGGCGCCGAGCGCAGCCTCGAAGTCCATTCCGGTGATACCGGCGCGAAACCATATTGCAGCGTCCGCCGCAATACTTAACCGGAATGTTTAGTATTGCCTGAGGCGGGGAAACAGCCGTGCAAAGCGGACCCATTCAGAGGAGAGGACGCGCGATGCGAAGCTCGGGACTGATCACGCTAGTGGCACTGGTGGGGCTCCTGCCGGCTTCGTCGGCCAGCGCGGCGGACCGCTTCGAGGGCAGCTGCTCGCTCACCGGAGAGCTCAGATTCGACCAGCCGCTGGGGAACGAGTTGAGCCAGTCGGGCTTCCGCGACCGAGCGAGCGGCACCTGCACCGGCACGCTCAACGGCGTCTCGCGGGCGAACACGCCGGTCGCGATCCGGGCCCAGGGCTCGGGGACGTTGAGCTGCCTGGCCGGCCACACCACGAGCTCCGGCACGCTGACCTTCACCGCCGAGACGGCGAAGATCCGCTTCTTCACCGATACGACCGGGGGACTGACGCAGTTCGCAAGCAGATTCCGCGGTGCCGTCTCGGGCGAAGGCGTCGCGAGGGTGAACTTCCTCCCCTACGCGGACCAGTCCACCATGGCGTCGTGCCAGGCGGGCACGCTGGAGTCGGCGCGCTACGACCTCAGCGCCCGAACGACCACGCCCCTGGTCGGGTAGCCGCCGATCGAGCCGGGATGACTCCCACGTCCGCCACCAGGCGCCGAGGGGAACTAGACGCGGTGTTCGGTGCCCTGGCCGACCCCACGCGCCGGGCGATCGTCGAGCGGCTGATCGAGGGAGAGGCGACGGTGAGCGAGTTGGCCGAGCCCTTCGACGTCTCGCTGCCGGCGATCTCGCGGCATCTGCGGGTGCTCGGCGACGCGGGCCTGCTGGCTCGCCGCAAGGACGGCCGGGTTCACCGCTGCCGGCTGGTGGACGACCCGCTCCGGGAAGCGATCGGCTGGATGGTGCGCTACGGCTCGTTCTGGGAGGATCGCCTCCACGCGCTCGAGGGCGTGCTCGAGCGCTCATCCGGGCGGGCGCGGCCATGACGGCCCACCCCGTTCGGCCGGCCGCCGCGGTGGTCCAGGTGCGGCGTGTGGTACCGGCCGCGCTGGAAGAGGTCTTCCGCGCGTGGACCGATCCGGAGCTCGTGTGCCAGTGGTTCAGGCCTCGTGGCGGGTCGAGCCCGAGCGCCGAGATGGACGTGCGCGTGGGAGGCCGCTATCGCTGGGCGATGAAGCTGTTCGGGCACGTGTACTACGCCGTTGGCGAGTACGTAGAGGTGGAGCCGCCCCATCGCCTCGTCTTCACCTTCGGCTGGGAACGCGCGCTCGTGAGGTTGACCGACAGCGTAGTGACGGTCGAACTCGCCGGACACGGAGATCAGACCGAGGTGGTCATCACGCACGAGCGGCTGGGCACCCGGACGCTGCGCGCCATGCACGCCGCGGGCTGGCGGACCTGTCTGACGTACCTCGGTCGGATCGTGGGATCGAGGCGGTGATCGCCCTGCGCGGTTCAGCCACCGCACGCCCCCGATCCCGCGAGCGGGTTGCCGCGGCGCTTGTCCTGGTCGTCATCGTCGCTGCTGTCGTGTTCTGGATCGCGGGGTTGCCCTTGCTGATTCTCTGGGGTCTGTCCAAGGCGACCGACTCGAGCGCCCAGCATTTCGTGCTCGGGCTGATCGCGGTTCCAACCGCGATGGCGTGGTTCGGCCTGGGTCTGATCTGGCTGAACGGGGTCTACCTGCGGCTCGCCGGCGGACGGCAGGCAAAGAGTGGAGATCTGCGACATCGCCTGGGCGGACCACTCGAGTTCCTGCTCGTGTCGTGCCTGCTCATCGCCGTTGCCGCCCTGCTGGTCTGGTTCTTCCTGTTCGCGCACGGACCCCCGCGGCAGTTCATCTAGCCGCACGATCCGGCGCCAGTACGCCAGCGCACACGCCCGTCCTGCCCCCCTCCCGCTTGAACCCCCCCGCCCCGCGCTAGTAGGGTCGCCGCGGGCCGGCAATCCGGCAGCGCGGACCAAGGAGCGCACATGGGATCTCTTCGGCGGCAGGCGATGGCGGCGGCGGTGGCCGGCGCGGCGGCGGCCGGGCTGGCGGCGCCCGCGGCCCAGGCCCAGGGCGCCCG
>JBJMKZ010000044.1:0-18343 GCA_045805565.1 Solirubrobacteraceae bacterium | reverse complement strand
GTCCGCGCGGCGCCCGGCGTCCGTACGATTCCTGCGCATGGC
Organism: Solirubrobacteraceae bacterium; assembly: GCA_045805565.1. Classification (GTDB taxonomy): domain Bacteria; phylum Actinomycetota; class Thermoleophilia; order Solirubrobacterales; family Solirubrobacteraceae; genus DATAEY01. The sequence goes on along the minus strand of JBJMKZ010000044.1, from coordinate 18,301 downwards.
CAAGGACAAGATCCCCACCTCGCGGACGCGCCGGACGGCGCGCGTGGGCGGGCTGGCGGCCGGGCAGGCGGTGCGCCAGGCGGGGACGCGCATGGCCAACGTGGCGCGCTCGGAGCAGGCACGCACGCGAGCGCTGGAGCGGCGGCATGTCGAGACGGCCGAGCAGATCGTCACCGCACTGGGGACCATGAAGGGCGCGGCGATGAAGCTCGGCCAGGTCATGTCGTTCCTCGACGTCGGCCTGGTGCCCGAGGAGTACCGGGAGGAGTTCCAGCGCAAGCTGGGCGAGCTGCGCGATGCTGCTCCCAACGTTCGCTTCGAGGACATGCGCCGGGTCATCGAGGACGAGCTCGAGGACCCGGTCGAGGAGCTGTTCGACGACTTCCAGGAGGAGCCGATCGCCGCCGCGTCGATCGGCCAGGTTTATCGGGCGCGACTGGCCGACGGCCGTGACGTGGCGGTCAAGGTCCAGTACCCGCGGGTGGCCGAGGCGGTGCGCGCCGACATGGCGAATCTCGGCCTCATCCTGCGCCTGCTCAAGCGTCTCGCGCCCGGGCTCGACGCCAGGGCCCTCTCGGACGAGGTTCGCAAGCGGATCAACGAGGAGCTCGACTACGAGCTGGAGGCCCAGAACCAGCGCGCGCTGGCGCGCATCTACCGCGGCCACCCGTTCATCTTCGTGCCGCCGGTCGTCACCCGGCTGTCCCGCGAAAGGGTGATGGTGAGCGAGTACGTCGAGGGCACCGGCTTCGAGGAGCTCAAGGGATACCCCGACGACGACCGCGACCGCCTGGGGGAGATCATCTTCCGGTTCTACTGCGGCTGCCTCTATCGCCACCACCAGTTCTCGGGCGACCCCCACCCGGGCAACTTCCTGCTGATGGAGGACGGGAAGGTGGCCTTCCTCGACTTCGGGCTGTTCAAGCGGATGCAGTCCGAGCCGGTCGAGCTGGAGCTCACGTGCCAGCGGGCGGTGGTGGAGGACAACCGGGAGGAGCTCCACCGGCTGCTGGCCGAGGGCGGCTTCCTGCCCAGGCCCGAGCAGGTCGACCCCGACCACCTGATGGCCTACGTCCGTGACGCGATCTGGTGGTACACCACCGACCAGGAGATCGAGCTCACGCCGGAGATCGCGACCACCGTCCTGATCGAGTCCTCGGACCCCCGCTCCACCCATTACCGGGAGATGCGCCACCAGGACATGCGTCCGGAGCACCTGTTCGGCCGGCGGATGGAGATGCTCACGCTGGCGGTGCTCAGCCAGCTGCGCGCACGTGCCAACTGGCACCGGATCGCGCGTGAGTGGATGTACGGAGCCGAGCCGGTCACCGAGCTCGGCCGCGCCGAGGCCGAGTTCTACGCTCGCGTCCCGGCCGCCTGACGTCGCTACCGGGTCCGCCGCGAACGGTCCAGCAGACGGCCGGTCAGACCGCGCCACCTCTGCCCCGTGCCCGGCTGCGAACGCTTCCACTCGTCCCGGGTCGGCAGCCGGCCGTCCCGGCGTGCCGCCAGGGCGCAGCTGAGATGCGCGTGGCGCCGGCCGCGGGCCTCACCCTCGGGATAGATCAGGATGTGATCGGTCATGGCGGGCAGATGGCGGCCGCAGAAGGGACAGCGGTAGGTGGCCGGCTTGCGGCTGCGCGAGCGGCGGACCGACCACCAGCGAGCCGGGGCCGGCTTGCCCGCGGGATCACCCATCTAGGCGTCCTGGATCTGGAACAGGCTGGTGGTGCCCGGCCGGCCGCTCGGCAGGCCGGCGGTGACCCCGACCCGCTTGCCGCGCTTCACCCAGCCCAGCTCGACCACGCGGCTGACGGCGTCGGCGATCAGCTCCTCGGTGACCTCGTGGCGCTTCATCCGGGCGCCCTCGACGCCCCACATCAGCGAGCACCGTCGCACCGTCTCCTTGCCCGGCGACAGCGCGAAGATGGGGACCTCTGGACGATGCGCGGACACCAGCCGCGCGGAGCGGCCCGACAGGGTGGGCACCACCAGCGCGGCGAGGTCCAGTTGGCGGGCGGCCGCGCAGGCGTTGTAGGCGATCGTGTAGGCCGGGTCGCCGGGGTCGTCGTTCACGCTCGTCATGCGGCGGACCCGGTGCTCGTTCCAGTCCTCGTAGGGCGCCTCGCGCTCGGTCCGTTCGGCGATCGAGGCCATCATCGCCACCACCCCGACCGGATGGGCGCCGACGGCGGTCTCCTGGGAGAGCATCAGAGCATCGGTCCCGTCGAGGATCGCGTTGGCGACATCGGTCACCTCGGCCCGGGTCGGCCGCGACGAGACCACCATCGCGTCCAGCATCTGGGTGGCGGTGATCGAGGGACGCGCCAGCGCGCCGGCGAGTGCCAGCACCCGCTTCTGGACCATCGGGACGTCCTCGATGCGCAGCTCGATCCCGAGATCGCCGCGCGCCACCATCACGCAGTCGGAGGCCCGGATGATGCCCTCGACGTTGTCCACCGCCTGGGGCTTCTCGATCTTGGCGATGAGCGGGTTTCGGGTGTGGCGGCGCACTTCGGTGACGTCCTCGGGCCGGCGCACGAACGACAGGGCCACCAGGTCGACTCCGATCGACTCGCCGAAGCGGATGAGTTCGATGTCCTCCTCGGGGACGGCCGGCAGCTCGTCCAGTTCGCCGGGGATGTTCAGGCCCTGCCGCGACGCGATCGACCCGCCCACCTCGACGATGACGTCGATCTCGCCCTCGGGCTCGCGGACCGCCTCGATGTGCAGCCGCACCGAACCGTCGGCGAGGTAGAGGACATCTCCCGCCTCGCCCGACGCGGCGGCCGAGGCGAGTCCCGCCCAGGGGACCGGCACGCGCGAGCCGTCGCCCGGCTCGTCGCTGCCGCTCACCAGGGTCAGCCCGTCGCCCGCCTTGAGCTCCACCACGTCCTCCTGGAGGGGACCGATGCGCAGCTTGGGCCCCGGCAGGTCCTGGAGGATCGCCACCTGCCGGCCCGCGCGGTCGGCGGCGGTGTGAACGCGGGCCGCCGTCCTCGTCTTCTCCTCGAGCGTGCCGTGGGCGAAGTTCAGGCGGGCGACGTCCATCCCGGCCTCGACCATGCGTGCGAGCGTCTCCGCGTCGTCCGAGGCGGGGCCGATCGTGGCGACGATCTTGGTGCGGCGCATGCGGTGACCGTAGCGCGGCGGCTAGGGCGCCTCGACGTCGGGGAAGTGCTCGGCGACATGCCGGCGCATCGCCCCCCTGACCCAGGCGCGCTCCTGGGGCGATGCCATCCGGTAGCGACCCAGCAGCTCGTCCTGGCGCTCGAGCGGCAGTCCGGCGATCGTCCAGCGGACCGCGAGGCGCTCGAACAGGAACTCCACGGCCCGCTGCCAGGCATCCTCGCGCGACAGCGGCGAGCCGGCGGCGACGTCTGCGTACTGTCGGCGGCTCGCCGCCGACAGGGAGCCGCGCAGGGTTAGCACGTTGCCCTCGGCGTCGGTGTAGTCGACGGCGGGGGCGGCGAGCGGGTCGCGGCCGCGGCGGCGGGAGCGTCTGCCCATCGGGCGGCGACCCTACCGGGGCGCGCGCGACTATCGTGCCGCGCGTGGCCGACGGGGGCCCCAGGCGCGAGGTCGGGCGCGGCGAGCGGGTGCTCCCCGGGGTGTGGCGCCTGCGCCTGCCGCTTCCGTGGCCGGGCGTCCCTCACTGCAACGCCTGGGCGGTGGCAGCCGGCGACGGCGTGGTCCTGTTCGACACCGGGATGCACCAACCGGGGTCACTGGCCCATCTCGAGCTGGCCCTGGGCCAGGTCAACCTGCGGCTGGAGCACGTGCGCCTGGTGGTGTGCACGCACGCCCATGCCGACCACTACGGGCAGGCGGCGCCGATCCTGGAGGCGGCCGGCTGTGAGCTGTGGATGCATCCCGATCACCAGCACATGACCCGCAGCTTCCAGGATCCCGAGGCGGCCCTGGCCCGGCGCCTGGAGGTGGCACGCCAGAGCGGCGTGCCCGAGGAGCCGCTGCGCCGGTACGCCGAGGCGCGGCGCGGCCAGGGGCCGGGGATCGCGAAGATCGTCGAGCCGCACCGCGACCTGGTGGACGGCGTCGCCATCCAGACCGACCTGGGAGCCTGGACGGTCCACGAGACTCCCGGCCACGCGCCTTCGCACGTCTGCCTGCACCAGCCCGAGCGCCGGCTGCTGATCTCCGGTGACCACCTCCTGGGCCGCGTGTCGCTCTACTACGACTACGGCTGGACACCCGATCCCGCGGGCGAGTTCCTCGACTCGCTGGACCGGGTCGGCCGGCTCGATGCCCGCCTCTGCCTGCCCGGGCACGGCCGGCCGTTCACCGACGTCGCGGGACACGTGGACGCCAACCGGGCGCTGGTCCGCGAGCGCGTGGAGGCCGCCGCCAGGGCGATCGCCGAACATCCCCGGCCGGCGGTCGAGGTCGTGCCCGAGGTTCACGGTGAGGCGCTGTCGGCGGCCAACGCCTCGTGGTGGCTGTCCGAGACCCTGTGCTACCTGGAGCACCTCGAGCGAGCGGGAAGGGCGCGGCGGATTCCGGGCGAGCCGGAGCGCTGGGAGGCGGCCTGATGGACGACGCGGGGCTGTACGGGCGGATGCTGGCCGGCATGGAGGCGTTCTTCGGCCTCGTCGGTGAAGGAAGCGCCGCCGGCTGGACGATCCGCCGCGACGACCTCCTCGCCTCGGTCTGCCCCGAGCTCCCGCGGCGGTCGGTGTTCAACAGCGTGGTCTACCGCTCCACCGCGGCGCTGGAGGCTGCGCTCGGCGAGCTCGCCGCCACCTACGACGAGGCGGGGGTGCTCGCCTGGACGGTGTGGACACCGCAACGCGACCTCGGCGCCCGCGAGGCGCTCGAGCGTGCCGGCCACCGCCTCGACGCCACCCCCCAGGCCATGGCCGCCCGGCTGGAGGAGATCGACGTGGCGGGCGGCGCCGAGGGGCTCGACTGGGAACGCGCCCAAACGGTGGACGAGATGTGCGCGATTCTCGAGCCGGCGTTCGGCTGGGAGCTGGGGCCCGCGTCGCGGGTGTTCGCCCGCCTGCCCGAGCACGGCCACGTCTACGTGGCGCGAGCCGACGGGCTGGCCTCCGCCTGTGTCTTCGCGCTCGACGCCGGGGACGATTGCGGGATCTGGAACGTGGGGACGCTGCCCGAGACACGGGGGCGCGGCCTGGGCACCGGGCTCATGCGCCAGGCGCTGATCGACGCCCGCGAACGGTGCTGCGCAACCACCTCGCTGCAGGCGACGGCGATGGGCCGCCCGCTCTACGCCCGCCTCGGTTACCGCGAGCTCGGCGTGATCGAGATGTGGGAACGCCGTCGCGGCGGAGGGGGCGTCGCGGCCTAGAATCCGCTGCTCATGCGCATCGACCAGATACTCGCGACCAGCGACGAGCCGGTGTTCTCGTTCGAGTTCTTCCCACCCAAGACGGAGGAGGGGGAGAGCAGGCTGCAGGAGACCCTGCGCACCCTGCGGGTGCTCGAGCCGTCGTTCGTGTCGGTGACCTACGGCGCCGGCGGGTCCACGCGGGAGCGCACGGTCGAGCTGACCAAGTGGATCAAGCGCGAACTGGGGATCGAGGCGATGGCCCACCTCAGCTGCGTGGGGACGACCCGCGAGCAGCTGATCGAGATCCTCGACCAGGTGCAGGCCGCGGGGATCGACAACGTCCTCGCGCTGCGCGGTGACCCGCCCCGGGGGGAGACGGAGTGGCGCCCGACCCCCGGGGGCCTGTCCTACTCGACCGAACTCGCCCGGCTCATCACCGAGCGCTACGACTTCTGCATCGGGGCGGCCTGCTTTCCCGAGGTGCATCCGGAGGCGCCCGATCTCGCTCACGACATCCGCTTCCTCAAGGAGAAGATCGCCGCCGGCGCGCGATTCCTCATCACGCAGCTGTTCTTCGACAACGAGCTGTACTTCGACTTCATGGTCGAGGCGCGGGCGGCGGGAATCGACCTGCCGATCGTCCCCGGCATCATGCCCATCACCAACGTGGACCAGATCAAGCGGTTCACCGCGATGTGCGGCGCCTCGATCCCGCCCGCGCTGCTGGCCCAGCTCGAGTTGCGGGCCGACGACCCCGACGCGGTGATGCAGCTCGGAGTCGCCTACGCCACCCTGCAATGCGCCGACCTCCTGCGCCGCGGCGCGCCCGGCGTCCACTTCTACACGCTCAATCGCTCCCCGGCCACGCGCGCCATCGTCTCGGCGCTGCGGCTTCAACGGCCCTGGGCGCAGAGCCTGGATCCGCGCCTGGCCGGCGCGCCAGCCGGGATCTGAGGCGCCGACGGCGGCCGGCCGCCGGCGGGTCGAGGCGCCTGGTTCAGCGCCCGGGCGGTTCGATCTCGAGCGCGTGGGCCACGAACGGGCGCCCGCGCACCTCGTAGGCGACGTCCACGCTGTCGTTCTGGCGGTAGGTGCCGATGCCCCAGGCGCCGAGGAACCAGCGCCAGAGCCCGAGCTTGCCCTCCTTGGCCAGCGGGCGATCGAACAACAGCGCGCCGTCGCGGTAGTCGTAGTCGGCCCCCCGACGCTGGGGCACCCCGTTGACGTAGACGTCGAAGGGCGGCTTGACTCCGGGCGGCAGCCGCACCCGCCAGCGATCGCGCATGGCCCGATTATCGCGCCGAGCGGCCGCGTATCTTGGCGTGCGTGGACGAGATCCCCTATCGCATCCGCCGCTCGCCGCGGGCCCGGCGCGTGCGGATCAGCGTGGACCTGCACGAGGGCGTCGAGGTGGTGCTTCCACGCCGCGCGGGCGAGCGCGACGCCGCGGCGGCCATCGCCGAGCTTCGCCCGTGGGTGGAGCGGCGGCTGCGGACGCTGGCCGAGGCGGCCGGGGAGCTGGGGCTGGGCGACCGGATGGTGCCGTATCTGGGCGAGCGGCTGGAGCTGGTGGCGCAGCCCGGGCGCACCCGGGTGGCGCGACGCGGCGATCGCCTGCTGGTACCCGCCGGCGACCGGCGCGGGGCGATGGAGCGCTGGTACCGGCGCCGGGCGAGGATCGAGGTCGAGCCCAGGCTGGATGCCGCCTGCCGGGCGGCCGGGCTGCATCACGGCGGACTGACGATCCGGGGCCAGCGGACCCGCTGGGCGAGCTGCTCGCCCACCGGGGCCATGAGCTTCAACTGGCGCCTGCTGCTGGCGCCGGCGCCGGTGCTCGACGCGGTCGTCTGGCACGAGGTCTGCCACCTGCAGGTCGCCGACCACTCGCCGCGCTTCTGGGCCCTGCTCGAGCGCCACTGCCCCGACTACCGGGTGCATCAGCGGTGGCTGCGGCGCTACGGCGAGCTGCTGGTGCTCTAGCCGGCGCCCTCGAGCATCCTGCGCAGAGCCTGGTAGGCGGTCTCGCCGGCCCGCTGGTCCACCAGCCGGCGCCGCAGGCGCCCGGTGAAGGCCTCGGTCGAGCCGTCACCCCGCACGTCGACGCCGGCCCGCAGCCTCCTGGGACCAGCTATCTCACCGCGTGCGGCGACCTGCTCGACCGGCTCGATGCGCCGGTAGCGCAGATCGACTGCCTCCCGGCGGCCGGACGGCCCGAGCTCCCCGAGGCGGGCCTCGAGCGCGTCGAGGGCCCGGTCGAGCGACTGGAAGCGCTCGTGGTCGACCCTGGGCCCATGGCGCAGGGTGAGCCGGTAGGGCCCCGCGCGGGTCATCGCGCGTCCCGCAGCCGGCGCCAGTAGCGCACCCATTCGCGCTCGTGACCGATGCCGGCGTCGAGCGTCAGCCAGGGGCCCCGCGGGCCCGCGCCGTCGTCGGCCGCCCGAATGCGCTGGTATTCGCGCAGCTTGCGCTCGTGAGCCTCCAGCTGAGCGGCGGCGAGGACGGCGGGATCGCCCCCCAGGTAGAGCTTGAGCAGCCCGGGATCGCGCAGCTCGGCCAGCCCGGGCGTGGACGCCGCCAGCCACTCGTGCAGGGCCGCGCGACCACGGCGGGTGATGGCGTAGCGCTTGCGCCGTCTGCCGCCCGTCTCGCGCTCCTCGGTCAGGTAGCCGGCGCGGGCCAGGCGCTCGGGCTCGCTGTAGAGCTGCGCGTGCTGCAGGGACCAGAAGTTACCCACGCCCACCGCCACCCTCCGCTTGAGCTCGTACGGAGTCGCCTCGCCGGCCTGGTCGAGCAGGCCCAGGACGATGTACGAAGTGGGGGTCAGCCGAATCTCGTGTTGCAATAGTCCAAACAGGACGGTATGCTCTGATCCGTCCAGCTCAGACTACCAGGGAAGGAAGCCGTGGAAGCCACCGTCACCGCCACCGCCCGCGACCACCGGCTGGGATTCTCCAGCCTCGACGCCGAGGTCGAGATCGACGAGCTCCCGGTCCACGGTTCCCTGCCGCCCTGGCTGGCGGGGAGCCTGCTGAGGACGGGCCCCGCCCGGTTCGAGGTGGGGGACCGCGGTCTGGCCCACTGGTTCGACGGCCTGGCCATGCTCCACCGCTTCTCGTTCGCCGACGGCGGCGTCTCCTACGCCAACCGCTTCCTCCACAGCCGCGCCTACCGCGAGGCCGAGCGGACCGGACGCCTGGCCTTCTCGGAGTTCGCCACCGACCCGTGCCGCTCGCTGTTCAAGCGGGTGGCGTCGGCGTTCCGGCCGGTCACGACCGACAACGCCAACGTCAACGTGTCCCGCCTGGGGGACGAGTTCATCGCCATGACCGAGACGCCGCTGCCGGTGGTCTTCGATGCCACCACGCTGGAGGCTGCCGGAGTCGCCTACCGTGCTCCCGGCCAGCTCACCACCGCCCACCCGCACCACGATCCCGATCGCGGCGAGCTGGTCAACTTCGCGGTCAAGCTCGGCCCCCGCAGCCATTACCGCTTCTTCGCCCGGCGCGACCGCGGGCAGCAGCGCCTGATCGCCTCGCTGCCGGTGCGCGAGCCCGGATACGTGCACAGCTTCGGCATGTCCGAGCGCTTCCTGGTCCTGGCCGAGTTCCCCCTGGTGGTGAACCCGGCGAGCCTGGCGCTGAGCGGCCGCCCCTACATCGAGAACTACCGCTGGGAGCCCGAGCGCGGGACGCGGCTGCTGGTGGTCGACCGCGACACCGGCGAGCTGCGAGGAACCTACGAGACCGATCCCTGCTTCGGCTTCCACCACGTCAACGCCTTCGAGCACGACGGCGAGGTGGTCGTGGACGTGTGCGCGTACGAGGACCCGGCGATCATCGGCGCCCTCTACCTCGACTCGGTCCGGGCCGACGACCCCCGAGTTCCGTCGCCGCGGCTGCGCCGCTTCCGCCTGGCGCTGGAGTCGGGACGGGTCACCCACGAGCCGCTCGCCGACCAGAGCCTCGAGCTGCCCCGGATCTCCTACCGGCGCTGCAACGGGCGGCCCTACCGGTACGTGTACGGAGCCGGCCAGGGTCCCGGAACGTGGCTCGACCAGATCGTCAAGGTGGACGTCGACGAGCGGACCGCGCGCGTCTGGCGCGAGGAGGGCTGCTACCCGGGCGAGCCGGTCTTCGTGCCCGAGCCCGGCGGCGAGCGCGAGGACGCCGGCGTCCTGCTGTCGGTGACGCTCGATGCCGGCTCGGCCAGCTCGTTCCTGCTGGTGCTCGACGCCGCGGACCTCGGCGAGCTGGCGCGGGCGCGGGTGCCGCACCACATCCCGTTCGGCTTCCACGGCGACTACTACGGGGGGGTCGCGCCGGACCCGAACGCCAACGGCCGGGCGACCGGCGCGCCGTAGCCGCGACCGGCCGGCCGCAGCCAGCGATCCAGCGGCAGGCCGGCGCCGGCCGCGGCGAGGGCCCGGGGGTCCGGGCCCGCCAGGCGCGGCAGGGTGGCGACGTCAACCCGGCCCAGCTGCGCGATCGTGTCGCGATTGGAACGCTCCATCACGCTCGGTTCGCGCGGCCACGGAGTGAGCACGACGCCGACGACCTCGAGACCAACCGAGCGCAGCGCCTCCAGCGCGAGCAGCGAGTGGTTGATCGTCCCGAGCCCGGGACGGGCGGACACCACCACCGGTAGAGCGAGGTCGCACGCCAGGTCGCGGACGCTGTAGCCCGCGCTCAGGGGCACCAGCGGTCCGCCCACTCCCTCCACCACCAGCGCGTCGGCGCCGGCTGCCGCCGCGCGGGCCGAGCCCACCAGGCGCGCCGCCTCGATGGGCCGGCCGGCGAGCTGGGCGGCCAGGTGTGGAGAGACCGCCGGCCCGAAGCGCAGCGGGGCGACGTCGTTGGGGTCGGCGGCGCCGGCGGCGGCGGCCAGCAGCTCGTGGTCGGGCGGCCACCCGGAGCCTGAAGCCTCGTCGGTCCCGGTCAGGACCGGCTTGCGCGCCGCCACCCGCTCTCCCCCGGCCGCCAGGGCCGCGACGATCGCGCCCGCCACGACCGTCTTGCCGGCCGCGGTGTCGGTGCCGGTGACGAAGCAGCCTCGCACCGCGCCGTGCGCCTGGATCAGGCCGCGCGGGCGGCGGTCTCGGGCGATTCGCCGTCGAACAGGGCCGCCCGTGCCACGGCGTGAGCGGCGGTCGGGGCGTTCGCCGACCGCGGCTCGAAGCCCGCCTCCCCGGCGGCGGCGCCCAGCTCGCGAGCCGCCTCGCGCAGCTCCTGCTTGCCGTGCGACGCCATCACGGCCAGGCGCAGCCGCGATCCTCCCTCCGGGACGCTGGGCGGACGGATCGCCTGGGCGAACACGCCGCGGGCGAGCGCAGCGTCGCAGAAGCGCACCGCCAGGCGGGCGTCGCCGACGACCAGGGGGACGATCTGCGTACGGGAGGGACCCGTGTCGAAGCCCTCCGCCTCCAGCTCCGCCCGCAGCAGCGTGGCGTTGGCCGCCAGGCGCTCGACCCGACGCGGCTGCTCGTCGAGCAGCTCCAAGGCGGCAAGCGCTCCCGCCACCGCGGGCGGCGGCAGGGCGGTCGAGAAGATCAGCGTGCGGGCGGTGTTGATCAGGTAGGCGGCCAGCACCTCGTCGCAGGCGACGTAGGCACCGTAGGACCCCAGCGCCTTGCCCAGCGTGCCCACGATCACGTCGACCTCGTCCTCGAGGCCCGCGTCCGCCACCGCGCCCCGGCCGCCGGGGCCCAGCGCACCGGTGGCGTGGGCCTCGTCCACCATCACGCGGGCGCGATAGCGGGCGGCCAGGTCACAGATCTCCTCGAGCGGCGCCACGTCGCCGTCCATCGAGAACACGCTGTCGGTGACGATCAGCGAAGGCGCGCCGCCGGCGCGCCGCAGTCCCCACTCCAGGTGGTCGGTGTCCGCGTGCCGGTAGACGAACTTCTCGGCGCCGGCCAGCCGGCAGCCGTCGACGATCGACGCGTGGTTCAGCGCGTCCGAGAACACGAACCCGCCCTCGGCCAGCGCCGCGATCACCCCGGTATTGGCCAGGTAGCCGGACCCGAACAGCAGCGCCGCCTCGGTCCCCTCGAACTCCGCCAGCGCCTCCTCCAGGCGCCGGTGGACGGTCATCGAGCCGGAGACCAGGCGCGACGCCCCGGCGCCCACGCCCCAGCGCATGGCGGCGTCGGCCGCCGCCTCCCGCACGCGCGGGTGGTCGGCCAGCCCCAGGTAGTTGTTCGAGCACAGCAGCAGCACGGGCCGGCCCTCGAGCACCACGCGCGGCCCCTGGGGGCCGCTCACCATGCGCAGCCGGCGATAGAGCCCCAACCTGCGAAGCTCCGCCAGGCGCCGCTCGATCTCGGTCATCAGTCCCCCCAGCCGGCCGGCGCGCGGTTGAGGGCGCCGTCGGGACGTGGCGGCACCGCTCGCTTGGGTCGGTAGCGCAGCTGCGTCGACGGGTCCCAGAGGCGCACCTCGAGGACGACCTCGCCGTCCTGCGCCCCGGCGTCGAGGAGGTCGCCGACCAGGTCGGGCGTCTCGCCCTCCAAGTGGCCGCTGCGATTGTCGGGTCGCGGACTGGCGCCGTTGTCGGGCTGGCGGGCCACGTTGAGCCCCAGCTCCTCGAACATCGCCCGATCGTCCTCCGGCGCGTTGCCCAGGGTGGTGAGGAAGTTGCCCATCATGACCCCGTTGAGCCCGGCCCGGACGGCCAGGGGCTGCAGCTCGCCCAGGTTCTCCACCCGTCCGCCACAGAGCCGGAACAGCGCGGCGGGGAGGATGAGGCGGAAGATCGCGATCCACTTGACCGCCTCCCAGGGATCCATGAAGTCGCGATCGCCGAACTTGGTCCCCGGGCGCGGGTTGAGCAGGTTGATGGGCACGCTGGTCGGCTCGATCCGCGCCAGCTGGAAGGCCATCTCCACTCGCTGCTCGCGCGTCTCGCCCAGGTTGAGGATCCCGCCCACGCACGTCTCGAGCCCCGCCTCCCTGACCGCCTCGATCGTGCGGATGCGCCCCTCGTAGCGGACCGTCGTCGAGACTTCGGGGTAGTAGGACTCGGCGGTCTCTACGTTGTGATGGACCCGCTGGATGCCCGCCTGCTTGAGCTGGCGCGCGCGCGCCACCGACATGTGGCCGATCGAGGCGCAGCGTTTGAGGTTGGTGTGCCGGGCCACCAGGCGGGCGCCCGCGAGCACCTTCTCGAAGTCTCGGCTGGAGAGCCCCTGACCCTGCGTGACCATGCAGAAGCGGTGGGCGCCCGCCGTCTCCGCCGCCCGCGCGTGCTCGAGCATCTGCTCGGGCTCCATCATCGAATGCATCGGCGTCTGCGCCTCGGCGAAGCGGGACTGGGCGCAGAAGCCGCAGTCCTCGGCGCAGCCGCCCGACTTGGCGTTGACCAGCGAGCACATGTCGGTCGAGTCGGCGAAGTGCTCGATCCGCACCCGCCACGCCCGTTCGACCAGCGCCTCGATCTCGGCGTGGTCCTCGATGTCCCCCAGCTCGAGGGCTTCCGTGCGGGTGATGAGCGGCGGCATTGCAGCGCCCGGCTCCGGCGCGCGGACCATACGGCGGGGATCGGACGCCTTCGGCCGGCGGCTAGCGCGGCCGGCGGCGCAGCGGCCGCAGGCGCACGTGCCCGCGGTCGTCGACCTGCGTGACGCGCACCTCGGCGCCGCGGCCCTGGGGGTCCTCGACCCGGCACTGCGACACCTGGCCGCGACGCTGCGGCACCGGTCCGGGGCAGTCCACCGAGGCGGCAGGGAAGTGCGCTTCGCGCAGGCGGTGCTGGATCGACTGCTCGAGCGCCCCCAGCAGCAGGTTCTTGAGGCGATAGCGGTAGCGGGGCCGGACCCGGCCGTCCAGCAGCGTCACCACCACGATGTCCGCCTCGCCGTTGAAGCCGGCCGAGCACTCGATGACCCGGCCGGGTCGCGGCACCACCTGCGGGCACGCCATCTGGTCCACCGCCGCGCGGGTCTCTTGGGCCACGCGCGGCGTGAGCTGCCGCTGGAGCCAGATCACGTCCAGCTCGGGTTGGGCGGGACCGCCGCAGGCGGCCAGCGTGGCGGCGAGCCCGGCCGCGACGGTGGCGCCGCGCAGCCTCGCCGGGATCACCGGGCGGCGCGTCCCCAGGCGGCCACCATCACCGGCGACACGATGGTCGAGTCGCGGTCCCCGAGCATGGCGAGCGCGGCGTCGGACTCGCCCGCCGTCAGCCGACCCTGCTCGGCCAGCGTGTCGCGCAGTGCGGCGAGCGACAGGCGGTAGAAGTCGGCGCCCGGGGACTGCGGGTCGATCAGGCGCAGGCGGCCCTCGGCCTCGATGTCGTGCAGCCCGACCCGGCGCAGCTCACCGACCAGCCGGCGGCCGTAGGCCCGGTCGAAACCGGCGACCTCCTCCATGAATCCCAGCACCGCCTCGGCGGCGCGCTCGCCGAGCTCGCTGCGAGGCTCGACTCCGTACGAGGACCAGTCGTAGTCCTCCACCAGCAGCCAGCCGCCCGGCGCCACCAGCGACGCCATCCGCTCGAGCGCGTGGTCCCGGCCGGGCAGGTGCTCGAGCACCAGCCGTGCGTGGACCAGGTCGAAGCGCTCGTCCGGCAGCTCGTCGTCGGCGATGTCGTGACGGAGCACCTCGAGGTTGGGCGCCTCGATCGCCTCCAGGAAGCGGGTGTCCAGATCGGTGGCCACCACCCGCTCCGCCCGCCGGCACAGCCACTCCACGACGGCGCCGCCGCCCGCGCCCACCTCCAGGCAAGTCCATCCCTCGCCCACCCCGAGCGCCTCCAGGTGGCGGACCGTGCCGGGATCCCACAGCGCCTCGATCCCGGCCAGGCGCTCGCGCTCCTGGCGCCAGCCCTGGTCGTAGAGGTACGTCGACACCGGCGATGAAGCTACCGCGTCGGGTGCGGGCGCGACGCCGGGTGGACGCCCGGCTACCGGGCCCGCCAGTGGGGCTCGCGCTTCTCGCCGAACGCCCGCACGCCCTCGCGGAAGTCCTCGGAGGCGAAGCACGCCCGGCGCAGCTCGACCAGCTCGCGCTCGACTTCCGGGTCCAGCCCATGCGCGGCCGCCAGCAGCTCGCGGATGATGCGCTTGTTGCCGCTCAGCGACAGCGGCGCGTTGGCGGCGATCTCGCGGGCAAGCTCGAGGGCCCGTTCCTGAAGGGCCTCGGCGTCTACCACCTGGTTGACCAGGCCCCAGCTGAGCGCGGTCTGGACCGGGATGTTGCGCCCCACCAGGAACAGCTCGCGCGTGCGGGCGGCGCCGATCGTGTCGAGGAACTTCTGGATCCCGGTGTGGGAGTAGACGAGCCCCAGCTTGGCCGGCGGCATCCCCACCCGGATCCCGGCCGCCGCGACCCGAAGGTCGGCCGACAGGGCGACCTCGAGCCCGCCTCCGATGGCATGGCCCGGCAGGGCGGCGACGACCGGATACGGGTACGCCTCGATCGCCTCGATCGCCTCGGCGAAGGGATGGGCGACCAGGCTCTCGGCCTGGTCGGCGAACGTCTCCTCGGGCATCCCGCCGATGTCGTAGCCCGCCGAGAACATCCCGTGGGCGCCGGTGATCAGCACGCAACGGGCGTCCAGCTCGCGCAGCGCCTGCGCCAGCGCGTCGAGGATCGGGTGGTCGAGCGCGTTGCGCTTGGCCGGGTTGGCGATCGTTAGCCGGGCCACCTGGTCGGCCGGATGGTCGAGCAGGAGCTTGCCCGCCGCCAGCCGGCGAGCCTCGGCCGGCGGGACCCAGTCGGACGCCGAGTCGTCAGTCGAGGACAACGAGCGCGTCGCCTTCGTTGACCGCCTGGCCCTCCTCGCAGAGGATCTCCCTCACCGTGCCGGAGTCCTCAGCCTCCACCGGCATCTCCATCTTCATCGACTCCAGGACGACGACCGTGTCGCCCTCCTCGATGGCGTCGCCCACCTCCACCTCGATCTTCCAGACCGTCCCGGTGATGTGCGCCTCGACGTCGGGCAACGACCAACCTCCTCAGTGGGTCGCGGCAGAATAGCCGCCCGCTGCGACCCCGCCTGTGCCCGCTGACGCCTCCGACACCATCGTGATCGTCTCCGCATATCAGGAGGCCGACCGGCTCGGCTCGACGCTGGCCGCGCTGGCGCAGGCGTTCCCCGGGGCCCGCGTTGTGGTCGCCGACGACGGCTCCCGCGACGGGACCGACCGGGTGGCGGTGGCGGCGGGGGCGCAGTTGGTGCGGGCGCCGCGCACGATCGGCAAGGGCGGCGCCATGACCCGCGCCGCGCAGCTGGTGATGGACGCCGGCGCCAGCGTCTACGTCCTGTGCGACGGCGATCTCGGCGAGACCGCGCGGGAGCTGGCGCCTCTCGCCTCGGCGGTCGGCGAGGGCCGCTGCGACCTGGCGATCGCCGCCTTCGCACGCCGTGTCGGCGGGGGCTTCGGGGCGGCACTCGGCTTCTCGCGCTGGGCGACTCGCCGGCTGAGCGGGCTGGAGCTCTCGGCGCCCATCTCCGGCCAGCGGGCGCTGCGCGCGGAGGTGCTGCGGGCGGTCACTCCCTTCGCGCCACGGTTCGGGATGGAGACGGCGATGAACGTCGACGCGGCGCGCGCCGGCTTCCGCGTGTGCGAGCTCGAGCTCGACCTCGCTCACCGGGCCACCGGCAGGACGCTCGGCGGGTTCCTCCATCGCATCCGGCAGCTGGCCGACTTCGTCCTGGTCTACCTCAACCGGCGCCGGCGGGGCGCGGTGCGCCAGCGCCCGCACGGGCGGCCAGGTTGACACCCGGCCGGTGCGAGCTTTAGCGTCGCCGCGAGGACGAAACCGAACGGGAAGGAATTCGCATGGCAAGCCAGCCGCCGGTCACCCCGCCCACCGCCGGAGCGCCCGCAGCCGCCGGATCCGGCGCATTGCCGCTGGAGCACCGCTACCGCTCGCTGCGCATCATCGCCACCCTGCTGACCGTCTTCGGCTGGGTAGTGGTGGTCGTCGGCGGGCTCGGCGTCGTCATCGGGACGATCGTGACCGCCACGCAGCAGGGTGTTCCGCAGGCCCTCGGCGTCCTGGTCTTGGGCGCGCTCTACGTGGCGCTGTTCGCCCTGTACGCGTTCGCCGGGGCGGCGATCATCCGCCTGGCCATGGCGGTGGAGGAGAACACCCGGCTGGCCGCGGAGGCCCTCACCCGCGGCGGCGGCGTGCGCTGAGCCGGGGACCGAGCCGACTCCGCCCTCCTGGGCCTCGCCGGCCGGGCCGGCGCCGGTGATCCTCGCCATCGATCAGGGGACGACGGGCACCACCTGCCTGGTATTCGACTCCGAGGCGCGGCTGGCGGCGCGGGCCTACCGGGAATTCGAGCAGCACTTCCCGCGGCCGGGCTGGGTCGAGCACGACGCGACCGAGATCTGGGAGGTGTCCCACGCGGTCGCCGGCGAGGCGCTCGACCAGGCCGGGGTGCGGCCCGGCGCGCTGCGGGCCGTCGGGATCACCAACCAGCGCGAGACGGTCGCGGTCTGGGACCCCGACAGCGGCGAGCCGCTGCACCGCGCGCTGGTCTGGCAGGACCGTCGGACCGCCGGTCGCTGCGACGAGCTGCGCCGCGCGGGGCACGAGTCGCTCGTGCGCTCGCGCACCGGCCTGGTCCTCGACCCGTACTTCTCGGGCACCAAGATCGAGTGGCTGCTGCGCAACGTCGACGGGCTGGCCGAGCGCGCGCGCGACGGCCGGGCGGCGTTCGGGACGATCGACTCGTGGCTGCTGTTCAAGCTGACCGGAGAGCACGTCACCGACCGCTCCAACGCGTCGCGCACGCTCCTGTACGACATCGCCGGCGGACGCTGGGACCCCGACCTGTGCGAGCTGTTCGATGTGCCCGAGCGCGCGCTGCCCGAGGTCCGCCCCAGCTGCGGCGAGCTCGGCACCACCCGGGCGGACACCCTGCACGGCCATGAGGTCCCGGTGGCGGGGGTGGCCGGCGACCAGCAGGCGGCGCTGTTCGGGCAGGCCTGCCTGGACCCCGGCCTGGGAAAGAACACCTACGGGACCGGCTCGTTCGTGCTGCTCAATGCCGGCGAGCGCCCGCCCCCACCCGCGCCCGGGTTGCTGGCGACGGTCGCGTGGGGGATGGAGGACCGCACCACCTACGCGCTGGAGGCGGCGATCTTCGTCACCGGCGCCGCCGTGCAGTGGCTGCGCGACGGGCTGGGCATCGTGGACAGCGCGGGCGACACGGAGGAGCTGGCGGGCTCCCTGGAGTCCAATGAGGGCGTCTACTTCGTGCCCGCCCTGACCGGGCTGGGGTCCCCGTACTGGGACCCCTACGCGCGGGGAACCCTGGTCGGGCTGACGCGGGGCACGGGCCGGGCGCACCTGGCCCGCGCGGCCCTCGAGGCGATCGCCTACCAGACGGCCGACGCCGTGCGCGCGATGGATGCGGCGGGCCCCGAGCCCCTGGCCGAGCTCAAGGCCGACGGTGGCGCCACCGCCAATGCCTGGCTCATGCAGTTCCAGGCCGACATCCTCGGGGTCCCGGTGGTGGTGCCGGAGATCGCCGAGACCACTGCGCTGGGCGCCGCCTACCTGGCGGGAGTGGGGGCGGGCGCCTGGAGCTTCGAGCACGTGCGGGACTCGTGGTCCGAGCGGGCCCGCTACGAGCCGGCGATGGCGGTCGACGAGCGCGAGGCGCTGCTCGAGCAGTGGAGGCGCGCCGTCGAGCGGGCCCGCGGATGGGCGAGCGACTGATCGCCCCGTAACGCCCGCGCGGGCGGGGGGTAGCAGCCTCATCGTGAACGAGCGGCTGGCCGGGATGAAGAAGCAGGTCTACAAGGACCCGCGGCCCGCGGAGTACTTCGAGCGGTTCCACGCCCGGGCCCGGACCCGTGAGCCCGACATCATCTACGACCTCGTGCGGGTGCTCTGCTCGTTCCTGGTGTGGATCCTGTTCCGCGGCCGCTGCATCTCCTCGCACAACGTGCCCGAGTCCGGCCCGGTGATCCTCGCGCCCAACCACTTCTCGTTCATGGATCACTTCTTCGTGGGCGCATTCATCCGCCGGAAGGTC
>JBJMKZ010000043.1:0-127602 GCA_045805565.1 Solirubrobacteraceae bacterium | reverse complement strand
GCCGGTCTTCAAAACCGGCAGGGCGTGGCAACCCCACGCTTGGATGGTTCGATTCCATCGCCGCTCCGTGGCAGGGGAATCGCCTGTATTAGGTGGGATTAGCGGGGACTTGGGGCCTAAGAGGCTCTTAGATCCATCTCCGTGCTCACCCGTCAACGCCCGCCCAGACGTTCGCTCGCCTTCCCATCGCTTTCCTACGAGAAGAGGCTCCGAGGCGGGGCTGGCTGCGGCCCAGAAGCGCACAAGGCGGCTCTCAGGCCGCTGATCTGGCACGTCTTGCTATCTGGGGATGTGAGCGCAGCCCTGCTCAGCGCGCTTGCGCGCCGCCGGATCGGGGATGTGCTGGACGCCCCTACGGCATTGCTCGTAGGCGCGGCCGTAGCGGGTGCCCCCGGCCGTGGACGCGCCTCCGCCGGTCGTCGCGGTTGTCGGGGTCGTGCCTGGCGGTGTGGTCGGTGTCGTGCTCTGCTTCTGCTTGCCGCCTCCGCCGCACCCGGCCGCGATCGAGCCGCTTGCGAGAAGCGCGATCACAGTAGTGGCCAATCGTGACCTCATGGTCCATCCTTTCGTCGTTGGAGGCCCGCACGATCACCCCGACGGCGGTGCATGTCCGGCGTCCGACCCGGTGTCGATCGTGCGTGTGCAGCGGTCCCGTGAGGATCCTAGCCGAGGACAGTCGCCTCCAAGCGATCCTAAAAGGCTCTGACTCGGTGCCCTACTCGTCAGTTGCGGAAAGGCTGGCAGCGGCTCAGAAGCGCACAAGACGACCCTCAGGCCTGTGATCTGGCGGTTCCCCGGCGCCGGCTGAGCGCCACGGTGTGGCGATCGCGGCGGTAGTTGCCCTAGAGCAGCGCCACGAGCAGGCCGACCAAGCCCGCCGGGAGCCCCAGAGCACGCGCCGCCGAAGCGAGCCAGCGGGAGGCGAGCGCCACACCGCCGAGCGCGAGCAGGAAGTTGAGCACGAGGCGACCGTAGAGGGGTCACCGGTCGGAATCGCGGAACCCCTAGCTTCGATCGTCGTGCGGCACTGAGCGGCTCACCGGCAGGCTCTTGAAACGCCGGTGAGCCGCTCGCCGTACGGGCTCAGGTACCTCGACTTCTCACTTGGGGCCGCACTTGTTCACCGATCCGTGGCCCGACCCCTGATCACAGCTGTTGACGCCATCGCCGCCGTTGATGTGGTCATTCCCGGACCGACCCTTGAGGTCGTCAAAGCCGCCATCTCCGCTGAGGGTGTCGCCGTCGGAGTCGCCGCGGAGCTCGTCGTCGCCGTCGTTGCCGTGCATCTCGTCGTCGCCGGAATCCCCGTGGAAGCGATCGTCGCCCGGGCCGCCCCACATGTTGTCGTCGCCCATCTGGCCCGAGAAGTTGTCGTCGCCTTCGTCGCCGTGGATATCGTCGTTGCCGTCGCCGCCGTTGCCCCGGTCGTCGCCGGCTCCGGCGTGGATCTCGTCGTTGCCGGCCCCGCCGTTGAGATCGTCGACCGCGGCCCCGCCCTGCAGGTTGTCATTACCGTCATCGCCGCGGATGGTGTTGTCGCCGTCGCCGCCGTCGATGTGGTCGTCGTCCAGGCCGCCGCTGAGGGTGTCGTCACCGTCCACGCCACGGATCTCGTCGTTCCCGGGTCCGCCGCTCATGTTGTCGTTGCCGGCCAGGCCGGTCATCGTGTCGGCGCCGTTGCCGCCCGCCATCGTGTCGTTGCCGTCGCCGCCGTCCATGAAGTCGTTGCCTTCGCCCCCGTCGAGGTCGTCGTTGGCGGCGCCTCCGGAGATGGTGTCGTTGCCGTCGCCCCCGCAGATCGTGTCCTCGGCCCCGAGGCCCGAGATGTTGTCGTTGCCCCCGCCGCCCGCGATGACGTCCGGGCCGGAGGTGCCCGTGAGCGTGTCGTCGCCGGGGGTGCCGACGATCGTCGCCGCCTTGCCGTGGCAGAACGCCTTGGGGGTGGGCGAAGGAGTGGGCTTCGCCGTCGTGGTCGCCGCGGCCGCGGATGCTGCGGCCACCAGCGCGACGCTCACCAGTGCCCCGGTGAACTGTGGCGAGTGGGCCTTCGTGGCCCGGCGAAGCGACGAGAACCTCATTCTTCCTCCCAGAAGGTCGAGTTATCGGCTGGCGGCCGCAGTGTTCTGGCTGCGTCCGCGCAGACCGTGACTTTTCGGTTACCAGTGGCAGGAGCGTGGAGAGGACCTGCGGGTTAGGAGCAGCGAGAATCCGTCGCCTACCCGAGTCCTGAGACCCGGGAGAGGCCGGCCCTACCGACGGCCTCCGATCGACGGAAACGCATCACGAAGGGCCGGTAGCGACGGCTCCTACGTGTACGCGTTTCGGACGGGCTAGGAGGGCTTCGGCTCCGGCATGCTGGATTCCGAGGCTGCGCCGCTTCGCGGGTTAGCGCGTCTGAGCCGCCGTCGCATGGTGGACGCGGGACGGCTTGGTCGATCCGCTAATCGCGACAGAGGGGACAAGTGCCCCGGCCAGGCAGAGAGCTACGGTCGCCGCCTTCATGCGGCGAGCAGTCAGCCAGGTCAAGTGCGCCGCCTGAAGCCAGGCCCGCGCGCCGGTTGCCCCGGCCATCGCCGCCATCGCGCATCCCGCACACACGGCCCTGGATTCTGACTCAGGGCCGTTTCGCTGGTTCCCCTAGGGAGTGCTCCGCAGGCGACCGGCACCGGCCCCTGCCATCGCAAATACCATCGCGCGAGGCACGGCAGCATTAGAAGCTCCCTGCAAATTCGGACTTCCTTCTCGAACCTAGACCGGTCTTCAAAACCGCACGACGGGCCCAGCCGCTATTGGCTGGAGCGCTCGGGATCCGAGGCCGCGCCCGCGGGCGCCGATGCATCCTCGCCGCTTCGATCGAGGCGGTCGGCTCGCTTGGGAGCCCGGAAAATGAACCACCACAGTCCGAGAACCGCGACGTAGCCGCCAGCGATCACCGCCACCGACAGGATCGCTATGGGAAGCGTGTTCTCGGCAGCGAGGAGAGCCGCCCAAGAGTACCGCGGTCCCGCGACACGCCTACTCCGCGCGGGCCTGATCAGCCTGCACCGACCGCGGATTTCAAAGGACGGGACGCACGACGAGCATCCCCCGGTTCGAGACGAGATGCGCCAAGTCGTCCGCCAAGCGTTGGACGTGTTCGCTCGCCTGTTGCTCGAACCGCTCCACTTCGACGATCTCGGCGATCAGCACGTAATCGGCTTGACCGATGGCCTGTCCGGGCACGTCCGCCGGCCGCGTAAGCCGCCAATCCGAGACCGTGTCCAGCGACCCGCGGACGATGTCGCGATCCTCCGTCATCAGACGCTCAAAGTCATCGGCCAGCTCCGGCGAACGCAGCTGAAACCACATGAGAAGGGTCGCGGGAGGACTCATCCACGAAGCGTAGTGGACAATCGTTGACCAGCCGTCGACCGGAAAGCTCGTCGCCTCCCACGGCTGCGCACGGGTCGCCGAACAGCCCATACCAGCCCGGTTGTGCAGCTACGTGGACATGCTTCCTCCTTTGTGTGCGGTTTCGCGCCGGCCTTGGCGCGGTTCGCACCGGCCCCCCGCCCTAGGGCGCGGCAGGGCACAGGTGCGAAGCCGTCCGCGCCAAAAATGGCCCACCGCCAAGGTGCGGTTCTGCGCGGTCACGTCGCGCACCGGCGCGGTCGTCACTCGCTATGAGCGGTTGGCGGCCGCTTGGCGATCCGTTCATGTCACCAGCCTGTACTTGAGGTGGGTGACGCCGGGCGCCTCGACGGCTCGGACCTGCTCGAGCTGCACTTCCGCGTCCCCGAGATTGTCGAAGAGACGAGCACCGTCGCCGAGCAGCACCGGGACGACGTGGAGCTCAAGCTCGTCCAGCAGCCCCGCCGCCAGGTACTGCTGGATGGCCTGCGCGCCGCCCCAGAGCCGTACGTCCTTGCCGCCCGCGGCGTCCTTCGCGCGCTCCAGCGCGCGCTCGATCCCCTCGGTGACGAAGTGGAACGTGGTCGCTCCCTCCATCTCCACTGGATCGCGCTCGTGATGGGTAAGGATGAACACGTCGTTGTGGTAGGGCGGGTCGTCTCCCCACCATCCCTTCCACTCCCCCTCTCCCCAGTCCCCGCCACTCGGGGGGCCGAACATGTTCCGGCCCATCAGGCCAGCGCCGACGTTCTCGCTGGCCTCCTCCATGATCGGGGTGCTCGCGTTCACCTCGCCTCCTTGCTTGCTGTGGGCCTCACGCCAGGCAGCCAGCGCAACCACCCAGTCATGTAGCTGCTCGCCGCCCTCGCCGAGCGGGTTCTCGTCGCTCTGGTTGGGACCGGCTATGAACCCGTCGGCCGAGATTGAGATGTCGCACCTGAACTTGCTCATCGAGCCTCCTCGGTAGGCGGCCGCTGCGGCCGCGGGTTCTCAATGCCTGTGACCGGTTCGCCCCGCGACATCGATATGTCGAAGAAAAGCTGTCCCATGGGATCTTCTGGTTGTCACGTCATCACGGTCCCGCTATCGCTCCGCATACTGCTACGGCTCCCAGGTGTACGCGTGTGCGCTTCGGAGCAGCTCACGATGTCGGAGCGCGTCGCGAGCCCTTGGCCAGCGACCATCGCAAAACCATCGCAGGACCGAAGACCGCCCAGGAAAGCTCCTGCATACGCCCGACAAGTCTGACCCGCAACGCTGGTCTTCAAAACCGGCAGGGCGTGGCAACCCCACGCTTGGATTGTTCGATTCCATCGCCGCTCCGTTGCAGGCGAATCGAGCAGATGATTTGGTCTGGTCAGAGGCGGGATACTCGGCGGGCGATGTCGCAGGAGAACGTGGAGGTCGTGCGTCGCCAGTTCGAGGCATTCGAGCGCGGCCTTGATGCGGTGACCGAGTTCTGGCATCCCGAGATCGAATGGCGGGCCGTCGAAGGGGCAGCGGACGATGTAGGAGTCATCCACGGTGAGGCCGGGCTGCGCCACTACTACGAGGACTGGATCGAGATCTTCGAGCAGCTTCGTGCCGAGGTGCAGGAGGTGATCTTTGCGGAGGGCGAGAGGGTCGCGTGCGTCATCCGCAACTCAGGACGCGCTCGGGCGAGTGGCGTTCGCACGGGCGGGCGCTATTACGTCGTCTGCACCCTCCGAGAAGGGAGGATCGCGAGTGGTCGCGAGTACGCGACCAGAGCCGAGGCCCTCGAAGCCGTAGGGCTGCGGGAGTAGGCGATGTCCCAGGACAACGTCGAGCTGATACGCGCCATGTGGCCCCATGAGATCGACGTGGTGGAGCTGGTCGCGGATTCCGAGAGTCGGGCTGGGTTGGCCGCCGGTCTGGCCCCGGACGCGGAGGTCGCTTTCATAGCCAACGCGCCGGGAGTCCCGGACCTGCGTTATCGAGGGGCCGAAGGACTCACCGAGGGATGGCGGGACTGGCTGGAGCCGTATGAGAGCTACCGCCTTGAGATCGAGGACGCCATTGACGCTGGCGACGATGAAGTCCTCGTTCGAGTCCGAGTGAGCGCCCGCACGCGCCGAGACGGCGTCCTGATCGAACACGCACCAGCGGCGATCTGCACCGTCAAAGCCCGCCAGATCGTGCGAGTCAGGTTCTACCTCGACAGAGATCAGGCCCTCGAGGCCGCGCGGCTGCGGGAGTAGCTCACCCGTCTCCAAGAGCCGGACCCCAATGCGAGTGGGGCCCGTAGTGCTATGGGCGGTCTTTACTCGCTAAGGCGCTTTCGGCGGCTCGTAGGCCTGGCCGGGAACGCCGCCCAGGGCGAGCAGCCGCAGTCCCTCGTCGCCGGGGAGGATCTTCCGCCTCGCGCCGGGTCCGACACGCGCGATGTGGTCGGCGTCGAGCACGTGTCGCTCGCCCTCGACCTCCAGCACGCCCGAGCCGGCGAGCGTGACGTAGACCTCCTCCTGGCCGTCGCCTCGGTGGTCGTGCTCCGGATACTCGGTCGCGTTCGGCGGCATGTCGATGATCGACATCCCGAACGAGCTCACGCCCAGCCCGGCTCTCGCGAGCCGGAAGACGGCGGCGGGAACCCCCTCGTAGCTGTCGAGCTCGTCGATGCGCGCGCTGGTCACGTCCGCCACTGCGCGCGACCCTACCGCTACGGGAAGCTCGCGACGACGCGACCACCCCGGTGGACGTGGACCCCCGCGTGGGCCCATCCGTGGCCGACGGTCGGGTGCGCTACGTCCTCCAGCCGACCGTCCGCGCAGAAGCGATCGACCACTAGGTCAACGGCGGGTGGTGGCCCATGCCTAGCGGCGACTAGAAGATCACCGAGGTGTACAGGCAGTCGTTGGAGTTGCTGGTGGGCGAGGCTTCGTACAAGTCCCCGGAGAACATCTTCGAGCCCGCGATGCCCTGGGAGACGCTCCACTCAAAGCGCCTCCAAACCCGGGCTTTTGGCCCGCGCCCGCGCCGGTCTTCAAACCCCGGGTCCGCGGTCGTCCAACCAGGATCGAGGTGTCCGTTCGGCTGCATAGGGTTATCGGATGGGGGTACCGCCTAGCGACCGCCCAACGCCGTCGCCATCGCAGGCGGCGCCAGCGCAGGCACACACCATCACCCCGGCGATCGTCGGCGTAGTCGGCACCGGGGTCGGAGGGCTGGGGTTTTTCATCTTCATGGGAGGGGCCCCTGGCCTTCGCCGACTTCCGAGGGGCGGGGCTGCCGGCCGCACAGGCGGTCTCGCTGGTGCCCCGAAATCAGCTGCTGGTACTAGGCGCCTCGGTCCTCGTAGCGCAGCTTTTAGGCGCCCTGGCCCTGGTGGCCCTGCTGCTGGGGCTGTATTCCAGGGTCGCCTCGGCGCGCGGTCGCCTCGGCCTGTTGGTTCTCCTCCTCGCAGGCGCGACGCTCTACTACCTGCTTCGAGCTGACCCGTCGCTGGACCTGGGTCTGGAGCGCCGCCTGCTGGTCACCGCGCTGCTGGTCGCGGCGGGAGGACTCGCGCTGGCCTACCGCCAGGGCGAGCAAGCCTTAGCCCAGAGACGCGAGGGCACCGCCGGAGGTGGCCTGTTCGGATTTGGACTGACGGTGTTCATCACCGCCGCGCTCTTCACCGCCATCTGGATCTTTATGGCGGTGGTGAGTCACCCGAAGATCAGCTCCGCCGCGGTCGTAGTGAGCGGCTCCCGCGCGCCGGTGTTCGGCGTCTACGTCGGCGAGACCGGAGGGCCGGGCGGGACTCAGCCGGCCCGGCTCTACATCGGAAGGGTGTCGCCGAGTCGCAGCACCTCTGAGGAGGGGGTCGCGAGCACCGGCGCCCTGATCGGGATACCACAAAGCGCCGTGGTCGCCCTCGCGGTGGGGCCGGCGGAGCCGCTTTCACAAGCGCTGGCCCGCGGTCCGCAGCTGGCCGCCCGCGCGAAGCAGCTAGCGAGTCGCGGCGGGTCGTCGAAGCGCTGATCGGGCCTGCAGGGACTTCTGCCGCAGGTCTTCGTGCGCCGGATGGTTCAGTCGCATGGCTTGGGGGTCGCCTGCCAATGTTCTCCGCGGCAGTGAACGCCTACGAGGCGCGCCGCTGGGTGACCCTCGACGAAGGTCGGGTGATCCGCGAGCTCGAACTCGCCATCCGTACGAGATCTCCATGGAGAGCTCGATCGCGCGCTTGGCGGCAACTGGTCGCTAGCGGTCCCCGACCCGCGGTATCCGGAGTTCATGGAGCCTGCAGGCCGCACAGTCGCGGCCTAGGCGGCAGAGGGACAGCCGAGCGCGCTACGCGAGGAATGTCGCCGCCGGGTCTGGCTTGGGGCGTTCGCCGAGTGCCGTGTGCACGTCATGGACTCCGCGCCGCGGGGCCTGTGGGCTTCTATCGGACGCCGACTTGTAGCCTCGGAGCTACCGTTCCTAACGAACGGTAGACAGTCGGCCCGAGCGCCATTGAGCCTTCCCCAGCTACTTCTGGTCCCTGAGTTCACCGAGGTGGCGTGGACGATCCGGCCCCAGCTCGAGGCCTGGGCTAGCGTCGCCTCCTACGACCCGCCCGGCGTGGGTGATGAGCCGCTACTGCCTGGGGTGGACCTGCGGCTGACCCACGAGCGGATCACCCAGCGCGGCCTCGACGAACTCGACCGGCAGGGCTGGGACCGGGTGGTGGTGGTGGCCGACGGATGGGGCATCGCCACGGCGGCGCGCATCGCCCACGCCAGGCCCGAGGCCGTCGTCGCCATGGCCTTGGGACATGCGCAGGTCTCGTTTCGCCGACATGGCGATCGCCCCACCATGAGCCCCGGCGTGTGGGAGGCGATGACTCAACTGCTGCGCCAGGACCATGAGGCGTTCATTCGCCACGGCATCGCCCAGGTCACCGCCGGCTCGATCAGCGAAGAGGTCGCCGAGCGCATGCTCAAGCGCTTTCCTCGTGAGCTGCTGGTCGACGGGTGGGAGAGGATCACCGACGAGGACGACCGGTTCGGGGAGCTGCTGACAGAAGTCGAGTGTCCGTTGCTGCTGGCCAAGCACGAGGGCTGTCTGATGAGCACTGACGAAGGGTTCGAGGACGCCGTAGCGGCGTTGCCTCAAGCTCGGACGATCTCGGTGCCCGAGGCGCCGGAGGCCAGTCCTGCGTTCGCCCAGGCCTTGCGGGATTTCGGCGATGAGGTCTGGGAGACCGATCCGGCCTCAGCGAGCAGCAACGACGATGATGAACGGGCGTAAGGGGCGGGGAGCCACTTGTTCATACGGTCGCCCCGCTGGCCTTGGGCTTGATTGCCGATAACCGCTCGACAATGCCCCACTTGGAGCGCAGAACGCGCTCCACCACGAAGCCCTCGGCTCGAAGGTGCTCCAGCGGTTCGCGCATCACGTGGTCTCCCTGGAAGCGGACCATGAGCGGATCGATCGCTCGCTGGACGGCCCGAACGGGCGCTACCGGGCTTCGGACGTGCTCGAGCAGCAGAAGCCGCCCACCCGGGCGCAGCACGCGCTTTGCCTCGGCGACCGCAGCGCGGTCGCCAGGGATCGTGCACAGCGACAGCGTGCACACCACGGTGTCAAAGCGCTCGTCGTCGAACTCGAGCGTCTGGGCGTCCCCAACCCGCAGATCGACCTCCCGCCCGACCCGCTCGGCGCGACGGCGTGCCAGCTCGAGCATCGCGGGACTCAGCTCGATCGCGGTCACGCGGACGCCCGCCGGATAGTGCGCCAGGTTGCGCCCGGTGCCGACGGCGATCTCCAGCACATCGCCTTCGGCCTGGGAACAGACCCAGTGGCGCCCGTCGCCAAACAGGACACGCTCGAAGAAGCGGATCTGGCGGTCATACCGCGGCGCCTCGTCCTCGTAGAGGGCGCGGACGCGCTGGGTCTCCGCATCCTGGCCGCTCACCGCGCCTCCGCGTCCCCGGGGGTCAGGGCGGCTTCCAGCAGGACCGCCAGGACCCACGCGAACAGCTGGTCGGGAATCGCCGCTGGATCGGCGACGCGCTCGAAGGCCAGGCCGTTGATCACCGCCATGACCACTGCGGCCAGCTGATGGGGCGGGTAGCGAACCTCTCGGTCCTGCGTGCGAGCCGCCCGCTGTAAGGCCTCCGCTACCGCACCGCGCACCGCACGCCGACGGTGGTCGAACTCGTCGCGCAAGGGCGGATTTCGCACTCCGTAGGACCAGAACTCGAAGAACAGCAGCGGCCACTGAGGGTCGCGCTCGATGAATGCCCGAAACTGCTTGGCCACCTCGTCTCCCAGCCGCTCGGGCGTGTCGGCCGCAGCGATGACCGCCTGGGCCTCGGCGATGCGATCGGCCACCTGCTGATCGGCGAGGGCTAGGAAGAGGTCCTCCTTGCCGGCGAAGTTGGAGTACACCGCCCCCGTCGAATAGCCCGCCTCGCGGGCAACCTCCTCCAGCGTGGCGGCGTGGTAGCCGCGGCGGCCGAACACCCGGGCCGCCGCCTCCAACAGGCGGCTTCGGGTGCGCTCCTGCTGCTCCTGTCGGGCGCTGGGTCGGACGGCCATGGCGATACGAGGTTAGCTAATCTGCGTTATCTGGGATAATGATCATTACGTGAGTCTTATGGCGGCGTCTGACAAGCGGTTGCTCCAAGCCCTCTGGGTGACTGTCCTGCTACAGCTGGCCGGGCGGCTGGTCGACCTTCGCTGGCATCTCACCCATCACGAGTTCGAGGCCACCAGGCAGCAGCTTGAGGCCCACTGGCTGGTTTGGCTGGCCGTCCTGGCCACCATCGGCGTCGCCGTGCTTGCCATCGCCGGTTCCAGCAGGGCCGATCTCGGCGGATACCGAGTGGTGCTCGTCGCTGGCCTGGTCTACGCCGCAGTCGCCGTCTGGCACTTCATCGAGCACGCCCACCACCACGACCCCGAAGTCGCTCATGTCCTGTTGGCGCTCAGCCAGGTCGCGATGCTCGGGGGCGCGGTGGTGGCCACAGTCCGATCGCGTCGTCGCAATCCCTAGTTCAAGGAGATGGCCCTATGCACGGCGGAATGATGTTCATGGGAGTGGGAATGGTGGTCTGGGCGCTAATCCTGATCGCTCTGGTCGTCGCCCTGATCTACGCCGCGGTTCGCCTCGGCCGCTCGAGAGGCTGGCTAGCGGACTCGGCGCGTCGCACACTCGACCGTCGCCTCGCCACCGGCGAGATCTCCCCCGACGAGTACTACGAGCGCGAGTCGGCGCTGCGCAGCGGCCAGCCGCCCACGCGCTGACGGTCCCGTGGCCCGCCGACCTCCTGTTGGAACCCTTGCCTGGACGCGCCGGACGCGCGGCCTGATGAACAGCGTTGATCGGATCGCCTTCCTGGGCCAGGCCGCCATCTATGGCCTGGCGACGCTTCCCGATGAGATCCGCAGAGCGCTGGGCATCCGTCGTCGGCGCTTGGCCGGCCTCGACGCCTCGCTCATCAAGCCGCCCGACTCACAGCTCGCCCGCGAGGCGGAGGAGCTCATCGCTGCGGTCGTGCCTGCGATGGTCGTCAACCATTGCCACCGCACGTACGCCTGGGGCGCCGCGCTCGCCCTTCACGACGGCCTGCGCTTTGACGGCGAGGTTGTCTACCTGGCCTCCTTGCTGCACGACCTGCACTTCGCCGATCCCAATGCGATGGCCCAGCCGCACTGCTTTACCTTGCCCGCCGCCGAGCGAGCCACATCACTCGGGGCCCAGGCCGGATGGGATAAGGCGCGCTGCGAGCTGGCCGCCGAGGCGATCACCCTTCATCTCAACCTCCGGCCTCCTCAAAACAGCCCCGAGGCCTACGCCGTCTATGCGGGCGCGCGGCTGGATGTCGCCGGCTATCGCTACGGCGACCTTCACCCCGACGCGCTGGCCACTGTCCTGGAGCGTCATCCCCGCCTCCAGCTCAAGCGCGACTCCGCTCCGATGTTCGAGGCCCAGGCCGAATCGAACCCGGGTTCGCGCGCCCACTTCTACACCCGCTATCTCGCGGTCAACTGGTTCGTTCGCCGAGCGCCGTTCGAGGAATGAGCAAGCGATGCCCGAGCCAGGTCCCGACCCTGAGGAGCTGTCTAACCCGATGAACTGGCACGAGGTCGCCGACCGCGTCTACCGGTTCGCCACGAGGTGGGTCAACTTCTACGTGGTCATCGACGACGACCGGGCGCTGCTGATCGACGCGGGGTATCCGGGACACTGGAAGCCACTGCTTGCCGCGCTCGACGCCATCGGCGTCCCAGGACGATCGATTGACGTGATCGTCACCCACCACCACGTCGATCACACCGGGACCGCGCAGCGGCTTACAGCCGAACGGAACGCCAGCGTCTTCGTGCACGAGGTAGACGCCGCCGCAGTGCGAGGAGAGCGACGCTCCCGGGTTCCGCCGGGCTTCTATCGGCAGGCGTGGCGGGCGAGCATGATGCGATACCTCGGGCATACGGTCAGGGTGGGAGGCGCGCGCTACCGCCCGGTGCCGGAGGCGCAACCGCTGCAGGTCGGGGTACGACCGGAGCTCGCCGGCGCCCCCACCGTCATCTACACCCCGGGCCACACCGCCGGACACTGCTCGATACTGCTCGCCGACCGCGGCGTGCTCTTCACCGGCGACGCGATGGTCGCCTTCGACTACGCGACCGGGAAACGCGGCCTCTCGCTACACCGTTTCAACGAGGATCGCGAACAGGCGCTCACGTCCCTTGAAGCCCTCGAGCGGACGAACGCCACTCTGGTGCTCTTCGGACACGGCGAGCCGTGGACCGGCAGCTTGGATCACGCCCTCGCAACGGTCCGCCGAGACGCGCAAGGTAATCGCCGGTAGCCTTATTTCAACGGGCATTAGAATATGGGCGTGCGCGTTGAGCATTGCGACCTGCTCTGTCTCGACCTGTCGCTCGCCGAGGAGGTTCGCGATGCCCTGCCGGCAAGCGATGAGCTCGATGTCGCCGCGCGCAGGGCGCGGGCACTGGCAGACCCGACTCGCCTCAGCGTCGCCGCGGCACTCGCGTCGGGCGGTGAGCTTTGCGGTTGTGACTTGGCCTGGGTGCTCGGTCGGGCGCAAAATCTCGTCTCCCATCACCTCAAGGCGCTGCGCGAGGCGGGCCTAGTCGAGTCACGGCGCGACGGGAAAACCGTCTTCTTCGGGCTGAGCGACGCCGGGCGGGAGCTGCTCGCCCGGGTTCTCGGCGAGGAGATCGCTACGTGAGCTCGATCGAGCTGCCGCTGGTCACGGCTCCGCCCTCGACGGGTGCTGCCCTCGCGCCGCCTGAGCGCGAGCGACTGGTGCGCCGCGCGCGACTGCTCGCGTGGACGGGGATCGGCTGGCACGGCATTGAGGCGGCCATTGCCGTCGTCGCCGGGATGGCGGCGTCCTCGATTGCGCTCATTGGCTTTGGCGCCGACAGCCTGATTGAGAGCCTCGCGGGGCTGGCATTGATATGGCGCTTCGGCCATCGGCGGTCGGCTTCGGACGCCGCCGAGCGCTCGGCGCAGAGGCTGATCGGCGTGACCTTCTACGTGCTAGCCAGCTATGTCGCGATCGAGTCACTGAGAACCTTGGCTGGCGGCGATCATCCCCGCGCAAGCTGGCTCGGAATCGCGCTGGCCGCCGTTACGGTGGTCACCATGCCTCCCCTGGCGCTTGCTAAGGCGCGCCTAGGCGAGCAGCTCGGCTCCTCGGCGACAAAAAGCGAGGGCCGCCAGAACCTCGTCTGTGCCTACCTGTCGGGTGCCCTACTCATCGGCCTTGGGGGCAACGCCCTGTTCGGTTTGTGGTGGCTCGACCCCGCGGCGGCGTTCTTGATCGCGGGGGTCGCGGTGAGAGAGGGCAGGGAGGCCTGGCGGGGTGAAAGCTGCTGCGCGAGGCCGTCCGAAGCTCGATAAATCTCCGTCGCACCATCGCACGACCGTCGCGCGGACCCCAGCCGCGCTAGGCGTAAGCGAGCCGATGGGCGCAGTGCAGGCGCGCCAGCGCGGCGACCGGTCTCCATCCCGCTTGACGACGATCTGGTTTCGTCTCGTTCTGGCGCCTCGGACCATTTCTGAGCGCGACGAAATACCTTCGAGTCAACGAAACAGCCGATCCAAGATCAGTCCACAGCCGGGAGCGCGCTTCGCCCGGGAGAGCGGTCACATCCGCGAGCGCGCTGCTGGGCTGCGGTGGGGGCGGTGGTCCTGGTCGCCGCCGCCCTCCGGTTCCCCAGCCTGAGCCACCAGAGCTACTGGCGAGACGAGGCATTCACCGTCGAGGTGATCAGCTCATCGCTGGCCCGGATGTTCCATCTCGTGGCGCAGACGGAGTCGACCCCGCCGCTGTACTACCTGCTCGCCTGGGGATGGCGCCATGCGCTCGGCACCTCGGAATGGGGTCTGCGCTCGCTGTCGGCGCTGGCGGGCGTGGCCACCGTTCCGGTTGTGTTCGCCGCCGCCCGCCATTTCGCCGGGACACGCGCGGCGCTGATCGCCGCGGCGCTGGTGGCCTGCAATCCAATGCTCGTCTGGTACTCGCAGGAGGCACGCGCCTACTCCTTGCTGGTCCTCATGGCCGCCGTCGGCCTGCTGCTCTTCGCGCGCGCGAGAGAACGGCCGACCGCCGGGCGGCTGGCCGCCTGGGCGGCCGCGGGCGCGTTTACGCTGGTGACCCACTACTTCGGGGTGTTTCTGGTGGCGGCCGAGGGAGTGTTCCTGTGCGCGATGCTGCCGGGCCGCCGGCGCGCGATCGCGGTGGCGCTGAGCGCGATCGCCGCTGTGGGGCTGGCGGTGCTGCCGCTCGCGCTGCACCAGGCGGCCATGGGCCGCGCGGCATGGATCGCCGAGTGGCCGCTGCTCGCGCGCGTCGGGGCGGTGGTGGGCGAACTGGTCAGCGCCAACACCCTGCTCACCGGATCCCGAGCGCCCACGGGCCCGCTGGGCATCGCGATCTTCGTCGCCGTCCTGGGCGGCACCCTCGTGCTGGCGCGGCGCCTCGACGCCCGCGAGCGAGCCGGCGCGGCGCTCACCGGCGCCTTGGGGGGGCTGGCTATCGCACTCCCGCTGGTTCTCGCACTGGCCGGCATCGACTTCTTCCTGGATCGCAACCTGATCGCCGCCTGGGTGGTTCTGGCCATCGCCCTGGCCGCGGTGCTGGGCGCGCGGCGCGCCGGTGGCGGTGGCCTGGCCGTGGCCGGCCTAGCCTGCCTGGCCGGGGTGGTGGTCAACCTGCAGGTCCTGGCCGATCCAGCACTGCAGCACAGCGACTGGCGGGGGGTCGCCCGGGTCCTGGGCCCGCCGCTCACCGGCCGCGCGATCGTGGTCCGGCCGCCTTACGCAAAGCTGACCTTGAAGGCCTACGGGCACCGGATCCTCAAGTTTCCGAGACGCGGTCTGCCGGTGCGCGAGATCGCCCTGGTCGGCGAGGTCGCCGCCGCCGACGTCGACCTGCCGGCGAGCTTTCGGCTGGTGGAGCAGGCGCGCTTTGGGGACGTCTCGGTCGCGCGATACGTGGCGGCTCGCCCCGCGGCCGTAACCCCGAGGCAGCTGGGGAGCAAGCGCCGGAGCAAGCGCCGGACATCGGTCGCCTACGAGCCGGGCGCCAACGCCGGTTGAGCGTCGCACCGGAGCCGTATGCCTCCGGCGGTGTGTCGAGTCGTGGCCGTGGCGATGTCGAGCTCGCCGGTGAGCCGACCGCAGACCTGACCGGGGTCGGTGTGGCCACGACGGTGATCGCGAACCCCCAGACCTGCCCGCCGGACCTTCCTGGGTCGCCATGCTGGCTCCTTGTCTTCGGTCCCCTCCGGCGAGCGAGGCCGCGGGACAGGTGGAGGGTTCCGCAAAGATCCCGAGGGCGACGGTCCCACTCTGGCGCGGCGGGGTCTCATCGCGGGGGTGGTTTAGGACTCTTTATGACCCGGCCGTTCGGAATGGCGAATGGGCGGGAAGGGGCAGATCGAGGTCGGAAGCTCGCCCGACCCATGTCCGCTGTCTACCGACTACGCCTGCGCGACCCGGCTCATCCGCCAACCGCGGTGATTGCCCGGCTGCGCGACGAGCTGCCCGGAGTCGAGATCGGCGCGAACGGCGAGGCCCTGGTCTTCATGGCCGACGAGCCTGAGCTGGGCGCCAAGGTGCGTTCAGCCGTTGATCGGGTGTGCGGCGATCGCTGGCCCGACCACTTCCATTTCCTCGACGACGATCCAGAAGGGGGCTAGCCGACCTATCGGGTTTGGATGAACCGACCGTGTGGTATGACTAGCGCAACGGCGAGGGCCGGTTCGGCACATAGTCCCCCGGCCCGCCCTCGCCCGTAAAAGACGCACGACCGCCCGGGGTCTCGCCGACTTCGGGCGGTCTGCCGTTTTGGTCGGGGGGATGGTGCTCCTGGGACTACGGGCTCCCCGCTTTCCGTCGATCATGGAAGTGCTCCTCCCCGTGCCTGGGTTGCGCGCCCCGTCCCAGACGATCGTCCACCATCTACCGCGCCTCCTGAGCGGAAGCCGCCGCCCCTAGCGCGCAGTGACGACGATGTGGCCCTCGGGATGCGAGATCGCCGGCCCTGAGGCCACGCGGCGAACCGAGCACCCCAGGCGCCCACAGCGCACGGCAATGGTCGCCCCGCCGCCCTCGTTGGCCACCAGCAGATCCCCGGCTCGCACGCCCGCGAGGCGAAGTGCTCGCCCAGAAATCCCCAGCAGGGTGTTGGTCCCCGGATGCACACCGGGCTGGCCGTCTCGATCGGCCATGAGGGCCGCCCAGCGGTCGCTGAAGCCCAAAGGCACGAAGCCGGCGGCATCGACCCCGGTGTCGGGGCCGATCGGCAGCCCCGAGCGTGCCACCACCTGGACCTGGCCGCGGGCATT
Source organism: Solirubrobacteraceae bacterium (assembly GCA_045805565.1). GTDB lineage: Bacteria > Actinomycetota > Thermoleophilia > Solirubrobacterales > Solirubrobacteraceae > DATAEY01. Next base: position 111,399 of record JBJMKZ010000043.1, on the reverse strand, counting down.
GATGGATCGGATCTCCCCGCTGCGCTCGTCGGGGACGATGAGCTGCCCCCCGAAGCGCCCAAACGAGCGCGGCGCGATATTGGCGCCCCCCTCCACCACCGGCATCCCCGCGGTCAGGGTCGCCACCCGCCCTCGGCAGTCGATCGCATACAGGTTGGCCTTGGTGCGATCGGCAAGCGCGGCGGTGACCAGCACCCGGTGTCCGAAGGTGCCGGCGGTATCGAAGGCGATGCTGTTGGGCAGCTGGTCGGCGGGTAGATCGGCCAGCCAGCGCGCACGACGCGTGGGCCCGACGCGCACCACTCCCACGTGGCCCTTGGGCTCGAGGGCGATCACCTCGTCGCGCAGAAATCCACAGCCGGCGCCCGGGACCCGGCGCGCTGACGTAAGCGTGATATAGGGCTCGTTGCCGCCTGCGCCAGGGACGGCGGTGCGATAGCCGGCTGGCCCTCGCGCGAAGGGCACCAGGGCGCGACCCGGGCGCAGTACACCCAGCCGGCCGCCGGTGGACAGAGTGAGGCGCCCGTCCAAGCGCGGCCGCGTGAGGTCGATCGTCCAGGGCAGGCGAGCGAATGGGCGCCAGTGCGCCGGCGCTACGGCCGCGGCGACCTGCGGAACTGCCGCGGTGACGCTGACGGTCGCGACGAGCGTGGCGACGATACCCGCCCCGTGGCGCCTGGATGCCATCGCCGCCAGGCTAGCGGCTGTAGACGCCGCGTTGCCCGACCGACAAACCGGGGCAGACCGCAGGGAACAGTTGCATTGGAGGGCGGCGGAGTAGCTAGCCCGCCGGCGGCGCGATGCGCAACACTCGGGTCGTCGCCGGGGCGCGGGGAACCCGGCCGAGACCCCGCTATGCGGTGACAGCGGGTCAGAGCACTTCTCCGCTCGGTCGGTCCATCACGCCCTCCACGATCGCCTCGCCGCCCCGGCTTGGGAGGACGGTGGCTCCACGAAAACGAGCCTTTTCGCCTCTTCCCCGGGAGGCTCGCAGCCGCACGCGGGCGAGGATCGCCGAGATCACCACCTTCATCTCGAGCTGGGCGAAGGCGGCGCCGAGGCAGCGGCGCACGCCGCCGCCGAACGGAATCCAGGTGTAGGGCTCGGGCGCGCCGTCGAGGAATCGTTCCGGACGGAATGCCTGCGGGTCGGGCGGATAGAGCGCAGGATCGTGCTGCACGAGCATGATCGACGCCGCCAGCTGGGTTCCGGGCTCGAAGACATAGTCACCCAGCCTGAGCCTGGTCGTGGGTGCCCGGAAGACTTCGGTCACCACCGGCCGCACGCGAAGGGTCTCCTTGATCACCGCTTCGAGGTAGTCGCTGCCCTTGCCGACGGTCACCTCGGCGGTCAGCCGCTCGAGAGCGGCCGGGGTACGCAGGAGCCGCTCGAACGCCCAGCCGATCGAGGTCGCAGTCGTTTCGTGTCCCGCCAAGAGGATCGTGATCAGCTCATCCCGCAGCTCCCGATTGGTCAACGGGTTGCCGTCCTCGTCGCGGGCGGACAGCAGCACGCTCAGGATGTCGCCTGCCGGCTCGGGATCCGAACCGTGTCTGCGGCGATCGATCTCCTCGTAGAGCAGGGCGTCCACGCGCTCGCGCAGGCCGATGAACCGGCCCCAGGGGCTGCGCGGCCCTAGGTCCTTCTGGAACAGCAGCAGGAACGGGCTCGGAGATGACATCCGGGGAAGCAGGCGGCGCAGCTCGGCGACACGCGCCGGATCTGTGATGCCGAACACGGCGCGGATGATCACCTCCAGCGTCACCGCCTGGGCGAGACTCCGGGTTCGCACCACCTCGCCCGGGCGCCAGCGGTCGATCTCCCGGTGGGCGATCTGCTCGATGAGCGCCGCGTAGCGCGCGATCGCCTCGCCGTGGAACGGTGGCAGCATGAGCTTGCGCACGCGTATGTGAGGCGCCCCGTCGAGCAGCAGGATCGATGAGTGGCCGGTCACCGGCGCCATCACCTCACGTGGCTCGCCGACGCGGTACTCGGCCGGCTTCCACCTGAACATCTGCTCGACGAGCTCGCGATCGGCGATGTGGAAGACCTCCCCGGCGATCGCATCGTGGGTCCGGAACACGGCGCCGTAGCGCCTGCGCAGCGCCATCCTGCTCTTAAGCGGTCGCATAACGCCGAGCCACGACTGCAGCACGCGGGGAGACCGCGGACCCGGCACCTGGGAGGCGGACCGTGGGGCGGCGCCCCTTTGGGCTAGTTGGTCAGGGTCGGCGGTCTCGGATTGCGCTACCGACATGAGAGAGACCCAGCGTCGCAGATAGCGACGCGATCTGGAGGAGAAGCGACATCACCACCGCACCCGCGTTTACGGTGATCGCCGCCGACTGCGACCTTGCGCTCGACGCCAGCCTCGATCATGCGAGCTCGCAGACGATCTTGGCGGCGGCATCTTCGAGGTCCTCGCCGCGAACGTCCGGGTCAGGAAGCGTCGGCACCAGCCAGCGCTCGCTGTGCGCGACCCACGCGCCCCGCAATCCCGCGCGCATCGCCCCCATCACGTCCCAGCCGTGCGCGGCGACGAGGCAGATCTCCTCCGGCCTCGCCTCGAGGCGCTCGACCGCGTACCCGTATACGCGTGGATGCGGCTTGAAGACCTCCACCGCGTCGGTTGCGATAACCGCCTGGAAGCGGTCACGCAGTCCCGCCGCTTCGAGCGACTGTTCGGCGCTCGCGGCCGCGCTGTTGGTCAACAGGCCGACAGCCAGTCCGGCATCTTCGAGGCGGTCGAGCGCGCCGGCCGCCGTCGAAAACGGATCCATCGCGCTGGCCCGTTCCATCGCCGCGTCGAGATCCTTTGTGTCGCGGCCGGCCGCGCGCAGACCACGCTCCAGCGTGGCGCGAAGGTAGTCCGGCAGCGGCCGGTACGGGGCGCCGCTCAGCGTGTCGGCCATCGTCAGGAGCAAGGCCTCGTGGAAAGCCGCGTCCACGAGCCGTCGTTCGTCTGCTCCACCGCCGAGAGGGTCGGCGATCCCGCCGGGGTCCAGCAGGGTGCCGTTGAGATCGAAGAGCGTCCAGCGCAGGGCCATGGTCTTCCTCTACCCCCTCGAGACCCCCGCTCGCGCCAGTTGGTTTGACCGCGCTCGGGAATAAGGGGAGCGGGCCGTCTCGCGGAGGCCGCGGCCAACTAGAAACGAGCCCGCTCCTCTTCGGACCGCGCCGGCTCTAACTGACGACTATGACTCCCTTCATCAGGCTGGGGTGCAGAGTGCATAGATAGCGGTAGCTACCCGGCCGGTTGAAGCGAAACGAGTACGACCGACCCGGTTCGATGGCCTGCCGTGAGAAGAACCCCGGCCCCTTCACGGTGTGGGCCGTCTGGCCCGAATTGGTCCACGTGACGGTCTGGCCGGCCTTGATCTCGATCCGCTGGGGATCAAAGCGGAGGTCGGCGGCGGCCACCTTGGTGGCGCCGCCGCTCTCCGATTTCGATCCACCGCACCCGGTGACGCCGATCAGCGACGCAGCCACTGCTATCAGCGCGTGCGCCCTCCGCGCGCCGCGACTCACTTGACCGTGAACTTCGTGTCAGCCTCGGGCCCAGCGTTGGTGTGGTCGTTGTTGGCGACGTAGACCTCGAGCTTGTGCTTGCCCTTGGGTAGGCCCTTGTAGGTGATCGTGGGAGTGACCGACGGCGAGTACTTGCCCTGGACGCCCAGCTTGACCGCCAGCTTGCCGTTGGGCCCCGAGTACTTGGGCAGGTCGTACTTGCCGCCGTCCATGGAGAAGTGCAGGTGTCCCTGGCCCTTCTTGGGCGCCTTGCCGACCGCCGCCGCGTCGAGCTTGAAGCCCGTGACCTTGACATTGGCGATCACCGTCGAGGGAGAGCTCGCCCCGTCTTTGGGCGCGACGAAGGAAACCTTGGCCTGAGGTTGTTGGAGCGGCTTCTTCGCCGCCCCCGATGTCACGGAGCATCTACCTCCTGTGGAGCGGAATTTCGGGCTCACCCCATTGCAGCTCTCAGTCGCGGGCGGCAGTCACGACCAGCGATCGCACCAGCGGGTGCTGCCTCCCTCGGGACTTCTGAAGCTCAGCCGCCGCCTGGGTCCGAACTCAGGACGAAGCGAAGCGCCGCTTCTGAGCGACAGCGCGGATCAGCTGCGACTTGCCCATCTTCGAACGGCCATCGATTCCGAGTTTGGCCGCCTCACGTCGCAGTTCGGCGACCGTCATCGCACCAGCCCCGCTGCCGGTGCCCTTCGAGGCCCCGCGCTTCCGGGCCGCCGCCTTGGCACCCTCACGCCCGAGCGCCGTGCGCGTCTTCCTCGGGAGCTTCGTGATCGTCTTTTTCTTGCGCGCACCCGCCTGGGCCCGCGTGACGTTCTCGCGTGCCGCCTTACGCTGCTTTCGGGTGGCCATCGGTTACGAGGCGGGCTCTGCGCCCCTGCGGAGGAGTTAGGTCGTCGAGTACCCGAACGAGGGCGCTTCACACGTCCGGTGTCCTAAGGGTCTGGGGGCTCTGAGAAGCCGCGGCTCAGCTGGACTTCTTTCCGCCCTTACGCCCGGCCGCCTGCTTCTGGGCGCGGTTGCCGCCGCTGCCGCGGCCGCTGCTGCGACTGCTCTGGCTGCTGCCGCCACCGCTGCCGGAGCGCTTTCCGCCCTTCTTTGAGGCGTCCGGGGTGTTGGCGATCGCCGCGGCCCGTGACTTGCTCATTCCCTTCTTGCGCAGGCCTTCGTACTGCTTGTCGTCCTTGACGCTGGAACCGTGGTCCTTGGCCATATTGTCTTCCTCCTCTGGCGCAGCCGGCGAGCCGGTAGGGGCGCGACCCGGCGGCCCCGGCCAGCCGCTGCGGCTCTCGTCGATATTCGATCTGGTCGAGTCACTACCCCCGCACCGGTGCCAACACACGGCGACGTCGCGCCTACGGACCGTTAGTCGCCGAGCGCACGAGCGGGACGGGGCCGGTAGCAGAGTCCCGTCGAAATGACGTCCACACGGCCTTCTCGCCCGGACCAGCGCAGGCGGGGGCACTTCGCCCACGGTTAGCGCCGGCGCGAAGGCGATACGACCTTGCCAACCCGTTTCGGCGATCATCACGGTGTTAGAGCGACCCATGGCGCCGGCATGGATGACACGGAACGACTGCTAAAGCGCCTCCGTGACGAAGGTGTCGATGAGGAGGCGATCGCCCGCGCTGCTCGCCAGGGCCGGCTTGCCACGCTGGCAGTGGAGGCGGCGCTGGGTGGCAAACGTCGGCATACCCTTACCGCCGTCGCCCGCGCCGCCGGCCTCGCGCCGGCCTATTTGCGCACGCTGCTGCAGGCGATAGGCCGCCCCAACCCCAGCCGCGGCGAGCGCGGCTTCACCGACGAGGACATCGAGCTGGCGCGAATCGTCCGCCGACTGCTCGACGCCGGGCTACCCCGTGAGGACATCGTCGAGGCGGCGCGGGTCATGGGCCAGAACAGCGCGCAGGTGGCCGAGGCCGTGCGCCGCCTGGTCGGCAACGCCCTGATCGAGCCAGGCGACTCGGACCAGGCGCTCGGCCTCCGGTACGCCCAAGCCGCCGAGGAGCTCGCTCCACTCCTGCCGGCCCTGCTCGACCTCAACCTTCGAGCCCACCTGCGCGAGGGCATCCGCCGCGAGCTGATCACCGAGAGCGAGCGCCGGGAGGGGCGGCTCTCGGATACCCGCGAGGTGGCGGTCGCCTTCGCGGATCTCGTCGGCTACACCGACCTGGGCAGCGACCTCGCCGCAGCCGAGCTGGGCTCGATCGCCGGGCGCTTTGGCAAGCTCGCCGTCGATGCGGTGCGCGCGCCGGTGCAGCTGGTGAAGATGGTTGGCGACGCGGCCATGCTCGTCTCACCCGAAGTGGCCCCCATGCTCAAGACTCTCGTCGACGTTCGCGATCGCGTGGACAACGCCGACCCAGAGCTTCCCGACGTGCACATTGGGGTCGCCTACGGCCCAGCTACCCAGCGTGTCGGCGACTGGTTCGGAGCCACCGTCAACCTCGCGAGCCGTATCACCGATGCCGCCAAGCCCGGACAGCTCCTCGCCGAGCAGGCGGTGTGCCAGGCCGTCGACGGCGATTGGAAGCGCAGGCGCAAACTCAGGCTCAAGGGAGTGGAGGGACGTGTGCGGCTCTTCTCCTACGAGCCCTCGGGTTAAACGGAGTCGTCCGGCTTGACAGCTTTGAAGCTGGCTTGCGTCCTGGACCGCTCCTGGGACCACACCGCTGCGCTTGAGGGATCTGCGGCGGCGCGGATAGCCTCACTCCATGCAAGTCATCGAGCTGTGGCGCTATCCGGTCAAGTCGCTGCAGGGCGAGCAGGTCGACTCGGTTGCGGTGACGAGGGACGGGCTTGAGGGGGATCGGCGCTTTGCGATCTACGACGTCGAGACCGGATTCGGGCTAACGGCGAGGCGCGTTCCGCAGCTGCTGTTCGCGTCGGCGCGGTTACGCGGCGACGGCATGGTCGACATCACACTGCCCGACGGCTCCACCCCGCATGGCGACGACGCCCTATCGGCGTGGCTGGGCCGGCGGGTGGCGCTGCGCTCACTCGATGCGGAGGTGGATCGCCGCTACGAGAATCCGGTCGTCGACTTCGAGCAGCAGGTCGAGCGCGACTGGGCACCCTTCCAGGGAGCGCCCGGCGCGTTCCACGACTCGCCCGAGGCGCGGGTGTCGCTGGTCTCGACGGCGACCATCGGATCGTGGGACCGGCGCCGTTTCAGGTCCAACGTGGTGCTCGACGGCGAGGGAGAGGACTCACTGGTGGGATCCCGGGTCAGGCTCGGCGACGCGGTGATGGACGTGGGCATGCGCATCGAGCGCTGCGTGATGACGGTACGCCCGCAGCCGGGCGGCATCGAGCGCGACCTCGAGGTCCTGCGCACGATCGCGCGCGAGCGCGATACCTGCCTCGCGGTGGGCGCGGTGGTGACACAGCCGGGCATGGTGCGCGTCGGCGACGAGCTGAGCGCGGCCATGGCACCGCAAGACGCCTAGGCGTCGGAATACCGGCACGAGCGCCAGCGGTCGCCGCCCGCGGGATCTCAGCAAGAACCCCGGCGCCGACTCGCGAGCGATTAGGCCGGCACACGTCGCCGCATCAGCTCTCAACCCTCGGCAGGCTCGAGCCTGGGACCTACTACATGCAGGCGCCTGGCGAGGGCCTCGATGGTGCTGCCTTGGATGAGCGTGGACACCAGTACCGCGAAGAACACGATGTTGAAGAACTCGAGGCTGTCGGGAATCCCCTCGATGACCGGGAAGGTGGCCAGCACCACCGGCACCGCGCCCCGCAGGCCGGCCCAGCCTAGGACGACCCTTTCTCCGGTCGTGAAGCGCGCGACGTAAGTCGCGGCCCCGGCCGCCACCGGCCGGGCGATGAACGCGATCACCAGGGCCAGCAGCGTGCCCTCGACCAGCACGCCGCCGAGCTGGCTTGGGAACACCAGCAGCCCGAGGGTGAAGAACATCCCGATCTCCGCCACGGACGCGAGGCCCTCGTGAAACGCGAGGAGCGACGGCCTCACTGACAGCTCCGCGCTGCCGAGGGTCAGGCCGGCGAGGTAGACGGCGAGAAAGCCCGACCCGTGCAGCGCCCCCGCCGCGCCGTAGGCCACCGCGGCGGTCGAGAAGGATGCGACCAGCGCGAGCCCGGCCGGCATCGCGCCCGCGTGCTTGAGTGCGGTGGCGGCGATCCATCCCACCGCCACCCCGACCAGCGCGCCGAGGCCGAGCTGCTGGACGAAGAACAGGGCAACGTCGGTCGCCCCATAGCCCGGTCGCCGAATGAATTCGATGATGGCGAGCACCAGCAGTACGGCGATTGGATCGTTCAGCCCCGCTTCCCCTTCCAGCGTGCGGGCGATTCGTGACGGAAGCGGCGACCTCCGCAGCAGCGCGAAAATGGCCGCTCCGTCGGTCGCCGACACGATCGCGCCGAGAAGCAGACCCTCCAGGAGGGAGAGTTGGAACAGCGCCATGGCCGCCAGTCCGGCGATCGCCGCCGTCCCCGCCGTGCCGATGACCGCGAGCGCTGCCGCCGGGCCCAAGACGGGACGAATCTCACGGAACCCCACGGCGACGCCCCCCTCGAACAGGATGAGCACCAGCGCGACTGTCCCGATCAAGCGCGCCAGTTGATAGTCCTCGAAGTCGATCCAGCCCAGGCCATCGGTCCCGATCAGCATTCCCACCGCCAAGAACAGGACCAAGGCGGGAAGCTGCAGGCGCGCGGCGAGCAGCGAGGCCAGGACCCCGCTGGCCAGCAGCGCCCCGGCGATGAGGATCAGCTGAGCGTCTGCGGCCACCCGGCAACAATCTCAGACGCCCGGTCGCTCAGAGCGGCACACGCGCGTAACGAGACGCGACGGCGATTGCGGCTCACGCTCTAGCGCAGAGCGGAGGCGCTCGCCGACGCGTCGCCGACCCGGACCCGGTCGCGACCCGCCTCCTTCGCCTCGTACAGCGCGGCGTCGGCGTTGGCGAGCACCCGCTTCGGGTCGAGCTCGACGCCGTCGCCGAAATGGCCCACGCCGATGGAGATGGTGACCGAGATCGAGCGGCCGGTGTCGGCTACGACGCTGCGATCGCGGACCTCATCGCAGAGTGCGTTCGCGACCGCGACCGCCTCCTCTTCGTTGGCACGGGGGAGCAGGACGCTGAACTCATCGCCGCCCAATCGTCCGACGACGTCGGTGCTGCGCACCCGTCCCCGGAGCAGGCCTGCGAGCCGCGCCAGCGTCTCATCGCCGATCGCGTGGCCGAAGGTGTCGTTGATCGCCTTGAACCTGTCGACGTCGATCACCATGACAGCGCCCCGGCCCTCATAGCGTGCGCTGTAGGCGATCCAGCGATTGAGCTCCTCGCGGAATCCCCTGGAGTTCAGCGCACCCGTCAGCGCATCTTGGCTCGCGAGTCGCCGGAGCCGCTGCTCTGCGCGCCGGCGCTCGGCTATCAGCGCAGCCGCTACCAGCCCGGTGACCGTCGCCACCGCGACGTAGCTCTGCGCGCGCAGGAGCTCCGCGTCGTGTGAGCCGCCGATGAACGGCCCCCTCCCGTGCGCGGTCGACCACACCGCGATGCCGGAGACGATGAGCCCGGCGACCGCTATCCCCGGCTGCTGGAAGCGAAACGCGATCCAGAGAAGGATCGGGATCACCAGGTAGACGACCGACAGGCGGCTGGAGAAGGCCACCGCGGTCGTGGCGACCAGCACCGCTAGCACCACCACGGCCTCGGCGGCGACCCAAGGGCGTCGCGGGAGAGCAGGCCGGAACGCGAAGATGAGCAACGCGGATGCGATCACCAGGTCGCCGCCGACGTCCCCGAACCACCAAACGCGCCAGGTGGAGAGAATCTCCGGATCGGCGACGAGTCCGGCCGCCCACAGGCTGGACACGCCCACGGTGGCGCTGATCGCCGTACTGAGGATCCCCGCATAGACGGCCAGGGCGAGCACGTCCCTCACCCGCTCGAGGGAAGGGCGAAACCCCGCCACGCGGCGGAGCAGGAAGGCGCCTACGAGCGCCTCCAGCGTGTTCCCGGCCGCGATCATCGCGACCGCCGGCACCGGTCCTGCCGTGGTGATGTTGGCGAGGAAGGCGCCTACCGCGATCGCCGGCCACATCCGGTAGCCCCAGACGACCGTCGCGGCGAGCGCGATGCCGGTCGGCGGCCAGATGGAGGTCACGCTCTCGTTCGCGAATGCGAACGCCAGCCCGGCCTTGGCCGAACCGAAGTAGATCGCACAAACGATCGCCAGCTGGGCTGGGTAACCAGCCCGCTTGGCGATCTCGCTCAGCGAACGCCTATGTGGCCAGTTGCCCAATGAGCCAGCTCTCTTGGCCGGTTGGCGCCTTATTCGAATAGTCCTCTGCAGGGGGTATCGGCCACGGCGCGGGGATCCTCGACCCCGCAGCTCCGGCTTGGACGTCCGTTGTATACGGCGGCTGCTCGAGACGCAGACTCGACGCCAGCGAGCACCATGAGGATACGAGCCTCGGTCTCCGACAAGGAGCGCGTATCCGCGCTTCAGCACTTCTGGAGCGCGCATTGTCGACGCGGGGCCGGCAGCGCCATCCAGGCGATCGAACCCGACGCGGACGCCCGGGCCCGCCCGGAGCCGGCGGGAGTCAGCGGAAGCGTCGCGCGGCCTGGCCAACCGCGCGGAGCGGTCGGGTCAAGCGCCAACTGCGGCTGGAGATGACCGTCTGAAGGGCCACCTGGAGGTCGTGGGTCTCCTGCGCCCGCCGTGCCGGGTCCGTCTCGGCGAGGATGTTCACCAGCTGGCGGACGTTGTGCCGGAGGGCAGCGGCCTCGCGGGGGTCGGCGTCGAGACGCTCCAGGTCGTCGACCGCGAGCTGCACCTCGCGACGTTGCATCAGCACGACCCCGTGGCTCTTGTGCGGGTCGGCCCCCGAGCCGCCGGTGGGGAACCCGCTGGGACGGAGCTCCAGGATCTCGAACGCCCTTCCCCAGTGAGCTCGGATCCACCACGGCGAATGCAGGATGTTGGTGGTCACCCAGGAGGACCCGCCGGCGATGACATTCATCCCGATCCGATTCTCGTCCCAGGGCTCTCCGGCGATCTCCTCCGACATGTGCTCGCCGAGAAAGGTCGCGATCAGAAGGCCTCCGTCGGACAGCAGGCGGTGAAGCTCGAGCAGCCATTCGCTCCACCCCTCGGCGAGATGCGTGAACACCGAGGCCGCCCAGATCAGATCGAAATAGCGGTCCGGGAAGGGCAGCGGAGGCCGCTCGTCGTTCACGAAGGCGTGCTTGATCGGCGGGCTCAGGTTCTCTCGCAGCCACGTGATCCCCGGCTCTTCGATGTCGCAGCCATAGAGCTGCGCTCCGGCTTCCGCCTCGGCCAGGAAGTGCCGCAGGACCCGTCCCGAGCCGCATCCGAAGTCGAGCACCCGCTTTCCCCGCCACTCCCAGGACGTCCCCAGCAGCGAGACGAAGTCGTCGTGGATCGCACCGCCGATGCCGAGGTAGGCGGCGAGCGGATCGTGGTCGGGGAGACCGCCGACACGATTTGCCAGCTCCGGCGGCGGCAGGGGCAAGCCGTCGTCTGCTCGAGAGAACTGCACCGGACTGCCCACCATACGGCGGCGACGCGGCTCAGTGACAGCCGCTCGAGCCCGCGTCCAGCACCCTGCCGTCCGGCGCCCGCAGAAAGCGCCAACGGTAGCGGCCCGCGCCCAGCGCCAGCTCCTCCACCCCGAACGCCCTGGTGCGGAAGCGGCTGTTCTTGGTCACGCCGATGATGCGGTCGTGGTTTATGCCGCCGCTACCGACCGTGAACTGGACGATGCCGCGACCAGGTGCGGGGTGGCCCCAGGTGTCCTGTGGGCCGAAGCGCTCGGCGATGTGGGAATGGCCGTTGACCACCACGTCGACCCCGTACGCGTACAGGGTGTTCCAGAAGGCGAGCGTGGCCGCGCGGTCGTAGACCTGCCCCTCGGACTCGAAGTGGCCGGCCGACGAGAAACGCGGGTGGTGGAAGTACGCCAGCGTGCAGCGGCGGGGGTTTGATGCCAGGTCGGCCCGCAGCCACGAGTCCTCGGCTCCGCCCTGGTTGCAGTCGACGAATGGGCAGTTGGTGTTGAGCACCACGATGTGCCAGGTGCCCAGGTTGTAGGAGTACCAGCTGTTCGGCGGCCTAGCGGCCGAGCCGAAGTAAGTGTAGTAGCCCGCCGCCTGCGGAGTCAGGTACTCGTGGTTGCCGGCGGCGGGTCGCATCCGGCTCTTGAGGATTCCCCAGCTGGCGTCGAAGGAGCCGGCGTAGGCGGCGATCGCCCCCTGCTGGTACTGGTTGTCGCCGAGGGCCGCCACCACCCTCGGATGCAGCGAGGCGGCCAGCTGCGCCGTCGCCGCCTGCTGGCAGGTGACCGGTCCCACGTGCCCCCCCGGCTGGCAGGCGATGTCGCCCGCCGCCACCATCCGCACGCCCCCGGGAAGGCCGGCGCGCCGGGGCGGCAGGATGTCGAAGTAGGAAGTGAGCTTCAGCCTCCCCACCTTGACCCAGAACTGATGGCGTCCCGGGTCTTGGTTGGGAACGCCGAACGAGCGCACGAACCCCCCGCCCGCCCCCACTTTGCCCTTGGCCATCTCCTTGGCGCCGAACACCAGCACCGCCGAGGCGCCGGGCGGCAGCCGGCGGGCGACCACACGCAGCCGGGTGCCCGGGCGGCCGACAGTGGAGGAGCCGGAAAGCCTGGCGCCGGTGGACGAGGTGGCCACCGCCAGCGGCCGGCGGCGCCCCGGCACGATCCGAACCGTCGAGCGCACCTGGCGGCCGGCGACCTGCGAGACGACCGCATAGACGCCCGGTGGGGTGCCGCCCGCGACCACGAAACCGGTCGCGAAGTTGCCGATCGAGTTGGTCACCGCCTGCGCGACCGGATTCCCGGCCACCGTCACCACCACGGGGCTGTGATGGCGAAAGCCGCTGCCGCGCACCAGCACGCCCTGGCCGACACCGGCGGCAAACGGGGCGATCAGCGAATAGACGGGCCGGGGCGGGGCTGGCTTGGGTGGCGTCGGGGGCGCGGGCGGCGCGGGCGGGGGAGGCGGCCCGGGCGGAGGCGGAGGCGGCTGGGCGCCTGTCGCCGGCGCCAGGGAGCCTGCCGCCGCCAGGAGCGTCAGCAGCAGCCTGACAGCGTGACGACGGCGCGGGTGGGGTGAGGAAAGACGCATCAAGCGGCGGCTGATACGGACTGTGGCTGATACGGCGGATATAAACCGCGACCGCGCGCCGGGTTGCGTCACCCGGCCAGTCCGCCGGTCCGCCCTCGCGCGCCAGCCGCTGCGGCCATCGGATCCCGACCCGATCCCGACGGCCGCGGAGCGCTTCGGTCCCCCCGCCTCGGGCTCTGGCTAATCGCGCTTGGCGTACTCGCCGAACTCACCGAAGTCCAGGGAGACACAGGGCTCGTCGCCGATGACCTCGGCGTCGTGGCCGGGCGGGATGGCGATCACGTCACCGGGGCCCATCTCAGACTCGCTGCCATCGTCCATGTAGACGCGCATCCGGCCCGAAAACACGTAGACGAGATGCGAGACCTGGCAGGAGTCGGTCTGGGCGATGGGCTTGACGTTGTTGGACCACTTCCAGCCGGGCTCGAAGGTCGCCTTGCCGACAACCTGCCCGCCAACGTTGACCACATCGGCCTGCCCCTTGCCCTCGAACTGCCGGGTCTCGTCGGGGGAGTCGAAATTCTTGACCTCTATCGATGCCATCGCGCCTCCCGGTCGGTTTCGACGCGAGACTAGCCTCGCGTTCGGCAGCGCGCAATCGCGTACTGCTGGCCGAGGTCGAGGTCTCCCTCGGCGGTCACCCGACCGCCCGCAACGCGATCCGACGAGCGAGCCGCCGGGGGCGGCGACTGTGTTAGGTTCGCGCTGCTCGGGAGGGGGACGGAACCACCTTGGAACGGAGTAGATGCCGGATCGGGGCGCGCGGGGCGATCGGCGGCGGCGGTCTGGCCGTGCTGGCAGTGGCGACGCTCCTGGCCGCCTGCGGCGGTCCCTCCCCGCTTGCCGGCACCAACCGCTTCGAGCACTCGGTCAAGCAGGCGCTGAACGCCCAGCTCGACCGAGGCGGCCCGTTCTCCGACGTCGTGGACGTGCGCTGCGCTCGACGGGGGCCGGCGTTCCGATGCGATACCGACGTCGTCGTCGACGCCACGTTCTTCCGCGAGCGCTACCGAGGACGATTCGGGGCGCGCCGATGCTGGACGGCCACCCCGGTCGCCTTCCGGCGGGTCGCGGGCCGTAGCGTCACCGCGGGGCCGATGATCCCCCTGCACGGGTGCGTGCGTTGACCGACGCCACGTTCATCGAGCGCAGCTTCTTCGGCCATCCCCGCGCCCTCGCCACGCTCTTCTTCACCGAGATGTGGGAGCGGTTCAGCTTCTACGGGATGCGCGCCATCCTGGTGCTGTTCCTCACCGCCAGCGCGGCCAAGGGCGGGCTCGGGATCAGCGTCGGGGCGGCGGCCGCGGTCTACGGCCTCTACAACGCGCTGGTGTACGTGGCAGCGCTGCCGGGAGGATGGATCGCCGACCGGCTGCTGGGCCACCGGCGGGCCGTCCTGTACGGCGGCGTCGTGATCGCGATCGGCCACTTCGCCATGGCGTTCCACGGCCTGACCTTCGTCTACGGCGGATTGCTGGCGATCATCCTGGGGACCGGACTGCTCAAGCCGAACATGAGCAGCATGGTCGGGGCGCTCTATTCCGCGGACGATCCGCGCCGTGACTCGGGCTTCTCGATCTTCTACATGGGCATCAACCTGGGCGCGCTGCTGGCGCCGCTGGTGGTGGGCTACCTGGGTCAGGAGATCGACTGGCATCTCGGCTTCGCCGCCGCCGGAGTCGGGATGGCGTTCGGCCTGATCCAGTACGTGGCGGGGACGAGACGCATGGGCGACATCGGACGCATGCCGCCCTCCCGCGCCACCCGGCAGGAGGTGCGACGGGTCGTCCGGGGCGTGCTGGCGGGGGCCGCCGTGGGATTGGCGCTGCTCGCGTTCGACGCGTTCGTCACCAACATCTCCGCCTCGGTCGTCGAGAAGGCGATCGGCGTGACGATCCTGGCGATCCCCTTCCTGTACTTCGGCCGCCACTTCCGCAGCGGCGCGCTGACCGCCGTGGAGCGCAGCCGGCTGCGGGCGCTGGTGATCCTGTTCGCCGCCTCGGTCGTGTTCTGGTTGATCTACGACCAGTCGGGCTCGATCCTGAGCATCTTCGCGCAGGACAAGGTCCGCCTCGAGGTGCTCGGCATCCACTTCCCGGCCAGCTTCTTCCAGTCGGTCAATCCGATCTTCATCCTGGCCCTGGCTCCCCTCATATCGCTGCTCTGGGTGCGGCTGGGGGCGCGGCAGCCCTCGACACCGGTCAAGTTCTCGATGGGATTGCTGCTGGTCGGCGTCAGCTTCCTGGTCATGATGCTCGCCGCCTCCGCGGCGGGCGCCAGCGGCCGCGTCTCACCGCTCTGGCTCGTCGGCGTCTATTTCGTGCAGACCATCGGCGAGCTCACGCTGAGCCCCGTCGGCCTCAGCGCCACCACCAAGCTGGCCCCGGCCGCGGCGGTGGGCACGACTATGGGAGTGTGGTTCCTGTCGATCTCGGCGGGGGACGTGATCGGGGGATACGTCGGCGGCCTCTACGAGCACCTGAGCCTGCCGCTGTACTTCGGAGCGCTCGGCGCCCTGACGATCCTGGCCGGAGTGCTCATGGTGATCGGCTCCCGCCACGTGGTGCGCCTGATGGCAGGGTTGCGCTGAGCTTGACCAACCCCGCCGTCAGCGACGCGTTCTACCCCGAGGTCGAGCCGTTCGCGACCGGCAGGCTGCAGGTCTGCGAGCTGCACACGCTCTACTACGAGCGCTGCGGCAATCCCGACGGCCGCCCGGCGGTGTTCCTGCACGGGGGGCCGGGCGCGGGGCTGGAGCCCGAGTACCGGCGCTACTTCGACCCCGAGGCCTACCACGTGGTGCTCTTCGACCAGCGCGGGGCCGGGCGCAGCACTCCCCACGCCGAGCTGCGCGAGAACACCACCTGGGACCTGGTGGCGGACATGGAAACGCTGCGGGAGGAGTTCGCGATCTCCAGCTGGGTGGTCGTGGGCGGCTCATGGGGCAGCACGCTCGGGCTCGCGTACGCCGAAACCCATCCCGACCGCGTCGACGGGCTGATCCTGCGCGGCGTGTTCATGGGGCGCCGGCGGGAAATCCAGTGGCTGTACCAGGAGGGTGCGAGCCGGCTGTTCCCGGACGCCTGGGAGGGGTACCTGGCACCCATCCCCGACGACGAGCGCGACGACCTGCTGGCCGCCTACCACCGTCGGCTGACCAGCGACGACGAGGCGGTGCGGCTGGAGGCGGCGAAGGCGTGGAGCATCTGGGAGGCGAGCGCATCGAAGCTCCACCCCGATCCGGACCTGGTCGATCAAATCTCGCAGCCCCACCAGGCGCTGTCGCTGGCGCGGTTGGAGTGCCACTACCTGCTCAACCGCTGCTTCCTGGACTACGACACCCAGCTGCTGGATGGCGTCGGTGCGATCCGCGGCATGCCGGGAACGATCGTCAACGGGCGTTACGACGTGATCTGTCCGCCGGAGAGCGCCTGGACGCTGCACCGCGCCTGGCCGGCCGCCGAGCTGGACATTGTCCCCGACGCCGGCCACTCGGGTCTGGAGCCGGGCATCGTGGCCGCGCTCGTGGCGGCGACCGATCGGCTGCGCTGATCCGCCGCGCGAGCCGGGGGGTACTCCGGCGCGCGCCGCCCGTGATCTGGGCGTGACCGGTCACCACCTGCTTGGCGTCGGCCGCCACGACGCCACCGAGCCAGGCAACCAATGAGACGACCAGTGTGCACTTCAGCGCGACCAACCCTCGACGGATCATCCGAGCCTCCCTCGTGCTGGACCGATCTGCCGTCATCAATGAGGACTGATACCGAGTGGGCAGATGCGGTCCCACGCGATCCGGACGAACAGTTGAGCCTCGCGCGCTGCGCCGGTGAAGCGAGGGGGTTTGGTCACGATTCGCGTTCGCGCACCGGCTTCTTGGGTAGCTTGGAATCAGGAATCGCTGCCGGAGAAACGCCGGCGGCGTGTGTTTGTCGAGGAGAAGGAGTGATCGAGTGAGTAGATCGCTGGCGAATCGAGCGATGCACGCGATGTTCGGCCGCATCAACCAGCGGCGTCAGTGGTACGAGCTGCCGACGACCGCGCTCAAGACGCTCAACCTGCTGTCGCTGCGACTGGACCTGCGCGACATGAACCTGTTCGACACCTCCACTCCGATCCGCAAGCACGGCATCGAGGAGTCGCCGCCGGAGGCGCTCACCGCGCGTCGTCCCGACGGCACCTGGAACGACCTCGACGACCCCGAGATGGGGTCGAGCGGCAGCGCGTTCACGCGCAACGTCAACCCCAAGCACATCAGGCCGGAGAAGCCGCCCCAGCTGCACGACCCGAGCGCGCGCCAGGTCTCGCTCGAGCTCATGACCCGCGACACGTTCAAGCCGGCGACGACACTGAACGTCCTGGCGGCGGCGTGGATCCAGTTCGAGAACCACAACTGGTTCTTCCACGGGCGCGGCCGAGCCGACGAGGTCATGGAGGTGCCGCTGGAGTCGGACGACGACTGGCCGGAGCATCCGATGCGGGTCCGCCGCACGGTCTCGGTTCCGGCCCACGGTTCGGGCCCGCCCGACGGCAGTGGCGACGGATCGATCGACTACGGCAACACCGAGACCCACTGGTGGGACGCATCGCAGCTCTACGGCTCCAGTCAGGACACCCAGAACGCGGTCCGCACCTTCCAGGACGGGAAGCTGAAGATCGGCGAGAACGGGCGGCTGCTGCCGGATCCCAAGGAGGGGGGGATCGACCTCACCGGCTTCAACGAGAACTGGTGGTTCGGCCTCTCCTGCCTGCACACCCTGTTCACCAAGGAGCACAACGCGATCTGCGACGTGCTCAAGCGCGAGCACCCGGCCTGGGACGACCAGCGGCTGTTCGACACCGCATGGCTCATCAACTCGGCGCTGATGGCCAAGATCCACACTGTCGAGTGGACGCCCGGCATCGTCAACACGCCGGCGCTGTGGATCGCCATGAACACCAACTGGTCCGGGGTCTTCGGCCAGCACATCAAGGATCGCTTCGGTCGCCTCGGCGACTCCGAGCTGTTCAGCGGCATCATGGGCTCACCTCAGGAGCACCACGACGCGCGCTTCCAGCTCACCGAGGAGTTCGTCTCGGTCTACCGGATGCATCCGCTGGTCCGCGACGACTGGAACCTGTACGAGCTCGAGTCCGGGCGCCTGGTGGAGCAGCGCGAGTTCGTCGAGCTGCAGGGCGCGAACACGCGGCCGTTCATGGACGGCTACGACATTCCCGACCTCATCTACTCGATGGGCATCGAGAACCCGGGCGCGATAACCCTCCACAACTATCCGCGAGCGCTCCAGCGCTTCAAGCGGATCGACGGCGAGCTGATGGACCTCGCCACGCTGGACGTCCTGCGCGACCGTGAGCGAGGCGTCCCTCGCTACAACGACTTCCGCGAGGAGATGCGCATGCCGCGGGTGCGCTCGTTCGACGAGCTCACCAACAACCCTGAGTGGGCCGAGCAGATCCGCCGGGTCTACGGCAACGACATCGACAAGGTTGACCTGCAGGTCGGCATGTACGCCGAGCCGCTGCCGCCGGGCTTCGGGTTCTCGGACACCGCGTTCCGGGTGTTCATCCTCATGGCCTCGCGTCGACTCAAGAGCGACCGGTTCTTCACCAGCGACTTCCGGCCCGAGGTCTACACCCAGACCGGGATCGACTGGGTGACCAAGACCAAGATGAAGGACGTGATCCTGCGCCACTATCCGGAGCTGGGCCCGGCGCTGGAGGGCATGCCGAACGCCTTCCTCCCCTGGCACCGTGTCTCGTCGGACGAGAGCGACGGAAAGGTCCGCCACAGGCTGGAGGGCGTCAGGAAGGCCCTGGCGGCGATCAACTCGTGAGCGTCTCCGACGCGTCGGCCGCGTCGCAGGCCCCACCCCAGGCCCGCGACGGGCTGCCCGAGGCCTCGGTCGCGGACGGCCTCCGGATTGTCACTACCGGCCTGCTTCCCAGCCTCGTCCGCGGGCTGTTCTCTCCACGTCCGGCCGCGATGAAATTGCTCACGGCGAGCGGCGCCGATCGGCGCACGGTCGAGACGCTGTTGGACATTCGCCGCAAGCACGGAGGGCAGGGCGTCCGATTGCTGGGCGGGCGGATGGTGGTGCTGTGGGGGCCGGAGGCCATCCGGGAGGTCCTCGACCAGTCCGCCGACGTCTACGCCTCGGACTCCGGGGCCAAGGGCAAGGGAATGTCGCACTTCCAGCCCGACGCCCTGACGATCTCGCGCGGCGACGCCTGGCGCGACCGCCGCGCCTTCAACGAGTACGTCCTCGTCACGTCCGAGCGCATCCATCCCGCGGCCGAGCGGTTCCTGGCCGTGATCGCCGACGAAGTCGATCGGCTGGCGCTCGGCGACAGGCTGGAGTGGGCTCACTGGGAGCGGCTGTTCGACCGCGTCACGCTCCGTGTGATCTTCGGGGATGGCTCCGGTGATGACCAGGCCCTGACGCGGCTGCTGGAGAAGCTGATGGGTGAGGCCAACCGCCTCGCCGGCCTGGGCGAGTCGGACGACTACTTCGAGTTCTACGGCCGGCTCGAGAAGAAGCTCGTCGAGCCGGAGCCCGGGAGCCTTCTGTCCCGCGTCAACGAGGCACCGCAGAGCGACCGTACCCGTATCGCCCACCAGATCCCGCACTGGATGTTCGCGACGCGGGATACGCTGGGAGCCAACGCGTACCGCGCGCTCGGCGTCATCGCCGCGGACCCGGCCGTCGAGCGGCGGGTGCGGGAGGAGCTCGAGGGCAACGACCTCTCGGACCCTCAGGCGGTGGACGGGCTGCGCTATCTCGAGGGTTGCCTGCAGGAGACGATGCGACTGTGGCCGACCGTTCCGCTGTTGGCCCGCGAGACCACCCGCGAGACGACGCTGGCCGGCGAGCGGCTCGACGAGGGCACCCAGGTGATGATCCTCAACGTCTTCAACCACCGCGACCCCGAGCGGGTCCCCAACGCCGACCGGCTGGACCCGGAGCGCTGGATGAACGGCCCGGGTGACTACCGCTTCAACCACCTCAGCAACGGAACGCAGGACTGCCCCGGCGGGTCGCTGGTGCTGCTGCTGGGCAAGGCGGTGCTCGCGCGGATGCTGGATACCTACGCGCCGACCCTCGAGCAGCCCAGTCTGGAGCCTGGCGAAGACCTGCCCCACATGCTCGACTTCTTCGAGATGCGCTTCGAAGCCCGCCGAAGGGAGAGGCACCCCGCATGAGCGTCACCGCCGATACGCCGCGCGCCCACACCCCACCCTCCACCGGCTCGCAGCGGGTCGATACGGCGCGCCTGTCCGAGCTCGCCCGGCTCGTGACCACCGGCGACGGCGAGCGAGAGAGCATCGAGGTAGAGAACCCGGCGACCGGCGAAGTGCTGGCAGCCGTTCCGCGCTGCACCGGCGAAGACGTCGCCCTGGCCGTCGAGCGCGCTCGGTCCGCCCAGGCGCGCTGGGGCCAGACCGGCTGGGAGGAGCGCCGGCGCATCCTGCTGCGCTTTCACGACCTGGTCCTCGACCATCAGGACGAGCTGCTCGACCTCATCCAGCTCGAGTCGGGCAAGGCCCGCCGGCATGCCTTCGAGGAGGTCATCGACGTGGCGGTCGTGGCCCGCTACTACGCACGCACGGCGGAGCGCAATCTGCGCGCCCACCGTCGCCGGGGCGCCCTGCCGCTGCTGACCGCGAGCTGGGAGCACCACCACCCGGTCGGCGTCGTCGGGGTGATCACTCCCTGGAACTACCCCTTGACCCTGAGCATCAGCGACGCCGTGCCGGCGCTGGCGGCCGGCAACGCCGTCGTCTTCAAGTCCGACAGCCAGACGCCGTTCAGCGCCCTGGGGGCCATCCCCCTGCTGGAGGAGGCCGGGCTGCCCCGGGACGTGATCCAGTCGGTCACCGGCTCGGGGTCGGAGCTCGGCCCGGAGCTGATCGACCGGGTTGACTACATCATGTTCACCGGCAGCACCGAGGTGGGCCGCAAGGTGGCAAGCCAGGCCGCCGAGCGACTGATCCCGAGCTCGATGGAGCTGGGCGGCAAGAACGCGATGCTGGTACTCGAGGATGCCGACCTGGATCGGGCGGTGGAGGGCGCGGAGCGGGCGATGTTCTCCAACGCCGGGCAGCTGTGCATCTCCATCGAGCGGCTGCTGCTCCACGAGAGCGTCGCCGACGAGTTCATCCGTCGCCTGGTCGAGCGCATGCGGGCCATGCGCCTGGGCGCCGGGTTCAGCTACAAGGACGACATGGGCTCGCTGATCTCGAAGAACCAGCTCGAGACGGTCCGCGAGCACCTCGACGACGCGGTCGAGAAGGGCGCCACCGTCCTGGCCGGCGGGAACGCGCGCCCGGACATCGGGCCCTACTTCCACGAGGCGACCCTGCTCACCGACGTAAGCGATGACATGACGCTGTTCGCCGACGAGACGTTCGGCCCGGTGGTCTCCGCCTCGCGCTTCTCCTCCGAGGAGGAGGCGGTGCAGCGTGCGAACGCGAGCCGCTTCGGGCTCAACTTCAGCATCTGGACCCGCGACGCCGATCGTGGCCGGCGGCTGGCCACACGGCTGCAGGCCGGCACGGTCAACGTCAACGAGGGCTACATCTCGGCATGGGGCTCGATCGACGCGCCGATGGGAGGGATGAAGGACTCGGGCCTGGGACGCCGCCATGGCGCCGAGGGGATTCGCAAATACACCGAGCCGCAGACCGTCGCGGTCCAACGCCTGCTTCCGATCGCCCCGTACGGGCCCGTCCGCCAGCGGCTCTGGTCGCGGCTCATAACCGCCGGCCTGAAGCTCCTTCGCCGGCTGCCCTGGGTGCGCTAGCCGCCCGCGCCGCCTCGGACCGAGTCGCTGGCGCCGACCTCGACGTTGGCCGTGAGCTGCTCGATGTCCGCCTTGGTGCCGCTGCCGAGCCCGCGCCGGGTGACGTTGAGGGCCCCGGCGGCGACGCCGAGCTTGAGTAGTTCCTCGCTGGCCAGGCCCGTCGCCAGGCCGTAGGCCATCGCCGCGGTCTGCGAGTCCCCGGCTCCGTGCGGGTCGAGGGGCTCGAAGCGCGGGCCGCTCAGCCGCAGGGCCCGGCCTTCGACGAGCGCCAGCGCCGGCTGCTCGCGCCGCGACACCACCGCGTCGCGCGCACCGAGCTCTCGCAGGCGCTCGAGGCCCCCGATCAGCTCGGCTTCGGAATCGCCCTCGGCGTAGCCGTCCTCGACGAGTCGCTCGGAGGCGATCTTGAGCAGGCGAACTCCGGCCGGAAGGGCTTCGCGCAGATGCTCTCCGGCCAGGTCGGCGACCGCGGGGACCTGATTCTCGGCGAGATCCGCGGCCAGCCGGGCATAGACCCGCGGGTCGATCACCGACTCGGGCTGCGGACCGGTCAGGACGACGAGATCGCAGCGCAGGGCGGCCGACAGCACAGCTCCGTAGAGATCGTCGGCCTCGTGGCGGCTGAGCCGCGGGGGCGCGCTACGGGCCAGCTCCCGTCGCTCGCCCTCGCGGCGATCATGAACGTAGACCGGATTCGGATCGTGCATCTCGGTCATCCGGACGGTGATCGCCTCGTCCGCGATGAGGCCCCTGAGCACCTGCCCTGTCTCGCCGCCCAGGGCGGCGGACAGGACCACCTCTGCGCCCAGGACGCCGATCATCCGCGCCACCCATATCCCCTGGCCTCCGGCGTGGATGTGCACCTCCGCGGAATCGCCGGAGCCCGGCTCGATCGTCACCGTGAGCAGCGGAACCGGGGCAAAGACGCAGATCTTCGCTCGATCCTGGTCGCTGTCTGGCGAACCGGACACCCGGCTAATTGAACTGTCGGCCGGGTCGCCCGGTGTGAAGGCCGGGATACCGGCTCATCCCCCGCGCTCCATCAGGAGGCGGGCCTGGCCGCGCGGCGGGGGATCGTCCTGCAGGAGCTGGCGGACGGTGACCAGGCGGTATCCGCGATGGCGCAGGCGCGCGATGATCCTGGGCAGCGCGGCGACCGTCTGGGCGCGATCTCCCCCACCGTCGTGCATGAGAACGATGGCTCCCGGCACGGCGCCGCGCAGCACCCGGTTGACGATGGCCGGGCTGCCGGGCCGGAGGTAATCGCGCGAGTCCAATGTCCACAGCACGGTCAACATCCCCAGCGATCGGGCCGTGGCCACGGTGGTCTTGTCGAAGCGTCCGTAGGGAGGCCGGAACAGCCGGGGGTAGGGGGCGCCCGCGCGTCGAAGGCGCTGGGCGCTGCCGTGGATCTCGGCGCGCTGGGCGGCCGCAGGCAATCCGCCCAATCCGCGGTGATTGACGGTGTGATCCTCGATGGCGAACCCGGCCCTTGCCTGGGCGGCGACGGTCGCCGGCTCGGTCTGGACCTTGGTTCCGATCTCGAAGAAGGTCGCCGTCGCGTGCCAGCGGCGCAGCACCCGCATCACGGCGGCGGTATCGGGGCCCGGGCCGTCGTCGAACGTGAGGGCGATCTCCCGGCGGCGCCGACCTCCACTCGCCACCAGCGGGCTGGCCGCCAGGAGGCGATCGAGCCGCCGAGCCCGTGCGTCGGCGGGCGGCGCCGCCGGTCGCGATGGCGCCAGGCGCGCCGGTGCCGCCGTCGGCGACGGCGCAGCGCGATGAGTGCCCACACTGACGGAGGGCCCGGAGCCCGACGGCCACAGCGTCAGGAGGGCCCAGATCAACACCCCCAGGGACAGCGCCAGAGCCGCCGCCACCTTCCGTCGGCGGCGGGCATGGCGGGCCCGGGCGACCCCGGCCCGCCGCCGGGCCAACCGCCAGGCCTGCTCCTCGGACAGGTAACCGAACCGCTCTGGCACCACCGAGCCGTCCATGATGCCCGATGCGCCGCCGCGGATCCGGTCGAACCGGTGCAAGGCGACGGCACAGCCGGATCCGGCAGCGGCGTCGATCCGGCTTGCAGCCGCCGAGGCTCCGGACTAGGGTCGGCCACTCGTACGGCATCGGGCCGTCGTTTGCCTCGGCGCGGCCAGGGGTAGAGGCTGCGCTAAATCCGAAGGCAGACTGCCGGGGACAGCGGGAGGGAGAGGCGATGAGCAGCGGACTTGCCGGACTCGTTCGGGCTGGTGGAGCGGCACTGGTGGCGCTCGGGGTGGCCGGCTGCGGCGGCGGGTCGTCGTCGTCGGACGCCGTCTCCACGGCGCTGCAGATGCCGGGCGTGCGGACGGTCGTGGTGCCCAAGCAGCACAACGACCTCACGGTGATGGTCCCGCCCTGCTCGGTGGCCGCGGTGTCCCAGCGGGGGGCCAGCGGGCCGCCGCCGGGCTCGAACACCGTCGTGGTCCCCAGAGGCACCCTCACGCAGACCGTCGCGATCCAGCCCTGCCAGGCCAGTGGCGGGCAGTCTTCTTCGAGCAGCCAGGGCATGCCGCCGCCGTCCAGCACGATCCTTCTGACTCCCGGAGGGGCCCAGACCCAGCAGCAGGCCCAGAGCTCGGCCAGCAGCAGCTCGCAGCCCGGCCAACAGAACCAGCTCGTCCTGCCGGCCAACAGCAACATCCAGACGCTGGTCGTGCCGCCCTGCACTCCGTCCTCCAGCTCTGGAGGCTCGGGAGGCACTTCTCCGCAGGGCGCCAACAACGCGCTCCCGTCGACCAGCAAGTCCAAGACGGTCACTGCGCCACCCTGCACCTACCAGCAGCAGAGCAGCTAGGTGGAGTCGGGCGCACGCGCGCAACGAGGCCCCAACCGCCGCCGGAGATGACCGCGGCGGCGGTCGACCCCCGCTTCCGGCATCGTCGTGTGGTCCCGGCGCTGCCCTGAGGCATGACCCGGACGCCGCTGATCGTCATGGCGGCGCTCGCGGCGGCCCTGATCATTGGGGCGGTCGTCGCCGACGCTCTCAAGGGTCCGCCGACCGCCAACCAGGGCACCCGCGCGGTCATCGTCTCCACCGCCGATCGGTCGCGCGGCGTCGTCGTGCCGCCCTGCAACACCGGAGTGCCGATCACCCCCGCCAACGCCGGCCGCCAGGCGACCACCTTCGGGGCCACGGTCGTCGCGTTTGCGCAGGCGCCCGGGACGCGCGTCGTCCTGGTGCCGCGCTGCAGCAAGATGGCCGGAGTCGGCTCCAGCGGGACGGTCAACCTGCCGTCGGCCGCCTTCGTGCTCAGAATCGGTACCCGCATCGCCACCGGAAAGGGCAGCAAGGGGACGAGCCCGAGTGCGAGCGATGTCCACTCGCAGATCATCGTCCCGCCGGGGAGCGCCGCCCGAATGGTCGTGGTGCCACCCTGTCTGCCCACGAGCGGGAGCGGTCGGGGCAACGCGGTGGTGGTCACCCCGCCGCCCGCGGGATCCACCACCTCGCTGGCTCCACGCTGCTAGGGCTTCGCCGGCGGGCGTCGCCTACTCGCGCCGCCCCACCGCCCGCAGGGCGTCGCCACGATCGGCGAAGACCTTGACGCGATAGGGCGTGCCATCCCGCAGCCAGGTCACATGGACCGTGCGTTCCTCCACCGTGACCTTGCTGGTCTTCCCGACTCCCACGATCCGCACCAGGGCGACGACGGCATCGCCGGCGTCCACCAGCTCGTCGACCTCGACCGCGAACTGCGCCCAGGTGTCGAAGGTGCGCTCCAAGAACCGGCGATAGGCGTCACGGCCACGGAGGATCCCCTCGTCGGGCAGGCGATCGGAGGCGTCGAACTCGACGTCCGGATGCACCGGGGCGAGCATCGAGTCGTAGTCGGCCTGGTTGAACGCCTGGTACAGCCGTCGCACGATCTCGACGTTCTCCCGGGACATCGCCGTGCTCAGTATCCCCCCAGTGCCCGGCCCGATCATCGCCAGGCGGCTCAAGTATGGTGCGCACCGGCGCCCCCTCGATCCCCGGAGGAACCGCAATGAGCCCGTTCGGCCTGTCAGCGTCCGGCCGCCTGGCCGGGATTGCTCCGCTCGTCCTTCGGGTCGTGCTGGGCGGCGTGATGCTGGGCCACGGCTACCTGAAGATCGCCGCCGGCCCGGCGAGATTCGGCCAGCAGGCGCTCGTCGCGCTCGGCGTCCCGGCGCCGGTGCTCGTCGGCTACGTCGTGACGATCACCGAGGTGGCGGGCGGAATCCTGCTCGTGGTCGGTCTGCTCTCCCGCGTGGCCGCCATCGCGCTCGCGATCGAGATGGTCTTCACCACCGTCCTGGTGAAGAGCAATGTCGGGCTGATCAGCGCCCCGAGTGGAGACCCCGGAGCCGAGCTCGACCTGGCGTTGCTGGCCGGGTTCCTGGCGATCGCGCTCGCCGGTCCGGGCAGGCTGTCGCTCGACCGGGCCGTCGGCCTGGAGAAGCCGCGGATCGTCGAGCGCCCGAGGCTCGACCTCGCCGCGATCGGACGCAGCGCAGGTGGGCTTCGGGGAACCGGGGGGCCGGCTGCCCCCGAGCGGGACCTCGAGCCCGTGCCGACCGGCGACCAGGCCCCGCCGACCGCTGTGGAGGCGGCCCCGGCCGGCGACACGGCGCCCATCGGCGGCCCGGGACCACCCGTCCCTCAGGTGGAGGAGAGGCGGTCAGAGGCCGACGCCGCCCTGAGCCCCGTCTCGACCGATCCGGATCTCGCGTCACCGGTCCCGCCGGGACGTTCGCCGGACTCCGCCCGGTCCCAGCCCGGCGCCGCCGGGCGGGCGGCGGCCGGCGCATCGACCGCGCAGCGGCTCCGGGAGCGGCCGGGCCTGACGATCGCCGCGGGGGTGGCGGCAGGCTTGCTCATCCGCTCGGCGCTGCGCAGGCGCTAGCGCGACCGGTCGCGGCGGACCGCCGGACCGGCGCCTGGAGGACCGCCCGGCGCGATTCGCATGCCTGCGCCGGGGTAGACCGGCGCATGAGGCAAGCGACCAGGAGACGAGGAGATGGCCACCCGGACCGGAGCGACGGACAACAGGATTCCGCGCGATCGCGAGAATGACTACACGCGGGAGGCCGCCGAGGCGCGCCGGGGCTTCCTCGAGGAGCGGACCGGAGCGACCCTGGAGCACGTCTCGCGGTACTCGTTCGATCCGGAGCTGGTCCACGGCAACGTCGAGCAGTTCATCGGAGTCGCCCAGGTGCCGATCGGCGTCGCCGGCCCGCTGCTGGTCGACGGCGAGCATGCGCAGGGCGATTTCTACGTCCCGCTCGCCACCGCCGAGGGCACGCTGGTGGCGAGCTACAACCGGGGCATGAAGCTCCTGCGTGAGGCGGGTGGCGTGAAGGCCACCGTGATGGATGACGCCATGCAGCGCGCTCCGGCGTTCCTGTTCGAGTCCGCCCGCGAAGCGCGAGCCTTCGGCGAATGGCTGACCGAGCACTTCGAGGAGATACGGCAGGCGGCGGAGGAGACCACGCGGTCCGGCCGCCTGCGCGACATCGAGCAGTACTCGGCCAGCCGGATGCTGTTCACCCGCTTCAACTACACGACCGGCGACGCCGCGGGCCAGAACCTGTCGGGCAAGGCGACCCAGGCGGCCTGCGACTGGATCATGGCCAATCACCCCGGTGTCAGCCATTACTTCCTGGAGTCGAACTTCGCCACCGACAAGAAGAGCTCGCAGGTCAACATGCTGCGTACTCGGGGCAAGCGCGTGGTGGCCGAGGCAACGATCCCGGCGGAGCTGATCGAGAAGCACATGCACTCGACCAGCGAGCTGCTGTTTCGGGCGCGACAGGTGTCGAACCTGGGTGGCTTCATGTCGGGCGTCAACAACAACGGCGCGCACTCGGCCAACGGCATCACCGCCCTGTTCATCGCCACCGGCCAGGACGTGGCCAACGTGGCGGAATCGTCGGCGGCGTTCGTGCATGCGGAGCTGAGCAGCGACGGCGACTACTACTACTCGGTGACGATTCCGTCGCTCATCGTCGGCACGTACGGGGGCGGCACCGGCCTGGCCTCCCAGCGGGAATGCCTGGAGCTGCTCGGCTGCTATGGCTCGGGCAACGTCCGCAAGTTCGCCGAGATCGTGGCCGCGACCGTCCTGTGCGGTGAGCTCTCGCTCGGCTCGGCGATCGTGGCCGAGGAATGGGTCTCCGCTCACGACCTCTACGGACGCAACCGGCCGTAGATCGGGCGCCGGCCCGGTCAAGGCCCTGGTTCGGCTCGGACATGACGGGTAATTGCCAGCCCGTGCGACGGCTATCGCGCGGCATGGCGGCCTGCGGTGCCGTGATCGCCCTGGCGGCGAGCGCCGACTCGGCGCGGGCGGTCGACCCGGTGCCCATCCCGGAGGGGCCCGGCGCTTCGAGCCTCCCAACCTTCATCGGCTCGCCGGCGAGAGCACACTCGGTGTCCGCGCCCGAGCCGCCGACCCATCCGTTCATGGCACCGAACGGCAAGAGCAACATCCACGACGACGCCTATCAAAGCGACACGTACAAGATCTCGGGGCCCCTCGGGCGGGGAATGGAGCGCCGCTCGACCTTCCTCAGCCGGGAGTGCGCCTCCACCGCGTTCGACCAGGCCGGCCGGCTGATCAGCATCTGCGTCGGGCTCGACC
This sequence comes from Solirubrobacteraceae bacterium, assembly GCA_045805565.1. Lineage (GTDB taxonomy): Bacteria > Actinomycetota > Thermoleophilia > Solirubrobacterales > Solirubrobacteraceae > DATAEY01. Next base: position 83,279 of record JBJMKZ010000043.1, on the reverse strand, counting down.
GCCCAAAGCTCTACATGTTCGACCCCGCGACGCTCGAAACCCTGGCCACCATGGATCTGCCACCCCGCACGGTGACCGGCGGTGACCCGTTCACCGACTTCTCGGGCGGCGGCTACTTCTACCTCGACGACAACGACCGGGTGGTGACGCCGACCACCACGCGCCACATCTGGGTCATTCGAGAGACCGGCCAACCGGCCTTCGAGCTCGAGCACGACTATGACGTCACCTCGGCAGTCGGTTCTGACGACAAGCTCATCTCGGCGCTCCCCGACTGGTCCGGCCTGCTCTGGTTCGCCTCGACCAAGGGGGTCGTGGGAACGATCGACACCCGGGCCGGCGACCCGTCCACGACCATCAAGTCGAAGGACCTCGACGAGCCCAACGGGAACTCGTTCGCGGTGGACGACGACGGCGGCGTCTACATCGTCACCGACAAGGCGCTCTACCGCTTCGACGCCGCCTCCGACGGCAGCCCCGACGTGACCTGGCGCGAGGAGTACCCCAATACCGGGGAGAAGAAGCCCGGGCAGACCGAGGCGGGATCCGGGACCACGCCGACCGTCATGGGCGACGACCTCGTGTCGATCACCGACAACGCCGACCCGATGGACATCGTCGTCTACCGGCGGGCCAAGCAGGTGAGCGGGAGCCGGGTGGTGTGCAAGCAGCCGGTCTTCACGAAGGGGCAGAGCGCGACCGACAACTCGCTCATCGCCACCGACAAGGCGATGGTGGTGGAGAACAACTACGGCTACAAGGGGCCCACCACTACCGAGAACGGCGGCACGGTGCCCGGCGGCCTGGAGCGAGTAGACGTCAACAGCGATGGCACCCGCTGCCGCAAGGTGTGGAAGAGCGGCGAGCGTGCGCCTTCGGTCGTCGCCAAGCTGTCGCGGGGCAACGGGCTGGTCTACACCTACACCAAGGATCCCCGCAAGGACGATCAGGACGCCTGGTACCTGACCGCCATCGACTTCCGCAACGGCAAGACGATCTACAAGCGGCTGGGTGGCGAAGGGCTCGGATACAACAACCACTACGCCCCGATCACCCTCCGCCCCGACGGCAGCACCGCCTACGTCGGCGTGCTGGGTGGGCTCGTCGCCCTGCGCGACACCGGCGGGAGCAAGCAGAAGCCGTAGCGATGCAGGCACGGGCCGCTCCCCCGGGGCGGCGGCGGAAAACTCGGCCAACAAACGGCTCCCGGCGTCGGGGCGCGCATTAGACTTGGCCGCATGGGGAGGTCGAGGGCCAGGAGCTGGGCGCCCGCGCTCGTGGCCGCGGTCGTCCTGTCGGCCGTCGCCCCCGCAGTCCAGGCGCACACCCTGACCCTGCGCCGCGCGCACGCTGACACGCTGTTCTTCGTGCGCGGCATCGCCTTCGCGTTCAACGTCGCGGCCGATCCCACCGTGCGCTGCTTCCGCGATGGCGGGGGTGCCCACAGCGTGTACTGCGACTGGCGCTTTCGCAGAATCAACCTGGCGACCGGGCGCACCGACCTGTGCGGCGGGAGGATCCGCGTCTACTTCTCCGGCCCCAGCGTTCGCGTGCACCGATCGATCGTGCGTCCGCGCCGTTGCGTCGCCCTGACCAGGTGACGAGCACGCACGCCGTGGCCGACCCGCCACGTCCGACGCGTGTAGGAGCCCAGGCGGCCGGTAGCTGCCGGTTGGACCGGCTCCGCTGCGCTCCTGCGATCGGAGCACGAACCGGAGCGGTGGTGGCCGAGGCGTTGGGCGTCAGCGGAGGATGACGCCGGTTTGCGGGTCGATCCGCCCGGTTACCACAAGTTGAGAGCGAGGGGAGGGCGCAGATGAGCACCGGAATAGTGATCGCGATCGTGGTGGTGGTGGTCGTGGTGATCGCGCTGCTGGCGCTGACGCCGCGGCTGAGGGGTGTTCGCCAGCAGCGACAGCTGAGTCGCCACCGCTCGGAGGTCGCCGATCGCCACCGCTCGGAGGCCCAGGCGCGCCACGCCAGGGCCGAGGTGGCCGAGCAGACGGCGCGACGCGAGCGGGCGGAGGCCGAGCTCCAGGAGAGTCGCGCCAAGCTGCACGACGAAGGCCTGGCCGACGACGAGCTGCGCGACGAGCGCCAGGGCGACGCGGTGCGCGGTGGCGACGAGCGCCGCGACGACGCGGCTGCGCCCGGCGACCGGTCCGATCGCTGAGGCCGGCTGCGAAGGAGCTTCACCCCAGGGCGGCGACAGATCGAGGCAACCGATAAGGAGGAGGCATGGACGATCTCATCGGCATCATCATCGCGATCATCGTTGCGGCGGTCATCTTCTGGCTGCTGAGCTACGTGCACGTCGTGATCGCCGCGCTCGTGGCGCTGGCGGTGTTCCTGCTGATGGTGTTCGGCGGTGGCGGGCGGTGGGTCGGCTCGAGATTCGGCGGCTGGGGCCGTTCGAGGTACGGCCCGCGACCCTAGTCCTCGCGGCTCGCGCGCCGAGCTCGGTGCGTCGATGAGCGCGCGTGCGGCGTAGCCCAGCTGGCAGATGGCGCCGTCGGGCAGGCGCCATCGCGCTCCTCGCAGGCGTCGGGTGGTTGGCGCCAGCCGCGGTTCCCGCGCACGCCGTGGTGACGGCGCCGCCCCTGCCGCGACTGACCCTCTCGCAGCTGGCCGGCCAGCGGGTCGTCTACAGCTACCCGGGGCTCAATCCGCCCCCGGCGCTGTTCACCCGCATCCGCCAGAGCCAGGCCGCCGGGGTCATCTTCTTCGGAGAGAACATCCGGAGTCGCGGCCAGATCGCCGCGGTGATCCGCCGGCTGCAGGCGGCGCGGCTGCGCAGCCGGATCCGCACACCGCTGCTGATGATGACCGACCAGGAGGGCGGCATCGTGAGGAGGCTGCCGGGCGCGCCCGTGCTGTCGGCAAAGCAGATGGGCGAGGCCAGCGACGGCGCGCTGGTCGCCCGGCGGGCGGGGTCCGCCGCCGGCGTAAACCTGCGGGGCGCGGGGGTGAACGTCGATCTGGCGCCGGTCCTCGACGTGTTCCGCCAGCCGGGCGACTTCATCGATCAGTTCCAGCGCTCGTTCAGCAGCAACCCGTTTCGCGTGGCCAGCCTGGCCGGCGCATTCATCACCGCCCTGCAGCGCGCCGGCGTCGCGGCCACCACCAAGCACTTCCCCGGCCTCGGCGCCGCCACCGCGAGCCAGAACACCGACCTGGGGCCGGTCACGCTGGCGCTCCCGCTCGGCACGCTGCGCAACGTCGACATGCGGCCCTACCCGGCGGCCATCCGGGCGGGGGTGGAGCTGGCGATGGCGTCGTGGGCGGTGTATCCCGCGCTGGACCCGTCCCGGCCGGCCGGCCTGTCGACCAGGATCGTCCAGGGCCAGCTGCGCGGCCGTCTGGGGTTCCGCGGCGTGACGATCACCGACGCCATGGAGGCCGGGGCCCTGCAGCCGTTCGGCAGCATCGGCCGGCGAACGCTGCTGGCGGCTCACGCCGGCATGGACCTGCTGCTGTTCTCCGCCAGGGACATCGGCGAGGGCAACCAGGGCCTCGGGGCGCTGACGACCGCGCTGGCCCGGCGAGCGCTCCGGCCAGCGGCGTTCCACGCGTCGGTCGCGCGGATCCTGGAGTTGCGCGCGGACGTCAGCCGCCGCGGGCCGCTGCCCCCGCCGTAGCCGTGGCGGACGAGTGCACGCTGCCCACGCTTGCGCCGGCGTCGGCCCAGGCCACCGTGCAGCCGCGGGCTCTGGTGCGCCGGGCGCGATGGCCGCCCCGGCTAAGCCGCAGATTCCAGCGGGCCGATCGAGCCGCTCAGATGGGGACGGTCGGACCCCGCGGTCCGCAGGGCGAACCGCCAGGTCTCGTCGTCCCGGCGAGCGGCGAAGCCGACCTCCGAGGGAATCCGCAGCTGCGAGGTGAACCGGACCTGGGCGCGGTAGGAGGTGGGTAGGCGGCCCTCCAGCGCCGCCAGGCAGCGCGCCTTCATCCACATGCCGTGGGCGATCGGCCCCCGCACCCCGAACACGCGCGCGCTCAGCGAGTGCAGGTGGATGGGGTTGCGATCGCCGGAGACGTCAGCGTAGCTGCGTCCCACGTCACCCGGGACGCTCCAGCTGGCGATCGGCGCCTCGGGGTCGGGGTCCTCGTGACGCTCGCCGGACCCACCCTCCGCGGCCCCCTCCCCCTGGCGCAGGTAGGTGCTGCGCTCGCTCCAGACGACGTGGTCGTCCACCTCGGCCTCCGCCACCAGGTCGAACTGCCGGCCGCGCGGATGGGGGCGAAGGTCCTGCGCCCAGACGCGCAGAGTCGGGCGCTCGTCGGCGCCCAGGGGACGCGCCTGGTCGATGCGATTGGCGACGTGGACCATCCCCAGCAACGAGAAGGGAAACGACCGGTCGGTCATGAGCTTCATCGCCAGCGGGAAGGCGAGCACGTGGGGATAGGTGGCGGGCTGCTCGTCGCTGAGGCGAAAGCCGCACACCCGGTCATAGGCCGCCAGGTGGTCGCGGTCGACCTCGAGATCCCGCAGCAACAGCCGCCGGTCCGGAAGCTCGTCGCCGCCCCCGGGTAGGACCGACCCGAGGATCGCGCGCGCGTACAGGGGCGCCAGGCCCGGGGCCGCCTCGATCTCCTGGGTCTCCACCGGTCCCGGCCTCCGCGCGTCAGGCGCCCAGCAGGGCCTGCCCGCAGACCCGCACCACGTTGCCGTTGACCCCCGCCGAGCCGGGGCTTCCGAACCACGCGATCGTCTCGGCGACGTCCACCGGCTGCCCGCCCTGGCCGAGGCTGTTCATCCGCCGGCCCGCCTCCCGCGCGGCGAACGGCATCGCGGCCGTCATCTGCGTCTCGATGAACCCGGGAGCGACCGCGTTGACCGTCGCCTGGCGCTCGCGGACCACCGGCGCCAGGCCCGTCACCATGCCGATGATGCCCGCCTTGCTGGCGGCGTAGTTCGTCTGCCCCCGATTGCCGGCGATGCCCCCGACCGAGGACACCGACACGATCCGCCCGCCCGCCCGCAGGGCGTCGCCGTCGAGCAGGGCGTGGTTGATGCGCTCCTGGCTGGAGAGGTTGATGTCCAGGACGGTGTCCCATGCCTCCTCGGCCATCCGGGCCAGGGTCCGGTCGCGGGTGATGCCCGCGTTGTGGACGACGATGTCGACTCCGCCGTGTCGCGCGTCGAGGTGCCCGACCAGCTCGCCCGGCGCGTCGGGGTCGGTGATGTCGAGCTGTAGCGCGGTGCCGCCGATGCGGTTGGCGACGGCGGTCAGCGGCTCGCCCTGGGCCGGCACGTCGGCGCACATCACCTCGGCGCCGTCCCGTGCGAACGTCTCGGCGATCGCCTCCCCGATGCCGCGCGCGGCGCCGGTGACCACCGCCACGCGCCCTGCCAGCGGCCGGTCCCAATCCTCCGGGGTGACCAGGTCGGCGGGATCCACGCCCTCGATGCGGACCACCTGGCCGGAGACGTAGGCGGACCTCGCCGAGAGCAGGAACCGCAGGGTCGACTCCATCCCCAGCTCGCCCTCTTCGCCGATCTGCACCAGTTGGGCGGTGCTCCCGCGACCCAGCTCCTTGGCCAGCGAGCGGACGAATCCCTCCAGCGCGCGCTGCGCCGCGGCGCGCCCCGGCTCGGCACCGCGCTCGGACGGTGTCCCGACGACGATCACCCGACCGCAGGCGGTCAGGCTGCGGGTGACCGGATGGAAGAAGTCGTAGAGCGCGCGCAGGCGCCGGCTGTCGTCGATCCCGGTGGCGTCGAAGATCAGCGCCGCGAACTGCTCGCCCTGGTCCTCGGCCCCCGCCTCAGTGCGCACGTGAGCGCCGATCGATCGCAGGATCTCCAGGATCGGTTCGACTGCCCGGCCCCCGCGGGCGCCGCCCACCAGCACCGGCGCCGACAAGACCGGTCTGCCGGGCTGGTGGCGCTGGAGCTGTACCGGCGTGGGCAGACCGACGGCCCGGACCACGCGGCGGGCGACCGGATTGCCGGTCAGCAGCTGGTAGCGGTCGTTCATGGCCTCTCGAGGATGGCGGCGACGCCCTGGCCTCCGGCCGCGCAGATCGAGATCAGTCCCCGCCCGGAGCCCCGCTCGGCCAGCAGCCTTCCCAGGGTCGCGACGATCCGCGCGCCGGTGGCACCGAACGGGTGACCGACCGCCACCGAGGAGCCGTTCACGTTGAGCTTGGAGCGGTCGATCGCGCCCAGTGGCTCGTCGCGGCCGAGGCGCTCCGAGCAGAACGCCGGGTCCGCCCAGGCTTTGAGGGTCATCAGCACCTGCGAGGCGAACGCCTCGTGGATCTCGTAAAAGTCGAAGTCCTGCAGCTCGAGCCCGGCGCGGTCGAGCAGCCGCGGCACCGCGTACAGCGGCGCGGTCAGGAGGCCGTCGTCACCGTGCACGAAGTCGACGGCCCCCACCTCGCAGTCGACCAGGTAGGCGAGCACGGGCAGCGATCGCCGCGCGGCCCACTCCTCGCTGGCCAGCAGCGCGACCGAGGCGCCATCGGTCAGCGGCGTCGAGTTGCCGGCGGTCATCGTGGCGCCGGCACCGTCGCCGAACACCGGGCGCAGCTGCGACAGCTTGTCGACGCTCGCGTCCGGGCGCAGGTTCTGGTCGCGCTCGAGCCCCAGATACGGGGTGACCAGGTCGTCGAAGAAACCGCGATCGTAGGCCGCGGCCAGCTTGTGGTGGCTGTCGGCCGCGTACTCGTCCTGGTCGCGCCGGCTGATCCCCCACTTGCGGGTGGAGACCGCCTGGTGCTCTCCCATCGACAGACCGGTGCGCGGCTCCTCGTTGCGCGGGAACTCGGGGACGACCTGGCCCGGGCGCAGGCGGCCCAGCAGCTTCAGGCGCCCGACGGTCGACTTGGTCCGATTGAGGTCGAGCAGGACGTCGCGCAGGTCGTCGTTGATCTCGATCGGCGCGTCGCTCGTGGTGTCCACGCCGCCGGCGATCCCGCACTCGATCTGTCCGAGCGCGATCTTGTTGGCCACCTGGATGGTGGTCTCCAGCCCGGTCCCGCACGCCTGCTGGACGTCGTAGGCGGGCGTCTCGGGCGCGAGCGCGCTGCCCAGGACGCATTCCCGGGTGAGGTTGAAGTCGCGGCTGTGCTTGAGGACGGCGCCCGCCGCCACCTCGCCGAGCCGTTCGCCCTGGAGGCTGAAGCGTGCCACCAGCCCGTCGAGGGCGGCGGTGAGCATGTCCTGGTTCGACGCGTGCGCGTAGGTGCGATTCGACCGCGCGAACGGGATGCGGTTGCCGCCCAGGACGGCCGCGTGGCGGGGGGATGAGCCGGGCATCCCGTCGGTCACCGCGAGCGCCGCTTGCCGACCGCGGCCGCGCCGCTCCAGTCGGTCTGCTCGCGCAGCGTCGGCTTGACGATCTTTCCGCCCGGGTTGCGGGGAAGCTCGCTGTCGCCCACCACCACGTACTGGGGGACCTTGAAGTCGGCCAGCTGCCGGCGAGCGAAACCCAGCAGGTCGTCGATATCGATCTGCCCGCCCGGCCGGGGGACCACCACGGCGCCCACCTTCTCGCCCATCATCTCGTCGGGCACCCCGAGCACCGCGACCTCGAACACCTCGGGGTGGGCGGCGAGGACGTTCTCGACCTCAACGCAGTAGACGTTCTCGCCGCCGCGGTTGATCATGTCCTTGCTGCGATCGACGATCTGGACGAAACCGTCCTCGTCGATGCGGGCCAGGTCGCCCGAGTGCAGCCATCCATCGACGAACGTCTCGGCCGTCTGCTCGGGCTTGTTCCAGTAGCCGGAGACGACGTTCGGGCCGCGGATCAGCAGCTCCCCCACGCCGGTGTCGGCGGCGGGCTCGAACAGGTCGAGGTCGACCACCGGCGCCGCCAGCCCGACGCTCTCCGGATGGCTCTCCGCGTACTCGTGGGGCAGGAAGGTGGAGATCGAGGAGGTCTCGGTGAGCCCGAAGCCGTTGCCCACGCGAGCGTTGGGAAACGCCTGCATGATGCGCCGCACGAGCTCGGGGGCGATCGGCGCGCCCCCATAGGTGGCCCAGCCCACCCGGGACATGTCGAACTCGTCGAAATTCGGTTGGTTGATCGCCAGCCAGTAGATGGCCGGGACGGTGGTCAGCAGCTCGATGCGCTCGTCGCGGATAGCCCGCAGGAAGGCCTGCACCTCGAAGGCCGGCATGATCACCGTCGTGCCCGCCAGCTCGCAGGAGACCAGCAGCTGGCTGTTGCAGCCGGTCACGTGGAACAGGGGCACCGAGATCAGCGTGCGCACGCCCTCCTCGTCCGGCAGGCCGACCACGCGGCGCGCGTTCTCGGTATTGGTCAGGAAGTTGGCGTGGCTCGTCATGGCGCCCTTGGGGAAGCCGGTCGTCCCGCTGGTGTAGAAGATGGCCGCGAGGTCATCAGCTGCCAGGTCGTCCACCGCGAGGGGCTCGCTGTCGGGAAGCGGCTCGTCGGGCAGGAACGTGTGGATGGCGCCGGAGTCCTCGACGACGTACTCGATCTCAGGCTCGGTGAACCGGATGTTGACCGGGACGATCACGGCCCCCGCCAGCTGCGCCCCGAAGAAGGCCAGGCACCAGTCCAGGCCGTTGGGCAGGCGCGACGCGACCCGGTCCCCGGGCTCGACGCCGGCGGCGCGCAGCCCGCCCGCCACTCTTGCCGAGCGATCCCACAGCTCCCGGTACGTGACCCGCTCGGCGCCGAGCTCCACCACGGCCTCGAGGTCGGGAGCCCGCTCGACGGTCGAGCGCAGCATCTTCACCAGCGAGGTCGGCCGGTCCACGTAGCGGGCCATCCCGTCGTCGCCGCGCTCTATGCCCTCCATGTCGAAGGGTCGGATCTTCGGCTGGATCGCCTGGGCCATCTCGGTCCTTCACCTCGCTTGCCCGGCTCGGTGCGCTCACCGGCGGACTACCCTGCCCAGGCAGGTTTCATGCCGCCGGGCCATGCGGCGGGGCGGCGGAGGGGCGGCGTATGCTCGCCCCGATGCTAGGTCAGGCGGGGCGCCGGAGGGTCGGGCTCGGAGCGGTCGCGCTGCTGGTCTGCGCGGTGGGCGTCGCGGCCGGCTGCGGCGCCGTCCGGCCGGCCGGGGCGGCGCGGACGACGGAATCCCGCCCGGTCTCGGCATCGCCGCCGCGGCCGGTGGGCTGCATTCCGCGGGCACCGCGCTTCCGGGAGCGGGGGCCGGCAGCACGACGCACGGTGGCGCTCACCTTCGACGGCGGCCCGACGGGCTTCACCCCGCGGGTGTTGGCCATGCTTCGCCGTTACCGCGTGCACGCGACCTTCTTCCTCGTGGGCCGGTTCATCCACGCTCACGCCGCGCTGCTTCGCCAGGAGCTGCGTGATGGCGACGAGCTCGCCAACCACTCCTACACGCATCCCCACCTGCCCTCGTTCGGCGAGTTGGCCCGCACCAGCGCCATGATCCGCCGCGTCACCGGCTTCACGCCCTGCCTGTTCCGGCCGCCATACGGCGACGTCAACGCCCATCTGATCGCCGAGGCCTGGCGCCTGCGGATGACCACGATCCAGTGGGACGTCGACACCCTCGATTCGCTGGGCGCGGGGCCCGGGACGGTGTACCGGCGCGCCAGCAGGCTCCCGCGTCCGGGCTCGATCATCCTCATGCACGACGGGGACGGCAACTACACCGCCTCGCTGCGCATGCTGCCCCCGATCCTCTCGGCGCTGCGCCGCCGACATCTGCGGGTGGTGACGGTGTCGCAGCTGCTCGGCTTCAGAACCCGGCTGGCGCCCCGGCGCCCGACGCCGGCGGCCCGCTGATCAGCTGGCGGGGGCGGGGGCGGGTCTCGCCGAGTCCGAGTCCGGGGCGGCCGCCGGCAGCGGCGAGCGCAGCTGGAGCATCCGCGCTCCGTGCTCGGGCACGAAGGTGATCCCCTTGCGGATGCCCTTCTCGGGCCGGTCGCCGATCGGCGCCAGTCGGGCGCGCTCGAGCACCCGGCGGATGACGACGCCCATCTCGAAGCTGGCGAAGCTGGCGCCCAGGCAGCGCCGGGTGCCGCCGCCGAAGGGCAACCACGTGTAGGTGTCGGGGGCGTCGGCGCCGAGGAAGCGTTCGGGGCGAAACGCCCGAGGATCCGGATAGCGATCGGCCCTTCGGTGGATGCCCGCGATCGAGGGGTTTATCTCGGTCCCGGGGGGCAGGACGTACCCCCCCAGCTCGTACGGCTCACCGCGGACGACGCGGCCGACTCCCGCGATGACCGGGCGAACGCGCAGCACCTCCTTGACCACAGCCTGGAGGTAGCCGTCGTCGCCGCCCTCCAGCTCGGACCCCAGGCGCTCCGTGACCGCGGGGCTTCGCATCAACAGCTCGAAGGCCCAGGCCAGGGCGGTGGCGGTAGTCTCGTGGCCGGCGACCAGGAGTGTCACCAGCTCGTCTCGCAGCTCCTGGTCGGTCATCGCGTCGCCGTCCTCGTCGCGCGCGAGCAGGAGCATCGAGAAGATGTCCTCGCGCTGCTCGAGGTCGGGGGCGACACGCCGCGCGGCGATCTCGTCATAGATGAGGTCGTCCACGAGCCGACGCTGGTCCGCGAAGCGGTCCCCCGCCGCGGTTCCGAAACGGCCGCCCGACAGGGCGAGCATGAGCACCCCGAACCGGGTCGCCGTGGGCGCCATCATGGCCCGCACCCGCCGCTTGAGCTCCTCCTGGCGCGGACCCTGGGCGACGCCGAAGACGGCGCGCATGATCACCTCGAGGGTGAGCACCTGCATGGAGGGCAGCATGGGGAACGGCTCTCCCACCGGCCAGGCGTCGATCTCGCGGTCCGCCGCCTCACGCATCACCTGCTCGTAGGCGCGCATGCGCTCGCCGTGGAAGGGCGGCAGCAGCAGCCGGCGCTGGCGCATGTGCTCGGAGCCGTCGAGCAGCAGCACCGACCGCTCCCCCACCACCGGTCCCAGCACCGCGTTGGCCTCGCCCGCCCGCAGCCGGTCCGGGGGACCGCGGAAGACCTGCTTGACCAGCTCGGGCTCGAACACCATCACGAAGCCCGGGTCCATCAGGGACCTGAACGTGACCAGGTCGCCATAGCGCCGGCGGCAGGCCTCGATGAAGCGAACTGGGATGAAGATGAAGCCGAGCGTCTGCAGCCAGCGGGGCAGCCGCGGGCCCGGGGGCATCGCTGCCTCGGTCGCGCGCGGGGGCGTGCCCTCCGCGCGCCCGTCCGGGGAGCGGATACCGTCGGCGCCGGCGGCGCGAACCGGGCTGGCGCTGGCCTCGGCCACCGTGGGCACCTTAGCGCGCGGCGGCTGCGTCCCCGGAGGTCGTAATGCGCCGGGTGGCTGCGGAGGCGATCGGGTACAAGCGGGTCGAGCGCCGAAGGGAGCAGCCATGCCACGAATCCAGACGATCCCTCCCGACGCCGCGAGCGGCGAGCTCGCGGACGCCTACGACAGGGTGCACGACGCCGGCTTTCCGGCGGTGCCCACGGTGTTCCAGCTCGTCAGCCTGCGCCCGGACCTGGTGCGCAACCTCGCCGAGGCCTACCGGCTGATGTTCGGCGTCGGCAAGCTGCAGCGCGCGACCAAGGAGGGAATCGCCACCTGGGTGTCGGCGCTCAACCAGTGCCCATACTGAACGGAGGCCCACGCGGCAGGCCTGCAGTTGGCGGGCGCGACGGAGGAGCAGGCGAGGGCGGCGCGCGAAGGGGACGTCGACGCGTTCTCGCAGGACGAGGGGACGCGGCGGTTCCTTCGCCTGGCCGAGAAGATCACCCGCCACGCCTACAAGGTGACCGACGAGGACGTCGACGCGGTGCGGGAGGCAGGCTGGAGCGACGAGCAGATCCTGGAGGCAATCCACGTGGCGACCGCGTTCAACATGATCGACCGCCTCGCAGACGCCCTGGGGCTCGGTGCGGCCGACCTGGAGGCCGACATCGACCGAATCGGCAGGGCGATGAGCGGGTGACGCGGCGTGATGGCGCGCAGGGTGAGCTATCCGTGCTCTAGCGCGCGCCGGGCAGTACGTAGAAGGCGACCACCGCGTACTGGAGCGCCGCGGCGGCGATCACCAGGGTGTGGAACACCTCGTGGTAGCCGAACACGGTGGGTATCGGATCCGGCCGCCGCAGGGCATAGATCACCGCGCCGACCGTGTAGAGGACGCCGCCCGCCGCCACCAGCGCGGTTGGCAGGACTCCCAGCCGGGAGATCAGCTGCGGGAACGCCGCCACCGCCACCCAGCCGAGGGCGACGTACACCGCGGCCACCACCGGCTTGGGCGCCGTGATCCAGACGAGCTTGAAGAGGACCCCGGCCAGCGCGCCGGCCCAAACCGCGATCAGGATCGCGGTGGCCAGCGGTCCCCGGAGCGCCAGCAGGGCGAAGGGAGTGTAGGTGCCGGCGATCAGGAGGAAGATCATCGAGTGGTCGAGCCGGCGCATCCAGGCGCGGGCCTTGGCCGACGCCCAGTTGACGCGGTGATAGAGCGCGCTCGATCCGAACAGACCGGCGACGCTCACCGCGTATACCGCCGCGGCAACCGTGGCCTGGGGCGTGGGAGCGCTGATCACCAGGGCGGTGCCGGTCAGCAGCGAGACCAAGAACGCCCACTGGTGGCTGAGGCCGCGCAGCCGCGGCTTGAGCTGGGAGAGCGGAGCCGTGGTCACGCGCCCCGAGGATACGAGCTTCGCGGCGCCCGGCGTCAGCCGGCGAGCCACCGCCTGGGCGCCTCCTCGAGCATCACGTCGATCTGCTCCTGGGTCACCCCGGCCTCGCGCAGGGACGGGATCACCTGCTCGAATAGGAACGTCATGCTCCAGTTCGGCGCCATCTCGGCCACCATCTCGGGCGGGTACCAGTCGAACACCGCGCAGGCGTCCTGCGAGAGCATCATCCGGCCGGCGTGCCCCCGCTCGACCAGCTCGACCACCGTCGCGTTTCGCCGGTCGGTGGGCAGGATCATGTCGAGGCCGTAGCGGTCCATCCCGATGAACGGGCCGCGGGCCAGGAGCTCTTCGATGTAGTCCAGATCGTCGGTGTCTCCGGTGTGCGCGATCTGAACCCGCGACGGGTCGGCGCCCTCGTCGTCGAAGACGTCCATGATCTCCAGCCCCCGGCGAGTCGCGGGATGGGAGTGGGCCATGATCGGCGCTCCGGTGCGCCGGTGCGCGCGGACGACCGCCCGCAGCACCTTCTCGACGTCGTCGGTGAGGCCGGGCTCGTCGACGGCGCACTTGAGGAAGCCCGCCTTCACCGACGTTCCCTGGATCCCCTGCTCGATGTCGTGTACCAGCGCGTCGGCCAGATAGTCGACGTCGCGCTGCTGGAAGTGGTGGGGCAGGAACGTGTAGTGCCGGCCGTAGACGCCGGTCGACATGACGACCTGCAGGCCCGTCTCCTCGGCCACCCGCACCGAGAACCGGACGTCGCGGCCGAGGTCCATCACGGCGGGATCGGCGATCGTCCGCACCCCGTGCTCCATCACGCTCCGCGCAGCCTCCAGCGCCTGCCGGTACTCCCGCTCGGGGTCGTACAGGTGGGGGAATTGCGCCACGACCGGCTCGGCGCGCACGCTGAGGTGCTCGTGGATCAGCGTGCGGCCCAGCTGCTCGGCGTCGACGGGACCGGCGGTGGTCTGCACCTGGGGCATCGGCTCGCTCCTTGCTCGGGTGAGCGGGATGGCGACGATCGTATGCGGTCGGGGTGGGGCCGGTGGCCAGGCGGCAGTCGCCGACGGGAGCCGCGGGCCTTACGGCGACACCTGGCGCCACGTGGTCTACTTCCGGCGTGGCCGAGCGCATCTTCACCCGTGGCTTTCGCGGCCGGCGCCGGGAAGGCCCGGAGGGGCGGCTGCCACCCGGCCAGTACGTGGTCGACGACTTCCCGGTCCTGACCGCCGGGCCGACGCCCCGGACGCCGCTCGACGAATGGGACCTCACGGTCGTCGGCGGCGCCCCCGAGGCTCGCAGGTGGACCTGGGAGGAGTTCCGCGCCCTTCCCAGCGAGACGTTCACGGTCGACATCCACTGCGTCACCCGCTGGTCCAAGCTCGACACGAGGTGGGAGGGCGTCTCGCTGGACGTCCTCCTCGACCAGCTGGTGGAGCCCGGCCTGCCCTACCTCAAGGCGAGCTGTGACGGCGGCTACACGACCACGATGCCTGTCGACGACGTTACAGGCGGCAGGGCGTGGATCGCCTTCGCCTACGGCGGGGCGCCGCTCCAGCCCGAGCATGGCGGTCCGGCGCGGCTGCTCGTGCCTCACCTGTACCTGTGGAAGAGCGCCAAGTGGGTGCGCCGGCTCGAGCTCACGGACAGCGACGAGCCGGGGTTCTGGGAGTCGCTGGGCTACCACGCCCGGGGCGACCCCTGGAAGGAACAGCGCAATTGGGGCGATTAGCGTGGGCGCCCGGCGAGATCGCGGAGGTCAGGTGGGAGACGAACCGCGTCAAGTCGCTCGCCATCGACGTCCCCTCCTGGTCGGGGCACCGGGCCGGGCAGCACGTCGACCTGAGGCTCACGGCGCAGGACGGCTACCAGACGGTCCGCAGCTACTCGCTCAGCTCGCCACCCGGCGCGGGGCGGGTCACGGTCACGGTGGAGCGGATCGATGACGGGGAGGTCTCGCCCTACCTCGTCGACGAGGCGCGTCCCGGCGACCGGCTCGAGCTGCGCGGTCCCCTCGGCGGCTACTTCGTATGGGAGCCGGCGATGGGCGGCCCGCTCATGCTGGTGGCGGGTGGCTCAGGGGTGGTTCCGCTGGCGGCGATGATCCGGCACTGGGATGCCGCGGACGGGGAGGTGTCGGTGAAGCTCCTGTACTCCTCGCGCTCGGAGGAGGACGCGATCTTCCGCGCGGAGCTCGACGGCTTGGCCGCCAGCAGCGCCGCTCTCGAGGTCGTCCACACCTTCACGCGCTCGGCGCCCACCCGCTGGGCCGGCTATCGCCGGCGGATCGACCGGGAGATGCTGGCGGACGTCGCCTGGCCCGCCTCGTCAGGGCCGCTCGCCTACGTCTGCGGGCCGACGCGGCTGGTCGAGCAGGTGGCGGGCGACCTGCTCGCCCTCGGCTACCGTCCGGATCTGGCCAGGACCGAGCGATTCGGACCGACAGGAGGATCGTGATGGACGACAGTGACCGCAGGCTCGATGGCAACGCGGCGGCGGGGCACCTGCAGGAGGTCTTCCCGTTCGAGATGACGCTCGTGCACACCACCTGCTCCGGCTGTGGAGCCGTCGAACCGCTCGGGGCGACCGACGACTACGCGAGCGCGCCCGGCCTGGTGTTGCGCTGCCGGCACTGCCAGTCGGTGCTGGTGAGGATGGTCCGGGGAGCGGACCGCTACTGGTGCGACCTGCGTGGCGTCAGCTGCATCGAGATCCGCGTCGAGCAGCCCTAGTCGGTCCTGCCGCCTAGGCGGTGGCGGGCACCTTCGCCCCCAACGCCTCAAGTGCGTCGAGGAAGACCTCGGAGAAGGTGGGAAACGGCTGGATCACGTCGTTCATCACCTCGAGCGGCACCCGCGCCCGGATCGCCAGCGTGGCCTGCTGTAGCCACTCCCCCGCTTCGGGGCCGAGAGCGTAGGCGCCGGTCAGCCGCTCGCCGTCGGACACCAGCGTCATGAAGCCCGGCTTCTGGTCGTAGGCGCGGGTGTAGGTGGACGTGCGCGCAACCTCCGACAGCTGGGCCGTCGCGGTGAGTGCACCCTCGGCCTCACCGACCGCGGCGACTTGCGGATCCGTGAAAACCACCCGGGGAACCGCTTCGTAGTTGGCCTCGCGGTGACCGCCGAGCAGATTGGCGGCCACCACCCGGCCCTGGTACTTGCCGATGTAGGTCAGCGGCCAGATGCCCACGGCGTCACCGATCGCCCAGATGCCGTCGCCCGCGTTCATCCGTGAGTCGACCTCGATGCCGTGCTTGCCGGGCTCGATCCCGATGTTCTCCAGCCCGAGCTCGTCGACCCGCGGGCGCCGGCCGGTGGCCACGAGCAGCTTGTCGCCGCGCAGCTCCGGGCGCTCCGGGAACTCGAGCACGTACTCGCCGTCCTCGACGCGCACCGCGGAGGCGTGCTGCCCGAAGCACAGCTCGATGCCCTCGGCGGTCAGGACCTCCCCCAGCGCCTCGCCCAGCGGCCTGGGCTCGTGCGGCAGCACGTGCTCCATCCCCTCCACGAGCGCCACCGACGCGCCCAGGCGACGGATGGCCTGCGCCATCTCGACCCCGACGGGCCCGCCGCCGAGGATCACCAGCCGCCGGGGCACCTCCCGGATGCCCGTGGCCTCGCGGTTCGTCCATATCCCCTCGGCCTCGCGAAGCCCCGGCACCGGCGGGATCACGGGCTCCGAGCCGGTCGAGATGACGACCTCCCTGGCGCCGTACGTCTCGCCGTCGACCTCGACTCGACCGGGCCCCACCAGGCGGCCCGTGCCGCGGATGACGTCGATTCCCTCGCCCGCCGCCCAGCTCGCCTGGCTCGAGTCGTCGTAGTCGCTGACCATGAAGTCGCGCCATTCGAAGGCGCCCTCGGGGTGCACGGCGCAATCCACCGCCTCGCGGGCGCCGGGCGCCTCGCGGGCGTGCTGGAGCGCCTCGCCGGGGCGCAGCAGGGTCTTGGACGGTATGCACGCCCAGTACGAGCACTCGCCGCCCAGGAGCTCGCGCTCCACGATCGCCACCCTCAGGCCGCCGTCGGCCAGGTGGACGGCGCAGTGCTCGCCGGCCGGCCCGCCTCCGAGGACGATGACGTCGTAGTCGGTGCTCACGCGCCAGCTCCCTTCGCCATGTCGACCTCCCAGGCGGCGGCGATCAGGCCTATGTGGCTGAACGCCTGCGGGAAGTTGCCCAGCTGCTCTCCGCTGGCGGTGTCGATCTCCTCGGCCAGCAGCCCGAGGTCGTTGGCGTAGGCGGTGAGCTGCTCGAACAGTGCCTCCGCCCGGTCGAGCTCGCCGGCCTTGGCCAGGGCGCTGACCAGCCAGAAGGAGCAGATCACGAACGTGCCCTCCTCGCCGGTGAGGCCGTCGGCGTTCAGGCCCTCGTCGTTGCGGTAGCGCAGGACGAGGCCGTCCTCGGTGAGGTCGTCCGCGATGGCGTCGATCGTGGACTTCATCCGCTCGTCGGTCGCGGGCAGGAAGCCGAGGCTCGGCATCAGGAGCTGCGCGGCGTCGAGTTCGTCGGAGTCGAACGACTGAGCGTAGGCCTGGCGCTTCTCGCTCCATCCCCGCTCGAGGATGGCGGCGCGGATCTCGTCGCGGGCGGCCTCCCATTGCTCGGTCTTGGCGAACTCGCCCAGCCGCGGGGCGAGCTTGACCGCGCGGTCGAGCGCGGCCCAGCACAGCACCTTGGAGGAAAGGTGGTGACGCGGCTCGCCGCGCATCTCCCACATGCCGGAGTCGGTCTCCTTCCAGCGCCGGGCCGCCGTGTCCGCCAGGTCGGCCGCGAAGGCCTGGATCTCCGGATGCAGGTCGCCGAGCCTCTCCTGATAGAGATAGAGCGCGTTGAGCAGCTCGCCGTAGACGTCGAGCTGGACCTGGTCCCACGCGCCGTTGCCCACGCGCACCGGGCGCGACTCCCGCCAGCCCCGCAGATGGCGCAGCTCCCGCTCGGCCAGGTCGTGCTCACCGCCGATCCCGTACATGATCTGCAGCGAGCCTTCGCCCGCCCGCCCGCCGGCGGCGCTGGTCATGAACGAGACGAACTCCTCGACCTCGTCGGAGCAGGCGCCTATGTAGAGCGCCTCGAGGGTCAGGCTCGAGTCCCGGATCCAGGAGAAGCGGTAGTCCCAGTTGCGCTCGCCGCCCACGGTCTCGGGGAGCGAGGTGGTGGGCGCGGCCACGATCGCGCCCGTCGGTCGGTAGGTGAGGCCCTTGAGAACCCGCGAGCTGAGCCGGACGAGGTCCCGGTTGGGGCCCTCGTAGATGTCGTGGTCGGCCTCCCACGAGCGCCAGGCCTCCACGGTGTCGTCGATGCGGGTCGCCACCTCCTCGGCCCGCGCGGGCTCGGGGGCGTCGCGGCTCTCCACCGGCGCCCAGCGAAGCGAGAACCCGACCTGATCGGGCGCGCGCACGATGAACGACGCGCCCATCGTCGCGTCCCGCACCTCCGCCGCCACGCCCGACCTGACCGCGATGCACGTCGTGCCGAAGGTGCGTGCGCCGCCGTCCTCCTGGCGGAACAGCGGTCGGACGAGGCCGTACTCGGGCCGCGGCGCCAGCTCCATGACCAGCTCCACCTCGCCCGACACGCCCTCGAGGCTGCGCAGCACCTCGTGAGGCACCTCGTAGCCGAGATCGTGACCCCGCTGGCCCGGGGGGAAGGACATCGCGTCGCGCAGCCTGACGCTGCCCGAGTCCGTGGTGAACGTGGTCTCGATCACCAGCGTGCCCGGGACGTAGCGGCGCTCGCTGGTGAACGCGCCGGCGGGCCGGATCGACCAGTGGCCGGCATCGGGGTCAAGGAGCCGGGCGAACACCGCGTCGCTGTCGTAGCGGGGCAGGCAGAGCCAATCGATGGACCCCGCGCGGTTGACGAGCGCCGCGGAGTTGCAGTCGGCCAGCAGGCCGTAGTCGCCGATCGGCGTCGAGGCGGCCGATGCCCGCGCCGCCGCCTCCGTTGCCTGGGCGGAAGTGCCGGCCATCAGCCGGCCCTTCCGTTCGAGGACGCGACCTCGACGTAGACCTTGATCGCCTCCTTGTCCTCGGTGAGGTGGCGCAGCATCTCTTCATAGTTCTCGAGACCCCGGACGCGGGTGGTCAGGAGCTTGTCGAGCCAGCCGGGATAGAAGGCCTGCCCCTTGACCAGGTCGTCGCGGCCGCTGGCGAAGTCCTCGGGCGACGCGTTGACGCTGCCGACCATGACCTTGTTGCCCAGCACGAACCCCTGGTTGATCACGTCGGAGTTGACCTCGGCCTTGCGGTCGCCGCCGGTGACGCTCACCAGCACGAGAACTCCGTTCTTGCCGAGGGCCTCGGCGGCCTCGAACGCCAGGGGGCTGAAGCCGGTCGCCTCGACGATGATGTCGAAGGGGCCGTACCGCTCGGCGCCGGCGGCGAGCGGCGTCTGCTTGGTGCTGACGTAGGTGCCGCCGATCTGCTCGATGAGCTCGCTGTTCAGATAGGGGGGCTCGCGCAGCGAGAAGACGGCCACTTCGATGCCCCGCAGGCGCAGCGCCAGCGCGGTCAGCAGCCCGATGGTGCCGGATCCCAGCACGGCGGCCCGCCGCGGCTGCCAGACCTTCAGTCGACGCTGGATCTCGAAGGCCTGGTGGATGGCCTTCTCGGCCACGGTCAGGGGCTCCAGCAGCACGCCCACCTCGTTCAGGCTCTCGGGGAGCGGGACGACGTACTGGGCGTCCTCGACGTAGTACTCGGCGAGATAGCCGTGGCGCAGGTTGATGCCGCGCTCGAAATAAACGTCGTCGGTGGTCATGTCCTGCAGGCCGATCCGGTCGAAGATGCTCATCCCGGGACGGCGCACCGTCGAGACGACCAGGGTCCCGGGCCCGATCGCGCTGGGAACGTTCGGACCGACCTCGACCACGCGGCCGAGACCCTCGTGCCCGGTGATCAGGTACTCGTGGCCGTCGGGAGCCTGGCCGTACTCGGCCGCGTTGATCTCCTTGTCGGTGCCGTCGACGCCCACGCGCAGCACCTGGACGAGCACGCCGCGCCCGTCCGGAACGTCGTCGAGACGCGGCTCGGGCACCTCGCGCAGGTGCATGGAGTTCGGGATGCCGGGGTGGACGGCGATCGCTTTCATGGACTCGGCCTCCGGATGCGGGTTCGCCGCTCCAGTCTCACGTGCGTGCACCGCGTTACACGGTGAGCCGTGCGTAACGAATCCAGGCGAGGGCAGACTGAGGGTCCGGTGCCGGGGCGCTGTCTGGTCGAGTCGCGCGCCACAAATCGAGGACGCAGCCCCAAATGAGTCCAGAAGACACGTCTCAATCGGTAGCGCCGCAGGACGAGATGGCGTGCGTCGAGCTCGTCGAGGTGATCACCGACTACCTCGAGGACACGCTCGCGCAGGACGACCGCCGGCGGTTCGAGGCCCACCTGGCCGTGTGCCCCTGGTGCGTCAACTACCTCGAGCAGATGCGCCAGACGATCGACGCGCTCGGAGAGCTGCGGGCAGCTTCTCTGTCGCCCGAGCAACAGGCGGCGCTCCTGGAAGCCTTCCGCGGCTGGCGGAGCCGCTAGCCCTGCCACGCGGCCCCTGGTTGCCGGGAGATTACGTCGCCTGGACAGCCCCGGATGGGTCATTTAGGGTCGTGCCGGACTGGGGCGTGCGCAGATGACCCGTCCTGGAGTGCCTGCGCAACCTCGGTGTCGAGCTGGTGAGCATCAATGCCGTCTGAGCCAACCGCGGTGGCCGGCGAGGACGAAGCCGAGCTTCTCCAGGGATTGCGGCGTGGTGACGAGGGCGCCTTCGCCGCCCTGATGGCCTCCTATAACGCGGCCCTGCTCCACGTCGCCACGAGCTACGTGTCCAGCCGGGCGGTGGCCGAGGAGGTGGTCCAGGACACTTGGCTGGGTGTCGTCAAGGGCCTCGATCGGTTCGAGGGCCGCTCGTCGCTCAAGACCTGGATCTTCAAGATCC
Organism: Solirubrobacteraceae bacterium; assembly: GCA_045805565.1. GTDB lineage: Bacteria > Actinomycetota > Thermoleophilia > Solirubrobacterales > Solirubrobacteraceae > DATAEY01. The sequence goes on along the minus strand of JBJMKZ010000043.1, from coordinate 62,760 downwards.
TCACCAACACGGCGCGGACCCGCGGAACGCGCGAGCGCCGGAGCGTGCCGTTCTCCTCGTTGGCCGCCGAGCCGGAGGAAGGCCCCACCCTCGACCCGGATCGCTTCTTTGCGCCGGATCACAACCGCTACCCGGGTCACTGGTCGATGGGTCCCGCGGCGTGGAAGACGCCGGAGGGGGGCCTGCTCGCCGCCGAGACCAAGGACATCATCGTCTCCGCGATCGAGCGGCTCCCGGCTGCCCAGCGCACGGTGATCGCGCTGCGCGACGTCGAGGGTTGGCCCCCCGAGGACGTGTGCCAGGCGCTGGACCTCAGCCAGGGCAACCAGCGCGTCCTGCTCCACCGGGCGCGAACCAAGGTGCGCGCGGAACTCGAGCGCCATTTCGGGGCGGTGGAGGCGACCGTCAGCCAGTGACCCGCGGATCCGCCCGGGGAACGTCCGACACCGGCGACGTCGCCGCGCTGGACGCCCGCGGCTCCAGGCGCGAGCGCCTCCGGGAGCTGATGGACCATCGTGGCCTGGGCGCCATGGTGCTGCGCCGGCCCGCCAACTTCGCCTGGTACACGGGCGGAGGCGACAGCCGCGTGGACCATGCCTCGCCCGATGGCGTAGCCGACGTGGTGGTCTGCCGGGACGGCGACTACGTCGTGACCAGCAACATCGAGGCGCCCCGCATGCGCACCGAGCAGGCTCGCGGCCTCGAGGTGATCGAATACCCCTGGTACGGGGACCGCGCGGCGCCGGTGCGTGAGCTGGTCGGCGGGCCGGCGTTCGGCGCCGACGCCGCCATCGAGGGCGCGGTCGATGTGTCCGGGTCGGTGGCCGAGCTGCGCCAGGTGCTCGATCCCGACGCCGCGCAAAGGCTGCGGTCGGTCGGTCGCGACGCCACCGCGGCGATGGCCGACGCGGCGGCTGCGGTGGAGGCCGGCATCAGCGAGTTCGATGCCGCGGCCGGCCTGGCCGCGGCCTGCAAGCGGCGCGGGCTCTCCGCGACGGTGCTGCTCGCCGCCGCCGACGAGCGCATCTGCCAGCATCGGCATCCGGTGCCGGTCGGCGCGTGCATCGAGCGGCGCGCGATGCTGGTCGCCTCCGCGGAGCGTGGCGGCCTGTACGCCAACCTGACGCGCATCGTCGAGCTGGACGAGCCGGACCCGGAGCTGGCCCGCCGGGTCGCGGCCTGCGAGGAGATCCTCGCCCGCATGCGCGAGGAGGCCACCCGTCCCGGTCGCACGCTGGCCGAGGCTTTCCTGGACTGCCAGCGCTTCTACCGGGAAGCCGGCTATCCCGACGAGTGGATGCGCCACCACCAGGGCGGCAGCACCGGCTACGGCTCCCGCGAGGTGATCGCCACGCCATCGACCCCGGACCCCATCCGCGTCGGCCAGGCGTTCGCGTGGAACCCGTCGATCGCCGGGGCGAAGGCCGAGGAGACGTTCCTGCTCACCGAGGGCGGCCCCGAGGTCGTCGCCGGCGGCGCCGTGTCGCCCGCGTAACGCCGGTCGCGGCGGCGAGACTGCGCAGTCATGCCCCGGTTCGGGAGCCTCCTCATCGTGGTGGCGGTGGCTTTCGCGGCCCCGTTCGTGCTGGGCCTCTTCCCCCGCCTGCGGCTTCCCTCCGTCGTGCTGGAGCTGGTGGCCGGGATCATCATCGGCCCGTCGGTGCTGGGCATCGTCCAGGTCGACACCACGATCGCGGTCATCTCGCTGATCGGCCTCGCGTTCCTGCTGTTTCTCGCCGGCCTGGAGATCGAGTTCCCGAGGCTGCGGGGACAGGTGCTGCGGCTGACCGGGGTGGGGTTCCTGCTGTCCTTCGCCATCGCCCTGGGCGTGGGCCTGCTACTGAGGGCGGGCGGGCTGATCGAGAGCCCGCTGCTGGTGGCGATCGTCCTCTGCGCCACCTCGCTGGGGGTCCTCATCCCGGTGCTCAAGGACGCCGGCCAGATCTCGTCCACGTTCGGGCAGCTGGTCATCGCGGCCGGCACGATCGCCGACTTCGGCGCCGTGATCCTGCTCTCGATCTTCTTCTCGGGGGAGGGCGGAATCGGCGCGACGCTGCTGCTGTTGGGAGCTCTGGCCGCGTTCGCCGTCGCGGTGTTCGCGGTGGTGGTCGGCGCCGAGCGCTCCATGAGCATCAGCGGGAATCTGCGACGGCTCCAGGACACCACCGCTCAGATCCGGGTCCGGGGCGCGGTGGTCCTGCTGATCGCCTTCGCCGCGGTGGCCGAGAAGCTGGGGCTCGAGACCATCCTGGGGGCCTTCATTGCGGGTGCGATGCTCACCCTCGTCGACCGCGACCGGGCCATGACCCACCCCGACTTCCGACGCAAGCTCGAGGCGATCGGGTTCGGCGTCTTCATCCCGGTGTTCTTCGTGACCAGCGGAGTCGGGTACGACCTTCAGGCGCTCCTGGCCAAGCCGTCGAACGTGATCATGGTCCCGATCTTCCTGGCCGCGCTGGTCGCCGTGCGCGGGCTCCCGGCCCTCGTCTACCGACGGGTGATCGACAAGCGGCGAATCTTGGTCGCCGCGCTGATGCAGGCGACGTCACTGCCGTTCATCGTCGCCGCCACGGCGATCGGCGTGAGCCTTCATCTGCTGACCGCGGCCGAGAGCGCCGCGCTGATCGCCGCCGGCCTGTTCTCGGTGCTGCTGTTCCCGCTGATCGGCCTCACGCTCCTGCGGCGCGGCGGGCCGGCGCCCACCGTCGCGCCGCAGGAGGAGCCGGCGCCGATGGTGGCGATGTAGCGCATGGACTTCCCTATCGCCCTCGTTTGACGGGAGGACTTCCCCAATGGCCTCAGACCACTACGACGTGATCATCATCGGCACCGGCGCCGGCGGGGGCACTCTCGCGCACCGCCTCGCGCCGTCCGGCAAGCGGGTGCTGCTGCTCGAGCGTGGCGGGTACCTGCCGCGCGAGCCCGAGAACTGGGACAGCCATGCCGTCTTCAATCAGGACCACTACCTCTCCGATGAGGTCTGGTACGACGGGGACGGCGGGCCCTTCAAGCCCCACCAGCAGTACTTCGTGGGCGGCAACACCAAGTTCTACGGCGCCATCCTGTTCCGGCTGCGCGAGCGGGACTTCGACGAGGTCCAGCACTACGGCGGCGTTTCGCCGGCGTGGCCGCTGAAGTACCAGGACCTCGAGCCGTACTACACCGAGGCCGAGGGGCTGTACCTGGTGCACGGGCAGGCCGGCGAGGACCCCACCGAGCCGCCCCGCGGGCCCTTCCCGTACCCGGCGGTGTCCCACGAGCCGCGTATACAGCAGCTCAGCGACGATTTCGAGCGGACCGGCCACCGGCCGTTCCACCTGCCAGTGGGCGTGGACCTCGACGAGAGCGACCCCGAGGCGGGTCGGTGCGTCCGCTGCGACCGCTTCGACGGCTTCCCCTGCCTCACCGATGGCAAGGCCGACGCCCACGTGCGCTGCATCCGGCCGGCGCTCGAGCACGACAACGTGACGCTGGTCCGTCACGCCAAGGTCGACCGGCTCGTCACCGACCCTAGCGGCAAGACGGTCACCGAGGTGGTGGCACGCCGAGACGGCGCACGCGAGGTCTTCACCGGCGACGTCATCGTGGTCTCATGCGGCGCGGTGAACTCCGCCGCGCTGCTGCTGCGCTCGGCTTGCGAGCGCCACCCCAACGGGCTGGGCAACTCCTCGGACCAACTCGGGCGCAACTACATGGCCCACATCAACTCGGGAGTGATCGCGCTCTCCCGGACGCCGAATCCGACGAGGTTCCAGAAGACCCTCGGGGTGAACGACTACTACTGGGGCGCCGAGGACTCGGAGCTACCGCTCGGGCATATCCAGATGCTCGGCAAGAGCGACAAGAACGTCCTCCGGGCCGGCGCCCCCTGGTTCGCGCCGGCGCAGGTCCTCGATTACATGGCCAGGCACGCGATCGACTTCTGGCTGACCACCGAGGATCTGCCCTACCCCGACAACCGCGTGAGCGTGGACCGCCAGGGCAGCATCCACCTGGCCAAGACGTACCACAACGAGGAGCCCCACCGGCGCCTGCTGGCCAAGCTCAAGGGCCTGCTGGGGCCGCTGGGCTGCGACCGCGGGATTCCGAGCCGGACGGTGCTCGATCAGCGCATCCCGCTCGCCGGCGTGGCCCACCAGTGCGGAACCGCGCGGTTCGGAACCGATCCGGCCGACTCCGTTCTCGACGTCAACTGCAGGGCCCACGACCTCGACAACCTCTACGTCGTCGACACTAGCTGCTTTCCCTCGTCGAGCGCGGTGAACCCGGCGCTCACGGCGATGGCGAATGCCCTGCGGGTGGGCGACCACCTGCTGGAGCGGCTGGGCGCGAGCGCGCCGGCCGGTGCCGAGATGGATCGAAGGCGAAAGGACGAGACCCGAGCGCACGAGGAGGAGGTTGTGTCGTGAAGGCGCTGAACACGCTCGCCGCCAGCATCGGCAAGGGCCTGCTGGCCGGCTTTGCCGGCACCGCCGCGATGACCGTGTCGAGCACCCTGGAGGCGCGGCTGCGTCAACGCGCGCCCAGCTCGGCTCCGGCCCGGGCCACGGCCAAGGCACTGGGAATCAAGGAGTTCGAGGACGATCGCGCCCGTGCCCGCTTCAACGACCTGTCCCACTGGGGCTACGGGACCTCGTGGGGGGTCGTCCGGGGGCTGCTGGCCGCGACCGGCATGACATCGAAGGCGGCGACTGCCGCCCATGGCGCCGCCATCTACGGCGCGGCCCAGGTCACCCTGCCGGCTCTGGAGATCGCTCCCCCGGTGATCTTCTGGGACAAGCGGGAGATAGCGATCGACGCCTTCCATCACGCCGTCTACGCCGCCGTCACCGGGATCGCCTACGAGGCGATCGACGGGGCCCGCAACGGCCGCCCCCGGTAAGCGACGCTTCCCGCGATCCGCCGCCCGGGCGCCGGCCGCTACCCTCGCGGGCGTGACCAGCGCCGAGGTGGTCGAGCGGCACCGCGCGGCGGGCCGCGAGTTCGAGGCGGCGGGGGTGGGCTCGTTCGTGCGCGAGGAGGGCGACGGCGAGCCGGTCGTGTGCCTGCACGGCGTGCCCGCCTCCTGCTTTCTGTATCGCAAGGTCATCTCCGAGCTGGCGAACCGCGGGCTTCGCGGGGTCGCGTTCGACCTCCCCGGGCTGGGGCTCGCGCACCGGCCGGAGGACCTCGACTACAGCTGGACCGGCCTGGGACGCTTCTGCGTCGCGGCGGTCGACGCCCTGGGCCTGGAGCGCTTCGACCTGGTCGTGCACGACATCGGCGGGCCGGTGGGCTTCGAGCTGGCGGCGGCCATGCCGGAGCGCGTGGTCTCGCTGACCCTCCTCAACACGATGGTGGAGGTCGACCGCTTCAAGCGACCCTGGTCCATGGAGCCGTTCGCCGTGCGCGGGATCGGCGAGGCCTACGTGGCCGCGCTGACCAAGCCCGCGTTTCGCCGGCTGATGCGGATGCAGGGCATCGCCAACCCCCGGGCCGTCACCGACGAGGAGCTTGACGCCTACGTCGACCTGCTCAAGGGGCATGACGGAGGCCGCGCGTTCCTGCGCATCATGCGCGGGTTCGAGCGCACTCGCGAGAAGCGGCGCCTCTACGAGAGCACGCTGCGCAACGTGCCCTACCCGGTTCAGGTCGTGTGGGGTGAGCTGGATCCCGCCCTCAAGCTGTCGGTTCACGGAGAGCAGGCCCGACTGGCCGCCGGCCTGGACTCCGTCCATGCGCTTCCCGCCAAGCACTTCCTCCAGGAGGACCAGGCGCCGGCGGTGGCGGGGCACATAGCGGCGCTGGCCGGACGCGGGCACCGGTGACTCGCGGGCGCGCGGCTCAGCTCGGGGCCCTGGCCGCCGGCGAGGAGCGGCCGGCCGCCGCGGTGCGCAGCTCGGCCATCCCCTCACGCACCGTCTTGACCGGGCGGTAGCCGAGCTCCGCCCGCGCGCGTGAGATGTCGATCGTGGTCTCGAGCGCCGACAGCCAGTAGGCCAGCCGCGTGACCGGGGGCGGACGGCGGATGCGCAGAGCGCGCCATACGGCCTCCGCGCCCGCCGGCGCGGCCCGCACGAGGGCGACCGGCGCCTCGCGATCGGGTATCTCCACGCCCTGGGTGGCCAGAAGCTCGCTGATGAACTCGCGGAACACCACCGGCTCGCCGTCGGTGACGAAATAGGCGCGGCCGGCCCGCCCGCGCGTGGCGCCCAGCCACAGCCCCTCGACCGCGTTGTCGACGTGCGTGGTGGACGTGCGATGTCGCCCGCCGCCGATCCAGCGGAAGCGCCCGGCGCCCACCGCCTCGATCAGCCCCGGGAGGATCGTGGTGTCCCCGGCGCCCCACACCAGCCGCGGGCGCACGACCACCGTCTCGAAGCCTTCGCCGGCGGCGGCCAGGACCTGCTCCTCGGCGCGGGCCTTGGTCGCCGAGTACAGGGCCTTGGAGTCCGGACGCAGCGGGGCGGTCTCGTCGACCTCGATCAAGGGCTGGCCCGCCATCAAGGCGGCCTCGGTCCCGACGTGGACGAAGCGGCGCACGCCGGCGGCGCGGCAGGCCTCCAGCGCATTGCGGGTCCCGCCCACGTTGCCGCGCTCGAAGTCCTCGCGCCGGCCCCATTCGCCCAGGGCCGCGGCGGCGTGGAAGGCGAGCCGGCAGCCCGCAGCGCCCTCGCGCAGGGCGTGCAGGTCGGCCAGGTCGCCGGGCACCGGCTCGGCGCCCGCGGACGCGACCGCGGCCGCCGAGGACTCCGAGCGCGCCAGAGCCCGCACGGCGCATCCCTCCGAGCGCAGGCGACGGATCAGGCGCCCGCCGATGAAGCCGGACCCGCCGGTGACGAACGCGCTCGAGCTCGTAGTTGCCACTCTAGGCGAACTCGCCGATGGTTCGGATCAGTCGGGGCGCTCCGCCTCGGAGCCCAATCCGCGGCGCAGGAGCTGCCCGGCGATGCCCAGCGCCAGCAGGCCGAAGCCGACCTCGAGGATGCGCTGTGGAACCGCGTTCGCCACCGCCACCCCTCCGACGGCGCCGCCGGCCGCGAGCAGGCCGACCAGCATGCCGTCGCGCAGGCGGACGTTGCCGTACCCGTACTGGCGCCAGGTGCCGACCACCGCGACGGGCAGGATCGCCAGCAGCGAGGTCGCCTCGGCGTTCACCTGGTGGAAGCCGAGCAACACGACCAGCGCCGGGACGAACAGGATCCCGCCGCCGACCCCGAGCATCCCCGCCAGAACGCCGCCCGCCACGCCGATGGCCAGGGCGGCGATCAAGCGATCAGCAGGTCGACCGCCACCGCGATCAGCACGACCGCCAGCGCGATCGAGATCGCCCGGGTGGGGATCCGCTGCTGGAGGGCGGTCCCGATCAGGACTCCCGCGACCGCGGGCACTCCCATCACCAGCCCGCGGACCACGTCCACCTTGCCGTACACGCCCTGGGTGGCGGCGGCTATCGCGGCGATGACCGCGATGGCGGCAAGCGACGTCCCGGTCGCCTCGCGCTCGCCGTAGCCGAGCCAGAGGATCAGCAGCGGGACGATGACCGTCCCGCCGCCGACTCCGAACAGCCCGCTGAACATGCCCGCGGCGGTCCCGATCGCGCCGAGCTTCAGCCAGCGGGCGGAGGGCATGGCGGGGCATACTAGAGGGGTGCCCGCCGCCGTCACGATGGGCGACCTCCTCGCGCCCGTGCGGGCTGATCCCGCGGGCTCGGCGGTCCTGCTCGACGTGGACGGGACGCTGGCACCGATCGTCCGTCACGCGACCGACGCCAGCGTGCCCGAACCCACCCGCCTGCGCCTGATCGAGATCGCCAAGCGCTACGGACTGCTGGCCTGCGTCACCGGCCGGCGCGCCGCCGACGCCCGGCGGATGGTCTCGATCGGCTCGATCGCCTACGTCGGCAACCACGGCGCCGAGGTGCTGCGCCCCGGGGCGACGGCCGCCGAGGTGGAGCCGGCGCTGGTGGAGAGCGCCCGGCCGCTGCGCGACTTCGCGCGACGAGCGCAGTCGCCCGAGCTCGACCGGGTGCGGGTGAGGACCGAGGACAAGGACGTGATCGTCGCCTTCCACTGGCGTGGCGCGCCGGACGAGGCGGCGGCACGGGCCACCGTGGAGGATCTGGCGCGGCAGGCGGAGGCGGCGGGGCTCTGGACGCACTGGGGGCGCAAGGTGCTCGAGCTGCGGCCGCCGGCGCCGCTCGACAAGGGTGTCGGCGTGCGCACCCTGCTGCGGGGCAGCGGGCTGTCCGCCGCGCTCTACGTCGGCGACGACGCCACCGACGTGGACGCGTTCCGCGCGCTGGGCGAGATGGCCGCGGCCGGGCAGCTGGCGAGCGCGGTGCGCATCGGCGTGCGCTCCGACGAGGGGCCGCCCGAGATCGCACGCGAGGCGGACGGTGTGGTGGACGGGCCGGAGGGCGTGCGGCTTCTGCTCGACAGCCTGCTGGCGGACTAGATGACCGATCGACGACCCCACGCACTCGCGGCCGCACAACCAATCGTCTAGCGATGCGCTTCACCGACTTCCTGAAGGCGACCGTCATGATCAGCGCCGGCGCCGCGACCGCGCTGGCGGCCGTCACCGTAGTAGGCGCCAGCACCGAGTTGGACTACGTCCTCGCGCTGTTCGCCGCGGCCTGGTGGCTGGCGGCGGGGCTGCTCGGCCTCTGGCTGGGGCGGCGGCGCCAGACGTCGGCGCCGATCGCCCGCCTGCTCGCCACCGCCCGGATCACGGCGGCCCTTCCCGAGCAGCAGCCCCGCCGCATCCTCATCAACCGGCTGTGGCCGCTGCTGGCGTCGACCGTGTCCGCCGGAGCGCTGGCCTTCGTCTTTCCGCAGGTTCCCGCCGTGGCGGCCGGCTTCGCGATCATCTGGGCTCTCTCGTGGCGGCGCCAGGAGGCGGCCGTGTCGGCGGTCGAGGATCGCGACGGCGTGCGGTTCTACGTCGAACGCACGTCGCCGGTGCAGCCGATCCGCCTGCTGCGCACGCCGAGCTTCTACAGCAGCTTCCCGTCGCCCGATGGCTCCGGGAAGGCCGAGGGCGCGCTCCACGGCGGTCTGTAGCCGGTGCCCATCGACGTGCTCATGGTCTCGCTGGGGACTACGGCGGGGCTGCGGGCGATGGAGCAGCAGCTCGCCGGTTCTCTGCGGCGGGCCGGCGCCTCGGTCGCGGTCGCGCGGGCACACCCCGTCGCCCGGGTGCGGACGTTCGCGCTCACCGACCTGCTCCAGGCGCGCGCCGCCGCCCGGGCGGCGAGGCGGGCGGTGGCCGACTGCCGGCCCAGGGCCGTCCTCTACTCGAGCTCGACGGCCGCCCTGCTGTGGCCGCGCCCGGGCGCGATTCACTTCGACGCGCCGGCCGCCGGCAACCGGCCGGGTCGTCACGGCATCTGGCAGCGGCCCGTGGAGCGCCGCCGCTTCGCCGAGGCACCGCTGGTGGCGGCGTGGAGCCCCGGAGGCCTGGCCGAGGCGCCGAGGCACCGCGAAGGCCTGGTGGTGCCCTTCCCGGTGGAGCCCTCCGGGCCGCCCGCCGGCGACCGCGACGTCGCCGCGGTGACGTACGCCGCCGATCCGGAGAAGAAGGGGCTCGACCGCGTACTGGACGCCTGGCGTCGCGCCCGCCGACCCGGAGAGAGGTTGGTGGTGACCGGCCGGGGCTCGGGCCCCAGCCTGGACGGCGTCGAGTGGGCGGGGCTGGTCAGCGCAGCCGACTTCCGGGCGCTGCTGCGCCGCTCCCGCCTGTTCCTGACCGCTCCCCGCCGCGAGGATTACGGGATCTCACAGCTCGAGGCCCTGGCGGATGGCTGCCTGCTGGTCACGGTGCCGGCGCCGGGGCCCTACGCCGCGCTGGCCGTCGCCCGTGAGCTCGACCCGCGCCTGGTCGCCGACGACCTCGCGCCCGCGCTCCGCGCCGCGCTCGACGATCCCGTCGCCGGCTACGCCGAGCGGGCCGCCGAGGCGCTGGCGCCCTACCGCCGCGAGCAGATCGACGCGGCGGTTGCCGAGCGCCTGCTGCCGCGCCTGCTCGCGACCGCCTAGACGAGCGATTCGCGGCGGGCGCGCCGTCGTGGGATCGGTCCTCTAGGCCCGGGCCCGCTTGCGCAGCGGGGCGAAGTCCTGCCAGGACCGGGTGTTGGCCACGTCGCCGGCGGTCAGCCACGCCCGGCGGGCGGTCGCGATCCCGTAGCGCGCGACCCGGAAGCTCTCGACTCCGTGCGCGTCGCAGTTGACGACGATCATCGCGCCCGCCTGCGCGGCCGCCCTGGCGTGCAGTTCCGACATGTCGCGCCGGTTGGGATTGGCGTTGATCTCGAGCATGGTCCCGGCGCGGGCCGCCGCCTCGACCACCCGCTCGACGTCGACCGAGTAACCGGGCCGACGCTCGATCATCCGACCGGTCAGGTGGCCGATCGCGTCGACCTGGGGATGCTCGACGGCGCTGAGAATCCGCTCGGTCATCGCCGCCTGCGAGATCCGAAACGACGAGTGCACCGAGGCGATGACCCAGTCCAGCCGGGCCAGCAGGGCGTCGTCGTAGTCCAGCCGTCCGTCCGGCAGCACGTTGACCTCGGTGCCCGCCAGCAGCTCGATGCCGTCCAGCGTCCGGTTGACCTCTCGCACCCGCTCGATCTGGCGTTCGAGCTGGACCGGCGAGACGTCGTTGCCGAACCCCATCGTCGCGGAATGGTCGGTGATCGCGAGGTACTCGTAGCCCCGCCCGCGAGCCGCCTCCGCCATCTGCTCGATCGTGTTGCGGCCGTCCGAGGCCACGGTGTGCGAGTGCAGGTCGCCGCGCAGGTCGGACTCGCGGATGAGCTGCGGCAGGCGGCCGGCGGCCGCCGCCTCGAGCTCGCCGCGGTTCTCGCGCAGCTCGGGCTCGATGTAGGCGAGCCCCAGCCGACCGTAGACCTCCGCCTCGGTGGGACAGCAGTGCGTAACCCCCGTGGCGTCGTCCAGGATGCCGTATTCGGACACGTGCAGGCCGCGGCGGACCGCCGCCCTTCGCAGCGCCTCGTTGTGCTGCTTGGAGCCGGTGAAGTGCTGGAGCAGGTTTCCGAACTGGTCCGGCGCGACGATCCGCAGGTCGACCCGTAGGCCGCCGTGGGTGACCACCCGCGCGCCCGTCTCTCCGGCGGACTGGGTGGACTCGACGGCGTCGGAATCGCTGAGGCCTCGCGCCAGCCCCTCCGGCTCGTGGGCGGTCGCGATCAGGTCGAGGTCCTTGACGCTGTCGGTCATGCGCCGCGCCGAACCGGCCAGCTCGACGCGCTCCGCGGCCGGGTGGTCGCGCAGGGCCCCGACCAGCGGCTCGGCCACCGCCAGCGCCCCGTCGAGCCGAAACCGGGCGGCGGACTGCTCGCCGGCGCCCGCCTCCAGCACCGCGAGCACGTTCGCCTCGGCCTTCTCCCCGAAGCCTCGCAGCCGGCGCAGCCGTCGATCCTCCACCGCCGCGCGCAGCGCCTCGAGGGAGTCGATTCCCAGCTCGTCGTAGAGCTGCCGCGCCCGCTTGGGCCCCAGCCCCGGGAGCCTCGTGATCGCGATCAGGCCGGCCGGAAACCGGTCGCGCAGCTTGCGCGCCGCCGGTATGTCGCCGGTGTGGATCAGCGTGACGATCTTCTCCTCCAGCGTCCGGCCGATCCCCGGAAGCTCGGTGGCCCGCCCCGCCTCTGCGAGCGACGCGACCGAGACCGGCGCCTCGCGGACCGCTTTGGCGGCATTGCGGTAGGCCACCACCCGGTGGACGATCGCCCCGTCGAGCTCGTAGAGGTCGCCCAGCTCGTCGAAGGCGGCGGCGATCTGGGTGTTGGTGAGCAAGGCCATCCGAAGTGACGAAACAGGGTAGGCCGCCCGGATGAGCGGGCCCGTCTGGCTGATCCTGCCCACCTTCAACGAGGTGGAGCACCTCGATCCGGCGCGGCCTCCCGGGTGGTAGAGGTCCCGATCGTGTTTCATGAGCGCCGTGCCGGAGACAGCAAGATGTCGGCGGCGATCGCGCTCGAAGCGGCGTGGCGGGTCCCCGCGGGCGCCAGGGCGCCGGTCGTGACGGTCCGGGAAGCCTGGGAAAGCCGCGCCGTCACTACACTTTGTATAGTGCTACGCAGAAACCGCGCGAAGGAGCATTCATGGCAGCCATCACAGAAGTCACCGACGTCAACTTCCAGGCCGACGTCCTGGAGTCGGACATCCCGGTTCTGGTCGACTTCTGGGCTCCTTGGTGCGGTCCCTGCCGGATCGTCGCGCCGGTCCTCGAGCAGCTGGCCGACGAGCGCAGCGGCGAGCTGAAGATCGTCAAGCTCAACGTCGACGAGAACCAGCAGACCGCCGCGGCGTTCGAGGTGCTCTCGATTCCCACGCTGATCCTGTTCCGGGGCGGGCAGGTCGCCAAGAAGGTGATCGGGGCCTATCCGAAGCGCAAGCTCGAGGCCGAGCTAGAACCGGTGCTCGCCACGTAAGCGCCGGCCGGATCGGCGCCTGCCTAGGCGCGCTCGAGCGTAATGCGCAGCTCTCGGCCCTCGATCCTCGCGGCCTGGCCGCCGTCGGCGCCGCCATAGGCGATCGAAGTCGCGAGCGTCTCGCCGCCGACGTAGTCCTCGTGGGCGCGGGTGGCGTCCAGCAGCTCGCGATCGCCATCCAGGGTGAGGACGATGCGGTCCTCGACCGCGAGGCCCGCCGCCTTGCGAGCGCCCTGGATGGCGTGAACCACCTCGCGGGCCAGGCCCTCCCGGCGCAGCTCGGTGTCCAGCCCCAGCTCGAGCGCCACCGCGTGCGAGCCCTCGCGCTCGACCTCATAGCCGTCGAGCGGCGCCAGGGCGAGCTGCAGGTCGTCCGGCCCCAGCTGGTGCTCGCGGCCGTCGATCGAGACGCCGACCGGGACCCCGTCTCGAAGCGCCCTCGCGACGTGGGCGGGGTCCAGCCCCGCCACCGCGGCCGCCACCTGGGGCATCTGGCGTCCGAACCGGGGTCCGAGCGCCCGGTAGTTGGGCTTCACCTCGTAGCGCCCGAGCTCCTCGGCGGCGGACACGTAACGCAGCGACTTGACGTTGAGCTCGTCCCGCACCACCTCGGACAGCCGCCCGATCGCCTCCCGCTCGCGGCCGGAGGCGACGACGACCGCCTCGCGCAGCGGCTGGCGGACCTTCAGCTGGGCCTGTCCGCGAGCCGCCAGCCCCAGGCGGACGGTCTCGCGCGCCACCGACATCGCCTCCTCCAGCTCGACGTCGCGACGACGGGGCTCGGGGAAATCGCAGAGGTGGACGCTGGCGTCGCCGGCCGGCTCCAGATTCACGTAGATGTCGTCGGCCAGGAACGGGCAGAACGGCGCCAGCAGCTTGGCGCACTCCACCAGGCAGTGGCGCAGAGTCGCGAACGCCGAGGGATCCCCGTCCCAGAACCGGCGCCGCGACCGGCGCACGTACCAGTTGGAGAGGTCATCGGAGAAGGCCGCGATCGCGCGGCCGGCCAGGGTGGCGTCGAAGTCGTCGAGACGCTCGCGCACCACCTCGGTGGTGGCCCCCAGGCGCGACAGCGCCCAACGGTCGAGGTCGTCGAGCTCGCCTTCCGGCGGCAGGGCGGCGGGCGCCACCTGGTTGACGTTCGCGTACAGCACGTAGAAGTAGTAGGTGCTCCACAGCTGGAGCAGGAACTGGCGCACGCCCTCGCCGATCGTCTCCAGCGAGAAACGGTAGTCGTCCCACGGCTGCTTGGCGGTGAAGAAGTACCAGCGCAAGGCGTCGGCCCCGTAGCGCTCGATCACCTCCCACGGCGCCACGACGTTCCCCAGCGACTTGGACATCTTCTTGCCCTCCGGGTCCAGGATCAGGCCCAGGCAGACGACGTTGCGGTAGGAGGAGCGTCCGAACAGCAGCGTGGAGACCACCAGGAGCGAGTAGAACCAGCCCCGTGTCTGGTCGAGGGCCTCGCAGATGAAGTCGGCGGGAAATCGCCTGTCGAAGCGGTCCTGGTGCTCGAACGGCGCGTGGTGCTGGGCGAACGGCATCGCCCCCGAGTCGAACCACACGTCGATCACCTCGGGCACCCGGCTCATGACCCGATCGCAGTCGGGACAGGGGAAGGTGACCTCGTCGACGTAGGGTCGGTGGGGATCCTCCAGGCGCACTCCGGACAGGGCCTCGAGCTCGTCGAACGAGCCGATGCAGCGCGCGTGGCCGCCGTCGCAGCGCCAGACGGGCAGCGGCGTGCCCCAGTAGCGCTCTCGGGACAGCGCCCAGTCGACGTTGTTCTCCAGCCACTTGCCGAAGCGCCCGTGCTTGATGTGCTCCGGGTACCAGTTGACGGCCTCGTTGGCGGCCAGCAGCTCGTCGCGGACCTCCTGGGTGCGGATGTACCAGGAGGGCTTGGCGTAGTAGAGCAGCGGCGTCCCGCAGCGCCAGCAATGCGGATAGGCGTGCGCATAGGATTCCGCGCGCAGCAGGCGCCCGCGGGCCTCCAGGTCGGCGGTCAGGTCGGGGTCGGCGTCCTTGACGAACCGGCCGGCGAACGGGCCGACGCGCTCGTCGAAGGTGCCGTCGGGCCGGACGGGGTTGACTACCGCCAGCCCATGCTGCTCGCCGAGCCGGAAGTCGTCCTCGCCGAAGGCGACCGCGGTGTGGACCAGCCCGGTGCCCTCCTCCGCCGTGACGAAGTCGCCGGCGACCACCGTGTGACCGCGCTCGCCATAGGCGTCGGCCGTGATGAACGCGAACGGCGCTTCGTAGCGGTTCCCCACCAGCGCACGTCCCGGGAACCGCTCCACGACGCGGGCGCCCTCGCCGAGCACGCGCTCCACCAGCGGCTCGGCGACCACCAGGACGGCGCCCTCGGTGCGGGCGCGCACGTAGGTCAGGTCGGGATCCACCGCCACCGCCGCGTTCGAGACCAGCGTCCACGGCGTGGTGGTCCACACCACCAGCTCGTCCCCGTCCTGCAGCGGCGGACGCGCCTCGAGCACCGGAAGACGGACGTAGACCGAGGGGTCGACCACGTCGTGGTAGCCGAGCGCCACCTCGTGGGAGGAGAGCGTGGTCCCGCAGCGCGGGCAGTACGGGACCACCTTGTAGCCCTCGGACAGAAGCCCGCGGTCCCAGATCTGGCGCAGCGCCCACCACACCGACTCGATGTAGCCGGGATCGAGCGTCCGGTAGGCGTCGCCGAGGTCGATCCAGAACCCGATTCGCTCGGTGAGACGGTTCCAGTCCTCGACGAACTCGAACACCGATTCGCGGCAGCGAGCGTTGAACTCGGCGATCCCGTAGCGCTCTATCTCGTCCTTCTCGGTGATGCCGAGCCGCTTCTCGACCTCGATCTCGACCGGAAGCCCGTGGCAGTCCCAGCCGCCCTTGCGCTCGACGCGAAAGCCCCGCATCGTCCGGTAGCGGGGGTAGATGTCCTTGAACACGCGCGAGAGGACGTGGTGGGAGCCCGGACGCCCGTTGGCGGTCGGAGGGCCCTCGTAGAACACCCAGTCCGGCGCGCCCTCACGGCGGCGGACCGACTCGTGGAAGACGTCTCGCTCGCGCCAGCGGTCCAGGACCTCTTCCTCGAGCTGCGGAAACGAGGGCCTCTGGGCAATCGGGCGGTGCGGCTGGATCATGGGACGGTTGGGTGTAGGGCACGGCGGCGGGGACTCGCCGCGATGGGCCGCCTGGGACTCGAACCCAGAACCACGGGATTAACCTGCCGCACTGGCTTTCACCAGCCACGGCCCGCCGGGGAGGACCGTGTTGCGGTCTGGACCATCTCTTCACCCTCGGCTCGACGTTAGGGTGGGCAGCGTATGGCCTCTGAGGGCTCCCCCGGGGGGTTGCCTGCTGATAACCCAATCCTGAGGATTTTCACCCTTAGGTACCTCAGGCTCTCAGGGTGTCCCAGCATATAGCTGCCGACCAACTAGCGGTTTCCCGTCTAGCGCTCCATTCCTGAAGTCCCTCGCTCTACCAGTTGAGCTAACGGCCCGCAGATGGAGTGTAGTCAGCGCGCCTGGGCGCCATTGCCCGACAGCCGCATCGCGCTGGCGTCCTCGTCGCGCCGGTAGCGCTCGCGTTCGCTGCAGGCCCCGGCGCCCGCCCTCACCAGCGCGTCCGAGGGCGGGTCGAGCGCGAGCAGCTCGGGAACGCTGACCAGTCGCAGGTGCTGTCGCCTGGCGGCGGCGAGGATCCGCGGCAGCGCCGCCACCGACCGGTCGTACGTCTCGTGCATGAGCACGATGGCGCCGGGGCGGAGCCCCGCCTCCGCGTTCTGGACGATCGTGGCCGTGCTGGCTCCCGCCGAGTCGCGCGTGTCGACGTCCCACAGGACGTTCAGGAAGCCGAGGCGGCGGACCCTGGCGTCGAGCGTGGCGTCCCGTGCGCCGTAGGGCGAGCGAAACAGAATGACCGGCTCGCGAATGGCGCGCTCGATCGTGCGCCTCGTCTGCAAGAGCTCGGAGCCGACATCGCGGCCCGACACCAGGGTGAGGTTCACGTGGTTCCAGGTGTGGTCGCCGACGGCCCCGGCCTCCAGCTGGCGCCGGACGATGCCTGGCGATCCGCCCACCAGGCTTCCGATGACGAAGAACGTCGCCCGCGCCCCCGCGCTGCGAAGCTGGGAGAGCACCTGCCGGCTGTAACCGCTGGGGCCGTCGTCGAAGGTCAGCGCGGCATAGTGGCCGCGTCCGGCGGCGCAGTAGATCGGCGACCCCAGCTCCTGGTAGCGGTCCAGCGCGGCCTTCTGCGCGGCGCGCCCGGGCAGGCCGCGGGCGTCGAGCACGCCGGCCGAGCCATCGGTCACCACCGCCCGCCAGGGCAGCAGCGCCTGCTGGCTGGGCGACAGGACAACAGCCGCCGACTCCAGCCTCGAGTCCGGATCACCGCGTAAGGCGCCGATCAGGGCGACCAGGGCCGCCGCGGCCGCCGCCACGGCGACCGTCCGCCGCCGCAGGTAGTCCAGCCGGGTCGGCCGGCGCACGGGGCGGTTGTTGGAGACCAGGAGCATCGACAGGCTGCGAGTCGCGCGCCGCCCGGGGCAGGCGCCGGCCAGGGTAGACCAACCGGCGGCCGAGCCGAGGATGTGGAACGCGTGCTAGTGGCGAAAGTGACGCCGACTGGTGAACACCATCGCGATGCCGGCCCGCTCGGCCGCCTCGACGACCTCGGGATCCCGCACGGAGCCGCCGGGCTGGATGATCGCGGTGATGCCGGCGTCGATCGCCAGCTGGGGGCCGTCGGGGAACGGGAAGAACGCGTCGGACGCCATCGCCGCCCCGCTCAGGGGACCCTGCGCCTTCTCGATCGCCAGGCGCACGGCGTCCACCCGGCTCATCTGGCCCGCCCCGATGCCCGCGGTGGCCAGACCGCGGGAGAGCACGATCGCATTGGAGCGCACGTGCTTGCACACCCTCCAGGCGAACAGCAGCTCATCCCACTCCGCGTTGGTGGGGTGGCGCTCGGTGACGACCTGCATCTCGCGGCGGTCCTCGAGGTCCATGTCGCGGTCCTGGACCAGCAGCCCGCCGATCACCCGCTTGGTGTCCTGTTCGCTGACGTTCATGGCACGGCGCTCGTCGTCCTCGAGGACACGGAGGTTGGGGCGCTCGGAGAGCAGCAGCTCAAGGGCGTTCTCGGTGTAGGCGGGGGCGAAGATCAGCTCGGCGAACTGCTTGGCCACCTCCGCGGCGAGCTCTAGGTCGACCGCTCGGTTGGTGCAGATGACCCCTCCGAAGGCGCTGAGCGGATCCGCCGCGAAGGCTCGGCGGTAGGCCTCGATCCCGCTCTCCCCCACGGCACAGCCGCACGGGTTGTTGTGCTTGATGATCGCGCAGGCCGGCACTTGGAACTCGTGCACCAGCAGGCGCGCCGCGTTGAGGTCGAGGAGGTTGTTGAAGGAAAGCTCCTTGCCGCCGTGCTGCTTGACCATCGACAGCACGTGCATGCGCGCCCCGACCTGCGCGTAGTACGCGGCGCGCTGATGGGGGTTCTCGCCGTACGGGAGGTCGAGCACCTTCTCGAACGCACGCACGTAGAGGGGTGGGAATTCCTCCCGCTTCTCGGCGAACCAGCGCGCGATCGACGTGTCGTAGCGGGCGGTGTAGGCGAACGCCTCGCCGGCGAGGCTCTCCCGGGTCTGCAGGGACAGCCGCCGGTCGGCCTCGCGCAGCTCCTCCAGCACCGCGTCGTAGCTCTCCGGCCGCACCACCACCGCGGCGAACGGGAAGTTCTTGGCGGCGGCGCGGATCATCGCCGGCCCCCCCACGTCGATCTGCTCGATCGCCTCCTCGTCGGTCACGCTCCGCCGTGCCGCGGTGCTCTCGAACGGATACAGGTTCACGCAGACCAGATCCACGAACTCGATCTCGGTCTCCTGGGCTGCCTTCAGATGCAGCGGCTCGTCGCGGCGGCACAGCAGACCCGCGTAGAGCTTGGGATGAAGCGTCTTGACCCGGCCGTCCATGATCTCGGGAAAGCCGGTGAAGTCGGAGATCCCGCGGACCGGGACGCCGGCCGCCTCCAGGGCCCGCGCCGTGCCGCCGGTGGAGACGATCTCGATGCCCAGGTCGGCGAGGCCGCGCGCGAATTCGACGACGCCACGCTTGTCCGACACCGACATCAGCGCCCGCTCGACGACCACCTCGCCCGGCTGGGCGTAGTGGGTTCGGATCTCGCGATGACCGGTCAGCGCCCCGCTGCGCTCCATGCCCGCGAGCATACGGAACCGGGCGGCCACCCGCGGTGGGCCCGCTCAGGTGGCGATCACCACGCGCCGCGGGTTCTCGGGGTCCAGCGAGATGGCGCCGCGCGCGATCAGGCGAACGCCCTGCACGAGCAGCTCGTGCTCGATCGGGCGCAGCCGCTCGAGGACATCCTGCGGGCGGCGTGCCTCGGGAAGCTCGACCGCGCGCTGGAGGATGATCGGACCGCTGTCGATCCCCTCGTCGACGAGGTGGACGGTGACCCCGAACACCTTGACGCCGTAGGCGATGGCCTGCTCGATCGCGTCCAGCCCCGGGAACGCCGGCAGCAGCGCCGGGTGGACATTGATCACCGCGCCGGGAAACCGGGTCAGGAACCGGGGGCTCAGGAGCTGCATGTAGCCGGCGAGGGCCACCTGGCCGGCGCCGCGCTCCTCCAGCCAATCCGCGATCGCGACGTCGCGGGCCGCCCGGTCGGGATAGGCCGACTCCTCGAACGCCGCCTGCGGGACTCCCGCCCGCGCGGCGCGCTCGAGCGCCGGCGCATCCGAATGGTTGGAGGCGACGGCGACGACCACGATCCCCTCGCGGCCGTGAAGGTGGTCGAGGATCGCCTGCAGGTTGGTGCCGGCGCCGGAGGCGAGGACTCCCACCCGGCCGCGATCGGTCATGGCGCGGCGAGCTTGGGGAACCGGCCACCGCTCGAGCGCAGCCGGCCCGCGGCCAGCAGCGCGTCCACCCGGGCGAGGACCTCGCCTCCGTCGAGATGGGAGAAGGTGCCGTACAGCGGGAGCCCGTCGTACGAGTGCCGGCGAATCACCTGCGAGCGACCGCCGCGCAGGATCTCCACCGTCCGGCTGCGTCCCACCGCCGGCCGGGCGCCGGTCACCACCTCGATTATCGCTGCATCCAGGGCGGGCTTCGCGCCGCCGCCCACCGACCTGCGGTGCGTGAGCTCCTGCGGCGCCGGGGTCGGATCGCAGACGTCGCAGCAGCGCCGGCCCGGACCGGGCGCCGACCCGTCTCCGAAGTGCCGCAGGATGGCGGCGCGGCGGCATTCACCGCCTTCGACGAACCCCCAGATTGACCGGTACTGCCGCCAGCGTGCCCGCTGCGCGTCTCCGGCGGACGTCCGGCATGCCGCCAGCGCGCGGGAGTCGAAGCGGGCGATCAGGCGGCCGCGGTGGCGATTGGCTGCGGCCGGGACGGGCTCGACCACGGCGGCCCGAGCCAGGTGTCCGATCAGCGCCGGCACCTGCTCCACCTCGCAGCCCGCGAGCGCCGCCGCCTCGTCGGCGGACACGTCGTACTCTTCGCCGCCGGCGCGGAGCTCGAGCGCGGCGGCCAGGCGCCCGAACACCGCGTCGTCGAGCTTCGCGCGGTCGATGAAGAACACGTGCAGACCCTTGTCGCGGCGCTCGGCCAGCAGCAGGCAGCGCGCCGGGGCTTCGTCGCGACCGGCCCGCCCCGCCTCTTGGTAATACGCCTCGAGCGACGCCGGGACCGTCGCATGACAGACGGTGCGCACGTCCGGCTTGTCGATCCCCATGCCGAACGCATTGGTGGCGACTACCACCTCCACGCGGCCGGACGTGAAGTCGCGCTGCACCGCCGCCCGGGTGGCGCGGTCGAGCCCGGCGTGGTACGCCGTCACCGGTCGCCCGAGCTCCGCCTCCAGCAGCGTGGCCAGCGTGCCGGTCGCCGCCCGGGTCCCGGCATAGACGATCGCCGGCAGCGCGTCCGGCTCGCGCAATGCCTCGACCAGGCGGCGGCGCTTCTCGTGCCGGTTGCGGCACGAGACGACGCCGTAGTGGAGGTTGGGCCGGTCGAACCCCGTCGTCACCCGCACCGGATCGCGCAGCGCCAGCCGCCGGATGATGTCGTCGGCCACCGTCGCGGTGGCGGTCGCGGTCGCCGCGAACACCGACCGGGCACCGATCGCGCGCGCGGCCTGTGGCAGACGGAGGTAGTCGGGGCGGAAGTCGTGTCCCCACTGAGAGACGCAGTGAGCCTCGTCGACCACGAACAGCCCCAGCCGTGCGCCCCGCAGCCGGTCGACGAAACCGGGCGTCGAGAACCGCTCGGGCGCCACGTAGAGCAGTCGCACGTCGCCCCGGCCGGCGCGAGCCACGGCCTCCCGGTTGGCGTCCGAGCCCTGCTGGGCGTTCACCACCGCCGCCGCCCCGGGCGCCTGCGACTCGAGCGCGTCGACCTGGTCCTGCATCAGCGACACCAGCGGCGAGACGACGACCGTGAGGTCATCCCGCAGCAGGGCCGGCAGCTGGTAGCAGAGCGACTTCCCCGCCCCGGTGGGCATCACCGCCAGCACGTCCCGGCCGGCAAGCGCCGCGTGGCACGCGTCGCGCTGGCCCGGACGGAAGCCGGGAAAGCCGAATCGCTCCCGCAGGGCGTCGACGAGGTCCATGCCCCGCAACGTAGCCTCCACGGCGGCGGCATCGGCGCCAGCGCGCCAGGTTGGCGCACCCTCGGGGCGCGGCCGTCGGCTTTGCCGGTTCGGCCGTGCGGGAACGGCGCCTGGCGGCCGCCGCCGGCTAGGCCCTGACCAGTGGCAGCTCGTGCTCGAGAGCGAACTTGCCGTTGGCGCGTCCGGCGGTGCCGGCCAGCGGGTAGTAGCCGGTGAAGCAGGCATCGCAGTGGGTGGCGCGCGAGGAACGGATCGCCTCGTACACGCCCTCCAGTGAGAGGTAGGCCAGCGAGTCGCAGTCCAGCTCCCGCGCCACCTCCTCCACGCTGCGCTCGTGGGCCACCATCTCCTCGCGCGTGGACATGTCGATGCCGTAGTGGCACGGATGGCGGATCGGCGGCGCCGAGATGCGCATGTGGATCTCGGCGGCTCCCGCCTCGCGCAGCATCCGGACGATCTGGCGGGTCGTGTTGCCCCGCACGATGGAGTCGTCCACCACGACGATCCGCTTGCCCCGGACCACCTCGGGCATCGGGTTGAACTTCAGCCGCAGGCCCTGGCGACGCAGCTCCTGCCCGGGCTGGATGAACGTCCGGGCGATGTAGCGGTTCTTGATCAGGCCGTCGTCCTGGGGGATCCCAGACGCCTTCGAATAACCGGCGGCCGCCGGATTGCCGGAGTCCGGGACGGGAATCACCACGTCGGCCTGCACGGGCGCCTCGCGCCAAAGGATCTCGCCCATCTTGCGCCGCGAGACCTGCGTGCGGTTGCCCTCCAGCCGCGAATCGGGCCGGGCGAAGTAGATGTGCTCGAACACGCAGAACGCGCGGCGCGCTCCCTCCACGACCTGGCGGGTCTCGATGCCCCGCTGGTCGAGGGAGACCAGCTCTCCGGGAGCGACGTCGCGCAGCAGCTCGGCGCCGATGATGTCGAGGGCGCACGATTCAGACGCCACGCAGTAGCGGTCGCCGAGCCGGCCGAGGACCAGGGGGCGCAGGCCCGCGGAGTCCCGGAACGCCACGACGGCGTGCCGGGTCATGACCACGGTCGAGTAGGCGCCCTCCAGCCGTGGCATCACGTCGGCCACCACATCCTCGATGCGATCGGCCTCGTGGTTGGAGAGCAGCGCCGCGATGATCTCCGAGTCGGACGTGGAGCGGAACTCGATGCCACGCTCGCGCAGCTGCGAGTGCAGCTCGACGGCGTTGATCAGGTTGCCGTTGTGAGCCAGCGCGAGCTCCCGGCGGTCCGAGCGCCAGATGGGCTGCGCGTTCTCCCAGGCGCTGGAGCCGGTGGTCGAGTAGCGCACGTGCCCGATCGCCATGTCTCCGGCCAGCGCCCGCAGCTTCGGCTCATCGAACACCTGATTGACCAGCCCCTGCTCGCGGGTGGTCATGATCAGCCCGTTCTGGACGGTCGCGATCCCGGCGGACTCCTGCCCGCGGTGCTGGAGCGCGAACAGGCCGAAGTACGCGAGGCGGGCGACTTCGCGGCCCGGGGCGTAGATCCCGAAGACGCCGCACTCGTCGCGCGGACCGTCGCGCGGCTGCAGGTCGATATTCATGGGAGCGATTCCGGCTCCGAAGGGTTGCAGGCTCGAGGCGACTGCATCTCACAGCCTAGCAACGGGCACGGCGGCGGACGCCCGGCGCCGAGAGCCATTGCCGGCCGGTGGCCCAGGTTCGGCCCCGGTTGCCACGCGCGAGGATCCGGCTCATCGGGGTTTGCGGATCCGGTCGGCGAGGTCGACCACCGACGTCACCAGCTCGGGCCCGGCGAGCAGCGCCGGGTCATTGTGATCGGCGCCCTCGACCCTGACGACCCGGGTCGGCCCGCGGGCTGTCCGCGCCACCGCGAGGCTCTGCTCGGGCGGGATGATCGAGTCCCTGGCGCCGTAGATCACGGTGACCGGCACGCCGACTTCGGCGAGATGGTCGGCGAGCGGATAGCGGTCGAGCAGCAGCCTGCCGATCGGGAGGAACGGGTAGTGGACCCGACCGACCGAGGCGAGGTCGACGAACGGGGAGCGCAGCACCAGGCCCGCCGGCGGTTGCTCGGTGGCGAGCTCGGTCACCACCGCGGTCCCGAGGCTCTCGCCGTAGTACAGGAGACGCTCCCTGGGCACGCCCGCCTCCTCGACGAGCGAGCGCTGCGCGGCTCGGCCGTCCAGGGCGAGCCCTGTCTCCGTGGGACTCCCGGGATTGCCGCCGTAGCCGCGGTAGTCGAACAGCAGCACCGCGAGGCCCGCATCCGCCAGCGCCGCCGCCAGCGGCGCGCGCATCGACCGGTCGCCCGCGTTGCCGTTGGCCACCAGCACCGCCACGCCACGGTCGTGGCGACGGGCGGTGACGACCCAGGCGCCGAGCTCTAGACCGTCGTCGGTGGTAAGGGTCACGTCCCGGGCGCCGGCGATCACCTCCCCGGCCGGCGGGACGGGGGCGCGGGAGGGGAAGTAGACGAGCCGGCGCTGGAGTCCCCACAGGTCGGCCCAGCGCACCGGGGCGGTCAGGCGAAGAAGGTCGCGAGTCCCGACTCGTGCGCCCGGCGCAGCGAGTCGAGGGGCAGGTCCAGCCGTGCCGGCGCCATCGTGATCGTCAGGCGATCGCCGCCCACTCGGCCGCAGACGGTGACGTCGATTCGCCGCGCCAGCGCCTCGAGCGCGGCGCGCGAACCCGAGACGACGAAGCCTCCGGGGCCCTCGCCGAACAGGTCCCGGTCGGGGTCGTCGGAGGGCCCGGCGTCGATCCGCGCCCCGAGGCCTCCCGCCAGGCAGCACTCGGCGGCGGCGACCGCGAAGCCTCCCTCGGCCACGTCGTGAGCGCTCGACAGCGCGCCCGAGCGCACCGCCTCACGGACGTCGGCGATCGCCTCGGCCACCTTCTCGGCCTCCCACTCACCCAGCCGGTCGGCCAAGGGCTCGCCGCGAAGCCTGCTCAGCTCCGAGCCGGCCAGGTCCGCAAGGAACGGCCGGCCGGCGATGGCGATGGCGTCGCCTTCCCGTGCGAACCCGAGCCGACTGGCGCGGGCGGCGTCGGGAAGCCGGCCGACCAGACCCACCACGGGGGTGGGATAGATGGGTCCGTCCGGGCCCTCGTTGTACAGGGACACGTTGCCGCCGACGACCGGTACGCGCAGGACGCGACAGGCGTCGGCCAGCCCGCCGACCGACCGCTCCAGCTGCCATGCGATGGGCGGCTTCTCGGGGTTTCCGAAATTGAGGCAGTTGGTCAGGCCGATCGGCTCGGCTCCCACGCACGCGAGGTTGGCCGCCGCCTCGAAGACCGCCTCCATCGTCCCCCGATAGGGGTCGCAGGCCACCCGGCGCCCGTTGCCGTCGATCGAGACCGCCAGGGCGCTGCCGTCCGGCAGGCGCAGGACCGCGGCGTCGGCCTGCTCCGGGCGTCGAACCGTCCGCGACTGCACCAGCCAGTCGTACTGCTCGAACAGCGGCCGTCGCGAGGCGAGGTTGGGAGAGGCCAGCAGGCCGAGGAGCGTCGTCGACGGCTCATCGCTCTCGAGCGTGGGGGAGGGCGTCGGATAGAGCGGGGTCGCGGGGGGCTGCGGCTCGAGGTCGTAGAGCGGGCACTCGTCCACCAGCGCCGCCACCGGCACGTCCGCGACCAGCTCCTCGCCGCAGCGCACGCGCAGGCGCGCGTGGCCGGTGACCTCGCCCACCACGGTCGCGCCGACTTCCCAATGCGCGCACACGTCGAGCACGGCTTCCAGCTGCGCCGGCTCGACCACCGCCAGCATTCGCTCCTGCGACTCGGAGATCATCACCTCGAACGGCTCCATCCCGGGCTCGCGCAGCGGCACCCGGGCGACGTCGATGTCGATGCCCACGCCGCCCTTGCTGGCCATCTCGGCGCTCGACGAGGTCAGCCCCGCCGCCCCCAGGTCCTGCAGAGCGACCAGCACACCGCGCTCGAGCAGCTCGAGGCAGCACTCCATCAGCTTCTTCTCCTCGAAGGGATCGCCGATCTGGACGCTCGGGCGCTTGGCCTCGTCGCCCTCGTCCAGCTCCGCGGAGGCCAGGATCGAGGCACCGCCGATCCCGTCCCGCCCGGTCGAGGCGCCCATCAGCACGACCCGGTTCCCGGGACCCGCCGCCGCCGAGCGAACCAGGCGCTCCGGCGGCGCCAGCCCGACGCACATCGCATTGACCAGGCAGCTCTGCTCGTAGGGCGACTCGAAGTAGACCTCCCCGCCCACCGTCGGGACGCCGATCGAGTTGCCGTAATGGCCGATCCCGGCGACCGCGCGATCGAGCAGGTAGCGCGAGCGCCGGCTGGTGGCGGGCTCGCCGAAGCGGAGCGAGTCGAGGATCGCGACCGGGCGCGCGCCGACCGCGAAGACGTCGCGCAGGATGCCGCCCACCCCGGTGGCGGCGCCCTGGAACGGCTCGACCGCCGACGGATGGTTATGTGACTCCACCTTGAACGCGACGACCATCCCCGCGCCAGCCTCCACCGCGCCGGCGTTCTCGCCGGGACCCAGGACCACGCGCGGGCCCTCGGTGGGCAGGCGCCCCAGCAGCTTGCGCGAGTGCTTGTACGCGCAGTGCTCGGACCACAGCAGCGAGAACATCGCCAGCTCCACCCGATTGGGCTCGCGGGCCAGCCGGTCGCAGATCAGCTCGTACTCGGCATCGGTCAGGCCGAGCTCGCGATGGGCCGCGGGGATGGATGCCGCGCTAGGCGACGGCAACCGCTCCGTCCACGTGCGCGCGCATCGACTCGAAGATGCACAGCCCGTCCCGCGAACCGGTCAGCGGATCCACCGCGTGCTCCGGATGGGGCATCAGCCCGAGCACGTTGCGATCGCCGTTGCAGACGCCGGCGATGTCGCGCAGGGAGCCGTTCGGGTTGGCGCTGTCCGCGTAGCGCAGCACCACCTGCCCCCGCGCCTCGAGCTCGGCGAGCACGGAGTCCGGAGCGTGGTAGCGGCCGGTCGTGTGCTTGACCGGGATCGAGAGTGCCTGGCCGGGCGCGCAGGCGCCGGTGAACGGTGTGTCCGCATTGGCCACGACACAGTCGACCTGGCGGCATCGGAAACGAAGATGCTGGTTGGCCAACAGCGCCCCGGGCAGGAGTCCCGCCTCGCACAGCACCTGGAAGCCGTTGCAGATCCCCAGCACCAGGCCACCGTCGCGGGCGAACCGCGAGACCGATTCCATCACCGGCGCGAAGCGGGCGATCGCCCCCGCCCGCAGGTAGTCGCCGTAGGAGAAGCCACCCGGGATCACCACCGCGTCCACCCCCTGCAGGTCGCGGTCGGCGTGCCAGAGGAGGGTCGCCTCACCGGCGAGCGAGGCGGCCCTGAGCGCGTCGAGCTCGTCGCACGAGCCCGGGAATCGGACCACCCCGACCTTCACGGCGCGGGCGCCGACGCCTGCGCAGCCGGCGACGCGCCTCCGCCCGCCGCCGGGCGTGGAGTCGCGTGCGTCCGCTCGGCCGCAGGCTCGGTGACGATCTCGTAGTCCTCGATCAGCGGGTTGGCCAGCAGCTGCTCGCACATCGCGGACAGCCGGCGAGGATCCTCGATCTCGAGATCGATCAGGCGGCCGATCCGGACGTCGGCGACGCCCTCGAAGCCCAGCGCGGCGAGCGCCCGCTCCACCGCCTGGCCCTGGGGATCGAGAATTCCCTGCTTGGGGCGCACCAGGACTCGCGCCCTCATGCCGCCACCCGTTCGCGCCAGGCCTGGAACGGCTCGCCGGTTATGCGCTCGTAGGCCTCGAGGTAGCGGGCCCGGGTCTGCTCGACCACCCCGGACGGGATGGCCGGGGCGGGAGGCGTCCGGTCCCAGCCGGTGCTCGACGCCCAATCGCGGACGAACTGCTTGTCGAAGCTGGGCTGCCCCCGTCCGGGCTCGTACCCATCCGCGGGCCAGAACCGCGACGAGTCGGGAGTGAGCGCTTCGTCCCCCAGGGTCAGCCCGCCGTCCGCGTCCAGGCCGAACTCGAACTTCGTGTCCGCCAGGATGATTCCGCGCTCGCGCGCGTGGTCGGCGGCGTGACGGTAGAGCCCGATGGATATCTCGCGCAGCCGCTCCAGCAGCCCGCGGTCGCCGATGATCCCGGCGGCGCGGTCGAAGTCGACGTTCTCGTCGTGATCTCCGAGCTGCGCCTTGGTGGCGGGCGTGAAGATCGGTTCCGGCAGGGACTCGGACTCCCGCAGGCCGGCGGGAAGCGCGATGCCGCACACCGCGCTGTCGCGTACGTAGTCCCGCCACCCCGAGCCGCTCAGATAGCCCCGCACGACGCACTCGACCGGGAGCATCTCCAGCTTGCGCACCCGGATCGCCCGTCCCCGCACCTCTTCGGGCACCCTGTCGGTGGCCGACACGAAGTGGTTGCGCACCGTCCCCGCGGTGCGCTCGAACCAGAACACCGACAGCGCGGTGAGCACCGCTCCCTTGTCGGGAATCGGGGTGGGATGGACCACGTCGTAGGTGGAGACCCGGTCCGAGGCGACCATCAGGAGCTCGTCCCCGAGGTCGTACATCTCGCGGACCTTCCCGGACGCGATCAGGGGAAGGTCGGCCACTGCGCTCACTGCGGCGATGCTACCAACGGGCCCGGCGCGCCCGGGCGGCGGTTGTGGGTTTCAGACGGCGGAGGCGAGGGTCGAGTAGCCGGCTTCGCGCAGCGAGGGCTCGAGGCCGGCCTCGGCGATCGCATGCGCCCACCCCGGGTCGTCCGGGGCGATCACGTCCTGACCCGCTGAGACGTGGCGCTGCGCCCACGCGACCACGTGCGCCGGGGGCCGGCGGTCGAGCAGCTGGTAGACCGCCTCCAGGCCGACGGCCGGGTCGGCGACCAGGTCCTCGTGACGCATCAGGTGGTAGCGGTCACCGAAGCACCGCTGGCCGTCGCGTCGCGCCTGCTCGAAGGTGAACCGCCATACCAACAGCACCCGCAAGACGTCGGGGCACCCCCGCAGGTGGGCGTGCTCGGGCTGGCGGATCAGGGCCTCGGACAGTGAACGGCTCGCGAACAGCGCCCGCTCGGAGCGGTGGGCGAAGAAGGCCTGTGGATCCCGGAAGAGCTCGCGGCGCTTGCGCCCGCGCCCCAGCATGATCGAGGTGGCGACCGCGCGCGGATCACGCACCACGTGCAGCAGCCGGGCGCCCGGCGCCGTCTCGGCCACCACCGGGAGCTTGCGATACAGACGGACCTCCTTGACGACCGTGTCCCGCGCCTGTTCGAGCAGGAAGCTCAGGTACTCGCGGCAGTAGTCCGGGAGATCGGGCTCGAGCTCCAGCTCGGCGTCACGCGGCGCGCCGTAGTTGAGCAGCCCGATGTCCAGGGAGGGCAGGCGCTCGCGGCGGAACCGCTCCCGCAACGCGCGCACGTCGGCGAAGAGGTCCTGCTCGCGCACGCCGCTGCCGCCGCCGATCGCCGTCTTGGTCGACGTGAAAGGCTCATACAGGCAGCGCAGGCCGCCGTCCTCGAGCAGCGCGTCGTAGACGATCGTGGTCCCCGACCGGCGCATCCCCTGGATGAACAGGTTCATCGCCCGGCGGCCGCGGCGGGGACGGCGGTCTCCAGCAGCGTCCGCAGACCCGCCACCGTGCTGGACCAGGGGAGCCGATCGCGGGTTTCCAGGGCCCCGGCGCCGAGCCGGGCACGCAGGCCCGGATCGGCCAGTCGCCGGATGGCGGCGACGAGCTCCTCGCGGTCTGGATCGTAGGCGGGAATCCCCGACCGTGTCTCGTGCTTGGTCGGCCGGGGGCTGAGCAGCAGGCCGTTGAACTCCGAGCGCACGACCTCGTTCATGGGCGGTATGTCGGTGGTCACGACCGGCATGCCAAAGGCGAATGCCTCGTAGAGGTGCAGTCCGAGGCCCTCCCAGCGGCTCGGCGCCAGGCAGACGTGGCAGGAGGCGAACAGCCGTAGATGCTCGGCCGAGGGCAGGTCGTCACGGACCACCGAGATCCGCTCGTCCCGGGTCGACATCTCGTGCAGGAAGTCTCCGCGTCTGGGCACCTGGGCCTTGACCACGAGCGCAAGCGCGGGGTCGGGGACGTCCGCGAACGCGCGCATCACAGGCCGGATCGGCTTGCGCTTGGACAGGAAGCCGCCCGGGAAGAACAGCTTGACCGGCGGCTCTTCGCGCTCGGGCGTCACCGCCAGCAGCTCGGGATGGCAGCCCCACACCACGCGCGGGCTGTCGATCCCCAGGCCGGCGTAGCGGCGCTGCTCGCATTCCGTCAGGGAATAGACGACGTCGAACGCCTCGCGCGCGCCGTCGACGTCGGCCGGGGAGAAGGCCTCCCAGACGAAGCGGCCCAGCGTCCGGACCCCTCGGCGGCGCAGGCCGGCGATCTCGGCGAACTGGTAGTTCTGGTCGAAGAAGACCGCATCGAGGCCGTGAGCGGCGGCCCACTGCTCGTACTCGGCCGCCGGGATGGCGAAGCCGGACGCCTCGGTCACGTCGGGCTGGTCCCACACGTCGCCGCGATCGACGAACGCCGGGCGCCGGTTGCTGGCGCGCGTCGGGCGGGCGAGCACGAACGTGTCGTGCCCGAGCTCGTCGAGAGCGGAGCGCAGATAGCGCGCCACCACGCCCTGACCGCGGTTGAACCAGTGGGCGACGATTCCGATTCTCATCTGCGCCTCGAGGATATGGGGTCTGCGGAACACCGCACGCCCGGCGCCGTCAGGCAATCGCGTCGAGGCGCTCGAAGATCGTGGCGGCGTGCCGCGTGTAGTGGCGGTAGTCGAACACGGCGTCGAGGTCCAGGCCCTGCGCGGCCGGCTCGGCGGCGAGCAGCTCGCGCAGGGGGGTCTGCTCGTCCCAGGCCCGCTGAGCCACCGCCTGCACCACCCGGTAGGCGTCATCGCGCTCCATCCCGGCCTCGACCAGCGCCAGCAGCACACGCTGCGAGAACAGTGCGCCGTAGGTGAGCTCCAGGTTCGCCCGCATGCGATCCACATCGACGGTCATGCCGCGCACCAGGCCGACCGCAAGATGCTGGAGGTAGTCGATGAGGATGGTCGAGTCGGGCACCACGATGCGCTCGGCGCCGGAATGTGAGATGTCCCGCTCATGCCACAGGGCGACATTCTCGACCGCCGCGGTCGAGTTTCCGCGCAGGACACGCGCCAGCCCGCAGATGCGCTCGGACACGATCGGATTGCGCTTGTGGGGCATGGCGCTCGAGCCCTTCTGGCCCGGCCGGAAGGGCTCCTCGAGCTCGCGCACCTCCGTGCGCTGGAGGTGGCGCACCTCGGTCGCCAGCCGCTCCAGGCCCGCGCCGGCCAGCGCGATCGCCTGCAGCAGCTCGGCGTGGCGGTCGCGCGCCACCACCTGGGTGGAGACGGGCTCGGACTCGAGGCCCAGGCGTCCCAGCACCCGGGTCTCGAACTCGGGAGAGCCGCTCGCGTAGGTGCCGACCGCCCCCGAGATAGTCCCCACCGCCGCCTGCGCGAATGCCCGCTCCAGGCGCCGCGCGTTGCGTTGGGCCTCGAAGGCGAAGCCGGCCAGCTTGAGCCCGAACGTCGTCGGTTCCGCGTGCACGCCGTGGGTGCGCCCGATGGACAGCGTGTCGCGGTGCTCGCGCGCGCGGTCGGCCAGCGCGCTCACGAGCACGCGGGCGGCGGGCACGATCACGTCGCCGGCGGCCTTGAGCTGGAGCGCCATCGCCGTGTCGAGGACGTCGCTCGAGGTCAGCCCGAAGTGGATCCACCGCCCCGCCCGCCCCGCCGACGCGGCCAGCACGTCGACGAACGCGGCGAGGTCGTGATCGGTCACCCGCTCGCGCTCCCGAACCGCCTCGACGGTGAACGACGCGGCCCGGATGGCCTCGAGCTCCTCGGCCGAGGGTCCCTCGAGCTCCTCGCAGGCGGCGACCTCCACCTGCCGCCAGGCCTCCAGGCGCGCCTCATCGGTCCAGATCCGGCCCAGTTCCGGGCGCGTGTAGCGGGCGATCACCACCGGATTATCGCGGCTGGCTCCGACGCGCCCGATGCCCGCCCCGTACGATCGCGCGGATGGCGACGTACGAGGTCAGGGGCCGGATCGCGCTGGTGACCGGAGCCGCCCGGGGCATCGGTTACGAGACGGCGCGCCGGCTGCACCAGCGTGGAGCGTCGGTGGCGCTGGTCGATCTCGACCCGGCGGCGGTCGAGGCGGCGGCCTCGCGCATCGGCACCGAGCGGACGTTGGCGACGGCGTCCGACGTCACCGATGTGTCCGCCATCGAGCAGTCGGTTTCGCGGACCGTCGAGCGGTTCGGCGGCGTGGACATCGTCGTGGCCAACGCCGGCATCGCGCCGGCGCCCGCGACCGTCCGGGTGGTTGACCCGGCCGTCTACGAGCGGGTGATCGAGGTCGATCTGCTCGGCGTGTGGCGCACGGTCCGGGCCTGCCTACCCGCGGTCGTGGAGCGCGGCGGGCACGTGGTGGTCGTGGCCTCGATCTACGCGTTCCTGAACGGCGTCCTCGGCTCCTCGTACGCGATCAGCAAGGCCGGCGTCGAGCAGTTCGGCCGTGCGCTACGGGTCGAGCTCGCCCCGCACGGCGCCAGCGCCAGCGTGGCGTACTTCGGCTTCATCGCCACCGAGATGACGCGCGGGTTCGACACCGACCCGCTCATGCGGCGCCACAAGGAGATCATCCCGGACTTCCTCATGCGTCGAGTGCCGCCCGCCACCGCCGCCGATGCCATCGTGCGCGGAATCGAGCGCCGCTCCGCGAAGATCATCGCGCCCCGCGCGTGGCACGTCTTCTCGGCCCTGCGCGGGATTCTCAACCCGCTCCTGGATGCCCGCATGGAGCGCGACGGCCGGCTGCGCCCGCTGATCCGCGACGGCGACCGCCCGCAGCCGGGCGGACTGCGCGACGGCGCTGGGGCAGAGCCGGGCTAGCAGCCCAGGATCCGAGCCGCCAGGATCGCGGCGTTGCGCGCCGCGTTGAGCCCGACGCATGCGACCGGCACCCCGGGCGGCATCTGAGCGCAGGACAGCAGCGCGTCCAGGCCGCCCGCCGCCGAGTTTTGTGCAGTCAGCGGCACGCCGATCACCGGCAGGTCCGTGTGCGCTGCGCAGACGCCAGGGAGCGCGGCGGACAGCCCGGCGCCGGCGATGATCACCTGGAGGCCCCGCAGCCTGGCGTTGCGCGCGTAGTCGGCCACCGCCTCGGGTTCGCGGTGGGCGGACATCACGCGGATCTCGTAGCGGATCCCCCGTTCCTCGAGCTCGCGGCCGGCCTTCTCCATCTCCGGCATGTCGCTCTTGGAGCCCATGACGATCCCGACCCGCGGGTTATCGGCCTCCAGACCCTCGAACTCCTCCTCGAGCTCGGTCAGCGTCTCGGGTGTCGCCTCCGCCGAGCGCTCGGTCAAGCGACTCTCTCCACCGCTCGCAGCGCGATATCGCGCCGCAGCTGCTTGCCGGCGAAGTCGATCACGTCGGCCGCAGCATACGCCGCGTCGCGGGCGGCGCCGGGCCGGTCGCCGAGGCCGGTGAGGTTGAGCACCCGCCCGCCGGCCGTCACCAGCCGCCCATCCCGCGTCGCCGTGCCCGCGTGCGTCACCTCCACCCCGGGTGGGACCGCGTCGAGTCCGGTGATGGGATCTCCCTTCGACGAGGAGGCGGGATACCCGGCGCTGGCCAGCACCACGGTGACCGCCCACCGGCGGTCCCACTCGAGCGGCGCGTCGGCCAAGCCGTCGGGACCGACCGCTCGGGTGAGCAGCTCGAGCAGATCCGAGCGCAGCCGCGGCAGCACCGCCTGGGTCTCGGGATCGCCGAAGCGGACGTTGAACTCGAGCACGCGGGGCCCGTCCGCGGTGAGCATCAATCCGGCGTAGAGGACGCCGCGAAACGGAGTGCCGCGCTCGCGCATGACGTCGATGACCGGCTGGTGGACGGTGGCCACGATCTCTCGCGCGGCGTCGTCGTCCACGCCCGGGACCGGCGAGTAGGACCCCATGCCGCCGGTGTTGGGACCCCGGTCGCCGTCGAAGATCCGCTTGTAGTCCTGGGCCGGGGCCATCGGAACCGCCCGCTGGCCGTCGCAGAGCGCGAGCAGCGACAGCTCCTCGCCCTCGAGCAGCTCCTCTACCAGCACACGCGTGGCACCGAAGCGGCGGGCGACCAGCATGTCCTCCAGTGCGTCGCGGGCCTCGAGCTCGCCCGCGGCGATCACCACCCCCTTCCCGGCGGCCAGGCCGTCGGCCTTGAGCACCACGGGGTACCGCGCGCCGATCGCCTCGATACCGGCCTCGACGTCGGCTACGACCCGATGTGCGGCGGTCGGGACCCGGGCCTCCAGCATGATCTCCTTGGCGAACGCCTTGGAGCCCTCCAGCCGCGCCGCGGCCGCGGTGGGGCCGAAGACGGGGACCGCCGCCTCGTCCAACGCGTCGACCAGCCCCGCGACCAGGGGCGCCTCGGGCCCGACCACCACCAGGTCGGCGCGTTCGTCGCGAGCCGCCGCGACCAGGGCGTCGACGTCGTCCGGGTCCGCCTCCAGCAGCCGCGCGTCGGTCGCGATGCCCGCGTTGCCCGGTGCGCAGAGGAGCTCCGGCCGCCCGGGCGAGCGCGCCAGCGCCCGGACCAGTGCGTGCTCGCGCCCGCCCGCTCCGACTACGAGCGACCGCACCGGACGGGCGTCAGAGCCCGGAGATGAAGTCGTCCACCGGGATCGCGGTCAGCGTCTCGTACTTGGCCGTCCCGCGGGACCCGAGCTCCATCGACACCCGGGCGATGGTCTGCTCGTCGGGCGCCTCGACCACGTTGACGAAGTCGAAGTGCCCGAGCGTCGCCCACTGCGCCTTCACCGTCGCCCCCAGCTGCTCGATCTCCTTGGAGACCTCGCGGATGCGCTGCGGGTTGTTCTTGACGGTCTGCACGCCCTCCGGAGTCAGAGTGGTGAGCATGATGTAGGTCGGCATGGGCCCTCCGATGTCGGTCGCGATCGCTCGCGGCTGTTCTACCCCAACCGCCCCGGCTCTGCCAACCCTGCCCTCGAGCTCGGGGCTCAGACGGCGGCGGCCTCGGCGGGAGTCGAGGCCCTGGTGAACACCAGCTCGCCCTCGGCCGCATCTACCAGGACCGTGTCGTCCTCGCTGAACTCGCCCTCCAGCACCGCCATCGCGAGCCGGTCGACCAGCCGCTTCTGGATAACCCGCTTGAGCGGTCGGGCGCCGTACGTGGGGTCGTACCCGAGGTTCCCCAGCAGCTGGCGCGCCGCGTCGGTGAGCTCTATCTCGATCCCGCGCTCGCGGACGCGGGCCGCCACGTGGGCGACCTGCAGATCGACGATCTCGGCGATCTGCTCGCGCGACAGCGGATGGAACTCGACGATGTCGTCGAGCCGGTTGATGAACTCCGGCTTGAAGTAGGCATCCACGCCGGCGCGGCCGCCCGGGATGTTCGAGGTCATGATCAGCACGACGTTCTTGAAGTCGACCGTGCGCCCCTGCCCGTCGGTCAGGCGGCCGTCGTCCATCACCTGCAGAAGGGTGTTGAAGACGTCGGAATGCGCCTTCTCGATCTCGTCGAGCAGCACCACGCCGTAGGGACGCCGTCGCACCGCCTCGGTGAGCTGGCCACCCTCCTCGAATCCGACGTAGCCCGGCGGCGCACCGATCAGCCTCGCCACCGAGTGCTTCTCCATGTACTCGGACATGTCGATGCGCACCATCGCGTCCTCGGAGTCGAACATGAACTCGGCCAGCGCCCGGGCGAGCTCGGTCTTCCCCACGCCGGTGGGACCCAGGAACAGGAACGTCCCGATCGGGCGGTTGGGGTCCTGAAGCCCCGCCCGTGAGCGGCGCAGGGCGTTGGCGACCGCCTCGATCGCCTCGTCCTGCCCCACCACCCGCTGGTGCAGGCGCTCCTCCATGTGGATCAGCTTCTCGACCTCGCCCTCCATCAGCCGCGAGACCGGGATTCCGGTCCACTTCGAGACCACCTCGGCCACGTCCTCGGCGTCGACCTCCTCCTTGAGGAAGGTGGTCTCGCGGTCGACCGTGGCCTCCTCCAGCTCTGCCAGCTTCTTCTCCAGCTCCGGGATCTCTCCGTAACGCAGCTCCGCGGCCCGCTGGAGGTCGGCGGCGCGCTCCGCGCGCTCCACCTCGTGATGCGCCTGCTCGAGGCGCTCCTTGAGCTCGCGAACCTCCGAGATGGCGTCCTTCTCGGCCTGCCACTGGGCCTTCATGGCCGAGGAGCGCTCCTGGAGCTCGGCCAGCTCGCGCTCGAGGGCCTCGCGGCGAGCCACCGAGGCCTCGTCCTTCTCCTTGGCCAGCGCCTCGCGCTCGATCTCCAGCTGCATGATCCGCCGCTCGACCTCGTCGATCTCGGTGGGCAGCGAGTCGATCTCGATGCGCAGGCGGGACGCCGACTCGTCGATCAGGTCGATCGCCTTGTCGGGCAGGAAGCGGTCGGCGATGTAGCGGTGTGACAGCGTCGCCGCGGCGATGATCGCACTGTCCTGGATGCGCACGCCGTGATGGACCTCGTAGCGCTCCTTGAGACCGCGCAGGATCGCGATCGTGTCCTCCACCGACGGCTCGCCGACGAACACCGGCTGGAAGCGGCGCTCGAGTGCCGCGTCCTTCTCGATGTGCTTGCGGTACTCGTCGAGGGTCGTGGCTCCGACCGCGCGCAGCTCGCCGCGTGCGAGCATCGGCTTGAGCATGTTGCCGGCGTCGACCGCGCCCTCGGCGGCGCCCGCGCCGACGATCGTGTGCAGCTCGTCCATGAACACGATGACCTGCCCGCGGGCCTCGGCGATCTCCTTGAGGACCGCCTTGAGCCGCTCCTCGAACTCCCCGCGGTACTTGGACCCGGCGACCATGGCCCCGATGTCCAGGCCGATCAGCCGGCGGTCGCGCAGCGACTCGGGCACGTCGCCGGAGACGATCCGCTGCGCCAGTCCCTCCACGATGGCGGTCTTGCCCACGCCGGGCTCGCCGATCAGCACGGGGTTGTTCTTGGTCCGGCGCG
Source organism: Solirubrobacteraceae bacterium (assembly GCA_045805565.1). GTDB lineage: Bacteria > Actinomycetota > Thermoleophilia > Solirubrobacterales > Solirubrobacteraceae > DATAEY01. Next base: position 26,734 of record JBJMKZ010000043.1, on the reverse strand, counting down.
AGAGAACCTGGATCACCCGCCGGATCTCGTCGTCGCGACCGATGACCGGGTCGAGCTTGCCCTGCTCGGCCGCCTCGGTGAGGTCGCGTCCGAACCGCTCGAGCGCTTGGTACTTGTCCTCGGGGCTCTGATCCGTGACCCGGTGGGGCCCCCGCACGTCGGAGACCGCTCGCAGCAGCGCGTCGCGGTCGGCGCCGGCGGCGCGCAGCGCATCCCCGGCCGCCGACTTGGAGGCGGCCAGCGCGAGCAGCAGGTGCTCGGTGGAGACGTACTCGTCGCCGAGGTCGCCCGCCTCCTTCTCGGCCGCGCGCAGGACCTGGAGCAGCTCGCTGGAAGCCCCGGCCGGCTCGTCCCCGTCCCCGCTCAGGGCGGGGAGCGCGTCGAGCGCGGCGTTGACCTGCTCGCGGAGGCTGACGGGCGCGGCGCCGAGCTTCTGCAGGACGGGGACCACGATGCCCCCCTCCTGCTCGAGCAGGACGCCCAGGAGGTGCTCCGGCGTCAGCTGGGGATTGCGGCGCGCGGCGGCGAGCTGCTGGGCGGCCTGGAGGGCCTCCTGAGACTTGATTGTGAAGCGATCTGGCTGCAAGGTCTTCGAAATCTAAGTGTTATTGACTGAGATTATAGGTGAAAGGCGGGAAGGCCCGCAAGCCGGCCGTGAGCCCGCTCACCGGGGCGGGCGACGGGCGTCCCGGCGCAGCCGCGGCAGCGCCACCTTCACCGGGCGCGCCTGGCGGGCGGGGACGAGGCCGCCGCCGGGCTGGTAGGGGACGATCTCGGCCCGCAGCTCGCGCCTCACGCGCTCCAGCTCGGCCTCCATCTGCTCGCGAGCGCGGTTGGCGCGGCGCTCGAGCGCCGCCATGCGCCTGCTCATGCGCTCCAGCGCCGCCTCGAGCTCCAAGACGCGCTCCACGCCGGCGAGGTTCATGCCCAGCTCCGCGGTCATCTCCTGGATCCGGCGAAGCCGCTCGACGTCCCTCTGCGAGTACAGCCGAGTGCCCTTGGGCGAACGCTCGGGCTCGATCAACCCGCGTGCCTCGTACACCCGCAGGGTCTGCGGGTGCATCTCGGCGAGCTCGGCGGCGACCGAGATCATGAACACGCCGCGCTCGCCCGAGACGGTCGTCCGCCGCTCGCCGATGCGCCGCCTGGCCATCAGGAGCCGCCTCCGCCGCCCGCGGACCCGCCGCCGCGACCGGCGAACAGCCGCGCTCGCGGGTTGCCGTTCATGACCTTCGAGAGCTCGTCGACGGCCGCCTTCTCCTCCCTCGACAGCGAGGCGGGCACGTCGATGACGAAGCGATAGTGGATGTCACCGCGGCCGCTGCCGCTCAGCTTGGGCGGGCCCTCGCCACGCAGGCGCTGGACGGTGCCGTGCTTGGTCCCGCCCGGGACCCGCAGCTTCTTCGTGCCGCGCAGGGTCGGCACCTCGATGGTCGCCCCGCGAATCGCCTCGGGGATGGTCAGCGGGACCTCGACCTCCACGTGGTCGCCCTTGCGCTTGAAGATCAGCGACTCCGCCACCCGGGTGACGACGTACAGATCGCCCGGCGGACCTCCGCGCGGGCCGGACTCTCCCTTGCCGGCCAGGCGGATCCGGCTGCCGTCGCGCACGCCGGCCGGGATCGAGACCCGGTAGCGCTTGACCGTCTGGCGGGCGCCCGTCCCGTGGCAGGTCGGACAGGGTTCCTCGATGACGGTCCCGCTCCCGCCGCAGCGCGAGCACGGCTGGGAGATCGAGAACAGGCCCTGGCCCTCGGCCTCGACGCCGCGGCCCTGGCATTGGGGGCAGATCTTGGGCGTCGTGCCCGGTCTCGCGCCGGTACCCGAGCACGTCGGGCAGGGCGCCGAGGTCGGCACCGCGAGGGGCACCTGCACGCCCTGGACGGCCTGGTCGAAGGAAATGCGGACCTCGGTCTCCAGATCACGTCCGGGCGCCGGCCGGGGACGGCCCCGCGAGCCCCGCGACCCGGCCCCGGTCGCGCCTCCGAAGAGATTGGAGAGGATGTCCCCGAAGCCGCCGGCGAACGCCCCCGGATCGAACCCGCCCGCGCCGGCGGTGGCGAACGGGCCAGTGCCACGGTCGTACTGCTTGCGCTTGTCGGGGTCGCCGAGGACGTCGTAGGCATGGGACACCTCCTTGAAGCGCTCCTCGGCCTTCTTGTCATCCGGGTTGCGGTCCGGGTGATACTGGCGAGCCAGCTTTCGGTAGGCCTTCTTGATCTCGTCCTGGCTGGCGCTCTTGGAGACCCCCAGGGTCTTGTAGTAGTCGGGGCGCGCGGGCATCGAGGCTCTCTCTACGCGGCCACCACGACGCGGGCGGGTCGCAGGACGCTGCCGTTGGCCTGGTAGCCCTGCTGATAGACCTCGACGATGGTGCCGGACTCGGCGCCCTCCACCGGCTGCTGCGCCATCGCCTCGTGGAGGGAGGGATCGAAGCGCTCACCCTTCGGTGAGTAGGCCTCGATCCCCACCCGCGCCAGCGCCGCGGTGAGCTCGGCCGCCACCAGGCGGATGCCCTCGACGAGCTGGGGTTCCTCGCCGGGCGAGTGCTCGTCCTCGCCGCGCTCGGCGGCCGCCAGCGCGAGGTGGAGGTTGTCCAGGGCCGGGAGCAACTCGCGCGCGAGCTTCGCCACTCCGCGGGCCTCGGCCGCCCCGATGTCCTTGGCCGCGCGCTTGCGATAGTTCTCGAAGTCGGCCTGCGTGCGCTGGGCCAGCGAGAGGTACTCGTCGCGCTCGCGCGCCTTGCTCAACAGCTCGTCGATGTCGTGCTCGACAGCCCGCGCCGCGCTCTCCTGCGCGGGCGCCTTCTGAGCCACCGCGCCCTCACCGCGCTCCTGCTCAGCTTCCGCGGGAGCGGCGACCGGCGCCTCGGGCTCCGCCGGGGCGGCGGCCCCGCCCTCCGCGGGGGAGGCGTCCCCCGTGGAGGGGCTACCTGCCCCCGGAGCGGGGGATGCCTCCCCCGCCCGGCGATCCGCACTCCGCTCGTCCGCGCCCGGGACGCGCTTCCGAGGCTCGGCCATCACTTGCCCTCGTCGACGACCTCGGCGTCAACCACGTCCTCCTCGGCCTCCGGCTCGGCCTCGGCGCCTGCTCCCTCCGGGCCGCCGCCGTCGCCGGCAGTCGCCGCCTGCTCGGCCTGCGCCCGCTCGTACATGGCCTGGGAGACCGCGTGGAAGGCCGTCTGCAGCGCCTCGGTCTTGGCCCTGATCTCGGCGGCGTCCTCCGATGTGAGCACCTCGCGCACATCCTTGATCGCGGTCTCGATCTGCTCCCTGGACGCGGTGTCGACCGAGTCGCCCAGCTCCGAGAGCTGGCGCTCGGCCTGGTAGGCCGCGTTCTCGCCCTCGTTGCGGGCCTCGGCCAGCTCACGCTGGCGACGGTCCTCCTCGGCGTGCGTCTCGGCGTCGGCCACCATGCCCTTGATCTCGTCTGCGGAGAGTCCGGAGCCGGCCTTGATCTCGATCTTCTGCTCCTTGCCCGTCCCGAGGTCCTTGGCGGAGACGTTGAGGATCCCGTTCGCGTCGATGTCGAACGCCACCTCGATCTGGGGGATGCCGCGCGGGGCGGGCGGGATGCCGGTGAGCTGGAACTTGCCCAGCGACTTGTTCCCGGCCGCCATCTCGCGCTCGCCCTGCAGGACGTGGATCTCGACGCTGGGCTGGTTGTCCTCGGCGGTCGAGAAGACCTCCGACTTGCGGGTGGGAATCGTGGTGTTGCGCTCGATCAGGCGGGTCATCACGCCGCCCTTGGTCTCGATCCCCAACGTCAGGGGGGTGACGTCGAGCAGCAGCACGTCCTTGACGTCGCCGGCCAGCACGCCGGCCTGGATCGCCGCCCCCACCGCCACCACCTCGTCGGGGTTGACGCCTCGGTGCGGGTCCTTGCCGGTGAGCTGCTTGACCTTCTCCTGGACGGCGGGCATACGGGTCATGCCGCCCACCAGGACGACGTGCTCGATGTTGCCGACGCCCTTCTCCTTGGCGTCGTCGAGCGCCTGGCGCACCGGCGCTTCGACTCGCTTGAGCAGGTCCGCGGTGAGCTCGGACAGCTTGGCCCGGGTCAGCCGCATGTCGAGGTGCTTGGGCCCCGACGCGTCGGCCGTCACGAAGGGGAGGTTGATCTGGGTCTCCTGGGTGGTGGAGAGCTCGATCTTGGCCTTCTCGGCCGCCTCGTAGAGGCGCTGCAGGGCCATCCGGTCCTGTGAGAGATCGATGCCCTGGTCGCGCCGGAACTCGGCGACCAGCCAGTCGACGATCGCCTTGTCGAAGTTGTCGCCGCCCAGGTGGTTGTCGCCCGAGGTCGCCTTGACCTCGAACACCCCCTCTCCGATCTCCAGAACCGACACGTCGAAGGTGCCGCCGCCGAGGTCGAAGACGAGGATCGTCTGTTCGGACTCCTTGTCGAGCCCATAGGCGAGCGAGGCCGCGGTGGGCTCGTTGATGATCCGCTTGACGTCGAGGCCGGCGATCCTGCCGGCGTCCTTGGTGGCCTGACGCTGGTCGTCGTTGAAGTAGGCGGGCACGGTGATCACCGCCGAATCCACGGTGTCGCCCAGATACGCCTCGGCGTCGGACTTCAGCTTCTGGAGGATCATGGCGCTGATCTCCGGCGGCGAGTACTGCTTGCCGCCCGCCTCCACCCGGACGTCGCCACCGGGGCCGGCGACGACCTTGTAAGGGACGATCGCCTCCTCCTCCTTGACCTCGGCCTCCTTGCGGCCCATGAAGCGCTTGATGGAGAACACCGTGTTGGTGGGATTCGTCACCGCCTGGCGCTTGGCGACCGTCCCGACCAGCCGCTCGCCCGAGTCCGTGAAGGCGACGACCGACGGAGTCGTGCGCCCGCCCTCGGCGTTCTCGATGACCGTCGGCTCACCACCCTCGAGCACGGCCATGCAGGAGTTGGTGGTCCCGAGGTCGATTCCGATCGTCTTGCCCATGTCTGGAAAAGCTCCTTGTCAGAGGTCTGGCTGCCGTTGGATGCTCCCTCAGCAGTATAACTGAGGGGAAGTAAGAAATCTTAGTGGGATTATGGCAGATATTCGGGCCTGTCCGGCATTCCGGGCGCGCGGCGGGCTGAACCGCGCGGGTCGATACCGGCTCTCACCCCTCCGGCAGCGGGCGGGGTGGACGGAGCCTCGGGACCGCGTCCACCGCCACGATCGAGACCAGGATCAGCGCCGCTCCGATCCAGCCCACCGGCGACAGGCGGTCGCCCGCCAACAGGTAGCCGAACACGCCGGCGAAGACGGGCTCGGACGCCAGGATCAGGGCCGTGCGGGCGGGAGACGCGTGGCGCTGGGCATAGCTCTGGACGAAGAACCCCACTGCGCTGGCCAGCACGGAGGTGACCGCCAGGGCGCTCCAGACGGTGCCGTCCCGGGGCGCCTCGATGTCGCCGGCGACCGCGGCGGCGGCCAGGCACACGACGCCGCACACCCCGAGCTGCACAGCGACCAGCGCGCCGATCGGATGGCCGGACACCCCGCGGTCGGTGACCAGGATGTGCCCGGCGAACGCCGCCGCGCACACCAGCACCAGCCCGTCCCCGGCCGGCCGGAACGTGGTGCCCGCACCGGAGAGCATGAACAGGCCCAGCGCGGAGGCTCCGGCCGCCAGCCAGGCGGTCGTTCCCACGGGCTGGCCGAGGAGCAGGCCCGCGAACAGCGGCGTGAGGACCACGAACATGCCGGTGATGAAGCCGGCGTTCGAGGCGCTGGTGTGCTCGAGTCCCAGGGTCTGGAACAGGTACCCGGCGGTCAGCAAGGCGCCCATCGCGACGCCCATGCGCCAGCCCTGCGGGGTCAGGTGTCGCAGCTCGCGCCGTGACACGATCGCCACCAGGGCGGCCGCGGGGAGGAACCGGTAGGCCAGGAACGCCGTGACCGGCAGCCGCTGCACCGCGTCCTGGACCATCACGAAGGTGAGGCCCCAGACGGCGGCGATCCCGACGAGGGACAGCTCCGCGGCCCGCGCCCGGGTCATAGCCGCCGGCTTGGGCAGACCCGCCGCAGGGCGCAGTCCGCGCAGGCGGGAAGCCGGGCGTGACAGGTTCGCCGGCCGTGGCGGATCAGGTTCACGTGCATCTCGAGCTCGGCGCCGGGCGGGGTCAGGGCGACCAGCTGGTCGTGCTGCTCGGGCGACGACGCCCCCGGTCGCAGGAGCCGCAGCCGGGTGGCCACGCGGCCGACGTGGGTGTCCACCGGAACGTCGCGCAGGCCATAGGCGAAGAGCAGCACGCACGCCGCGGTCTTGCGTCCGACGCCGGGCAGCGCGCACAGGTACGCCCGCGACTCCTCCTCCGGCGCGCCGGCCATCCAGCCCAGTTCGAGGTCGTCGGGCAAGGCGCGCAGGATGGCCTGGATCCGCCGCGACTTCACGTTCGAGATCCCCCCTGGACGGATCGCCGCCTCGACTTCCTCGACCGGTGCGTCCCGGACGGCCGGCCAGGAGTCGAAGCGGTCGCGCAGCTGGGTCCAGGCGACGTCGCGATTGCGGTCGTTGGTGCTCTGGGAGAGCACGGTGAGGATGAGCTCGTCGACCGGCCGGCCGTGAGGCTCGAGTCCCGGCAGGCCGTAGAGCCCGCGCAGCCGCCGGCGGATGCCGGCCACGCGCCGCGCCCCGGGCGCAGCCCACGGCCGCCGGCTGGCAGCGGCGTGGCTCAATCCACCGCGCCCCAGCGCTCGGTGGCACGCGCCGATTCCTCCACCGCCTGCGGCAGCGCCGCCGCGGCGGCCGCCGGCTGGTAGCCGGCCAGGGCCAGGTGCGCCAGCAGGACCCCGGTGAAGGTGTCGCCGGCCCCGACCGCCGATACGACCCGGGCCGGTCGTCCGGGCGCGTCCCCGCGCGCCTCGCCTCGCAGCAGCGCGCCCCCGGCGCCGAGAGTCACCGCCGCGACGCGCGCCCCGGCCGCGAGCAGCGCGTTCGCGGCCCGCTCGGGGTCCGGCTCGCCGGTCAGCAGCTCGGCCTCGGTGCGGTTGGCGCGAACCAGCAGCGCCCCCGGCACGCACCGGTTCGCCTCGGCCACCGCGTCCCGGACGGACGGCCAGCGGTGAAGGCGCAGGTTGGGATCGAACACGACCGGGCGACCGAGCTCGAGCGCCTGCTCGCGAGCCGCGAGCGTGAGCTGGCGTTCCGGCTCGCCGGCCAGCGTGTTGGAGGAGAGGAACAGGGCATCGGACGCCGCCACCGCGTCGGGAAGGCGCCCGGCCACCGCCCGCAGGGTGGCCGCGATCCCATCGCCGTAGATGCGGAACTGCGGCTCGCCGTCGGGTCGGGTGGTGACGAAGGCGATCGGCGTGTCAGCGCCCACGATCAACTCGAAGTGCTCGAGCCCGACGCCCGCGGCCGCCAGTCGGGCGCGCAGCCACCGGCCCCACGGGTCGTCGCCCGCCCCACCGGCGAGCCATATGTCGGCGCCGAGCGCGGCGGCCGTCACCGCCACGTTGGCGACCGCGCCGCCGAAGTGGGGACGAAACGCGTCGGCCTGCGCCAGGTCCTCGACGGGCCGTTCACACACCAGGTCGACGATCGCCTCTCCCAGGCAGAGTGCGGGCATCAGGCCCGGAAGGTAGTCGCTGGCGGCGCGACGGACGGCCGACCGGCCGCCGATATCCTCGCCGCCGCCGTGCCCGCCAACCCCGACAGCCTCCGCGTGCAGGATCACACGGCGCAGGTCGCCGGCGTCCCGGTGTTCTGGCGCAGCGCCGGAACCGCCGCGAGCCCGGTCCTCTACCTGCACGGCGCCCCCACCTCGTCGGACCTGTGGCCTGCGTTCCTCGCCCGCACCGGCGGGCTGGCGCCCGACCTCCCGGGTTTCGGACGGTCCGCCAAGCGGGCGGACTGGGACTACACGATCGACGGCTACCGCCGCTTCCTGGGCGCCTTCCTCGACCACCTGGGGGTCGATCGCTATCGCCTCGTGGTCCACGACTGGGGTGCGGTGGGCCTCGCCCTCGCCCAGGGCCGGCCAGAGCGGGTCGAGCGGCTGGTGGTGTTCAACTCGGTCCCGCTTCTGCCTGGCTATCGCTGGCATCGGCTGGCACGCATCTGGCGGATGCGGCTGCTGGGTGAGCTGGCCATGGGCGCGACCACCCGGTGGACCCTTCGCCAGCTTTCGCGGGAGGCGGACGTCCGGCCGGGGCCGCTGCCCGACGACATGATCGACTCGATCTGGGCACACTTCGACCAGGGCACCCAGCGCGCCATGCTGCGCCTGTACCGCAGCTCCCCGCCGAGGGCGCTGGCTGCGGCGGGCGAACGGCTGAGCACGGTCAGCGCCCCGGCGCTGGTCCTGTGGGGCGCGCAAGACCCGTACATCCCCGCCCGCTTCGCCCATGCCTACGCCGAGCGACTCCCGAACGCGCACCTCCGGTTGGTCGAGGGTGCCGGTCATTTTCCGTGGCTGGACCAGCCGGCGCTCGTGGCCGAGGCGTGCGGGTTCCTCGGGGAGGCAGATGACCGGACGGCCGGCGCTCGCTAGCCTCGATCGCATGTGGTCGCCGCTGCGCCGGCACGTGCCCTGGATGATCGCCGCCGGCCTGGCCGCGGCGTACGGGTTGCTGCAGCCGCCAAGCGCCGACCTCGCCGCCCAGCTGTTCCGCACCGAGCTGTTCGAGCGCGTCGGCTTCACCGTCTGGAACGACCAGTGGTTCGCGGGCCACCACGTCCCGGGCTACAGCGTCCTGTTCCCGCCCGTGGCCGCGGTCCTCGGGCCCCGGATGGTGGGCGCGCTCTCGGCGGTCGCCTCGGCGGTCCTGTTCGAGCGGCTCGCGCGCGAGCGCCTCGGGTCACGGGCATGGCTCGGGACGGCGTGGTTCGGAGCGGCGACCGCCACCAACCTGTTCACCGGGCGCCTGACCTTCGCGCTGGGCGTCGCGATCGGGCTCGGCGCTTTGCTGACCCACCAGCGCGGCCGGTCGGCCACCGCGATGCTGCTGGCGGCCCTGTGCCCGATGGGCAGCCCGGTGGCGGGCCTCTTCCTGGCTCTGGCGGGCGTCGCGCACGCCATCGGCGCGCGCCGGCGCGACGCGCTGGGCGTCGCCGTCGCCGCCCTCGCCTCGACCGCCGCGCTGCAGGTGCTGTTCGTCGAGAACGGGGTCGAGCCTTTCGTCCTGTCGGCTTTCTGGCCGACGATCGCCTTCGCGGCGGTGGTCCTCGCCGTGGTTCCCCGTGACGAGCGCAGCATCCGCATCGGGGCCGTGCTCTACGCCGCCGGCTGCCTCGCCGCCTTCCTGCTGCCCACGCCGATGGGCGGCAACGCCGCCCGCATGGGAACCCTGTTCGGAGGCCCGGTCGTCGCGCTGGCGCTCTGGCACCGGCGTCCCCTCGCGCTGGCGGTGCTGGCGGCCCCGCTGCTGTACTGGCAGTGGTCGGCGCCGGTCCGCGACGTCTCCATCGCCCGCGCCGACCCGGCGGTGCGAGCCGCGTACTACGGGCCCCTGAACCGCTTCCTGGCCAGCCGGGGCGCCGCCGCCACCAGGGTCGAGATACCCCTAACCCGCGACCACTGGGAGAACGTCTTCGTCGCCAGCCGGTTCCCGCTCGCCCGGGGGTGGGAGCGTCAGCTGGACGTCAAGTACAACCGGGTGCTCTACCGCCGGGCCCTAAGCCGCTCGCGCTACCACGCCTGGCTCGAGCGCACCGGTGTCGGCTACGTGGCGCTTCCCGACGCCCGCCTGGACTACGCGGCTCTCGGCGAAGCGCGGCTGATCCGCCGCGGGCTCCCCTACCTGCAGCCGGTCTGGCGCAGCCGCCATTGGCGGGTGTACCGGGTGCGCGATGCCGGTCCGCTCGTCACCGGATCCGCGCGGCTACTGTCGCTCGGACCCGACTGGTTCTCGCTGCGCGCGACGCGGGCGGGCCGGTCGGTGGCGCGCGTCCGGTTCACCCCGTACTGGAGCCTGGTCGCCGGGTCGGGCTGCGTCGCGCGCACCCGGGATGGCCTGACCAGCGTCACCGCGAGCCGGCCCGGATACATCCGCGTGGCGGCCCGGTTCTCGCCCGCCGGCCTGCTGGCGCCCGGTCCGCGCTGCCGCGCCGTCGCCTGATCCAGGCGAGAGGAGCGTCCCGGAGCCCGCGTTAGGATGCCGCGCCTGCCGATGCGCCCTCGCAAGCCCCAGCTTCAGGCACGTCTGCTCCCGCATGGGTGGCTGGACGTCCTACGACAGGTCGTGCTGTTCTCCGCCGCCTACTGGGGCTACCGGCTGGTGCGGGGTCAGGTCGACAGCAAGGCGGCCGAGTCCTTCCAGAACGCGCGCGAGCTGATCTCCATCGAGCGTGCCACCCATCTGTTCGTGGAGCCCGCGATCCAGGCCTGGGCGACCGGCCAGGCATGGCTCATCGACTCGGCGTCCTGGATCTACGTCAACGCCCAGGCCACGGTGACGGTCGGAGCGCTGGTGTTCATCTACCTGTTCCACAACCGCTCGTTCTACTTCGTGCGCAACATGCTCATGGTGGCGATGGGAATCGCGCTCGTCGGCTATGCCGTCTTCCCCACAGCGCCGCCGAGATTCATGCCGGAGTGGGGGTTCATCGACTCCGTCTCGAGCCTCACCGGCATCTCTCAGGACAGCGTGACGGTCCATGCCCTGTTCAATCCGTTCGCCGCCGTCCCCTCCATGCACGTCGCGTTCGCGCTCATGCTGGGCTGGCCGCTGGCGCGGCTCGTGATTCGCCCCGTGTTCAAGGCGATGTGGTTCGCGTATCCATTTCTGATCACCTTCGTCGTGGTGGCGACCGCGAACCATTTCGTCCTCGACGCGCTGCTCGGCGGCCTCGTGGCCGCCGCCTCGGCCGGGGCCGCCGATCGCCTGGGTCAGGCCCGGCCGGGCGCGTGGGCGTTCCGCCAGGTGCACGCCGAGGCTCCCGCCTGATGGCCGAGCCGGATACCGGGCGCGGAGCGCCGAGCGCCGGCGATCTGTCGCTGCTGATGCGCAATCGCCTGATCGAGTCGCGCCTCACTCCGAACGCGATCTCCCTGACCGGGCTCGCGCTGAACGCGGTGGCGGCGGTGCTGGTTTGGCAGCGATACTTCTTCCTGGGCGGGATCGCGTTCATCGTCGGCTCCGTGATGGACACGCTCGACGGGCGCTATTCGCGCATGTCGGGCAAGGGAACGCCGTTCGGAGCCTTCCTGGATTCCACGCTGGACCGCGTTGAGGAGGGGATCGTCCTCGCCGCGGTGGGCGCCTACTTCGCCTCGCGCCGCGACGAGCTGGCGGTGGCGGCGGTGGTGGTCGCCGTCCTCGGCTCGCTGATGGTTTCCTACACGCGCGCGCGGGCCGAGGCGCTCGGCGTGGAGTGCAAGGTCGGTCTCGCCACCCGCGCGGTACGGGTGGTGATCCTGTCGGCCGGGCTGGTGTTTGCCCGCGGCGCTTCTCTGGGAGACTTCCAACTGCTGGAGCCGGCGGTGTACGCGCTGGCGATCCTGACCGTCTTCACCGCCGCCCAGCGCATTTTCCATGTGCGCCGCGAGCTCAAGGCGGCCGGCGACGGCGGCGGCAACTGGTCCGCGGGCACCGCTTAGTCTTGTAACCAGGTGCCACCGGCGGGGTCTGTTCCCCGCCACGGCCGGGCCTCCGTCAGAAGGGACGACTCGTGAGCAAGACCGACGGCAAGATGGACGGGCGGGCGGGCGGCAATGGCGCAGCCCGCTACCAGCGCGACAAGGTGCGCGTCGCGATCATCGGAGTGGGCAACTGCGCCTCGTCGTTCGTGCAGGGGGTCGAGTTCTACCGCGACGCCGATCCCACGGAGGCGGTGCCGGGGCTGATGCACGTCGACCTGGGCGGCTACCACGTCGCCGACATCGAGTTCAGCGCGGCGTTCGACATCGACTCGAACAAGGTCGGCCGTGACCTCTCGGAGGCGATCTGGGCCGGCGAGAACAACACGCTGAAGTTCGCCGACGTCCCCAAGCTCGGCGTGCCCGTCCACCGCGGCATGACCCACGACGGGCTCGGCCGGTATCTGTCGGAGAAGATCGAGAAGGCTCCCGGCGAGACCGACGACATCAGTCAGATCCTCAAGGACACCCACACCGACGTGGTCGTCTCCTATCTGCCGGTGGGCGCCGAGCAGGCGACCAAGTGGTATGTCGAGCACGTGCTCGATGCCGGCTGCGGTTTCGTCAACTGCGTGCCGGTGTTCATCGCTCGCGAGGACTACTGGGACAGGCGCTTCCAGAAGGCCAACCTGCCGGTCGTCGGCGACGACGTCAAGTCGCAGGTGGGCGCCACGATCGTGCACCGCATGCTGGCGCGGCTGCTCGCCGACCGCGGGGTCAAGATGCTGCGCACGTCGCAGCTGAACGTCGGCGGCAACATGGACTTCTACAACATGCTCGAGCGCGAGCGGCTGGAGTCCAAGAAGATCTCCAAGACCAACGCGGTCACCTCGATCCTCGACCACCAGCTGCCGCCCGAGGACATCTACATCGGCCCCTCGGACTACGTGCCGTGGCTCACCGACCGCAAGTGGGCCCACATCCGCATCGAGGGTCAGGCGTTCGGCGACGTCCCGCTGAACATGGAGCTCAAGCTCGAGGTCTGGGACTCGCCCAACTCGGCGGGCATCGTGATCGACGCGGTGCGCTGCTGCAAGCTCGCGCTCAACCAGGGAGTGGGCGGCCAGCTGGACGGGCCGAGCTCCTACCTGATGAAGTCGCCGCACACCCAGCGACCGGATCACACGGCGCGCGAGCTGACCGAGAAGTTCATCGCCAAGCACGCGGGCGGGCCCGGCACCAGGCCGCGGGTGCGGCGTCGCAAGCCGGCCCGGACCGGCAACTGAGCCGCGCGCCACCGTCCGTCCCAGGGTGGGCGGTGACGCAATTGGCGTGGCGCCGTCCCGCCGGCCTCGCGCGAGCCACCGCGGCGCGCAACTATCCTCACGCGCGGTGGCCGAGCGCTTCTCGATCGCACAGGTGACGCCGTACGCCTGGGAGGGTGGCCACGAGGTCAACACCTACGTCGAGCGCCTGTCGGCGCAGCTGGCCCAGCGCGGGCATCGGGTGCTGGTCGTGGCGCCCTCGACCTCGACCGCCCTGGTGCGCGAGTCCCGTGGGGCGATCCGGGCCGCGGCCGGGGAGTCCGAGGCGCTCCTCCCGCCGGCGGGCGAGGCGCCGCGCCTGCTGGGGGTGGGCGACGTCCTGCCGGTGGGCTCGGTGCGCCGTGGCGCCCGCTCGCTCCCGGTGGATGTCGCGCGGACGGTGGAGGAGGCCCTGACCACGGGCCCGCTCGACTTCGTCCATGTCCACGAGCCATTCGCTCCCAGCACCTCTAGCGCCGCTCTTCGCCATTCCCGCGCGCTGAACGTCGGCTCCTTCCACGCGCCCACCGAGCGGGTCCTGTCCACGCAGCTCGCCCGGCGCGTGGTGGAGCTGTTCTTCGGGCGGCTGGACGCGCGGACGGCGTCGTTCGAGGCCACCGCCGACCTCATGCAGCGGTTCTTTCCCGCCGACTACCGCGTGGTCATGCCCGGCGCCGAGCCCGGCGACAAGGCGCCGGCCGGCGGTGATCACGACCTCCGGATCGCGTTCGCCCACCGCGAGGAGCGGCCGGCGCTGCGCCTCTTCCTGCGCGCGCTTCGCCGCCTGCCCCTCGACGTGGACTGGACGGCGGCGCTGTGGTCGCGCATGGAGTCCGGCGGCCTGGCGCCGATACGCCGGGAGGTCCGCGAGCGGCTGCAGGTCGTCGGCCCCGGAGACGGCCCTGCCACGGGCGTGGTCGACGGCGCCGACGTCGCCGTCTTCGCCTCCAGTGGCGCTTCGCCGGCTCCCGTGCTGCTACTGCGGGCGATCGCCGGGGGAGCGGTACCGCTGGCCTCCCGGCTGCCGGTGTACGAGGAGATCCTCGGTGACGGAGAGCGGGGGCTGCTGTTCGAGCCGGGGGACGTCGAGACCCTCTCGGCGCAGCTGGCACGCCTGCTGACGGATCCGCAGCTGCGGGCGCGGCTGTCCCGTCGTGGCGCCGCGATCCGGGAGCGACTCTCGTGGCAGCGCACCGGCGCCGAGATGGAGGAGGTCTATCGCGAGCTGGCCGCCCGGCGGCATCCGGCGACTGGCGACGGCCGCATGCGCCAGCGCCTGGCGCCCCGGCCGCTCATCGACGTCGACCTCCACATGCACACCGACCACTCGCACGACTGCGCGACCCCGGTCGAGGTGCTCCTGGATACCGCCCGGCGGCGTGGGCTGGGCGCGATCGCGGTCACCGATCACAACGAGATCTCCGGCGCCCACGAAGCCCACGCCAAGGCGAACGACATCAAGGTGATCGTCGGCGAGGAGGTCAAGACCGCCCATCAGGGCGAGGTGATCGGCCTGTTCATCCGGGAGAAGATCCGGCGCGGCATGACGCTCGAGGAGACCATCGCCGAGATCAAGCGCCAGGGAGGGATCGTCTACGTCCCCCACCCGTTCGATCGCCTCCACGCGGTCCCGGACTACGAGCACCTGCTGGAGGTCCTGGCCGACGTCGACGCCATCGAGGTGTTCAACCCCCGTGTCGCGTTCAAGCCGTTCAACGAGGAGGCCGCCCGCTTCGCGGGCAAGTACCGCATCCCGGCGGGGGCGGGGTCGGACTCGCACGTCGCCCAGGGGCTCGGGTCCGTGCGGATCCGGATGCGCGATTTCGAGGGCCCCGAGGAGTTCCTGGAGTCGCTGCGCGACGCCGACATCATCCGCAAGCCGACCAGCCTGCTCTACGTCCAGGCGCTCAAGTTCCTGGAGACCAAGGCCACGCCGGCGTCGGCTCAGCGCGCGCGGCGCCAGCGCCGGGTCCGGCGCGCCACGGAGCCGGGCGGCGACGCCCCGCGGCGCAAGTACTGATGCACCGGCAGGGAGAGCCGAGCGGCGCGTCAAAGACCGAGCCGGTGCCGGCGACCGACGACGAGATCCGGGAGAAGTACCTGGAGCGCGCGATCCGCGAGCTCAACGCGTTCACCCGCGAGCTCCATGCGTGCCCCCACTGCCCGCGCGGGAACCTGATGCCGGTGGCCGGGTCCGGTCACCCGCAGGCCGATGTGCTGCTGCTCAAGTACGCGGCTCGCCCGGCGGAGATCGAGGAGGGCGTGGCGTTCTACGGGCGTGCTGGTAGCGCCCTGATGAAGTCGCTGCGCCGCCTGGGCATCGACCCGCTCGCGGTCTACGGCACGCTCTGCGTGAAATGCCCGGTCGCCGACCCCTCGCTGGCCGATCCCGCCTGCCTCGCCCGGCTGGTGGAGGAGCTGGCGATCGTGCAGCCGAGGATCGTCGTGGTGATGGGCGAGGACGCCCTGCGGGTGCTCAATGACCTCGAGGTGCCGCTGGCGAGGACGATCGAGCCCCAGCCCGGAGAGGTACAGCAGCTGACGCCGTCGATCGACGCCCTGTTCGTCCCCGATATCGACCAGGCGCTCGACGACGAGGCGGGCAAGCGGGAATTCTGGTCGGCGTTCAAGATGCTCGGCCAGTGGTACGCCGACCTGCCGCCGTACTGACCGCGGTCTACGGGGCGGCGCTGGCGCTGTTCCTGCTGGCTCCGGTGCTCCCGCCGGTGGGAGGCACCCGAGACCTCAACACCGCGGTCTCCGACGTGCCGGCGATGCTGCTGCTCGGCGGCTGCGTGCTCACGCTGCTGCCCGCCCGCAACGCGCCCCTGGGTCTGGCGTTGCTGGTCCTGGGGGCAGGGTTGCTGGGCGCCGCCTTCACGGTGATCGGCGCCGACCCCGTGGCCAACCTCGGCAAGGCGCTGTTCGCGGGGTCCCTCGGGCTCCTGCTGGCGTGGCTGCTGGCCGAGCCGGTCGTCGTGGTGGCGGTCCCCGTGTTCGCGGCCGCGCTCGACATCTTCAGCGTGACCGGAGGGCCGACCGAGCTGCTCGCGCGCGACAGCTCACGGGCGGGCGACTTCCTCAGCCTCTACCTGCCGGCGTGGGGCGGGGGGAGGGCGGGTGCCCTGGGAGTGGCGGATCTGGTCTTCGTCGGCTTCTTCGCCTCGAGCGCCTGGCGCTTCGGGCTGCGCCGGCGCACGACCGCCGTCGCGCTTCTGGCCGCACTGCCCGCCAGCCTCGCGCTGCAGCTGTTCACGAAGGGCACGTTTCCCGTCCTCCCCGTGCTGGCGGCGGCCCTCCTGGTGCCCAATCTCGACCTGCTGCCACGCCTGCTGCGCTCAGCCGGCGACCGGTAACATCGCGCCGCCATGGACTTGGAGGAGCGCACCCTCGAGACCGCCGGCGACCGCTGCGAGGAATGCGGCGCCGCGCTGACCCCCGAGGAGATCCAGGCCGCGCTCGAGTCGGGCGGGCCCACGCTGTGCAAGATCCACGCCGCCGAGCAGGTCCCGGTGGGCGAAGAGGAGGCCGCCTTCGAGGACGACGCCGGCTAGGCCGGCGCCTCGCGGCCCGGTTCGGACCGGGCCTGCCCGATCCCGCGGAGCCGGGCGCAGACCGGCTCTAGGTGACCGTTAGGGTGCCCTTCATCCCCTGCTGGCGGTGGGAGTCGAACGGGCAATAGAACTCGTACTTGCCGGGCTTGAGCGTGACGGTGACCGTCGACGTCTGGCCGGCGGCGACGACCGGGCCGTCCTTGTCGACGCCGTTGCCCTCCACCGCGATCCCGTGCTGGAGCCCCGACGACTTCGGATTCATCATCACCAGCTTCACGCCGCCGGCCTTCGCGGTCAGCTTCTTGGGCGTGAAGTAGAGCTTGCCCTCCTCGTCGGCCGCCAGCTTCAGCGTCTGCTTGGCGCCGGCCGCTGCCGACGTGGTGGCCGGTCCCGACGAGCTGGTGCCCGGGCTGGAGGCCGCGCCGCCGCCGCCTCCGCAGCCGGCCACCGCCAGGGAGAGCACCAGCAGGGCGCCCGGGACCGGGCCCGGACCGATGACAGGGAACCGCATTCAGGGTCTCCTTTCGAACTTTGGCGTTCGATGTGAAGGACGCCGCCCGGCGGCGATCCTTCCTGACTTCAGCCCGGGAGCAGGACGATCTTGCCCAGCTTGCCGCCGGCGGTGAAGCGCTCGTACGCGCCGGCCACGTCGTCGAGCGGATGGGTCGCCGCCACCGGCACGGAGAGCACCCCGGACTCGAACAGGGGCAGCACGTGGCGCTCCACGGCTCGGGCTGTGACCGCCTTCTCCTCGAGCGGACGGGCGCGCAGGGTCGAGCCGTGGATCCGCGCCCGCTTGCCCATCAGGGCCAGCAGGTTGAGCTGCGCCTTCGCCCCGGCCCCCACCCCGATCACCGCGATTCGCCCGCCGCTGGCGAGCGCGTCGAGATTCGCGGCGAGGTTGGGCGCGCCAACCAGCTCGAGGATGACGTCGAACGGGCCGTGGTCGGCGAAGTCCTCGGGCGCGAGCGTCTCGGCGCCCAGCGCGGCGACCGCGCCGCGCAGCTTCTCGCGCCGCACGGTGGCGGCCACGTGGGCTCCCGCCGCCCGGCCGAGCTGTATGGCGGCGGTCCCGACGCCCCCGGCCGCGCCGTGCACCAGCAGCCGCTCGCCCGCGGACAGCCCCGCCTGGCCGAACAGGGCGTCGTGGGCGGTGGTGAAGACCTCGGGCAGCCCGCCGGCCGACCGCCAGTCCAGCCCACCGGGGACCGGCATCGCCACCCGCTCGTGGACGACCGCCAGCTCGGCCTGCCCGCCGCCCGCGACGATCGCCATCACGCGGTCGCCCTCGGCGAAGCGCTCGGCGCGCGGCCCGCGGCCGATCACCTCGCCGGCCAGCTCCAGCCCCGGAATGTCCGCCGGGACGCCGGGCGGAGCGGGGTACGCCCCGGCGCGCTGGAGGATGTCGGCGCCGTTGAGACCGGCGGCGCGCACCCGCACCAGGAGCTCCCCGCCGCCGGGCTCGGGGTCGGGATGGTCGGCGACCAATACCTCCCCGTCGCGGATGGTGACGGCGCGCATGGCGGGCGCCATTCTATGGAGCCTCCGCGCCCCCGACGCCTGGCCGGATTCGTTCAACTGAGGTTTTCCGGCGGTTTCCGCGGGTAGCCTGCGGACGCCGAGACAGGACCGGCAAGGATATGGCCGCGCTTCCCGTCCCATCGCAGCTGCTCCGACTTCCGCCGATCTGGCGGGAGGGGCGCACCGCGCTGGAGCTGGCAGACCTGTTGCGCGACCCGGTGTTCAGGGACGTCGCGCCGAGTGCGGGACGGGGACGCCCGGTCCTCCTGGTGCCGGGCTTCCTGGCCGGCGATGGGTCGCTGGGGCTCATGACCGGGTGGCTGCGACGCGCGGGCCATCGGGCCCACCGCACCGGGATACGGCTGAACGTCAACTGCTCAGCCCGTTCCCTGGAGGTCATCGAGCGGCGGGCCGAGCTGCTGGCCGACCGCTACGGGCAGCGCGTGGCCGTCATCGGCCAGAGTCGCGGCGGCACGCTGGGACGCGCGCTTGCCGTGGCGCGTCCGGACCTGGTGGACGTCCTGATCGCCCTCGGCGGGCCGCAGCTCGATCCCATGGCCATCCACCCGCTGGTCAAGCTGCAGGTCACCATGATCGGCCTCCTGGGCACGGTCGGCGCGCCCGGCCTGTTCCGCGAGAGCTGCCTGCGCGGCGATTGCTGCCGCGAGTATCGCGCGTCGTTCGAGAGGCCGTTCCCCGATGACGTGCGCTATGTGTCGATCTACTCGCGCAGCGACGGGATCGTCGACTGGCGCGCCTGCCTGGATCCCGCCGCCGAGCACGTCGAGGTCGAGGCGAGCCACGTGGGGATGGCGATGAACGCCGGCGTCTACCGCGCGGTCGCCGACGCCCTGGCGCTCTGCGACACCGCCGAGCTACCGCTGGCGGCCTAGCCGGCGGAGCCCGCTCGCTCGAGCAGCGCGACGCACTCGATGTGGGGCGTCTGCGGGAACATGTCGACCGCGCGCACCCGCCGCAGCGCCCACCCGGCAGCGCACAGCTGGGCCGCGTTGGGAGCCAGGGTCGTCGGGTTGCAGGAGACGTAAACGATGCGCTCGGGCGCCGCCTCGACCACTCGCCGGACCACCTTCTTCGACAATCCGGCCCGGGGCGGGTCGACCACCAGCACGTCGGGGCGTCCCGCCCGTGCCACCAGCTCGGCCATCGCCAGGCGCACGTCGCCCGCGAAGAAGCGGGCGTTGTCGATCTCGTTGCGCTGGGCGTTGGCGATCGCGTCGGCCACCGCCTCCTCGAGGATCTCCAGTCCCCACACCTCGGCCGCCCGAGGGCTCAGCGTCAGGCCCAGCGTCCCGATCCCGCAGTAGAGGTCGAAGACCCGCTCGAAGCCGCGCAGGTCCGCATACTGGGCGGCCAGGGCGTACAGCAGCTCAGCGGTCTCGGTGTTGGTCTGGAAGAACGCCTGCGGCGAGATGCCGAACCGCAGCCCTCCGACCTCCTCCTCGAGCTGCGGGTCGCCGGCCAGCAGGCGGGTGCGCCCGCCGGCGGTCGTCTCGCCCATGCCGCCGGCCTCGGTCCACAGGATCCCTTCGCACTGCACCGCGCCGGCCAGCGCCTCTGCGCGCAGCGGCGCTCCGTCCGCCTCCGCCGGAGGCGAGGTCACCAGCCGGAGCTGCAGCTGAGCGGTCCGCCGGCCCTCCCGGACCACCAGGTTGCGCAGCAGTCCGCGTCCCGTCCGGCGGTCGTACGCCCCCAGCCCTTCGGCCCGGCACCAGTCGAGCACGTCCCGGCGCGCGCGGTTTCCCTCCGGCGACGCCAGGAGGCAGTCGTCGAGCGGCTCGATGCGGTCGAAGCGTCCGGGCGCGTGGAAGCCGCATACCAGCGCCCCCCTCTCATCGGTGCCGAAGGAGTACTCGAGCTTGTTGCGATAGCGCCACTGCGATTCGGCGGGGACTATCGGCTCCAGCTCGAAGCCGCTCAGTCGGCCGATCCGGTGCAGGGCGTCGCGGACCTGCAGCTGCTTGGCCTCGAGCTGGCGCTCGTAGCGAAGCACCTGCCAGGGGGCGCCCGGATGATCCGCCGCGGGCGCTACCCGGTCGGGGCCGGGCTCGAGCACCTCGAGCACTCGTCCCTCGGCATAGTCGCGTCGGGCGCGCGTCACCACGGCGCGGACGCGGTCGCCCGGCACCGCGCCGGAGACGAAGACCACGTAGCCGTCGAGCCGGGCTACGCCGGCCCCCCCGAACGCGAGGTCGGCCACGGTCAGCTCGAGCTCGCTGCCGCGCTCGGGCCGGGTACGGGCCGGTGTGCTCATCGCATCTAGAGGCGCGGTCGGTCGAACCGCGCAGAGCAGGGTTTCGGACCGCGCCCGGTGCCCGCGTCGTTTCTTTCGACCTACCCGAGCTGCTTCTCGACCGCGCTGAGCACCGACTTGCGGTTCGCGTTGCGCCGCTCGTAGTCGCGCACCTTGCGCAGCTCGGCCGGGGTGAGCTCATCAAGCCGGTCCGTGATCTGGTTGGCGGTCAGGTCGTCGTAGCCCAGGATCGGGAAGCTCCCCGCGACGCCGGTGGTGCGCCGCGCCCGGTCGACCTCGCGCAGCACGCGGTCGGCGGCCGGGGCGCGCCGGGCGCGGCGTCCGGCCTCGCCGGCACGCCGGCGGGCGTCCGTGGCGGCGGTTTCCAGCTGTCCTCGGCTGCGGCCCAGCAACTGCTCGAGGTCCCCCAGCACGTCCTCGGTCTGCTTGCGACCGCGGCGGAGGAGGTCGGCGATGAGCTCGTTGGCGTCGTCGCGGGTCATCCGGCCCCGCTTGACGGCGTCGTCCATGGCCTGCTCGATGCGATCGCGCGTGAGCACCACACCCCGGGCCAGCGCGGTGAGGGCCGTCTGCACGTTGGCGCGGATAGCTTCCTCGGGGCCGCCGGCGCGGCGGGACGCCCGCCGGCCGCCGCCGGTCGTCCCGCGGCCGCTCGCGCCCTGGCGGCCGCGCCCGCGACCGGACGTGGTCTTGCGGGCGCCGGTCGACCGTCGCTGCGATGTCTTGCGCGCCCCGCCGGTCGAACGGCTGGTGCGGCTGCGCCCTGATTGTCTCTTCGGCTGCGGCATCTCCTTGTGCCTCCTCAGATCGCCCGCGGGCGAGGCTATCGCAACCGCGGCCGCGTTCCTACTGGCGCGACCGAAGCGGGTCGCCGCGCGGGTCGATCAGCAGCTCGAGCAGCGCCTTCTGGACATGACGGCGGTTCTCGGCCTGTTCCCAGATCCGCTGGCGCTCGCCGTAGAGGACCTCGGCGGTGATCTCCTCGCCGGGATGGGCGGGCAGGCAGTGAAGCGCGACGGCGCCGGGGGCCGCGCGGTCGAGTAGCGCGTCGTCGAGGCGGTACGGGGCCAGGGCGCGGCGGCGCTCTTCGGGGGCGGCCTCGTCGCCCATCGACACCCACACGTCGGTGTAGACCGCGTGGGCGCCGTCCACCGCCTCGATGGGATCGCTCACCAGCCGCGCGTCCGATCCGGTCTCGAGCTGGTAGCCGTCGGGAGCGGCCACCACCACCTCCAGGCCCGCGAGCGCGCCGAGCCGGGCGAGCGAGCGAGCGACGTTGTTCCCGTCCCCCACATATGCCAGGCGCAGCCCGTCCAGGCGGCCGAACGTCTCCCGCAGGGTCATCAGGTCGGCCAGCGCCTGGCAGGGATGGTGTTGCGAGGTCAGCAGGTTGATCACCGGGATCGTGGCGTGCTCGGCCAGCTCTTCGACGCGCTCGTGCGGCCCCGTGCGCAGCCCCACGGCCTGCACCTGGGCGGACAGCACGATCGCCAGGTCCCGCAGCGACTCGCCGCGCGCGAGCTGGAGCTCGTCGCCGCGCAGCATGATCGGATGCCCTCCCAGCTCGACCACGCCGGCCTCGAACGACAGCCGGGTGCGCGTCGACGGGCGGTCGAAGACCAGCGCCACATGGCGGTCGGCGAGCGCGCGCGACGACAGCGGCGCCTGCTTCAGCTCCACCGCCCGATCGAGCAGCGCACGCAGCTCACGGGGGTCCAGCTCCGTGCCGGTGAGGAAGTGGCGCGGCAAGCCGGCAAGTGTATGCCGGTCGGGCGGGGCGCCCGGCTTCGTGCAAGCCTGGGACGATGGTGGACGGCACCCTTCGCGTGCTGACCTGGAACCTCTTCCACGGCCGCAGCCTCCCGCCCGCCGGACGCTCGCTGCACGACGAGTTCGCGGCGGCGCTGGCCGCCTGGGAGTGGGACGTCGCGCTGCTGCAGGAGGTGCCGCCGTGGTGGCCTGCGTCGCTGGCCTGGCGTGCACGAGCCCAGGAGCGCAGCGCACCGACGTCGCGGAACTGGCTGCCGCCGGTCCAGCGGAAGCTGGCCGAGCGCTTTCCCGACCTCATGAAATCGTGGGGCGGTGGCGCCAACGCCATCCTCTCCCGACGCGGGATCGACGCCCATCGGGTGCTGGCGCTTCGCCGCTGGCCCGAGCGGCGAGTGGCTCACGCGGTGCGCATGGCGGACGGGACCTGGGCCGCCAACCTGCACGCCACGGCTCATCACTCGGGGCGGGCGGCTGCGGACCTCGCCCGGGCTCGAGCGGCCGCCCTGGAGTGGTCGGGCGGGGCGGCCGTCGCCCTGGGCGGCGATCTCAACCTGCGCCAGCCGCGCGTGCCCGGCTTCGTACACGCCGCCCGGGGCAAGGTGGACCACGTCTTCGCCCGCGGCTGGGAGCCGGCGGAAACGGTCGACACTCCGCCGCGGGGGCGGCTATCGGATCACGCGCCCATGGCGGTCATCCTGCGACCGTCGCCCGCGTCGGCGACCGTCGAGCCATGAGGACGGGAAGCCGAGGCGGTCGGGCGGCGTCGAGAGCCTGTATAGGGTTGGCCCCGGTATCCGATGAGCGGAGGTCGAATGGTGGCGACGAACAGATTCCCGGCGGTGTTGGCCTGTCTGGCGATCGGCGGACTCGCCGCGGGGGGCTGCGGGGGAGGTCGTCAGACGGGCGGCGCCACCGAGACGACGAGCGAGAGGCACACGCCGACGTCGTCGCAGGCCGGGCCCACCACCAACCCCAAGCTCTCGCGCGGGTTGTTGCAGGTGGCGATGAAGAACATCAAGTTCATCCCGGCCAACATCAAGGTCAAGAAGGGCCAGACGGTGATCTGGACCAACGAGGACGGGGTCGTCCACACGGTCACGGCGACCAGCGGCGCCAGCTTCGACTCCGGCAACCTCAACCCCGGCGTGACCTATAAGTGGAAGGCGAGCGGGTCCGGGACGATCCACTACTTCTGCAAGATCCACGGCCAACAGCAGAGCGGGACCATCACGGTCACCGGCTAGCCCGAGGCCGGGCCGGGCGCGGCCGTGGTCCCCGACGCTAGGCCCCTCGCATCCGCAGCCCGAAGCCGCGCAGGACCAGCAGGGCCCGCTCGCCGAGGGTGCCCCGCCCGGGCAGGATCCCCAGCTGGACACCCGCGTCGTAGACGTCGAAGATGCCGCGCACGCGAAGCATGCGAGGGCCCGGGGCGCCCGGCCCCGGGCCGTCGAGCTCGCAGTAGAACAGGCCGGGGACGGCGACGAACCGCCTGGTCGCGGGGAGCGCGCCGAGCGGCGCCGTGTGCGTGCCCCGCAGGCGCCAGGGGATCGCGACGAAGCGGTCGTCCCGCGGGCGAGGGCCGGCCGCCTCCACCCGCGCGTCGGGCAGGCCGGCCCACAGGCGCCGGGCATGACCGGCCAGCGCCCCGCTGTCGTGCAGCGGGGCCGCGGTCAGCGGGTCCTCGTAGTGCAGGCTCGCCGCGCACAGGGGCGCGAACGCCGACGCATCGCCGCTCGACCACGCAGCCAGCCACGCGTCGCTGAGCTCATCGACGGTCATCGCCTCCGGGGCGCAGGTCCGCCAGCCCCGCGTCGGGCGTGGACGGCTCGGCATGAAGGCGGCGGGGGATGCGTCCCGCGCGGCGCGCGAGCCTTCCGGCCTCCACCGCCGCGGCGAGCGCGCGCGCCATCGTCACCGGATCCTCGGCGCGGGCTATCGCGCTGGCGCTCAGCACGGCGTCGCAGCCGAGCTCCATGGCCAGGGTGGCATCCGACGCGGTGCCCACCCCGGCGTCGAGGATCAGGGGAACGTCGACACGGTCGCGCATGATCGCGAGGTTGTAGGCGTTGCGAATGCCCATTCCCGACCCGATCGGCGAGCCGAGCGGCATCACCGCGGCGCAGCCGAGATCCTGCAGCCGGCGGCCCAGGATCGGGTCGTCGCTGGTGTAGGGCAGCACGACGAACCCCTCCGACACCAGCGTCTCGGCGGCCTCGAGCAACTGCTGCGCGTCGGGCAGCAGCGTGCGGTCGTCGCCGATCACCTCGAGCTTCACCCAGTCGGTCTCGAACGCCTCGCGGGCCAGGCGGGCGGTGGCGATCGCGTCTCGGGCCGTGTAACAACCGGCGGTGTTGGGAAGCAGCCGCACGCCGGCCGCCTCCAACACGTCTATGACCGACCCGCGGGCGTTCGGATCCACGCGGCGCAGCGCCACCGTCACCAGCTCGGCCCCGCTCGCGCGGATCGCCGAGGCGAGGGCTTCCAGCCTCGGGAAGCCGCCCGTGCCCAGCAGGAGCCGGGAGCGGAACGTCTCGCCGGCGATGACCAGCGGGTCCTCGACGGCGGTCGCGTGGCGGGTCGAGTCGATCGCCATCCTCAGCCTCCCTGCATCGCGGCCAGCACCTCGACGCGGGCGCCGTCGGACAGCCGGCGGCGCTCCCACTCCGACCGGGGGACCACCGCGGCGTCCACCGCCACGGCGATGCCACGACGGGCGGTGTCGATCGCCAGCTCGGAGACGACCACCTCGACCGTCGCGTGGTCCGGCACCTCGATCGGCCGGCCGTTGAGCTCCACGATCATGCCCTCACCCCCGCGCCGAAGCGGTCCGGCGAGAACGGCATCGCGACCTCGGGAGTCCCGTCGCCGGCCAGCTCGCCGGCGACGGCCTGCGCGGTGATCGGGGCGAGCAACACGCCGTGGCGGTAGTGCCCGGTCGCCCACAGCAGCCCTTCGAGCGGCCCCGGCCCGAGCGCGGGCGCGTTGTCCGGAGTGCCGGGGCGCAGGCCGGCGAGCATCTCCTCGATCTCGAGCTCCATCACCCCGGGGACGAGGTCGATCGCCGCGCGCAGCAGCTCGAACGCCACCCCGGCGGTGCGCGTGGTGTCGAAGCCTCGCTCCTCCACGCTGGCCCCCAGCACATAGCGTCCGTCGCCGCGGGGGACCAGATAGACGTCCTCGCTGCGAACCGCGGAGGCGAGCAGCCCGGGGCCGTTGGGATCGCGCAGCCGCAGCAGCTGGCCCTTGACCGGACGCAGCGGTAGGCGAGCGCCGGCCGGAAGGCCGTCGAGTTGGTTGGACCAGCAGCCGGCGGCGATCACCACGTGCCCGGCGTCGACCCGCTCGCCGTCGGCCAGTCGCACGCCCGTGACGCGGTCCGCATCCACCATGATGCCCGCGACCCGCGCTTGGAGTCGCAGCTCGCCGCCGGCACGCTCCACCGCGGCGCACAGGGCGGCGACCAGTCGCGCGGGATCTATGGCGTGGTCATCGGGCGCCTCGAGCGCGACGCGGATCGCGGGCGCCAGCGCCGGCTCGCGGCGACGTGCCTGGCTGGGCAGTAGCCGCCGTACCTGGAGCCCCTGCTCCTGGCGGAAGGCCAGCTCGCGCTCGAGCGCCTCGGCCTGGTCGCGGTCATGGGCGACCAGCAGTGAGCCGCAGGGCAGGTAGCCGGGATCGATGCCGCCGGAGGCCTCGCGCAGGGCCGTCACCCACTCCGGGTAGAGCGCCGAGGACGCCAGGCCTAGCCGCAGCATCGCTGGCTCGCCGAAGGCGGCCTCGGACACCGGCGCCAGCATCCCGGCCGCCACGCCGGTGGCGCCGGAGCCCGGCTGGCCGCGCTCGAGCACCGTCGTGCGCAGCCCCCGGCGGCACGCCTCCCAGGCGACGCCGAGGCCGATCACGCCGCCGCCGACCACGACGACGTCCGGCGGATGCTGCTGCGCTCGAATCAAGTCACCTCCCTGCGCCGGCATGACCCGGATCAGGTTCAGACGGTCGGCGGCCCTAGCCGCCCTCTCAGCCCGTGAAAGGCGGGCTCCCGTGGTGTAGATGCTAGTGCTCCGCGGACCGGGGCGATGGAAGAGCGCTCCCGGCTGCCAGAATCGCGGCGATGGTCCTGAGCGGATCACAGCGACGCCGACGCCTCGAGCGCGCCCGCCTGTACCTGGTGTGCGGGCGTCAGCCCGAGAGCTTCCTTCGCGCGGTGCTGACCGCCGGGGTCGACGTGCTCCAGCTGCGCGACAAGGACGCGTCCGACGACGAGGTCCTGGCCGCCGCCCGCTCGTTCCGGCGCTGCTGCGACGAGGCGGGAGCGCTGCTGATCGTCAACGACCGCCCCGATCTGGCGGTGACCGCCGCCGCCGACGGTGTCCACCTCGGGCAGGACGACGTGCCGGTCGACGCCGCCCGCGCCGTCGTCGGCCCGGAGCGGATCGTCGGCCTCTCGACCCACAGCGCCGAGCAGATCTCCGCCGCCCGCGGCGTCGATTACCTCGCGGTCGGCCCGATCCACGCCACTCCCACCAAGCCGGGCCGGCCACCGGTCGGGCTCGAGCTGGTGCGGGAGGCCGCACGTCGCGCCCGCGCTCCGTTCTTCGCGATCGGGGGTATCGACGCCGGCAACGCCGCCGCCGCGGTGGCGGCCGGAGCGGCGCGCATCGCGGTGGTCCGCGCCATCGTGGAGGCCGACGACCCGGCGGGGGCGGCGCGCGCGCTGCGGGCGGTGGTAGAAGGACGCCGGGAGGCGACCGTTGGGCCGGCGTAGCCGCAGGCACACCCGGCCGGCCCCGCCGCCCGCCGGCGCG
>JBJMKZ010000042.1:0-5144 GCA_045805565.1 Solirubrobacteraceae bacterium | reverse complement strand
TCCTCGTCGCGCTGCGCGCCCAGCGGCGCGGTCGAACGTCCGCGGCCCTCTTCGGCCACCTCGCGGGGAGGCGGCTCGGCATCCTGGGCGAGATCGCTCGAGTGGTCATCGGTCACCCGCTCCTGCGGCCGTGGGCTCGGGCGGCGGGTTGATGACCGTGTCCGCTGCTGGGTGCGAGGCGTGTCGGCTCTGGTCGGCGCCGGCGTCATGGGCAGATGGAGCAGGTTCTCCACGCCCGTCACCTCCGGGATCGATGCCACCTGGCGCTCGAGCCGCTTGATCTGCTCGGGCCGCTTGACCTGGCCGCGAAGCCATACCAGCCCGTCCACCACGTTGACGTTCACGGTGGCCTTCGGCGAGTCGGCGGCGCGGAAGATCTCGGTCTCCACCTTGCGGGCGAGCGTGGCGTCGTCCATGCCGGGCTTGGGGGTCGAGCGCAGATGCCGGGCTCTCTGCACCACGCCGTAGGCGTCGCCGGCCACCCGCCGGCCGAGCCGCTCGGCCTGCCTCGAGGTGTCCCGGGCGATCCCGAACGTGCGCTGCAGGATCTGATTGGGGCTCATCGTGGCTCCTTCGGACCGGTTGGGCTGTGGACTGCCCGGCGCTTCGCCCGTCAAACGTCCGCGCCGGCCGATGCCGCCTACTCGTCCACCTTGTCCCGCTTGGGACCCTCCCAGGGCTCGGCCTCGGGATCCTGGGAGGGGTGGGGCTCGCTGCTGCTGATGGCGCCGGTGGGGGGATGCGGTTCCTCGCCGAAAGGCTCGCGGTCGGGATCGGGCGGATCGCGCGGATCCTCCCGGCGCTCGTAGGGGTCAGGCCACTCGGTCGGGTCCGGCTCGCCGATCGGATTGTTGAGGGCGTGGTGCGGCGAGGGGTCGCCTGAACGGTCGTCGGGATCCCGGCCCGGGGGCTCGGGGAAGCCGGTGGCCGGCTCGCCCGGCGGCGCCTGCTCGGGCTGGTTGCGCTCCGAGGCCGACATGGGTCCGGCGTACCCGCCTGGCCAGACGGAAAACCGGCGCCGGACCGAGGGGGTGCATGGCGCCGGAGTTGGAATCAGGAGATGACTGATGTGTGCCCGGGCCGCCGCGCGGGTAGCCCACGGGCGCCGGTCCAGCGGAGCCGTAGCGCGGACACCTTCGTCCTCCACCCGTCGCTGGGGAGGCTGGACGCGTGACGGAACCGCTGGATCAGGCTGCTCGCGGGTAGCCGCCGTGACCCGGCTGGTCGCCTGGCTCGCGCCCTAGCCGGGTGGCGCGGGCGGGCGCCGACGAGCGGGCCGCGGGCGGGCGCTCACTCCTCGTCGGCCATCTCGCGCAGGCGCTCGAGCGCCCGCCGGATGATCCTCGACACCTGCATCTGCGACACGCCGATGCGCTTGGCGATCTCGGTCTGGGTCATGTCGCGGCCGAAGCGCAACTCGAGCACCTGGCGGTCGCGGATCGGCAGCCGCTTGATCGTCGCCGCCACCGTAGCCCGCTCCTCGGCCAGCTCGATGCCGCTGTCCTCCTGCCCGAGCGACTCCACCAGCCCGTCGTGATCGCCGTCGTCCGAGTGGCCCGGGGCGTCGATCGACAGCGCCTCGTAGGCGCCCGACGCCTGCATCGCGTCCAGAACGTCCTCGAGCTCTAGGCCGATCTCGGCGGCGATCTCGGGCACGTCGGGCGACCGCCCGAGCCGGCCCTCGAGCAGGCGCTGGGTGGTATCGACCCGCAGGGCCCGCTCATGCAGCGCCCGCGGGACGTGCACCGCCCACCCGGTGTCGCGGAAGTGGCGCTTGAGCTCACCCAGGATGGTCGGCACCGCGAAGCTGGTGAAGGCGACGCCGCGATCCGGATCGAAGCGGTCGATCGCCTTCAGCAGGCCCAGGTTGGCCACCTGCACCAGGTCGTCGAAGGGCTCCGAGGAGCGGTGGTAGCGACGGGCCAGCCGGCGCGCCAAGGCCTGGAACTGGTCGACGAGCTTCTCCCGCGCGGCGAGGTCACCGTGATGCGCGCGCGCGAAGAGCTCCCGCAGCTCCTCGGCGGGGGCCGGCGCCAGGGGTGGACGCCGGGACAGAATCCGGGTGCCGGCTCGGACTGTCGCTGTCGACACTGACCCACCTCCGTGGTCCCGACTTGCCACGGAGGTCCGTCCATCGACAGGGTCGAGGATGACCGTCCCTCCTGCTTAGCCAGGTGACCGACCCAACGGGGTCGACACCCGGTTGCAACACGCGCATCTTATCGCTCTTGGCGTCCCTCGGTTCAAGGTGCCCGCCTCCGCGTCCCAAGCCCGGAGCGTTTGGCCCGCGCGGCTACGGGAAGTTTCACCCGGGACGATCTCTCAGAAAGGAGCCCGTATGCCCTGGGATGAGCTCAAGCCGCGCCAGTTCGCCGCCTTCGAAAAGGAGCTGGAGGGAATCTCGCGCCAGACGATGGAGGACCACTACAAGCTCTACGAGGGCTACGCCAAGAAGGCCAACGAGTGCCGCAAGATCCTCAACGAGTTCGACTACTCGGAGATCGAGGGAAACCAGGTCTACTCGCCCCTGCGCGCCGTCTCAGTCGACTACACCTTTGCGCTGCTGGGCTACAAGAACCACGACCTCTACTTCGGTCACCTGGGAGGCGACGGGGGCGAGCCGAGCGGCCGCTTCGCCGAGCTGATCGACCCCGAGTTCAACGGCGTGGACAAGTGGGACGCCGCCGTGCGCAAGGCGGCCTCCGCCGCCCGCGGCTGGGTGATGGTGGGCTACGACCTCAACGATGGCTCGCTGTTCAACTACATCATGGACACCCAGAACCTGTGGGCGGTCTACAACATGGTCCCGGTGCTGGCCATCGACGTCTACGAGCACGCCTACGTACGTGACTTCGGCGCCACCCCGGACGGGCGCAAGCAGTACGTCAACGCCTTCTTCGCCAACCTGAACTGGGATCACGTCAACCGGCAGCTCGCGCAGGCCGAGGCGGCGCGCCAGGGCGCTCAGTCGGTCGACGCCGAGGAGCCGCAGGCGGCCGGCGGCTCCTAGACCCGAATCCCGCCGAGGCGGCCCGCGCGCCGAACCGCCGGCGATCAGCCGGGCGCCGGTCCAGCCGACGCGTCCAGATAGCGCACGAACCACTCCCGCGCGTGCTGCGTCACCGTCTCGAGCGCGCCAGGCTCCTCGAACAGGTGGCTGGCGCCCGGGACGATCTCCAGGTGACGCTCGCAGGTCATCGCGCGCAGCGCGTCCCGGTTCATGCCGATCACCGGCGTGTCGGCGCCCCCGACGATCAGCAGGGTGGGCGCGGTCACCTCGCGCAGGGCCTCGCCGGCCAGGTCGGGCCGCCCGCCCCGGGACACCACCGCCCGGACGCGCTGCGGTCTCCTCCCGGCCGCCACCAGCGCCGCCGCCGCACCGGTGCTGGCGCCGAACAGCCCCACATCGAGATCCGCGGTGTCGGCTTCCTGCGCCAGCCAGTCGACGGCGCGCAGCACCCGTTCGCCGAGCAGCGCGATGTCGAACCGCAGCCGGCCGGTCCGGAGGTCCTCGCGCTCCTCGTCGACCGTCAGGAGGTCGAGCAGCAGGGTGGCAAACCCGGCGGCGGAAAGCCCCTCCGCGACCTGCCGGTTGCGGGGGCTGTGCCGACCGCTGCCACTGCCGTGCGCGAACGCGACGGCGCCCCGTGCGCCCGCCGGCATCCGCAGATCGCCGTCGAGCGCCGCCTCCCCGATGGGGATGGAGACGGCCTGCGCCGCGGTACCTGACCCGGGGCCCTGCTGCTCCACCGCCCCTCCGGGCTACCCCCGGCCTCCGGGCGCAAACGCTCCGGTGCGCGACTACGGACGCACCCGGAGGCGGCCCTCGGACTCGACCACCTCGGTCCCCAGCCGGGCGCACGCGTCGCGGAACCGCCGTCGCACCCACGCCGCCTCGTCCCCGAGCGCGAGGCGCGTGTGGCAGTAATCCAGCTTCAGGGGCACGGCTTCGAGACCCGCGAGCCGGCAGCCATCCAGCGTGGCGAGGAACATGAGCCCCAGGTCGTTGCGCAGGCGCTCATCGACCGCGTAGTCGTCGACGAAGTCGCCCAGGTCGTAGAGGATCGAGCCGCGCACGCCATGAAAGACGTGCGCCGAGTGGCCGGCCACCAGCGAGGCGCCGGCGTCCCGGAGCGCCGTGGCGGAGGCCCGCACACGACCGATCGGCTCGGCGGTCATGTTGGGCCCCCAGTGGGGGCTGACCATGACCGGCCCGTCGGCGCCCGCCACCGCCGACGCCAGCCAGTCCGGCACTCCGCGGCCGCCCAGGTCGGCGAAGGCGATCCCGGGGCTGTCGGGTCCGGCGGCGAACTCGGGTGGGTGGTCGCTGACCCCGACGACGGTCAGGCGCTGGCCGGCGGCATCCAGCACCGCCGGCGCACGGGCGGCGTCCTCGTCGGCCCCCGCCCCCACCCACGCCACGCCGACGGCGGCCAGGTGGGCGAAGGTGTCGAGCAGCGCCTCGACCCCGTAATCGAGCGCGTGGTTGTTGGCCAGCGTCACGCAATCGACGCCCAGGGCGGCGAGTGTCTGCGCCGCGACGGGCGGCGCGCGGAAGAAGAACGGCTTGGCCGGATCCGGCCAGCGGCGTCCACGCTCGGAGATGCAGCATTCGAGGTTGAGCACGAACAGGTCCGCCTGCGCCGCCACCTCCGCGACCTCGGGCGCCACCACCGGTCCCCGCCGCTCGGCCAGGTGCTGGGCGACGCCGCGCCCCAGCATCGTGTCCCCGGCGAGCGCGATCGTCAGCGCCATGCCGGGAAGCCGTGGCGGCCGTACAGGCGCACGAAGTGGGCGCCGGTCAGCACGCCCGTGGCCTCGAGCCGCCCGTCACGGCGCTTCTCGAACCGGGTGACCCGCTCGTGCCCGCCGTGACCGATCGGCTGGACGAGACGTCCGCCCACCGCGAGCTGCGCTATCAGGGGCGGGGGGACGTCCGGAGCGGCGGCCGACACCAGGACCGCGTCGTAGGGAGCGTCGGCCGGAAGGCCCTCGCCTCCGTCGCCCACCGCCACCTGCACGTTGTGCACCCGCGCCGCCGCCAGGTTGTCGCGGGCGGTCTCGGCCAGGTCGGGCCAGCGCTCGACGCTGCGGACCTCGTGGCACAGCGCCGCCAACACGGCGGTCTGGAAGCCATAGCCGGT
>JBJMKZ010000041.1:0-3744 GCA_045805565.1 Solirubrobacteraceae bacterium | reverse complement strand
TTCCCGTCACCACCGTGCCGGCACCGCGGATCGTGAATGACCGATCGACGTGGAGGCGCAGCTCCCGGCTTTCCGCGCCGTCCGCAGCGCGGCCCGGAACCTCGGCCGCAACCCGGTCCAGCGCGGCCCGCAGGTCGTCGAGTCCCTGCCCGGTCCGCGCCGAGACCGCGACCACGGGGAGACCCGGCAGCAGCCTCGCCGCCTCCTCGGCCGCCGGCGCGGGGTCGAGCAGGTCCGACTTGGTGACCGCCACCACCCCCTTGCCGATATCGAGCCCCGTCAGCACGGCGGCGTGTTCGCGCGTCTGGGGCATCACCCCGTCGTCGGCGGCCACGGTCATCAGGAACATGTCGACTCCGGTGGCGCCGGCCACCATCGTCCGCACGAACCGCTCGTGTCCCGGGACGTCGACCACCGACACCGAGCGCCCGGACGGCAGGCCCAGGCGGGCATAGCCGAGCTCGATCGAGATTCCCCGCGCGCGCTCCTCGGGAAGCCGGTCGGTGTCCACCCCGGTCAGCGCGGCGATCAGCGCGGTCTTGCCGTGGTCGATGTGTCCGGCCGTGCCGAGGGTCAGGGGCAGGGTCCGCGACGGGTGTCCGTCACCCTCAGCCACCGGCGAGCGCATCCAGGGCCGCCGCCACCGCGGCGGCCGCCTCGTCGACCTCCTCGTCGCTGAGGGTGCGCGGATCGAGCAGCAGCCGCCCCGCCTGGATCCGCCCGACGACCGGAGGGTCGCCCGCCCGCAGCGCAGCGGCCAGCGCCTCCACGCCGGCGGCGGGTGGGTCCACCGCCACCGCCGGGCCCTCGAGCTCGAGCAGCGGGAGCGCCCCGCCGCCGACGCGAGCCGAGGCGCGGACGACCTCGACCGACGCGGCCGAGCCGGTCAGCAAGCCCTGCAGGCGCCGAGCCCGGGCCGAGAGCTCCCCCTCGACCGCGGCGAGCATGGCCAGCACCGGCAGCTCGCGGCGTGCGCGCTCGGGATCGCGATAGAGCCGCAACGTAGCCTCGAGCGCTGCCAGCGACAACTTGTCGATCCTCACCGCCCGGGCCAGCGGATGGGCGCGCGCACGTTCCACCGCATCGGCGCGACCCACCATCAGCCCGGCCTGGGAACCGCCCAGCAGCTTGTCGCCGGAGAAGCACACCAGCGTGGCGCCCGCCAGGACCGAGCGCCGGACGGGCGGCTCGTCGCGCAGCGCGGCGACGCCCGTCGCCAGCGCGCCGGACCCGACGTCGTCGATCACGGGAGGGCCCAACCCGCAGAGCGCCTCGATCTCGACCTCCTCGGCGAAGCCGAGGGTGCGGAAGTTCGAGGGATGGACACGCAGGATGGCGCCGGTGGTCTCGTCGATGGCCGACTCGTAGTCCGCGCGCCGGGTGCGATTGGTGGTTCCGACCTCGACCAGGCGGGCGCCGGACTGGGCGATCACCTCCGGGATGCGGAAGCTCCCGCCGATCTCCACGAGCTGTCCCCGGGAGACCACGATCGCTCGCCCGCCGCCGGCCAGCGCCGCGGCTGCCAGCAGGACGGCGGCGGCGCAGTTGTTGAGCGCCAGCGCCGCCTCGGCTCCCGTCAGCTCGCGCAGGAGATGTTCGACGTGGGCCTGGCGCAACCCGCGGCGTCCGCTCTCGAGGTCGAGCTCGAGGTTGCAGTAGCCGCCGGCGACGCGGTCCACCGCACGTCGGGCCGCCTGGCCGAGCGGGGCCCGGCCAAGGTTGGTGTGGACGATTACGCCCGTGGCGTTGATCACCCGGCGCAGCGAGGGGTGCTGCGCCGCCGCCAGCGCCTGCCGGGCGCGGACCAGCAGGTCCGCCTGGCCCGCCACGCCCGAGCGCAGCTCCGCCCGGCGGGCGTCGATCGCCTCGCGGGCGGCGGCGACGGCGAGGGCGTGCGGCGCCTCGAGGCGGGCGGCGAGCTGCTCGACCGAGGGCAGCGACCTCAGCTCCTGCGCCGGCTCTGCCATGCCGGAAAGGCTACGCCGCCGGTGGATGCGGACCGTCGGCGCGCCTCGATGCGCCGGGTAACCTTTCGCGGGGATGGCCACGCGGCCCGAGAACCGCACGATCGCGCCGATCACCGGTCCCGACGACCCGCGCCGCTTCACCGACTCAGGCATCGAGGTCAAGGGTGTCTACGTCGACGAGGACCTGCCGGAGCCGCTGGAGCTCGGCGAGCCCGGCGCCTATCCGTACACGCGCGGGATCCACCCCGAGATGTACCGCCGGCAGCTCTGGACGATGCGCCAGTACGCCGGCTACGCGTCCGCCACCGAGACCAACCGCCGCTACCGGTACCTGCTGGAGCACGGCTCGACCGGTCTGAGCATGGCGTTCGACCTTCCCACTCAGCTGGGGCTCGACTCCGACGACCCGCGCTGCCTGGGCGAGGTCGGGCGCACCGGCGTCGCGATCGACTCGATCGAGGACATGCGCACCGCCTTCGACGCCATCCCGCTCGACCAGGTCTCCACCTCGATGACCATCAACGCGCCGGCCAGCGTGCTGCTGATGCTCTACGACCTGGTCGCGGAGGAGCAGGGCGTCCCGTCCGAGAAGCTGCGCGGGACGACCCAGAACGACATCCTCAAGGAGTACATCGCGCGCGGGAACTTCATCTATCCCCCCGAGGGGTCGATGCGGCTCACGACCGACCTGTTCGCCTACTGCAAGCAGAAAATCCCGCGCTGGAACACCATCTCGATCTCGGGCTACCACTTCCGCGAGAAGGGCTGCTCGGCCGCCCAGGAGGTGGCCTTCACGCTGGCCAACGGGATCGCCTACGTCGACGCGGCGCTCGAGGCGGGCCTCGAGGTGGACGACTTCGCGCCGCGGCTGGCCTTCTTCTTCAACGGCCATAACAACGTCTTCCAGGAGGTGGCCAAGTTCCGTGCCGCGCGCAAGATGTGGGCGCAGATCATGCGCGATCGCTTCGGCGCTCAGGACGAGCGCTCGCTGCGGCTGCGCTTCCACACCCAGACCGGGGGCGTGACCCTCACCGCGCAGCAGCCCGAGAACAACATCGTCCGGGTGGCGCTGCAGGGGTTCGCCGCGGTGTGCGGCGGCACCCAGTCTCTGCACACCAACGGCTTCGACGAGGCGCTCGCGCTCCCGACCGAGCGGGCGGCGCGAATCGCGCTGCGCACCCAGCAGATCCTGGCCCACGAGTCAGGCGCGGCCGACACCGTCGATCCGTTCGCCGGCTCCTACTTCATCGAGTCGCTGACCGCCGAGATCGAGGAGCGGGCGAGCGAGCTGATCGCCAAGGTCGACGAGCTGGGGGGCTCGGTCAATGCCATCGCCTTCATCAAGGGGGAGATCGAGGAGTCCGCCTGGGGGTACGAGGAGCGCTACCGGATCGGCCAGGATGTCGTGGTCGGGGTCAACAAGTACGTGACGGAGGACATCGAGGTCCCGGAGATCCTCAAGGTCGACCAAGCGTCCGAGGACGCGCAGGTCGAGCGGCTGAAGCGCTTCAAGGCCGACCGCGAAGGCGAGTCGGTGCAACGCCGGCTGTCAGAGCTGCGCGACGCCGCGGCCGGGACGGACAACCTGCTGCCGCACATTCGCCAGGCGCTCAGGGACCGTTGCTCGATGGGCGAGGTCTGCGGCGCCATGCGCGACGTCTTCGGCGAGTACCAGCCCGACATCTAGACCCCGCTGCCCCCGGCGCGTGACCTTCTACTCCATCGTCAAGGGCATCCATGTCGCGGCGGTGGTGATCGCCTTCGGCGGCGTCTTCAC
>JBJMKZ010000040.1:0-23266 GCA_045805565.1 Solirubrobacteraceae bacterium | reverse complement strand
GTCACCCCCCGCGCGCGCCCGGCCGCCGGCCTCGCGCTCCTGGCGCTGGTGCTGCCGCTGGCCGCCGGCTGCGGAGGCGGCGCCGGCCAGTCCACCAGCAAGGGCTCGACCACCAAGACCAAGACCACGGCCAGAAAGCCCGGCCCCAAGGCCCCCCGGGGCGGGGCGGTCAGCTCGTTCTCGGCCAAGGTGCTCTCCGCCAATCGCGCCCAGCTGACCGTGACCCTCAAGAGCCCCCAGCCGCTGGTCCTGCGCGTCAACAAGGTGGCGGGCGCCAACACCACGAAGGTGGGCAAGCTCCAGCTGGGGCGCAAGCCGGCCGGGCGCTCGGTGGTCGCCTGGGACCTCAAGGTGGGCGGGCGCAAGCTGGGCGCCGGGCGCTACAGCCTGGTGATGCGCGCCGGCAAGGCCGGGCGCTCACGCCCGGTGACGGTCAGCGTCCCGGGGTAGGGAGTCGGGCGGGGCAGGCCGTCGGGTGAGCGGCGCCCGACGGCCGGCCGGGTGACCGTCCCTCCGCGGATCTTCACGGTCGGGCACTCGACTCACGAGCTGCCCGGCCTGGTGGAGCTCCTGCACGCGCACGGCATCGGCACCGTCGCCGACGTGCGGGCGCATCCCGGCTCGCGCCGGATGCCGTGGTTCAACCGTGAGGCGCTCGCCGGCGAGCTCGCCGCGGCGGGCATCGACTACAGCCACCTCCCGGCACTGGGCGGTCGTCGGCGTCCGGCGCCCGACAGCCCGAACCGCGGGTGGGAGGTGGAGGCGTTCCGGGGCTACGCCGACCACATGGCATCCGGCGAGTTCGCCGGCGGGCTGGAGCGTCTGGAGGCGACGGCCCGCCAGCGGCCCACCGCGATCCTCTGCGCCGAGGGGCTGTGGTGGCGCTGCCACCGACGCCTGGTGGCCGACGCCCTGCTGGTCCGCGGCTGGGAGGTGCTGCACATCGCGCCCGACGCCGGTGCCGCGGCGCACGAGCTAACTCCGTTCGCGGCCGTGGACGGCACCCGGGTCACCTACCCGCCCGCGCAGGCCTCCCTGCCCGCCGACTGATCCGCGGCGGCCACGCGCCGCGCGGCGATCCCGATCGCCGCGGGATTGCTGTCGACCAGCACGAATCGCCGGCCCAGCTTGACGCACACCGCGCCGAGGGTCCCCGAGCCGGCGAAGAAATCAAGACACCATCCTCCCGGCCGCGACGAGGCGGCGACCAGCCGCCGCACCACGCCCTCGGGCTTCTGGGTCGGATAGCCGGTCTTCTCGGCGCCGGCGGTCGGGACGATCGTGTGCCAGAAGACGTCGGTGGGGCGCTTTCCGCGTGCCGCCTTGCGGGCGCCCACCAGCCCGGGCGCCATGTAGGGCTCGCGCTCCACCGCATCCGTGTCGAACCAGTGGCGGCCGGCCTCGCGGACGTAGACCAGGATCGTGTCGTGCTTGGCCGGCCACCGCCGCCGCGGCTTACCGCCGTAGTCGTAGGCCCAGATGATCTCGTTGAGAAAGCATTCGCGGCCGAACAGCTCGTCCAGCAGCAGCTTGCAGTAGTGGGCCTCGCGGTAGTCGATGTGGAAGTACAGGGTGCCGTACGGCGCGAGCAGCCGGCGCGCCTCCTGGAGCCGAGGCGCCAGGAACCCCAGGTAGTCGGCGAACTCGTCGGCGTAGGCGAGCGAGCTCAGCAGCCTGGACCGGTACCGGCGACCGGCGAAGCCCGTGCGCTCGCCGTCGGGATCGGCCGTGGTCGCAAGGGTGCGCCGGTGGCGGCGAGCGCCGGTGTTGAAGGGCGGGTCGATGTAGATCAGGTCGAAGCCGCCGGCCGGGAGCAGCGGGAGCACCGCGGCGTTGTCGGCCTCGATGAGCATGTCGTCGTCGAGGGCGATCGCGCCGCCTCGGAGGTCTGCGTCGCGGATCACGCGCACGCCCCGACCGTAGCGTCCGCGGCGGCCGTAGCCTCGGCGGCCGATGCGGAGGGGTTGCGCGCCGCACTGGGGGTGGCGGCGCGACGGTCGCTCTGGCAGCGTGTCCGAGCCAGTGTCTCGCCCGGGCCTTCCCCCCTCGCCCCGGTCACGGCTGCTGCGCCGGGGCCTGCCGGCGCTGCTCGCGCTCGCCGCGGCGCTGGCGGTGGCGATCGCGCTCCTCTCACGGCACGCCGAGTCCCCGCTGCAGGGGCCGTCCGGCGAGCGCGCGCGGGGGAGCTTCGACCCGCTCGCCTACCGATCCGGCGACGACGAGGACTACGAGCGCCGCGCCGCGGCTGGTGAGAGCCACATCCTGTTCGCCCGCAGCCCGCGGGGCGTAGAGGCCACCGCCCGGCGCGTCGAGCGCTACCGCGGGCCGATCGAGGCGGCCGTCGGCGCCGACGACGTCGATCCAGACGTGTTGGAGGCGATCGTGTTCCTCGAAAGCGGTGGCCGCCCGGACGTGATCGCCGGGGGTGACCCCGCCAACGCCGCCGGGCTGACCCAGATCGTCGCCGAGACCGGCCAGAGCCTGCTGGGCATGCACATCGACCTGGCCGCGTCCCGGCGGCTGACCCGCCGCTACCTGCGCGAGCTGCGCCGCGACCATCCGTTCGCCGCCGGGCGGGCGCTGGCGGCGCGCCGTCGTGTGGACGACCGCTTCGTGCCCGCCAAGGCCCTGGCCGCGACCGTGCGCTATCTGTCCATCGCCAGGCGGCGCTTGCGCCGCGACGACCTGGCGACTGTCTCGTACCACATGGGCATCGGGAACCTGGAGGGCGTCCTGCTCGCCTTCGGCGAGGAGCAGCCCAGCTACGCCCGGCTGTACTTCGGCTCGACGCCGCTGCGCCACGCCGCCGCATGGGCGATGCTGGCCCGCCTGGGCGACGACTCCTCGACCTACTACTGGCGCGTACTGGCCGCCAAGGAGATCCTGCGCCTGTATCGCGAGGATCCCGCCGAGCTGGCTCGGCTGAACCGCCTCCAGACCGCCAAGGCCTCGGGCGAGGAGGTGCTCCACCCCCGTGCCCGGAGCGAGGTCTTCGGCGACCCTGACGCGATCACGCAGGCGCGCGGTGACGGCGTGCTGATTACGCTGCCGCCGCCGGGGTCACTCGGGATGCGCCGCGACCGGCGTATGGGCGAGCTGGCGCGGCGGCTGGGGCAGCGGCCGGCCCTGTACTTCGCGCTGCGCCCCGAGGCGATCCGGGTGGCGCGGTACCTCGCCGC
Organism: Solirubrobacteraceae bacterium; assembly: GCA_045805565.1. Lineage (GTDB taxonomy): Bacteria > Actinomycetota > Thermoleophilia > Solirubrobacterales > Solirubrobacteraceae > DATAEY01. The sequence goes on along the minus strand of JBJMKZ010000040.1, from coordinate 20,087 downwards.
GGGCGTGCGACGGATCAGCGGCCGGCGCGAGCCGCTGATCATGACCAGCGCGGTGCGCGACGAGCGGTACCAGCAGCTGCTGGGATTGAGCAACCCCGAAGCGACCCATGCCTACTCGCTGCACACCACCGGCTATGCCTTCGACATCCTGCGCCGCTACCACGGCCGGGCGCAGGCCTGGGCGCTCCAGTTCATGCTGGACCGCTTGCAGGCCCTGGACCTGATCGCCTGGGTGCGCGAGCCGGCGGCGATCCACGTGACGGCGGCCGCCGACGCCCGCTCCCTGGTGGCTCGCCCCGGCGGGTAGGAGGCTCACCCAGCAGCTGCCGGATCGCGTCCGCCGCCGCGTCCGCGGTGACGCCCAGCCGGGCGAGCACCTCGGTGCCCGGCGCCGAGGCGCCGAAACGATCGACGCCCACCGCGCGGTCCACCCAGCGCTCCCAGCCCATCGTCGCGGCCGCCTCGATCGAGACGCTCGGGAGGTCGGCGGGCAGCACCGCCTCGCGGTAACCGGCGTCCTGCGCGGCGAACAGCTCCCAGCTGGGCATGGACACCACGCGCGTGCTCAACCCGTCCGCGCCCAGCGCCTCTCGTGCCGCCAGCGCGACGGCGACCTCGGACCCGCTGGCCACGAGCACCGCCTCCGCCGGCTCGCCGCCACCGGCCAGCACGTAGGCGCCGCGGGCCAGCCCGCCGGCCCCGCCGAGCCGGTCTCGCTCCAGGACAGGCACCGCCTGGCGCGTGAGCACCAGGCAGGCCGGGCCGTCGAGCTCCTCGAGGATCACCCGCCAGGCCTCCGCCGTCTCGGCCGCATCCGCGGGCCGGATCACGGTCAGGCCCGGGATGGCGCGCAGCGAGGCGAGCTGCTCCACCGGCTGGTGGGTCGGCCCGTCCTCTCCGAGGCCCAGTGAATCGTGCGAGAAGACCCAGGCGACCGGCAGGCCCATCAGCGCGGACAGGCGGACGGCCGGGCGCATGTAGTCCGAGAAGACCAGGAACGTCGACCCGTAGGGCCGGACGATCCCGCCGTGGAGCGCCAGTCCGTTCACCGCGGCCGCCATCGCGTGCTCGCGCACACCCCAGAAGACGTTGCGGCCCGCCGCGACGGGCGAGTAGGCGCGCTCGGTCTCGAACGTCGTCTTGACCGAGTCGGTGAGATCCGCCGATCCGCCGACCATGGTCGGCGCGAACCCGGCCAGCGCCTGCATCGTCTGGCCACCGGCCGCCCGGGTGGCCAGCTTCGTCTCTGGCGCCGCCTCGAATCGCGGCAGCGCCGCCGCCAGTCCCGGCTCCGGACGACCCGACCAGGCCCGCCGCCACTCCGCCGCGCGCGCGGGATCGCGTGCCCGCCACGCCTCGAAGCGCGCCCGCCATTCTGCCTCCAGCCGCGTGCCTCGGACCACGGTGGCCGCGAAGCGCGCGTAGACCTCGTCGGGGACGTGGAAGCTGCGATCGGGATCCCATCCGAGGGCCTGCTTGGTGGCCCGCGCCTCGGGCTCTCCCAGCGCGGCACCGTGGGCGCCGGCCGTGCCCTGCTTGGTGGGAGCCGGATAGCCGATGATCGAGCGAATCCGGATCAGCGACGGTCGCCGGTCGTCCGCGCAGGCGTCCCGCAGGGCCGCCTCCACCGCCGCCAGGTCGTTGGCGTCCTGGACCGCCGACACCCGCCAGCCGTAGGCCCGGAAGCGAGCCTCGACGTCCTCGCCGGCGAACGCCAGCTCGGTGTCGCCGTCGATCGTGATCCGGTTGTCGTCGTAGAGGCAGATCAGCCGCCCGAGCCGCAGGTGGCCGGCCAGCGACGCCGCCTCGGCGCAGACCCCCTCCATCAGGTCGCCGTCCGAGCACAGGGTGAACACCCGGTGGTCGCAGACGTCGGCGCCGTAGCGCTCGCGCAGGAAGCGCTCGGCGATCGCCATCCCGACCGCGTTGGCGAAGCCCTGGCCCAGTGGCCCGGTGGTCGTCTCGATGCCGCGGATCGCGCCGGCCCGGTGGCGCTCAGGGTGACCCGGCGTCCGCGACCCCCAGCGGCGAAATCCGCGCAGGTCGTCCAGCGAAAGGTCGTATCCGCAGAGATGCAGCGCCGCGTAGAGCAGCATCGACCCGTGGCCGGCCGACAGCACGAACCGGTCGCGATCCGGCCAGCCCGGGTCATGGGGGTGGTGGCGGAGAACCTGCGTGTAGAGCACGTAGGCCACCGGCGCCATCGCCATCGGCAGTCCCGGATGCCCCGAGCCGGCCGCCTCGACGGCGTCGATGGCCAGCGTGCGGATGGTGTCCACGCAGAGCCGGTCCAGCTCGGCCGCGGACGCGCCGGGGACGGCCCGCAGGGAGCGCCCGCTCCGATCGCGCGTCGCGGGGCCGGAGATGACCGCCCCGCGGGCGGCCGGCGAGGGCGGGGGCGGGTTCATGGGGCTATCTTCGTCCGGCGCCCGGACACGCCCGCGGCGGCCATCCCGTAACTTCGTGCGATGGAGCCGGACGCCGAAGTTCGTGCGATGGAGCCGGACCCCCACGCCGAGGGCCCGGCCATCAGCCTCTCGTCCCAGCGCGGGTGGTGGGTGGTGGGGGTGACCGTGCTCGGCTCGGCCGTGGCAATGCTCGAGGCAACCGTGGTCAACGTCGCGCTGCCCGCGATCGGGCGCGACCTGGGCGCCGGCGTCGCGGGCCTGCAGTGGACGCTCAACGGGTACCTGCTCACGCTGGCGGCACTGATCCTGCTCGGCGGCTCGCTCGGGGACCGCTACGGCCGCCGGCGGGTGTTCGAGCTGGGGATCGCATGGTTCACTGCCGCGTCGCTCCTCTGCGCATTGGCTCCGAACGTCGAGGTCCTGGTCGCCGCGAGGGTCCTCCAGGGGATCGGAGGAGCCCTGCTGACACCCGGCAGCCTGGCGATCATCGAGGCCGTCATCCGCCCGCAGGACCGGGCACGGGCGATCGGGGCCTGGTCCGCACTCGGCGGGGTCGCCGCGGCGATCGGGCCGCTGCTCGGCGGCTACCTGGTCGGCGCCCTCAGCTGGCGGGCGATCTTCTTCATCAATGTCCCGCTGGCCGCCTTCGGCATCTGGGCCTGCCGCCGCCACGTGCCCGAGACTCGTGATCCCACGGTCGGCGGCAGGCTCGACCTGCGGGGGTCCTTGCTCGCCGCGGTGGGCCTCGGGGGCATCACGTTCGCGCTCATCCAGGCGGACGGCGGCTCGCCCCTGGCCCTCGCGTTGGCGGTCGTCGGGCTCGTCGCGGTCGTCGGCTTCGTGGCGGCGGAACGGCGCAGCCCGGATCCGATGCTTCCGCTCGAGATCTTCGCCTCGCGGCAGTTCACCGGCGCCAATCTGGTCACCTTCGTCGTCTACGCGGCGCTGGGCGGGGTCTTCTTCCTGCTCGTGGTCTTCCTCCAGGTCGCGCTCGGCTACTCGCCCATCGCGGCCGGCGCGGCGTCGCTCCCGATAACAGCTCTGCTGCTCCTGCTGTCGGCGCGCGCGGGAGCGCTGGCGCAGCGCATCGGGCCTCGCGTGCCGCTCACCGTCGGGCCTCTGCTGATCGCCGCCGGGATGCTGCTCATGCGACGGATCCAGATCGGCGACGGCTACGTGGAGACGGTGCTGCCCGCCGTGCTCGTCTTCGGCGTGGGGCTTGCCGGGGTCGTCGCCCCGGTGACCGCGACTGTCCTCGCCGCCGCCGATCCGCGCCACGCGGGAGTCGCCTCGGGAGTCAACAACGCGGTGGCGCGCACCGCCCAGCTCGTCGCGGTGGCGGCACTGCCGCTCGTGGTCGGCCTCTCGGGTGACGCTTACCGCAACCCGCAGGCGATGGCCTCGGCCTTCCACGCCGCCATGCTCGTCACGGCGGCGCTGGCCGCGGCCGGTGGGCTGCTCGCCTGGGCGACGATCCGCTCCGACGTGCTCGAGCGGGCCCGCGAGCCCGATCGCGCCGCGTGCCAGGAGGCGCTCGACCTGGTTCCCGAGCGCCATTGCGCCGTCGCGGGGACCCCCATGGTGATGGAGGCCGCGAGGCGCGACGGAGCCCCGGCTCGCGCGCAATCAGCCGAGGTCGCCGCAGGCTGATCCAGGCGGACGGAACCGGCGCGGCATAGGATTGGCGAGATGGCCGACGACGAGCTGCGCTGCATGGTGGAGATCCCCAAGGGCAGCCGCAACAAGTACGAGTGGAGCGAGGAGGTGGGAGCGATCACCTTCGACCGCTTCCTGTTCTCGTCGGTGGTCTATCCGCTCGACTACGGGATGATCCCGAAGACGCTGGCCGAGGACGGCGACCCCCTCGACGCGATGGTGGCCGTCTCGGAGCCCACCTTCCCGGGGTGCGTGATCCCGGTCAAGCCGATCGCGCTGTTCAAGATGCGCGACGACAAGGGGATCGACGACAAGATCATCTGCGTCCCCCTCCAGGACCCCAACTGGAACCACTGCGAGGTCTTGGAGGACCTTCCCGACCAGCTTCGCGACGAGATCTCGCACTTCTTCGAGGTCTACAAGACGCTCGAGGACAAGGAGGTCGAGGTCCACGGCTGGTTCTCGCGCGAGGACGCGCTCGAGGTGATCGACGCGTCGCGCCGGCGCTGGAACGAGCGCGACGACGATGGCTGACCGGTGACCGACGCCTACCGGACGCCCGACGAGCGATTCGCGGATCTCCCCGGCTTCCCGTTCGAGCCGCGCTACCGCGAGGCGTACGGGCTGCGCCTGGCCCGGGTCGACGAGGGCGAGGGGCCGCCGGTCGTCTTCTTCCACGGCGAGCCGTCGTGGTCGTTCCTGTGGCGCAAGGTGGTTCCGCCCGTCCGCGACGCCGGCCATCGGTGCATAGCCCCCGACCTTGCCGGCTTCGGCCGCTCCGACAAGCCCGTCGACATCGGCTGGTACTCGTACGAGCGCCACGTCGAGCTCATGCGGGATCTGATCCAGGGCCTGGACCTGCGCGAGGCGACGGTGGTGGTGCACGACTGGGGCGGGCCGATCGGGCTGCGCCTCGCGGTGGAGCACCCGGACCGGATCGCGCGCATGGTGATCCTCGACACCGGGCTGTTCACCGGGCGCCAGCGGATGAGCGACGCCTGGTTCGCGTTCCGCGACTTCGTCGAGCGCACGGACGACCTGCCGGTGGCGATGCTGGTGCGCCGGGCGTGCAAGACCGACCCGGGCGACGCCGTCGCCGCCGCATACGACGCGCCGTTCCCTGAGCCGCGCGCCAAGGCGGGCGCCCGTGCCTTCCCGCTCATCATGCCGCTCGAACCGGGGGACCCGGGGGGCGAGGCCGGCCAGCGCGTGCTCGAGTCGCTGGCCCAGGACACCCGCCCGATGCTGTTCCTATGGGCCGATTCCGACCCGATCCTCTCCCCGGAGGTCGGCCGTCGCTTCGCCGCCCGCCTGGGGCGCGGCGACCCGGAGCTGGTTCCCGATGCGTCGCACTTCCTCCAGGAGGACCAGGGCGAACTGATCGGCGCCCGGATCGCCGAGTGGCTGGGCTCGGCGGCGTCCTGAGCGCCGGTCAGGCCTGGCGGCCGGGCAGCCCCGGCGCCTCGCCGGGCTCGACCACCGTGGGCGGGCTGCCGTCGGCGCGGGTGGCCTCCGGCCCGGGGTCCGAGCCGGCGGCGCGCGCCTCGTAGGCGGCGCGGGCCGAGCGGTCGGCCTCCCAGGTCACGCGCTCAGCTCCCAGCGCCCGGCCGAGCGCGTCGCTCAGCCCGCGGGGCAGCGCCCGCATGACGCGGTTGACCGCACCCAGCGAGCGGGGTACCCAGACGTCGAAGCGAGGTCGCGCCAGCGCATCCACGATCGCCTCGGCGACGTCGTCAGGCTCGACCTCCTTGATCGCGCGCGGCGACTCGTAGCCGGCGATCATCTCGGTCTTCACGATTCCCGGCATGACGATCGAGAACTCCAGCCGCGAATCGCGGTGCTCGGCGCGCACCGCCTCGGTCAGCCCCACCACCGCGTGCTTGGTGGCCGCGTAGGTCGCGATCCCGGGCGGCGAGAGGTGGCCGGCCGAGGAGGCGACGTTCACCAGGTGGCCCTGTGGCCGCGAGCGCAGCCGCGCGAGCGCCAGGCGCGTCCCGTTGATCACCCCGATCAGGTTGACCTCGACCATCCGCCGGGTCGAGAGCTCGTCCTCCTCCGCGAAGGGGCCCAGATGGAGGATTCCCGCGTTGTTCACCAGCACGTCGAGCGGCCCCAGACGCTCGGCGACGGTGTCGAGGAACGACTCGAACGAACCGCGATCGGTCACGTCGAGCGCGAGTCCCAGGCAGCCGTGGCCCGTCTCCTCCGCGGTGGCCTGCGCCAGCCGCGCGTCCAGGTCGCCGATCGCCACCCTCGCTCCCCCGCGCGCGAGCGCCCGCGCCGTCGCCCGCCCGATACCCCGCGCTCCGCCGGTGACCGCGGCGACCTTCCCGGTCAGCGTGCGGGGCCGGCCGGCCATCTGCGGCTCAGCCTGCCGCCTCGACCCGGTCGACGGGCTCGCCCGGGGCCTCCGGCGCGGCACCCGGGCCGGCGCCGGCGGCGCGGGCCTCGTAGGCGGCCCGTGCCCCGCGATCGGCGTCGCTGAGCACCCCCTCGCTGCGGAACAGCCTGCCCATCACCATCGCGGCGCGGGTCGGGAGCACGGCGCCGATCCGCCAGATCACCCCCAGCGAGCGCGGCACGTAGACGTCGATGCGGGGATGGCGCAGGGCCTCCACGATCGCCTCCGCGACGTCCTCGGGCTCGACCACCTTGATCCCGCGCGTGTTGGGCAATCCGGACCCGAGTTCGGTGTTGACCACCCCCGGCATGACCGCCGACAGCTCGACGCCCGCCTCCCGGTTCTCCATCCACACCGAGTAGGTGAGCCCCACCACCGCGTGCTTGGTGGCCACGTACGTGGCACCCCCCTTGAACGGGACCCGTCCGACATAGGAGGCCAGGTTCACGATGTGACCCGTGCGGCGCGGGCGCATCCGCGCCACCGCCAGCTTCGTCCCGGTGATCACGCCGTGGACGTTGATCTCGAGTTGGCGGTGCGCGGTCCGGGCGCTCTCCTCGTGGAACGGGCCCAGCGGCATGATGCCCGCGTTGTTGACCAGCACGTCCAGCGGGCCGAGTTCCCGCTCGACCTCGTCGAGGAAGCGGGCGAAGGAGTCGTCGTCGGTGACGTCCAGGCCGAGCGCGATGCAGCCGGACCCGAGTTCGCCCGCGGTCTGGCGCGCGAGATCGAGCTCGAGGTCTCCGATCGCCACGCGCGCGCCCTCGCTCAGCAGCGCGGCGGCGGTCGCGCGCCCGATTCCCCGGGCGCCGCCGGTGATGGCGACGACCTTGCCGCGGACTGGGCGGGGCTGCTTGGCCATGGCGGGGGGCACGTTATCGCGGCTGGGACGGTGACGGGAGCGCCCGTCGCTGGCCAGCGCCGCGACCGGCTGACATCATCGGGCGTCCGCTCGATCGAGGAGGAGCCATGGCCGTCACCGTCGTCCTGTCGGAGATCCAGCGCGACACGCTGACCAGGCTGTGCGACACCTTCGTGCCCTCGATCCCACGGGGCGACGATCCGACCGGGTTCTGGCGTCGCTCGGCATCCGACATGGGCGTCCCGGAGGCGATCGAGGAAAGCCTCACCCAGCTGCCCGTGGAGCAGCTCGCGGGGCTGCGCGAGCTGCTGGACCGGCTGGCCGGCGAAGGGTTCAACCAGGTCTCCGATCGGGAGCGCGAGCGGCTGGTGCACGAGATCGCCGACTCCTCGCCGGAGGCCCTGGCGGGCGTCAGCTCATTCCGCGGCCTGGCGCTCACGCTGTTCTACGGCATGACCGATCCCGAGACGAACCGCAATCCCAACTGGGAGGCGATGGGCTATCCCGGGCCGCTGTCGGATCCGCCCACCCCCACCCAGGCGCCCAAGACGATCCCGACGATCGCCCCGGCCGACGACGTCCTCACGCTGGAGGCGGACGTCTGCGTGGTCGGCTCCGGCTCGGGCGGGGGAGTGGTCGCGGGAACGCTGGCCACCGCCGGCAGGCAGGTCGCCGTCCTCGAGATGGGCGGCTACTACAACGAGTCCGACTTCAACCAGCTGGAGTTGTGGGGCTACGAGCATCTCTACCACGGAGGCGGCTACCACCCCACGGCCGACGGCCAGGTGACGCTGATGGCCGGCGCGTCGCTGGGCGGCGGGACGACGGTGAACTGGTCCAACTGCCTGCGCACCCCTGACGGGGTGCGGCAGGAATGGGAGCACGAGCACGGACTGGAGGGCGTCGCCGGCGCGGAGTACGACCGCCATCTGGACGCCGTCCTGGAGCGGATCGGCGCCACCGACGCGTGCAGCGACCACAACGGCCCTCACCAGCGCCTCAGGGAAGCCTGCGAGCGGTCGGGCCTTCCCTGGAAGGTGATCGTGCGCAACGCGGACCCGGCCCGATACGACCCCGAGAGCGCCGGCTTCGGGCACTTCGGCGACCAGTCGGGGGCGAAGCTGGGGACCATGAAGAACTACCTGCAGGACGCCGCCGACCGGGGAGCCCAGTTCGTGACGCGCTGCCGGGTGGACCGCGTCCTCACCGAGGGCGGTCGCGCCGCGGGCGTGGAGGGGACCTACCAGGACCCGGATGGTCGCGCCGCGCGCGTGGTCGTCCGCGCCCCCCAGGTGGTGGTGGCCGGGGGGTCGCTGGAGTCGCCGGCCGTCCTCCTGCGCTCGGGGATCGGCGGCCCCGCGACCGGCGACTTCCTGCGGCTGCATCCCGCCACCGCGGTCGCCGGCTACTACGACGAGCCCCAGCGGGGCTGGTGGGGCCCGCCCCAGGCGGGGTTGACCGACCGCTTCGCGGACATCGAGGGCGGTCACGGGTTCCTGATCGAGAGCGGCCCCGTGAACCCCGGGATCGGGGCCGCGTCGACGCCCTGGGAATCCGGCCGGCAGCACAAGGAGCTCATCTCCCAGGCGCGCTTCTCGGCCGCCTTCGTGTTCCTGATCCGCGACCACGGACACGGACGGGTGACGATCGACCGTGAGGGCAACGCGGTGCACGAGTACCTGCTAACCGACCCGCTCGACCTGCGGGTGTTCCGGCGAGGGCTGGCCGAGCTGGTGCGGCTGCACGAGGCCGCCGGCGCCCAGCGGATCGTCACCTACCAGCGTCGGCTGACGCAGTGGGATCGCGGGGAGGAGCTCGACGCCTTCCTCGCCCGGGTCGAGGCCAGCCCGCTCAGCCCCTACGAGCACGCGATCTTCTCCGCCCATCAGATGGGCTCGTGCCGGATGGGCAAGGATCGCGGCTCCAGCGTGGCCGGCCCGTGGGGCGAGCTGCACGATACCCCGGGCGTGTGGATCGGCGACGCGAGCGCGTTCCCCAGCGCCGCGGGGGTCAACCCGATGGTGAGCGTGATGGCCCTGGCGCACCGGACCGCGGAGGCGATCCTGGCCGCCGCCTGACGGGTCGGGGGAGCCCGAAAGGTATTCTCCCCGGGCCCATGGCGTTCTTCCGGCACGACGGGCAGCGCCTCGCCTACAACGTGTACGGCGAGGGCCCCCGGGTCACGGTGCTGCTCCCCGGGATGCTGCTGTCGCAGCGCATGCACCTGCCGCTGGCGACCGAGCTGGCCGAGCGGGGAAACCGCGTGGTGACGTTCGACCTGCTCGGGCACGGAGCCTCCGATCGGCCCCGGGACATGCGCCGCTACTCGATGGACCTGTTCGCCGACCAGACGCTCGCGCTGCTGGACCACCTCGAGATCGACCAAGCCGTCATCGGCGGCACCTCGCTGGGCGCCAACGTGACCCTGTGCGTCGCCTCGCATGCGCCCGAGCGCCTGCGCGGAATGCTCATCGAGATGCCGGTGCTCGACAACGCCCTGCTCGGCTGCGCGATCGCCTTCACACCCCTAATGATCGCGCTGACCTTCGGCGAGCCCGTCATGCGCGTGCTCCAGCTCGCCGCCAGAGCCGTCCCCCGCGACCGGCTCCCGCTCATGGCGGACATACTCCTCGACTGGCTGCGCCAGGACCCCGCGCCCGGCGCGGCGGTGATCCAGGGACTGTTCTTCGGGCGCGTCGCTCCCCCCTCCTCGGAGCGGGCGGGCTTCGAGGCCCCGACGCTGGTCATCGGCCACCCCCGCGACCCGATCCACCCGTTCTCGGATGCCGACGGACTGGCGCGCGAGATGCCCAACGCCAGGCTGCTGGACGCCAACTCGATCATCGAGCTGCGCCTGTGGCCCGAGCGCCTGACCGGTGAGATCGCCGCCTTCGTCGATGGCTGCTGGAAGCCCCGGCACGCCCGTCCGGACGGCGGTCCGCGCCGACGCACGCCGGCCCGCGGGCCCGCGTCCGTCCGCCGCGCCGCCCGAGGCGGCACCGACGGCGCATAGGGCGTGACCTCGCGCCGCGAGGAGAAGGAGCAGCGTCGGGCCGAGCGCATCGCCGCCGAGCAGGCGGCCGCACGGGCCGAGTCGCGCCGCCGGCGCCTGGGCATCGCGGCCGGAGTTGTGCTCGCGATCGCCGCGGTGGCGGCGGTCGTGTACGTGATCGCCGCCGGCGGCGGGGGAGGTGGCAAGGGCGCGGGCACCTCGAGCACCGCCCCCCGGGCGAAGGTCCCGATCCCAGCCCAGCGAACCACCGACCTGGCGGCCGCGGCCAAGGCGGCGGGCTGCCGGCTGCGCAGCTTCACCCCGGGACCCAACGACCGTCAGCACGTGACCACCAAGGTCCACTACAAGCAGAACCCGCCCGTGTTCGGGCCCCACTATCCGGTCCCCGCGCACGACGGTGATTACGTGGGGCAGGGTGCGCCGCCCATCGAGCAGCTCGTCCACGCACTGGAGCACGGGCGGGTGATCATCTGGTACCGCCCCGGCATCGGCGACCGGCGCATGGGACAGCTCGAGACGCTGTTCTCCGAGCCGTTCAACGGCAAGCCGGTCGGCTACAAGATGGTTCTGGTCGAGCGGCCGAACATGCCCTTCGAGGTCGCGGCGACCACGTGGGGGCAGCAGCTCGGGTGCCCGCGAGTCAGCGACCGCATCTTCGACGCCCTGCGCGCGTTCCGCTCGGCCTACGTCGACAAGGCGCCCGAAGGGGCGCTCATCCCCTTCCCGGAGTAGCTAGCGCGGCGGCGGCGGACCGGGAGGCTCGACGATGTCGCGGCCGGTGGGCCGGCGGGCCTCGTCGAGCTCCAGCTGCCAGAAGTAGCGGGTGAAGGTCATCCCGGCGCGGAATTCCCCGACGTGGGGCTCCACCGGCTCCCCGGCCGCCATCCGTGCGATGAGCTCCGGATACGTGCGCCCGGGCAGCGCCGCGTACATCGGCGCCGGGAAGGCGCCTCCGAAGCGTGTGTTGACGTCGGTGATCCCGAGCCCGACGTCGGGATCGCGGAACACCTGCACGGTGCAGGGCCCCCGCACGCCGAGCGCCTCGACCACGGCGCGGCCGAGCTCGACCAGCTCGCGGTCGTCGATCACGGTTCCCTTGATCGACTCCCCGCCGCGCGACTCGATCATCGTCCGGGGGATCGCGTTGAGGCAGCGGCCCTCGCGGTCCGAGAGGGCGTCGATGGAGAACTCGGGGCCCCGCATCAGCCGCTGGACCATCACCGGCTCGGGGATGTAGCGGCAGAAGAACTCGGCCTCGGCCGCGTCGCGGGCGGCGTGGATCGACCGCGCCCCGGAGCCGCGCCGAGGCTTGACCATCACCGGGAAGGCGTCGACCGGCTCCCCCGGCAGCACCGTGGGCGGGGACGGCAGGCGGTGGCGCTGGAGCAGGACGTGCGCCTCGTACTTGTCGTAAGTGGCGGCGGCGACCTCGGGGTCGGGCACGAAGGCCGGCAGCCGGCCGTCGGCCCGCGCGCGGGCGAGCACCTCGATGTCGAGATCGGTCAGCGGCACCACCGCGCCCACCGCGAACTCGTCGCGCAGGCGCTCGAGGGCCGGCACGTAGTCGGGGTCGTCGACGAACGGGACCGCGCGGCGCGCGTGGGCGGCGTACTGCGCCGGCGCGAGCGGATTGGGGTCGGCGGCGACCGTGGTGGCGTGCTGGGCGAACGCCGACACGATGTCGTAGCGCTTGCCGACTCCGGTCAACAGCACGCCGGGCCGATCCGAGCCGGTCATCGCCAGCCCCCGGTCTCACCCTTGTAGAGCCCCTGGCCGGTCAGGACCAGCGTCGCGGTCTGGGCGAGGATGCGCAGGTCGAGCGCCAGGGAGCGGTGCTCGACGTACCACAGGTCGAGCTCGATGCGCTCCGACCAGGGCAGCGAGGCGCGACCGTTGACCTGTGCCCAGCCGGTGATCCCCGGCTTGACCTCCAGCCGCCGGTGCTGGCGCTCGGTGTACTGCTCGACCTGGACGGGGATCGTGGGGCGAGGCCCCACGATCGACATGTCCCCCCGCAGCACGTTGAGCAGGTTGGGAAGCTCGTCCAGCGACGCGCGACGCAGCAGCGCCCCGACGCGGGTGATGCGCGGATCGCCCTCGTTGACCGCCATTCCGGCGCCCACGTGCTCGGCGCCGTGCACCATGGTGCGCAGCTTGTAGAGGTCGAACTCTCGCCCGTGCCGGCCAACCCGTCGCTGGCGGTAGATCGGGTGGCCGGGGGACTCGATCCGGATGGCCGCCATGGCGGCGACCAGGAGCGGCGCGCCGAACACCAGCCCGAGCGTCGCCAGCACCAGGTCCAGTGCCCGCTTGGCCATCGCCTTAGCGGGTTCCCTCCGCCGGCTCCCAGCCGGCGGACGTACCGTGGCGCAGCCAGTCCCACAGGCCCGCGGCCAGCGAGGCGGTGGTCAGCACGTAGTAGCGCGCCAGCAGCAGCGGCTGGACCGGCAGTGCCTGCGCCGCCAGCGCCGCCACCAGCAGCGCCAGCTGGAGCGCCAGCGTGACCGTGTAGGCGGTGCCGGCGTCGAGCGCGTACAGCACGATGTTGGCGCCCAGCGCGACCAGGTGCAGAAACGGTGTGGCGTAGCGCAGCAGCCGGTGCGAGCCGATCATGAAGGCGTACAGGGCGCCGTAGCCGCGGGGCGACAGCATGCCGCCGCGCAGGACGATTGGCCACGTGTGGCTCATCATCCGGCGCTTGCGGGCGAACTCCCCCTCCAGCGAGGGGACCATGGGCTCGGTCGCGACCGCCGCCGACACATACAGCGCCCGCCAGCCCCGCTTGACCATGTTGAACGGGAAGCTCAGGTCGTGGCCCATGACCGGATCCACCCTGAGGTAGGCGTCGCGGCGGGTGGCGTAGATCGCTCCGTTGCCGGCGGTGACCGAGGCGAGCCGCGACTCCAGCGCCCGCAGCGCCATCTCGTAGCGCCAGTACAGGCTCTCCTGGTTGGTCCCGGCGGCGCCGTGGAGGGTGAGCTGCCCGCACACGTAGCCGACGCGCCGGTCCGCAAACGGGGCCACCAGCGCCCGCAGCGCGCCGGACGCCCAGCGCGCGTTGGCGTCGGTGAACGCGACGATCTCGCCGCGTGCCCGCTCGACCGCGGCGTCCTGCGCGCGCACCTTCCCGCCGCGGGGCAACTCCAGGACCAGGTCGGCACCGGCGTCGCGGGCCCGCGGAGCGGTGTCGTCGGGCGAGCCGTCGCACGCCACGATCACCACGAGGCGGTCCCGCGGGTAGTCGAGCGCGAGCAGGTTGGCGACCCGATCGGTGATCCCGTGCTCCTCCCGGTAGGCGGCCACGATCACCGACACGTCCGGTGGCTCGTCCGCCCCGGCCAGCTCGACCGTGCGAGTGCGACGCAGGTTGGCCAGCAGCCACAACGCGACGGCATAGCCGACCTGGGCGTAGACGAGCAGGGCGACCGAGATCCAGAAGACGAGCTCCAGCATGGTCACGGCCGGGCATTCTCCCCGGGATCGGATCCCGGACGCTGCCCGGGACGTCTAATCGCGAATGCCGGCCAGCTTCCGATAGACGGTGAGGGTACGTGCGGCAGCCTCGTCCCACGAGTAAGGCCCGGCCGCCGCCGTCTGCGCGGCCCGCGCCAGCCGCTGGCGTCGCGCGGGGTCCCCGAGCAGGCGCTGCAGCGCGATGTGCAGCGCCGCCCGATCCCCCGCGGCGAACAGCTCGGCGGCGCCGGCCTGGGCGATCTCCGGGAACCCGCCCACCGCGCTGAGCAGCAAGGGCTTCCCGAACGCCAGGGCGGTGAACAGGACGCCCGACTGGTCGATCTCGCGGTAGGGGAGCACGACCAGGTCGGCGCGGCGGAAGTAGGCCGGGAGCTCGGGGTCGGTGACGAAGCGCGGGACGAAGCGCACCCCGGGCGGGGCCGTCGCGCGCAGCGGGCCGATCGGCATCTTGGGCAGCCCGACGATCCACAGCTCGGCCCCGCCGATCCCACGCCAGGCATCGACCAGCACGTCCAGTCCCTTGTAGGGCCGCATCAGCCCGAAGCACAGGACGACCGGCCCCTCGACCTCGGCCAGCGCCGGCGGCAGCGCCACCTCGTCCGGCAGCCGGGTCAGGTAGTCGAACGTTCCGTGGGGGACGACGTGTACCCGCTCGGGATCCACCTCGAGGTCCACCACCAGGCGCTCGCGGCCGTGGTGGGAATGGACCACCACCGCGTCCACGCGCTCGTAGAGCCGGCGCTGGGCGGACAGCTGGCCGGGTCGCGGCTGGCGGGGGAGCACGTCGTGGGCGGTCAGGACCAGGGGGCGATCGTTCGGCAGGAGGGGGATGTCCAGCGGCTGGACGGTCAGCCACTGGAAGTGCACGACGTCGGCCTGCCGCGCCACCCGGCGATAGCGCAGCATGTCCGGTACCTCCTGTGCCAGCTTGGCCGCCTGGCGGGCCCGCGAGCCGGGACGCCCGACGGCGAGCCGGTAGAAGGATTCGCGGACGTCGTAGCCCTCCTCGCGCGGGACGGGGCCGTAGGCGAAGCGGCTCGTCACCAGCCGCACCTGCACCCCCGTCCGGGCCAGCGCCGCGCACAGCGCGTGGTCGTAGGGCGGCGTGTAGGCCGAGGGGTCGACCACGTCCACGCGCATCGGTGCGGCATCATGGCGCACAGTGCTGGAAGGGCTTCCTCACGTGGACGGCGTAGAGCATCGGATGGTCGACGCCGGCCGACTCGCGGTCCACGTGGCCGAGGCGGGCCGGGGGGACCCGGTTCTGATGCTGCACGGGTGGCCCCAGCACTGGTACTGCTGGCGCGGCGTGATCCCGCGGCTGGCGGGCCGCTTCCGGACGATCTGCCCGGATCTGCGCGGGTTTGGCTGGACGGAGGCGCCCGGGCACGGCTACGACCCGGAGACGTTCACCGCCGACGCGGTCGCCCTGCTGGACGCCCTGGAGATCGAGCGGGCATACGTGATCGGCCACGACTGGGGCGGCTTCGTGACGTTCCTGCTGGGGATCCGCCACCCCGACCGTGTCGAACGGGCAATCGCGATCAACGCGCCCCACCCCTGGCCGACGATCGACCTGCGCACCGTCGACGCCCTGTGGCGCATCTGGTACGTGCTGATCGTCGCCGCGCCCGGACTCGGGCCCTGGCTGCTTCGCAGCCAACCCGGCTTCGTGCGCACCTTCCTGCGCGGCGACAACGTCCAGCCCGGCGTCATGGCCGATGACGCGCTGGACAGCTTCGCTGCGCGCCTGGCCGAGCCGGCCCGCGCCCAGGCGAGCTCGCAGCTTTACCGCAGCTACCTGGCCAGCCTCCAGCGCGCGCTGCTGCGCCGCGACCGGGAGGGGCGCCTCACCGTGCCGCTGCGGCTGCTGTTCGGGGCGCGCGACCTCGGGATCTCCAAGACGCTGCTGCGCGACTACGAGCCACACGCGGACGACATGGCGGTCGAGCTCGTCTCCGACTCGGGGCACTTCCTGCCCGACGAGAAGCCGGAGCTGGTGGCCGAGCGGGCGCTGGCGTTCTTCCGGGCCTCCTAGCCCGACGGCGCCGGTGCCAGCCGCCGGACCAGCGCGCGCATGCGCGCTCGTTCCTCAGGGCCGAAGAAGCGGGTGATCGCCAGCAACAGCGGGATCGCGGCCAGCGCCGCGAGCCGCTCGACGAAGCCGATCAGGCCGGCGGTGGGCAGCAGCAGCTCACCGGCGACCGCCACCGCGCCGATCACCACCACGAGCTGCGCCAGGCGCACCCACTCGAAGGCCACCTCGAACAGGCGGCGGGCGAACACGTACATCGCCGCCAGCATCACCAGGTAGGCGCCGCACAGCGCGATTCCGGCGCCGGCGATCCCCCACACCGGGACGAGCAGCACCAGCAGCAGCGCGTTGACGGCCAGGCCCGCCAGCGCGGCCGGGAAGTTGCGGCTGGTGACCTTGGCGCGCCCGGCCATGACCACCAGCACCAGGAACAGCCCGTACAGGGCCCAGCCGAGCGCCACCCAGGGCAGCGCGCGGTGGGCGGGAAAGAAGGCGGGAGCCGCCAGCAAGCGCACCGCCCAGCGCCCGAGCAGGGTCAGTGCCGCCACCACCAGCCCGGCGGCCAGGACATAGTAGGTGGCTACCAGGGCGTAGAAGCGCCGCGCCTCCTCGTCGTCGCGGATCGAGTAGGCCAGCGGCGGCCAGGCGTACTGGAAGGCCCGGGTGGCCAGGATCACCACCGCCGAGAGCTTGACCGCCAGCGAGTAGAGGCCGGCGGCGCCCTGGCTCTCGAGCCGGTACAGGTAGGCGCGGTCGACGATGTTCAGCGCGAACACCGACACCTCGGCGGGGACGGTGGGCAGGCCGAAGCGCAGCAGCATCGGCAGCCGCGCGCGGTCGATCCGCAGCCCGATCCGGTGGCGCAGGACCCAGAGCAGGCCGATCAGCACCGCGGTGGAGGCGGCGAAGTTGCCCAGCAGCAGGCCACGCGCGCCCTGGTCACGGAACACGACCAGGTAGACGCTCAGGGCGACCGTGATGGCGACGTTGGTGAGAGACGCCCGGATGAAGGTGCCGGCCCGCTCGTCGACCCGCAGCAGGGCGTAGGCCATCTCCAGGTTGGTGAAGGACCACAGGCCCATCACGGTGATCAGCATCAGTGTCGCGTCGCGGAAGCCGAGCACCAGCTCGGAGAGGGGGCCGGCCAGGGCGGCCCCGGCTACGGCGGCCACGGTGGTGGCCAGCAGGACGAGTCCGGTGGCGGCGCGGGCGACGCGATCGCGCTCGGCGTGGTCGGCGTCCAGGTAGTAGAAGCGGATGAACGCCTCCACCAGGCCGAGCCGGATCACGATCGAGACCAGGATGACCAGGGTCAGGAGCAGGTCGGCGGTGCCGTAGTCGGCGCGCGTGAGGTGGCGCGTGTAGAGCGGCAGCAGCACCACCGCGATCCCCTTGGCGGCCGCCTCGCCGGCCTGGTAGGCGGCGCCGGTGCGGGCGAGGCGGCGCAGGTAGTCGTACATCGCCGCCCTCACGCTATAGCGAGCCCGTGACAACCGAGGCAGGGACCGGGCGCGCCCGCGACGGCCGGTAGCGTGACCGGCCGATGCCCGATCGAATCGCCCTGCTGCTGCTTCCGCGCACGCTGGAGAGCTTCATCCTGCGCGACCAGGCCGCCGACCTCCTGCGCTCGCCCGGGGTGGTGGCGGTGCCGGCGCCGGGGGTGCCCTACGGCGTCCTGGGGCGCATGCCCGGGCCGTTGAGCAGCGCGGTGGCCACGGCGCAGGCACGGGCGCTGCGCGCGCCCGGCGAGCCGGTGGCGGCGATGATCTTCCATCCGTTCCAGTACCCGCTCGCGCGGGCGCTGCTGGCGCGCTGGCCGCGGTGCGAACTTTGGTACGGGTTGTTCGACCGCACGCCGGTGGCGCCCGACGCCGGCGTGCGCAGCCGGCGCCGGCTGGCGGAGCTGCACGCCGCGGCGGCCGAGCGTGCCTCGCTGGTGTTCGCGGTGTCCACGAAGCTGGTCGAGCTCGAGCGTGAGGCCGGCCGGGACGCCGCGCTGATCCCGAGCGCCGCGGACTCGTTCCCGGCGCCCGACCCCGCGGACGCCGTGATCGCGATAGCGCTGGGGAACCTGGGCCGGCGCACGGATTGGAGCCTGCTGCACGCCCTGGGGCAGCGGATGCCCGAGCTCACGCTGCTGCTGGTGGGAGGGGTGGTCGAGGACGAGTGCCGCGACGACCCCGACTACCGGGCGTGCCGCGCGCTGCCTGGACTGGTCTGGCTCGGGCGCCGCAGCGACGAGGAGGCGGCGCGGCTCATGCTGTGCGCCGACGGCGGACTGGCGCCGTTCCGGCGCGACGAGTTCAACGAGGCGGGGCTACCCAACCGGATCCTCAAGGCGGCGCGGCTGGGCCGCCGCACGGTCGCGCCAGACTTTCCCGGGTTCGAAGTCTGGTCGCGCGCGGTGATCCGCTGCGCCGACGAGGACGCCTGGGTCGACGCCCTGCGCTCGCTGCGGGGGGCCCGCACCCGCCCGGACATGGAGCTTCGGGATTGGGCGCTCGCCCAGACCGCCGAGCGCCAGAACGCACCGCTGTGGGACCGCCTGCGGGCGCTCGGCGTCGCCGGCCCAATCCGAGCCTAGGCGGGCTCTGCGCTCCCTTCGTTGCGAAACGAGACCCCCACGGCGTCTAGCCACTCTTGGCGATGTTGAAGTGATCCAGCACGGTGCTGGCCGGCAGGGCGACGCCGTACATCGCCACCTCGTCGGCCGTCCCGGCCGTGTACTGGCCGGAGGGGCGGTCTCGCATCAGGTGCCAGGGCATCTGGGCCGCTGTGTTTCCCGCGCCGGCGCCGGTGTGGATCGATTGCCCGTCCAGATAGAAGGCCACGTTGCCAGCGGCGTCCTTGGTGGCGACGAAGTGATGCCAGTTGTTCTGCACCGAGGCCGTCGCGACCGGGGTGGTAAAGCTGGTGCCCGCGAGCCGGTAGTTCAACTTGCCGTTGACGTCGAAGGCAAAGCGCCAGCCTGCCCCGCCGGTGACGTCGTCGCTTAGGAGTCCCCTGCCGCCCGTCCAGTAAAACCAGCCCTCGATCGAGCAGGCGCCCGACAGGACGGGGCCGTTGGCGGTCATCTCCGCGTCGGTGCCGTTGAAGAGCACCGCGGCATTGGGGTCGGCGGTCAGCGCGCCCGGCTGATTGAGAGCAACGCCGCCGATGTAGTTGCCCGTGTTCTTTGTTGCCGGCAGCGGGACGCTGTCGAACGCCATCGTTCCCATGGGCTCGTCCAGGCGCCAGTAGCTCAGCAGGTCGGCGGCGGTGGCCAGGAGGACGGCGTCGCGGTATTTGGTCGATGGCAGCGTCTTGAACTGGTGGTCTGATCCCTGCCCCACCCCCGCGCCGCTCTGGGCGGCGATGCGGTAGTGATAGGCGGTGTTGGGAGACAGCCCCGTGACCGCCGCCGACTCGGCCTGGTCTACATTTCCCGATCCCGCACTCGAGTCCGGGGTGGCGCTGCCATAGGCGGCGGTCTCGCCGTAATCGAAGTGATAGGTCGTAGGCTGGCCGTGCGGATTGACGGTGCCGGTCAGCCTCGCCCAGTCGTAGGTGATTCCGGTGGCGTCGCCCGTCACCGCCGTCGGCCCCGCCGGGCTGGGAGCTGCCCCGTTGGATGCGAAGTGGACGGCGACCCGTTCCTGGCTGAGCGCGTCGTTGTAGAACGCCACCTCGTCGATCACTCCGTGGAAGAAGTTCGACCCGCCGCCGATCACCAGATGTCGGGTGGTGTTGGCCTTGAAGTTCGAGACCGTGAGGCTGGGGGCTTCGACCAGAGCCCCATCGACCCCCAGGATGAGCTTCGAGCCGTCGAAGGTGAGGATCAGGTAGGCGGGTTGGCCCGGGTGGATGTGCACACCGCTATCGAGCGTCTGCAAGGAGGTCCCGTCGCCGACCCACGCCGCCCAGGAACCGCTGCTCCCGGCGACGATCGCGTAACCGGCCTTCCCCGGGATGTCGATCGACGACACGACGGCGCGATCGATCCCCGGCGGGTCCTGAGGCTTGACCCACGCCTCGACGCTGAACTTGGAGGGGTTGAGCGCCGCCGCGGGCCCGGCCGCCGACGGCGGGACCGTGACGTCACCCGACGTTCCGTCGAAGAAGACGGCGGTGTTGGGGTCGCCGCTGATCAGTCCGGGTACCCCGAGGGTGACGCCGCCTTCGTATTCGCCGGGGTGTGCGCCCTTGACGTCGCTGGCCACCGTGCCCGATGTCTCGCCCAGGCGCCAATAGCCGACGAG
>JBJMKZ010000039.1:0-144926 GCA_045805565.1 Solirubrobacteraceae bacterium | reverse complement strand
GGCCGGAAGGCCCTCGCCTCCGTCGCCCACCGCCACCTGCACGTTGTGCACCCGCGCCGCCGCCAGGTTGTCGCGGGCGGTCTCGGCCAGGTCGGGCCAGCGCTCGACGCTGCGGACCTCGTGGCACAGCGCCGCCAACACGGCGGTCTGGAAGCCATAGCCGGTGCCCACCTCCAGCACGCGCTCGCCTCCGGCCAGGGAGAGGCCCTCGATCATGCGTGCCGAGAGCGAGGGCTGCGTCGTCACCTGCTCGTGCGGGATGGGGACCGGGACGTCACGCTGGGCCACTGCCGCGTGCTCCGCGGGCACGAACCCGGAGCGGTCCACCGCGGCCAGCGCTTTGAGCACGCGTGGATCCCGCACCCCGGCGCGGCCTGCCGCGACAACCAGATCGTTCCCCGACACCGGCCCGCCCAGCATGACACGGCGCCGCGGCGCAACCGCGGGCGGCGGCCTGGTTCGATTCCCGACCTCATGGGTAGGCACCCGAGCGTGGATACGGGCTTCAGCAATCCCGAGGCGCAGACCTCGCCGGAAATCGCTGCGCTCGTCGAGCAGGGCGAGCGCGAGGGCAGCCTGTCGGCGTCCGAGATCGACGCCGCCGCGGGCTCGCTGGAGCTGACCGGCGGCCAGCTCGCGCAGCTCTACGACGAGCTCGAGCAGCACGGGATCGAGATCACGCCGGACGGCGGTGAGACCGTCGCGACCCCGCCCGCCACCGGCTACCACATCGCCGAACTGAACGGCCAGACCACCGACGCGCTGTCTCTGTTCTTCAACGAGATGCGCCGCTACCCCCTGCTGCGGCCCGAGGAGGAGATCGAGCTCGCCCAGCGCATCGAGCGCGGCGACCTGGATGCCAAGCAGCGCCTGATCAACTCCAACCTCAGGCTCGTCGTCTCGATCGCCCGCAAGTACCAGGGCGTCGGCGAGCTGTGCCTGCTCGACCTCATCCAGGAGGGCATCCTGGGTCTGATCCGGGCGGCCGAGAAGTTCGACTGGCGCAAGGGATTCCGGTTTTCGACCTATGCGACGCTGTGGATCCGTCAGGCGATCCAGCGCGGCCTGGCGGATCGCGGGCGCACCATCCGCCTGCCGGTCAACGTCGCCCAGCGCGAGCGCCGGCTCGCCACCGCCGAGCGCCGCCTCCAGGCCCAGCTCGGGCGCGAGCCCACCGTCGAGGAAGTGGCCGAGGCAGCCGAGCTGACACCCGAGCAGGTCGGTGACCTGCGCGACGCCGCCCGCGTCGTCACCAGCCTCGATCGCCCGGTGGGGGAGGACGCCGAGACACCGTTCGGCGACCTCGTCCCCGGCGATGAGCCCCAACCGCAGGAGGAGGTGCAGGTCACCCTCGCCGAGCAGGCGGTTCGCCAGACCGTCGCCGAGCTGCCCGAGCCCGAGCGCGAGGTGATCAAGCTGCGCTACGGCCTCGATGGCCAGCGCGACCCCCTCCCCCTGGCCGGCGTCGGCCGCCAGCTCGGAGTATCGCCCGAGCGCGTGAGGGCGCTCGAGCAACGGGCGCTGGAGCAGCTCGCGCTGCGGCGAGAGATGCAGTCGCTGCGCGAGGCCGCCTGACGCCGGCCCCCGGCCGCGGCGTGGCTAGCGCGGCGCCTCGGGTGACGGACCGAACGCCCTCGCGCCCGGTGGCGGGACGTCCGGGGCGGGGCGTACGACGACGTCCTCCCCGTCGGCCGGCTCCCGAGGGGGCACGATCTCCAGGCCCTCCAGCAGCGCGAAGAACGCCCTCGCGAAGGCGCTCTGCGCCGTGCGCAGGCGGACCTCTTCCCAGTCGACCTGCTCGCGCAGCGCCCGGGCCACGGCCAGCAGCGGCGCGAGGTCGAGCCTGTGTTCGTCCAGCGCCAGCAGCCTGGTGACCAGCACGTCGTCGAGCCGCATCACCCGCATGCTCACCGAGCCGACGGGCAGCTCCTGCGCTCGCTCCAGGACCCGATCGGTCACCGGCCCGTCCACGAGCTCGAAGATGAGATCGATCATGACGTCGCCGTCCCATGCCTTGTACAGCCACTCCTCCGGCGGGCGCTCCGGCCGCATGCCGGCGGCCGCCAACGCCTCCAGCGCGGCGTCGACGTCCTGCCCGCGGACCATGAGGTCGAGGTCGTTGGTCACCTCGGGGCCTCCCCGCGCCCAGCAGGCGAGGCTGCCGCCCAGGGCGAAGGGGATCTCGGCCTCGCGCAGGGCGGCGGCGGCCTTGCGCAGGGTCTCCACGATGGGCGAGAACTCCTGCTCGATGTCCGGCATGCAGGGCTCGTACCCCTGGACGCGGTTTCCAAAGAGCGGCAAGGGGGCAGGCCAGCAGGCGCGATGCAGGATGACGGACAGCGCCAGCCCTGCGTGCGCATCGCCGCCGCCGCGGACCTCCACTGCCGCGACAGCCGCCGTCGGGAGATCGAGACGGCGTTCGCGCGCATCGCGGGCGAGGTCGACGCCATCCTGCTGGGCGGCGACCTGACGACGCACGGCGAGCCCGAGCAGGCGGCCATCCTGGCGCAGGCGTGCGGGCCCCTCGAGGTCCCGGTGGTGACGGTGCTGGGCAACCACGACTGGCACGCTGACCGCGCCGACGAGGTGGCGGAGACGCTGAAGGCGGCCGGCATCACGGTGCTCGATCGCAGCTCGACCGTCCTGTGCCTGGAGGACCTCGACGTCGGCGTGGTGGGCACGAAGGGATTCGTCGGCGGGTTCGCCGGCTCGCACATCCCCGACTTCGGCGAGCCGCTGATGCGGGAGGTCTACGCCGAGGCGAGCGCCGAGGTGGAGGCCCTGGACCGGGGGCTGCGCGAGATCGCGGTCTGCCCGCTGCGCGTAGTCCTGCTGCACTACTCACCGGCTCCCGCAACCCTGGAGGGCGAGCGGCGCGACATCTGGGCGTTCCTGGGCACCGACCGCCTGGCCGCGCCGATTCGCGAGCACTGCCCGCACCTCGTCCTGCACGGCCATGCCCATGGAGGCAGCTTCTCGGGGGCGGTGGGCGAGGTGCCGGTCTACAACGTCTCCGTTCCGGTGATCGCGCGCGACTTCTGCGTGTTCGAGCTCAGCGGCGCGGGCACGGCCACCGCGGCGGTGCACTGACCCGGTCGACTCGCTAGCCCGGCGTCCGGCGCGGTTGAAGCTGCAGCTCGCGCTCCGCCTCGGGATGCCCCGACTCGAGCTCCCGGGCTCGTTCGAGCTCGGCGTTGAGCTCGAGTCCGAGCAGCAAGGCGAGGTTGCCGATCCACAGCCAGACCAGGAAGGTCACAACCCCGCCGAGCGTCCCGTAGGTCTCGTTGTAGGAGCCGAAGTGCGCGACGTAAAACGCGAAGCCCGCCGAGGCAAGGATCCAGACCAGCACGGCCAGCACACTGCCCGGAGTTATCCAGCGGAAGCCCGGCAGCCTGGCGTTGGGCGAGACGTAGTAGAGGATCGCGAACATCGTCAGCACCACCGCCAGCAGGACCGGCCACTTGGCGAGCTTCCAGACGGTCAACGCCTCCTGGCTGGCGCCGATCGCGGCGCCCACTGCGGATGCCACCGGACCGCTGACCACCAGCGCGACCGCCACCAGGGTCAGCAGCAGCACCATGCCCATCGTGACCAGGATCTGCAGCGGACGCAGCCTCCAGAACGGGCGCCCCTCGGGCACCTCGTAGATCGTGTTGGACGCCCGGATGAAGGCGCCCACGTAGCCCGACGCCGTCCACAGCGCCGTCGCCATCCCGACGACCAGCAGCACGCCGGCGGCGCTGCGGTGGGAGGTCAGGCTCTGAATCGCGGTGCGAAACGCCCGTGCCGCGGACGCCGGTCCCAGGTCGGTGGCGATATCGCCCAGCGCACCCGTGGTGGACACCGGATCCCCGAACAGGCCCACGATCGACACCAGCGCGACGAGCGCGGGGAACAGGGACAGGACCGCGTAGTAGGTGAGCGCGGCCGCCCAGTCGGTCAGGTTGTCCTCGCGGAACTCCTTGACAGTCCGCTTGATCGTTGGCCACCAGGAGCGCCTGGGCAGCTGGCTCGGCGTGCGGGGCTCTGCCATCTCGACCGCTGCTGCGCTCGCGGACGCGCCGCCGGGACCTCAGCCCCTCCCCACGCCGGTGAGCAGCTCACGGACGCGCAGCGGGCCCGCGCCCCCCGGCGCGAGCGGCGGCGTCTGGAGGCCGGCCCCCTCGCGCATGCCGTCCAGCAGCTCGAGCAGCGCCTCGCCGGCCCCCCGCCGCGGCCGCCATCCCAGCTCCGAGCGCGCGCGGGTGGTGTCCATCAGCGGAACTCCGAGGGCGAGGTCCACCCACCCCGGCGGAGCCGGCTGAAGGCGCAGCTTCCACGTCAATGCGGCCGCCCCGCGTAGCGCCGCCGCCGGCACCCGGACGGGCCGGGCGCCGAGCAGCCGGCCGAGCTGCGGCGGATCGAGCACCGGCTCGGCCGCCAGGTTGAACGCGCCCCGGGCCTGCCCGGTCACCGCGCGCCGGTAGGCGTCACCCACGTCCAGCGAGTGCACCGCCTGGAAGCGCAGGCGGTCCACGTCCGGCACGAGCGGGATCAGGCGGGGCCGCAGCAGCGGCGTGGGCAGCAGCGGGCCGGCGAACAGCCGCCGTATCTCCGACCCCGCGTCGCGCTTGAAGATCAGCCCCGGGCGCAACCGCGCCACCCGCACTTCGGGGTGCTCGGCCTCGAAGCGGTCGAGCAGGCGCTCGACCTCGGCCTTGTCGCGCGAGTAGAAGGAGCTCTGGATGCCGCCGGTGGGCCAGCTCTCGTCGACCCGCCGATCCTTGGGCCCCGGGGAGTAGGCGCCCACCGACGATGCGTAGACCAGCGCCGGCGCCTTGGCGTCGGCGATGGCGCGGAAGACCCTCGCACTGCCGTCCACGTTCACCGCGCGAGTGGCTGCCCGGTCGCGCGAGGGCTGGATCAGCCACGCCAGGTGAACCACCGCCGCCGCGTCGCGCAGCAGGGGGACCAGGTCGTCGCTCACGATGTCCGCCGTCTCCCAGCGCACACCGTCGACTCGCATGCGGGACGGGCGCCGGGCGACTCCGACGACCTCCTCCACCTGCGGATCCTCGCTCAGCGCGCGCACGACACTCGTGCCCACGTTGCCGGTCGCTCCCAGCACCACGACGCGCATGGTGGGCCGGCCTACCCCCGGGCGGACGGCGGAAACGCGCCGCGGTCAGCCGGCGTTGGAGGGATGGCCGGTCTGGGCGCTCTCGTCGCCGCTCTGCGCACCGCGCGACTCTCCCTGGCCGCCCCGTTCCGCCTCCGAGCTGCGGGCCGGCTCCTGCTTGTCCTCGCCGGCGGCATCGGGAGCCTGCCCGGGGGGACCCTCCTCGGGGAGCTGGTTGGACTCGTCGCGATCTGTCTCGGTCATGAGCTCAACCGCGGCGCGTGGCCCGGCGACCCGAGCCCGCGCCGCGGTTGCGGCTAGGAGGTCCTGCGCTCCAGGTTGGCGACCTCCTCGGCCTTCGCGTCGGCCCTCTCCTGGCTGCGCGACAGCTCGTCCTTGGCCTCGCCCTTGCGCTCCTCCTTGCGGCCCTCGCGCCGCAGCGAGGCGTCGTCGGCCACGTCGCCGGCCGCCTTCTTGGCGCGACCGGTGATCTTGTCCAGGATGCTCATGATTCGGTCTCCTTGTTCGGTCCAATCACGCCTACCCGCCCGCTATCGGCGCGAAACGGGGCGCCGCGGGCGGGGTTTCGGCGGGGCGCTTATGTGACCGCCGAGGCGGGCACTATGGGCGCCGTGCCCCGGCTCAGACGCTCGGATTGCGCTGGACCCGGGATCGTCCGGCGGCGGCGCGGTCGCGGATTCGAGTACCGCGATCCGGCCGGAGCGCCGGTCACCGACCCCGAGGCGCTGACCCGGATCGCCGACCTGGCGATCCCTCCGGCCTGGCACGACGTGTGGATCTGCCCGGATGCACTCGGACACCTTCAGGCGACCGGGGTCGACGCCGCGGGCCGCAAGCAGTACCTCTACCACGAGCGCTGGCGCCGGCGTCGCGATCAGCAGAAGTTCGACTCGATGCTGGAGTTCGCGCGGGCGCTGCCCGCCCTGCGGCGGCGGGTCCGGCGCGACCTGGGCGGCGACGAACTCAGCCGGGGCCGCGTCCTGGCGTGCGCGACGCGACTGCTCGACCTCGGCTTCTTCCGGATGGGGTCCGAGGACTATGCGGAGCGCAACGAGTCCTACGGGCTGGCCACCATGCTCAAGCGTCACGCCAGCGTGGAGGACGGCGAGGTGGTGTTCGACTACCCGGCCAAGAGCGGGAGGCGGCGAATACAGGCGATCGCGGATCCCGACGTCGGCGAGATCGTCAAGGCGCTGCGGCGTCGCCGGGGGGGCGGCCCGGAGCTGCTGGCCTACCGCGACGACCGCGGGCGCTGGCGCGACCTTCGCTCGGACGACATCAACGACTACGTCAAGGAGCTGACCGGACAGGAGTTCACCGCCAAGGACTTCCGCACCTGGAACGCGACGGTGCTGGCGGCACTGGCGCTGGCGCAGGAAGCCGATCCGCCGACGTCCGAGGCGGCGCGACGGCGCGCAATCGCAGCTGCGGTCAAGCAGGTGGCGGTCTACCTGGGCAACACCCCCGCCGTGTGCCGGGCCTCCTACATCGACCCGCGGGTGTTCGATCGCTACCGCTCGGGCTGGACGATCCGGGGGGCCGTCCAGCGGCCGGGCGGTGCCGACCTCGCCCGGCCGCGGGCACGCGAGCGGATCGAGTCGGCGGTGCTCGATCTGCTCGAGGAGCGCGAGACCCCGGCACTCGAGCAGGTTGCGGCCTGACCGCCCCCCGAGGATCGTCGGCTCAGCGTCGTTCGGCCGGGTCGACCACCGGGTCGTAGCTCGCCTCGCCGGTGGACGGGGCGTCGGTGTCGAGCGTTCGCTCGGCCGTTCGGCGCGCAATCGCCGCCCACACCGCGGCGATGCCCAGCGCGACGACCACTATCGGTATCCCCACGAACGGCGTGGCGCCCGCGATGAGCACTATGAAGAAGATCGCCACGGCGGCGACGGCGAGGGCGATGATGACGTGCATGCGGCGGCGACGTTCCTACCCGGGCGCTCGGGGGACAAACGCGGTCGCGACGCCGTGGCCGGCGCGCTGGTCGGGAAGCTCGGGGCCCTTGGGATCCGGCGCCGGCACATCCGGTCGTTCGGGCTCGGGCTCGGTCGCCGGCTGGGGCTCGGGCATCTCGGGGCCCTGGGGGACGTTCGGGTCCTCGGGGGGCGGCGAATCGGGGACCGGCGGCCCGGCCGGCTGGGAGGGCACCGGCTGCTCGGCGGGCGACGGATCCGGCACTTCCAGCGCCGGTGTCGGCTTGCGTGCCAGCCCCGCCATGCGCTGGTCTGCGTCCGGTGCCACGGGCGGCGAGCTCAGGTCGCCAGCGCCGCTTCCGGTTCGTCGACGATCTGCAGGCGCTCGTCGAGGCGGGTGACCGAGAAGATCCGATCGACGGAGTCCGGTCCGCGCACCACCGCCACCCGACGTCCCTGGTCGCGCGCCCGCGTGTCGGCGCTCACCACCGTCCGCAGCCCGGTCGAGTCCATGAACTGCAGACTGCGCAGGTCGATCACCAGCAGCGACGGCTTCCCCGCCTCGAGCCGGGCGAGCGCGTCCTCCACCTGCGGTGCGCTGGAGATGTCCAGCTCACCCCGCAGGGCGAGCGAGACATACCCGTTCCTGTCCTCGCTATCGAGCTCCAGCAGGCTCATGCCGCGCCAGGGGAAGATACCGGCTGCGAGCCCGAGCATCGCGCGCGTCGGATTCCGCCGCCGCCGCGCGGGTAGTCCAGGACCGACCATGACCCCGCGTCCCGGTTCGTCCCCCACCCCCACGCCGGTGCCCCCGTCGCCCGGTCCGGATCCGGGCCCGCTGCCACCCGAGCCCTCGCCGCCGGGCTCGCCGCCGCCCGGGCCCGACCCACGACCGCCCGGGCCGCCGCCGGAGCCTCCCGCGCCCGGGCCGGCGCCCGGACCGCCGGGAGCGCCCGAGCCGGGTCCGGCGATCTGAGCCACACCGGGCGCGTCACGCGTAGTGGAGATCTCCCGCCTCGCCCTCCGGCACCGGGCTCTCGCAGGTCGGGCACCACCAGTGCGCCTCCAGCGGCGTCCCGCAGGCCACGTGGCGGGGCGGCTCCGCGCGCTCCGAGCGGCGGGCGCCCCAGTCGGCGAGCAGCCGCAGGACCCCGCCGAGGCCGCGACCCGCCTCCGTCAGCTCGTAGACGAACCGGGGCGGGCGCTCGGAGTAGGGCTGGGCGATCACCAGCCCGCCCCGCTCTGCGTGGCGCAGGCGCTGGCTGAGGATGTTGGGAGCGATCCCGGCGACCTCCGCCTGCAGGTCGTTGAAGCGGCGAGGGCCGTCGAGGAGGGCCGCCACCAGCAGGAGCGTCCAGCGATCGCCGACCGCCTCGAGGGCTGCGGCCAGTGGCGATTCCGGGGCGGTCGGGCTTCCCATAGGCCGATCGTACCTCCCTCTCGGTGCTAGGGTAGTCGCTTGCAACTGACAACTGACTAGGGAGGCATTATGGAGAGCCCCGTGAGCGCGGTGGAAGGCGCCATCCGCGACGCGGCAGAACGCGTCGGCCCGGCGGTGGTGGGACTCGGCCGCGGGTGGGGGCTGGGAACCGGAGTCGTGGTCGCCGACGGCAGGATCCTGACCAACTCCCACAACCTGCGAGGCGAGGAGGTGACGGTGACCTTCGCCGATGGCCGCCGCGCCGTCGCCCGAGTCGCCGGAATCGACGCCGACCTCGACGTCGCCGCCCTCGAGGTCGACACCACCGGCGCACCCGCCGTCCGCTGGTCGCCCGACGCGTCGACCACGACCATCGGCAGCGCAGTCTTCGCCCTCGGCAATCCGGGTGGACGCGGACTGCGCGTGACGCTGGGGTTCGTCTCGGCGGCCGACCGTCGATTCCGTGGGCCCGGCGGTCGGCGGATCGCCGGAGCCATCGAGCACACGGCTCCGCTGCCCCGCGGCTCGTCGGGCGGGCCGCTGGTCGACGCCGGCGGGGGGCTCCTGGGCCTGAACACCGTGCGTCAGGAGGGCGGCCTGATCCTCGCCGTCCCCGCCGACGAGACGCTCGCCCGACACGCGGACGCGCTGTGGAAGGGACAGCGCCCGGTACGGCCGCGACTCGGCGTGGCGGTCGCGCCCCTCAGGGTCGCGCGGCGGCTGCGGCGTGCCGTCGGGCTGCCCGAGCGGGACGGCATCCTGGTGCGCGCAGTCGACGAGGGCTCGGCGGCCGGCCGCGCCGGCGTCGAGCCGGGGGATCTCATCGTGGCAGCGGGCGGACGGCCGATCGCCGGCGTCGACGACCTCTATGAGGCTCTCGACCAAGCGACCGCGGGCGCAAAGCTGCGACTGACGGTGGTCCGCGGGACCGACGAGCGCGACGTCGAGGTGAGCCTCGACGCCGACACGGCGGGGGTCTGAGGATGCAGGCCGAGGCTCTCGACCGGGGGGCCGATCCCCCCCATTCCGACCCGGACCGGGAGGCACTCGACGCCTACTCGCGGGCCGTCTCGGGCGTCGCCGCCGCGCTGTCGCCTTCGGTGGCGAACCTGCGCGTGCTGCGCCGCACACGCGGCGGGCAGGTGCCCGCCGGGGCCGGCAGCGGCGTGGCGCTCACGCCGGACGGCTTCGTCCTGACCTCGGCTCACGTGGTCAGCGGTCCCGGCCGGCGGGGACGAGCCTCGTTCGTGGATGGCCGGGAGGTCGGCTTCGAGGTGGTCGGCTCGGACCCGCTGTCCGACCTGGCGGTGCTGCGGGCGGACGCCGCCGACCTCACGGCCGCGCCGCTGGGCGACGCCGAGCGGCTGCGCGTCGGCCAGCTGGTGGTCGCCATCGGGAACCCGCACGGCTTCGCCGGGTCGGTCACCGCCGGCGTCGTCTCGGCGCTGGGGCGGTCGCTTCCCGCCCGCGCCCGGCGCACGGTCCGCATCATCGACAACGTCATCCAGACCGACGCCGCGCTGAACCCCGGCAGCTCGGGAGGCGCCCTGGCGGACAGCTCCGGGCAGGTGGTCGGCATCAACACCGCGGTGGCCGGGGTCGGGCTGGGACTGGCGGTCCCGATCAACGCGGCCACCCGCCAGGTGGTCGGCGCCCTGATGACCGAGGGGCGGGTCCGGCGGGCCTACCTGGGCATCGCCGGCGGGCCGCGCCCGCTGCCGCCGGGGGCGCGGACCCGACACGGTGCACGCACCGGCGTGGAGGTGGTCGAGGTGGTGACCGGGAGCCCCGCCGAGCGGG
This sequence comes from Solirubrobacteraceae bacterium, assembly GCA_045805565.1. Lineage (GTDB taxonomy): Bacteria > Actinomycetota > Thermoleophilia > Solirubrobacterales > Solirubrobacteraceae > DATAEY01. The sequence continues at coordinate 134,674 of JBJMKZ010000039.1, read as the reverse complement.
CCGGGATGCGCCCCGAGGACCTCATCGTCGAGGTCGACGGCGAGGCGGTGGCGGGAGTGGACGACCTTCAGCGACTGATGGTGGCCGAGGTCATCGGCGCCCGGGTCAGCGCCCTCGTGATCCGCCACGGCCGTGAGCTGGCGCTCGACCTGGTCCCGGCCGAGTTGTCTCTGTGAGCATCGCTCGTGGCGCCCGGCTAGCCGCCCGCCCGCCAGTGCAGGGCGCGCTCCACAACCAGGCGCAGGAGCGGTCCCGCCGGCCGGCGTTCGCGGTAGTCGGCGTACTTGGCAGCCAGCGCGTCCAGCGCGTCGGGGGCCTCGGAAGCCTCCAGCACCTCGACGCGGCCCAGCAGCTGAACCCACGCCAGCTGCGACCAGTCGGCGTCGTAGCGATCCACCGTGAGCGCCGCGCGGGGCCGGCGGCGCAGGAACCTGACGCGGGCGAGCTCGGCTCCCGGCCGACGCTTGGGCTTCTGGTCGACTGCGCTCCACACCCCCCCGGCGTGGAGCGCGAAGGTGACCGGCATGACCCGTGGGTTAAGGTCGTCGTCGAGAAGCCCCAGGTGGGCCACCGGCGCGCCCGCGAGTAGGCTCGCCGCCCACGGGGGAACCTCGGCCAGAGGCTCATCGGACGCCATCACCCGACGACCTTAAAGGAGCGCACATGGACATCGGCATCGGCCTGCCCGCCACCATCCCCGGAGTCGACCGCGACAGCCTGCTGGAGTGGTCGGGGCGCGCGGACCGGCGCGGTTTCTCTTCGCTGGGCGTGATCGACCGCATCGTCTACCCGAACTACGAGCCGCTGGTCGCGCTCGCCGCCGCGGCGGCGGTGACCGAGCGAATCCGCCTCACGACCGCGATCCTGATCGGGCCGTACCGGGCCAACACCGCCCTGCTGGCCAAGCAGGTCGCCACCGTCGACTCCCTGTCCGCCGGGCGCCTCGTCCTCGGGATCGCCATCGGCGCGCGGGAGGACGACTACGAGGCCGGCGGGGTCCCGATGGAGGGTCGCGGCCGGCGCCTCGATCAGCAACTGGACGAGCTCAAACGCCTGTGGGGCGGGGAGAAGCGGGGCTTCGCCGGCGGGGTGGGCCCGCCTCCGGCGAGGGAGGGAGGGCCCCCCGTGATCCTCGGCGGGACGGTGGACGCCGCCTTCCGGCGTGCCGCCCGCTACGGCGACGGATGGATCATGGGCGGCGGGTCGCCCGAGGACTTCGGCGCCGGCGCCGAGAAGGCCCGGCAGGCATGGTCGCAGCACGGCCGCGAGGGGGATCCACGCCTCATGGCGCTGTGCTACTTCGCGCTGGGCGACGCAGCCGCGCAGGCGGCCGACTCGTACCTGCACGACTACTACGCATTCGCCGGCGAGTACGCCGACCAGATCGCCGCCGGCGCCGCCACCGATGAGGAGACGATCCAGGGCTACGTGTCCGGCTTCGCGGAGGCCGGCTGCCACGAGCTGATCTGCTTTCCCTGCTCGAAGGACCCGGCGCAGGTGGACCTCCTGGCCGACGCCGTGCTCTAGCGCCTCCGGGTCGCGCGGGAACTGTCGTCGGCGTGGACGCGCGAGCTGCACGCGGCGGGGCTCACGCGGCCCGGCAGCGCCGCGAGCCGCGGCGAGTCGCTACGGCTGGACCCCCTCGGCCGCCAGCCAATCGCGCACGCCGGCGGGCAGATCGTCGCCGAACTCCGCCCGGGCGGCAAGCCGCAGCAGCTCCTCGCGGTGGTCGTCGATCTCGTCTCGGCGGTGTGCGAGATAGGTGGCGAGCGCCAGCGCCATCACCTCCGCCGGCCCCGCCAGCTCCTCGTCCAGCGCCGCCGCCTCGGCGAGCTCGGCCTCCGGGTCATCGAGCGCGGTGATCGGCTCGTCGCGATCCTCGAAGCGGGCCAGCAGCTCGGCGATCGCGGGATGCTCGTCGCCCGGGTCGCAGACATCGGCGGCACGGCGCATGACCTCGAAGACGGTGGGAACCGGGGGCTCGGTCGGCATGCGGGGCCGATTACCCGCGCCTTGCGCGCGGAAACGCCGCCGCTAGGCTCGCCCTGGTGCGGGAGGGCGATCCCATGCTCGGCGCCTGGCTCTCGGACGAGACCGCGGCCGCCGCGGCGCGGGCGCTGGGCTCCGGCTGACCACCGGTGCCCCGGTCAGGCGGTGGAGCCGAAGTCCGGCTCGCCGACGGGCTTGCCCACGAAGTCGGCGAGCGCCGACTTCCCGCCGCCCACCAAGGGCTCTCCGTGCGCGAACAGAAGGTGCTCGAAGTCGCGCTCGAGCAGACCCCGCAACGAGTCCTTCAGGGCCGACTTGACCGTGCCCGGGTCGTCTCCCATCAGGCCGTCGGGCACGAATCCGAGCGGGCCGCCGGCGGGCCGGATCAGGCCGTCGGCGAACGCGACCGCGCCCTTCTCCCGCGCGATGTGCAGGGCGGCCTCGTCGGCGCAGATGGCTCCGATCTCCACCGCGGTGATGCCGGGGGCCAGCTCGTCGCCGAACTCGAAGCCCTCGACCTCAGGGCCGCCCTCGAACTCGTGCAGTCCTTGCCGGCTGCAGCGCACCGGGCAGCCGAAGGCCTCGACGAAAGCATCGCTCTGGCGGTAGTGATGGCGGTTGGTGAGCAGGATCTGGGTCGGCGTGCGGTCGCGGGCCTCGAACCACTCGATCCCCTCCGCGGGAAGCATGGGATCGACCAGCGCGCCCGCCGGCTCGACGTAATGAGAACTCACCGGCTGCCTGATCCGCGGATGGAACGCGGTCCAGTGCCAGATCCCGGAGACGACCTCCTGCATGGTTGAAGCCCAAGGCTACCCGCGACCCGGGCGGACGGCGCCGGATCGGCGGGCGTCGCGGCTCGTTGCGGCAGCCCGACCGGCGGGATAGCTTTGCCGGGCCACCAACGGGCGTCAAGGAGGCCGGACATGCTGTGTGCTCTGACCGTGCGACGGCTCAACGCCGGCGGGTTCGACGACTTCCGCCGAGCTTGCGTCGTGGAGTCCAGGGGAACCGACGGCACCTTCGCGGTCGTCGAGCAGGACGGCTGAGCCATGGACTTCAACGAGATCCGCTACGAGGTCGCCGATCACGTCCTGACCATCACCCTCGACCGGCCCGAGCGGCTCAACGCCTGGACGCCGACCATGGCCGACGAGTTGATCGAGGCGTTCGACGCGGCCGACCGCGACGACGATGTCCGGGCGGTGGTCGTGACGGGCGCCGGACGGGGCTTCTGCGCCGGCGCCGACCTGGAGCGCGGCGGGAGCACGTTCGACTGGCGCGAGCGCCAGGCCGGCGAGGAGATCCCGCGCGACAACGGAGGTCAGTTCACGCTCCGTGTCTTCGAGTCCACCAAGCCGGTGATCGCGGCCATCAACGGCCCCGCGGTCGGCGTGGGCATCACCATGACGCTGCCCATGGACATGCGCCTGGCCGCCGACGATGCCCGCATGGGATTCGTGTTCACCCGTCGCGGCATCGTGCCCGAGGCCTGCTCGAGCTGGTTCCTGCCCCGGATCGTGGGCATCGGCCAGGCGATGGAGTGGACCTCCACCGGGCGCGTGTTCTCGGCGCACGAGGCGCTGGCCAGCGGGCTCGTGCGCAGCCTGCACCCGGCCGGAGAACTCCTGGACGCCGCCCGCGCGCTGGCGGGCGAGATCGCTGAGCACGCCGCGCCGGTCTCGGTGGCCCTCACCCGTCGCATGCTGTGGACGATGCTGGGCGCCGACCATCCCATGGAGGCCCACCGCGCCGACTCGCGGGCCATGTTCCTGCGGGGGCAGTCCGACGACGCCCGCGAGGGCGTGAGCGCCTTCCTGGAGAAGCGCCCGGCTCGCTTCGACGACCGGGTCAGCGAGGGCCTGCCCGACCTCTTCCCCGATCGCCAGGAGCCCGCCTTCTCCTGAGCCTCCGCTGACGAGCGCCGTCCGGAAGCCGCACGCGCCGGGTCCCCGGGTGGTATCTCTACCGACCCGGAGACGGCGTATTGCTCAAGTTCCTCCTTCGCCGGCTGGCGAACTCCCTGATCCTCGTCGGCATCGCCGCCAGCCTCGCCTATTTCCTGGCCGCGTCCGCGCTTCATCCGCGGGGCAACTTCGAGGGACGCAACCCGGCGCCGCCGGCGGCGGTCGTCGACCGCCGCCTCGACGAGCTCAACCTCAACGACAGGACCCCGGTCGCGCAACGGTACGGGCGATGGGTGAGCGGCGTCGTCCACGGCGATTTCGGCCGCACGTGGGACGGGATCTCGGTGAACACCGAGATGCGCCGCCGAATCGGGGTCAGCCTGCGACTGCTGCTGATCGCCACCATCGTCGGTGGCCTCCTCGGCGTGCTCGCCGGGGCCTGGGGCGCGATCCGCCAGTACCGGTTCAGCGACCACGCCATCACGCTGCTGTCGTTCGTGATCCTCTCCACCCCGGTGTTCGTGCTGGCGGTGCTGCTCGAGATCGTGGCGGTGGGGTTCAACAACGCCGTGGGGCTGAAGGTCTTCGAGTACACCGGTGAGTTCACCCCCGGTCTGGCGGGGGGCTTCTGGGCCCACCTCGGGGACCGGCTGAAGCATCTGGTCCTGCCGAGCCTCACGCTCGTGCTCGGCGAGATCGCCATCTTCAGCCGCTACCAGCGCAACGCCATGCTCGACGTCCTGGGCCAGGACTTCGTGCGCACGGCGATGGCCAAGGGACTGCGGCGGCGGACGGCCCTGCTCAAGCACGCGCTGCGCACGGCGCTGATCCCCGCCGCGACGTTCTTCGCCTACAACTTCGGGCTGCTGCTGGTCGGCGCCACCTTCACCGAGAAGATCTTCGGGTGGCATGGCATGGGTGAGTGGTTCGTCGATTCGGTGACCAAGAACGACGTCAACGCGGTCGCGGCGGTCAGCTGCTTCGCGGCCGGACTGGTGCTGATCGCCGGGCTACTCTCCGACCTCGCGTACGCGGTGCTGGACCCGCGCATCCGGGTGTCCTGATGTCGGTTCCCAGCGACCAGCTGGCAGCGGTCCTGCCCGGCGACCAGCCGTCGGGGGCCGGCGCGCCGCTGGACGAGACCCGGGTGCCTTCCCGGTGGGGCGTGGTGCTCGAGCGGTTCCGCCGGCGCCGGCTGGCCCTCGCCGGCCTGGTGGTGCTCGTCGTGCTGTTCGCGCTGGCGTTCCTGGGGCCCTATCTGACGGGGTGGAGCTACACCGACCACGACTTCGCCGCCTTCCTGCAGGGCCCCTCTCTCCGGCACTGGTTCGGTACCACCCAGACCGGCGCCGACGTCTACGCGCTGACCCTGCGAGGGATGCAGAAGTCGCTGGTCATCGGGCTTCTCGTGGCGCTGTTCTCGACCGGGCTCGCCGCCCTGGTCGGTTCGTTCGCGGGATATCTGGGCGGCTGGGTGGACCGGGTGCTGATGTGGTTCGTCGAGCTGCTGCTGGTGATCCCCGCTTTCCTGATCATCGCGATCCTCTCCCCGGCCTTCCGCGGCAAGACCTGGCTGGTGTTGGTCTTCCTGCTGGCCGCGTTCCTGTGGATGGTCACCGCCCGCATCGTCCGCGGGATGACCATCTCGCTGCGCGAGCGCGAGTACGTGCTGGCCGCCCGCTACATGGGCGTCTCGACGCCCACGATCGTCTTCCGCCACATCCTGCCCAACATCTCCTCGCTGCTGATCATCGACGCCACCATCAACGTGAGCGCCGCGATCATCGCCGAGACCGGCCTGTCGTACTTCGGCTTCGGCGTGCAGCCGCCCGACGTGTCGCTCGGCACGCTGATCGCGGACGGGACGAGCTCGGCGGTCGCCTATCCCTGGCTGTTCGGATTCGCCGCCGGCCTGCTGGTGGCGATCGTGCTGTCGGTGAACCTGGTGGGTGACGGCCTGCGCGACGCGCTCGACCCCACCTCGGGAGCGTCGCGGTGAACGACGCGGTCCTGCAGGTCCGCGATCTCTCGGTCACCTTCCCCGGCGCCGCCGGCGACGTGAAGGCGGTGCGTGGAATCAGCTACGAGCTGGAGCGCCGCGAGGTGCTGGGCATCGTCGGGGAGTCGGGCTCGGGAAAGTCCGCGCACGCGCTCGCGGTGATGGGACTGCTGCCCTTCACCGCCCACGTCGAGGGCTCCGTGCGGCTCGACGGCGCGGAGCTGACGGGGATGGACGACCGCGAGCTGGCGGGCCTGCGCGGACGGCGCATCGCCATGATCTTCCAGGACCCGCTCTCGGCGCTGACCCCGGTGTACAGCGTCGGCTACCAGGTCGCCGAGGCGGTGCGGGTGCACCGCGACATCTCGGCCCAGGACGCGAGACGCCGCGCCGTGGAGCTGCTCGAGCTGGTCGGCATCCCCCGCGCCCAGCAGCGGGCCAGCGCCTTCCCGCACGAGTTCTCGGGCGGCATGCGCCAGCGGGTGATGATCGCGATGGCGATCGCCAACGACCCCGACGTGATCATCGCCGACGAGCCCACCACGGCGCTCGACGTCACCGTCCAGGCCCAGATACTCGACGTCCTGCGGACCGCGCGCGAGGCGACCGGCGCCGGGATCGTGATGATCACGCACGACCTGGGCGTGATCGCCGGCTTCGCCGACCGGGTGGCGGTCATGTACGCGGGGCGCCTGGTCGAGAGCGGGACGGTGGACGACGTCTACGGTCGCCCGCGGATGCCGTACACGCTCGGGCTGCTGGGCGCGATCCCGCGGCTCGACGAGTCGGGCCGCGGCCCGCTGGTCCCGATCGAGGGCACCCCGCCGTCGCTCGTCGACCTGCCGCCCGGCTGCCCGTTCGCGCCGCGCTGCCCGCTCGTGTACTCCAGGTGCCGCGAGGTCGAGCCCGCGCTGCTGCCGATCGGGGGGCCGGGGCAGGTGGCCGCCTGTCACCGCTCGGAGGTAATCGAGGCGGGCAACCTGACGCCCGCCGACGTGTTCGGGCTGCCGCGGGCTTCGCGGGCGCCCGCGCCGCGGACCCAGCGCGAGCAGCGGCCCGCCGTCCTGACCGCCGACGACCTGGTCAAGCACCATCCCGTCCTGCGCGGGATGGTGTTCAAGCGTCGCGTCGGGACCGTCCGGGCGGTGGACGGCATCAGCTTCGACATCCGCCAGGGCGAGACGCTGGGCCTGGTCGGCGAGTCGGGATGCGGGAAGACCACGACGCTGCTGCAGGTGCTCGAGCTGAGCCCACCTCAGGGCGGTCGGGTGGTCGTGCTGGGCAGGAACGCCGCGGAGCTGGACGGGCGCGAGCGCCGAGCCGTGCGCCGCGACGTCCAGGTGGTCTTCCAGGACCCGCTGGCCTCGCTCGACCCCAGGCTCCCGGTGAGCGACGTCCTGGCGGAGCCGCTGCGCACGCACGGCTTCCCCAAGGGACAGATCCGCGCCCGGGTGCGTGAGCTGCTCGGTCTGGTCGGCCTCGCCCCCGACCACGCCGCCCGCTACCCCCAGCAGTTCTCCGGGGGCCAGCGTCAGCGGATCGCGATCGCCCGGGCCCTCGCCCTGGAGCCCAAGCTGCTCGTCCTCGACGAGCCCGTCTCCGCGCTCGACGTCTCGATCCGCGCCGGCGTGATCAACCTGCTCGAGGATCTGAGGGCTCGCCTGGGCCTGTCCTACCTGTTCGTCGCCCACGACCTGTCGGTGATCCGGCACATCGCCGACCGCGTCGCTGTGATGTACCTCGGCCGCCTGGCCGAGACCGGAGACGTCGAGCGTGTCTACGGCGCGCCCGCCCATCCCTACACGCAGGCGCTGTTGTCGGCGATCCCGATCCCGGATCCGGCCAAGGAGCGCGCCCGCCGGCGCATCCTGCTGGAGGGCGACCCCCCGAGCCCGGCGGATCCGCCCTCCGGCTGTCGCTTCCGGACCCGGTGCCCGAAGTTCGCCGCGCTCGACCCCGCCGCCCGCAGGCCGTGCATCGAGGAGGAGCCGGCACTGCGTGGCGTCGGCGGCGATCAGGAGGCGGCCTGCCACTACGCCGAGCCAATGCAGGTAGTTTGACCGTCGAGCGGGCACGCCCGACGACACCCGAGACCGAGCAGGGAGGTTGACGTTGAACGCTTATCGCCGCGGACTGGCGATCGCAGCGCTGTTGGCCGCGGGGCTGGTGGCCGGGGGCTGCGGCGGGCCCGCCAAGCAGGGGGGGGCGCTGAAGCGATCGGACATCAACCCGCTCCCGCGCGACCGGGTCAGGCAGGGCGGAACGCTGCGCTGGGCGATCGAGCAGTTCTCCACCCAATGGAACGCCAACCAACTCAATGGCCCGGAGGCTTCGACGGCAGCCGTCCTGGGCGGCATGATGCCCTCACCCTTCGTGTCCGACGAGCGCGGAAACGTCGCGGTGGACCGCAACTACGTCACCTCCGCGCGGGTCACCTCGAGCTCCCCCCGGCAGGTCGTGACCTATCGCCTCAACCCCAAGGCACACTGGTCCGACGGCAAGCCGATCACCTGGAGGGACTACGAGGCGCAGTGGAAGGCGCTGCGCAGCCCCCAGCACGGATTCGAGATCGCCTCGTCGACCGGCTATGAGCGCATCGCCAGCGTCAAGCCGGGGCGCGATCCCTACGAGGTCGTCGTCACCTTCGCCCGGCGCTACGGCGAGTGGCAGGGCCTGTTCGGTCTGCTCTATCCGGCCGCCACCAACAGCGATCCCAAGAAGTTCAACACCGGCTGGCTGGACCGGATTCCCGTCACCGCCGGGCCCTTCAAGCTCGGCAAGATCGACCAGACCGCCAAGACGATCACCATCGTCCGCGATCCCAGGTGGTGGGGGCCGCCGGCCAAGCTCGACTCGATCGTGTTCCGGGCGCTGGCGGTCGACGCCGCCATCAACGCGTTCGCCAGCGGCGAGGTCGACGTCGTGGATGTGGGGGTGAACCCCAGCAACTACAAGCGCGTCCTCGGCGTCCGCGGCGCCTCGGTCCGCGAGGCCGCCGGGCCCGACTTCCGGCACTTCACCTTCAACGCCACCAGCCCCGAGTTGGCCGACGTCGCGGTGCGTCGCGCGGTGGCGATGGCGATCAACCGCGACGCGCTCGCCCGGGCCGACCTCACGGGGCTCAACTGGCCGCCGCGGACCATGAACAACCACTTCTTCGTCAACACCCAGACCGGGTATCGAGACGACGCCGGCCAGGTGGGGCGTTTCGACCCGGGCACGGCCCGGCGCCTGCTCGACCAGGCGGGCTGGAGGCGCAGCGGGGCGTTCCGCCGCAAGGGATCCCGGACACTGGAGTTGCGGTTCGTCATCCCCACCGGCGTGGGGACCAGCCGCCAGGAGGGAGAGCTCACCCAGGCGATGCTCAAGGACGTCGGGATCAAGCTCGACATCACGGCGGTCCCGGAGGACGACTTCTTCGACAAGTACATCTCGACCGGCGACTTCGACGTCGCGCCGTTCTCATGGATCGGCACGCCGTTCCCGATCTCATCGGCCCAATCGATTTATGTGAAGCCGACCAGGGACGCCAAGGGCCAGCTGCAGATCCAGCAGAACTTCGCCCGGGTCGGCTCGCCGGCGATCGACGACCTCATGTCCCGGGCTCAGGAGGAGCTCGACCTCGGCCGGGCGCGCGATCTGATCAACCAGGCGGACCGACTGGTCTGGGACGAGGTCCACTCGATCGTCCTCTTCCAGCGTCCGCAGATCACCGCGGTCAAGTCCAGCCTGGCGAACATGGGCTCGTTCGGCTTCAAGAGCACGATCTACCAGGACATCGGCTTCGCGAAGTGAGCCGGGTCACGCCCGTGGCCCGCTGCCGACTGAACCGAGCCGCTTGGCATCGGACGTCCAGTGGAGAGGGCGGGAATCGAACCCCAGCGAGCCCGAATGGCGAGCGGTGGCGCGGGTTCGTTCCCGGCGGACCAGGGATGGAGACGGCGGGAATCGAACCCGCGTCCGCGGTCGCGCGAAAGGTGGCATCTACGAGCGTAGCCGGCGCTCTGGTCTCGTCCCCCGGTTGCCGCGCCGGCGGGGTTCCGGAGGACCAGCCCCCTTGGTGTCCTCGGGTTGGCGGGAGCGCACCGCACCGAGCGAGCCTGCTGTCTGATCCCGGTCATCCCCGCCGCAGGCGAACGGGGGCCGAGACCTCGTGCCTAGCTAGTGACTAAGCGGCGAGGGCGTACTCGTGAGAGTCCGCACTTATGGTTTTCCGGCGGTTTTACGAGGCCAGCCGGAACCTCGACTCGCAACCACCCCCACGATCCGACCGCGTCGAAGCCTGTCGTCCCCGGGGGCTACTGCCGACGGGAATTCTAGCGCTACCGGCCCCCCCGCTCCCCGGGAACCGGCGGCTGCCAAAATCGGGGGCGTGGAACGCCAGACGCAGTGGCCTGTGCCCGCGCCGCCGGAACCGGCGGCGCAGCCCGCCCCGGCCGCGCCGCCGCCGACGTCGAAGTCCCACGGCAGCCGCAATCGGATCCTCGGCAGCCTGGCCGCGGCGGGCGCGCTGGTGCTCAAGTTCGCCGCCAAGCTCAAGGCGCTGCTGCTGATCCTCCCCAAGCTCAAGCTGCTCACCACCTCGGGCTCGATGCTGGTGTCGATCGCCGCCTACAGCCTGATCTGGGGCTGGCGGTTCGCGATCGGCTTCGTGCTGCTGCTGTTCATCCACGAGATCGGGCACGTGATCCAGCTGCGCCGGGAGGGAGTCGCGGCCAGCGCGCCGGTCTTCATCCCCTTCCTGGGCGCGGCGATCTGGGCGAAGTCGCTGGGCGGCAACGCGCTGGCCGAGGCGCGGGTGGGCCTGGCGGGCCCGATACTCGGCTCGGTCGCGGCCGCGGCGCTGATCCCGGTCGCCCACGCCACGGGCAACCAGCTGTTCCGCGCCCTCGCCTTCATCGGGCTGTTCCTCAACCTGTTCAACCTGCTCCCGGTGCTGCCGCTCGACGGCGGCCGGGCGATGGCCGCCATGGCGCCGTGGATGTGGATCGTCGGCTTCGGCGCCATGGTCGGGGCCGCCATCCTGTTCCCCAACCCGATCATCCTGCTGATCCTGCTGTTCGCCGGCATCGAGACCTGGCGACGCTGGCGGATGCGCCGCGAGGGCGGGCCCGAGCAGCAGGCCTACTACCGGGTCAAGCCGGTGCACCGGCTGATGGTGGCCGGCGTCTACATCGGACTCGTCGTCCTGCTGGCGTTCGGCGTGTGGGGGACGCACCTGCCGGCGACATTGGGCGCCAGGCCGACTGTCGCGGCCTGAGCCTCGGCGTGCCGTCATCGGAATCCGGGCCAGCCCTCGGCCGCCCGCCCGCGGCCGGACCGGCTCAGTGACAGCTGCCTGACCCGGCGTCGTGCAACGCTCCACCCGGCTCGGGGACGAAGCGCCAGGAGTAGCCGCCGGGCCGCAGCGTCAGAGCCAGGACGCCGAAGTTGCGGTTGTCGCGGCGCTCGCTGTTGGGCTTGACCGCTCTCAGGGGGCCCAGGTCCTTGCCGCCAGTCCCGACGACGAACTCGCGCATGCCGTGCGCGGGATCGCGTCGGCCGGCGGAGTTCTGCGGCGCGAAGCGTTCGTAATCGTGGTCGTGGCCGGTGAGCACCAGGTCGGCGCCGGCGCCGTAGAGCGCGTTCCACAGCGGCGCCACCGTCAGGTCGTTGCCGTGGAAGCCCGAGGTGAAGCGGGGGTGGTGCCAGTAGGCGAGCGTGCAGCGGGCCGGATGAGCGGCCAGGTCGGCGCGCAGCCAGCTCTCCTGGGCCGAGCCCGGCGCGCAGGACACGAAGGCGCAGTTGGAGTTGAGCACGACGACGTGCCAGGCGCCGACGTCGTAGGAGTAGTAGCCGTTGGGCGGCGCGGCGGCCGCGCCGAAGTACGAGAAATAGCCGGAAGCTCGGGCCGTCAGGTACTCGTGGTTGCCCACCGCGGGATGCAGCCGGGCTCGCAGACCGCCCCAGGTTCGGGCAAACGATCCGGCGAACTCCGCGCCGGTGCCCCGGTCGTACTGCGCGTCCCCTAGCACCGCGATCGCGGTTGGCCGCAGCCTTCCGGCCAGTGCGGCGATCGTGCCCTGATGGCAGCCGAGCCCCAGCCGGGGTTGACCCGGGACCCCCCGGCGCCGTAGTCCGGGACGGCAGGCGATGTCGCCCACCGCCACCATCACCGGGACGACGACCGCCGCCGGGCCCGCCGGCCGGCTGCCAACCGCCGCCGGGACGGTCCCCCGAGCGGAATCGCCGCAGCCCCAGCTCAGAGCGAGCCCCGCGATCACCGCGGCAGCGGCGATGCGGTGAGCGCACCCGCCGGATCGAGCGAGATTCAGTGGCTCAGCGCCGCGCATCGCACCCCAGATGAGGCGATCCTAAGATGCTGTCCGCCCGAATGGCAACCGGGTCCGCCTGCCTCCAGGGTCGCGCCCCCGAGCAAATCGCCGAACCTGCCAACCGTTCGGCGCCCCGCGAGTTCTAAAGACCACTGGCTTGTCAGCGTCGGTGGGCCGGGAGGCCCGATGTCGGAGGAGCACGCGTTCGCGCGCAGACAGGGCGAGGCGGATGCTCATCGCGAGGAGCTGGTCAACAGTCGCGCGCTGCTGGCCGCGCTGGAGCTCCACGATCCCTACACCGCGCGCCACTCGCGCAACACGGTCCGGCTGGCCGTCGCGGTGGCCGAGCGCATGCACCTCGGCGAGCCTCAGCGCTTCGAGGTCACGCTGGTGGCGATGCTCCATGACATCGGAAAGCTGGCCCTGCCGGATCATCTGCTCAACAAGCCCGCGGCGCTCACGCCGAGGGACTGGCGCGTCGTCTACGAGCATCCTCAGGCCGGCGCCCATGTGGTCGCGCAGGTCGAGGAGCTCTCGCACCTGGCGCCGGCCATCCGCGCCACCCACGAGCGCTGGGACGGCGCCGGCTATCCCGACGGGGTGGCGGGCGCGCGAATCCCGATCTCCAGCCGGATCACGTTCGTCTGCGACGCCTATGACGCCATGATCTCGGACCGGCCCTACCGCGAGGCCATGTCGCCGGCGGCCGCGCAGGCGGAGCTGCGGCGCTGCGGCGGGGCCCAGTTCTGCACCCACTGCGTGGAGGCCCTGCTCGAGGTCCTGTCGCCCCGGAGGCGCTGAGCCGCGGCGTGGCTAGCGGTTGGCGTCACGCAGGGCGCGCTCCATCTCGCGCTGCTGCTCGCGGGCGCGGATCGTCTCGCGCTTGTCGTGGCGCTCCCTGCCGCGCGCGAGCGCGACCTCGACCTTGGCATGCGGGCCCGAGAAGTAGATCCGGGTCGGGACCAGGGTCAACCCCCGCTCCTGGCTCCTGCCGACCAGCCGCCCGAGCTCCCGGCGGTGGACCAGCAGCTTGCGCGGCCGCTCCGGGTCGTGGTTGGCGCCCGCGGCGGGCTGGTAGGGCGGGATGTGGACGTTGTGCAGCCACAGCTCGGCGTCGTGCACCGCCGCGTAGCCGTCCTTGAGCTGCGCCTTGCCGCCTCGCAGCGACTTCACCTCGGTGCCGGTCAGCACGATCCCGCACTCGAGCCTCTCGAGCAGCTGGTAGCGGAAGGACGCCTGCCGGTTGGTGGCCACGTCACCCGGTGCCGTCTTGCGCTTGCGCTTGCGGGCCATCGCTGAAGCTCTAGCGCAAGGGTCGGCCGGCCACCAGGTCGACGCGGCCGCGGGGCGCATCTATGCGGTGCACCTGGACCGAGAGCGGGTCGCCCAGCCTTATGGTGTCGCCCGATTGCGTGCCCTCCAGGACGGTGGCCAGCTCGTTGAGCTCCCACCAGTCGCCGTGCATCCGGCGGACGGGCAGAAGGCCCTCGTGGCCGTCGCCGAAGCGCACGAAGGCGCCCACCGGCGCCAGGCCGACAACCTCGCCCTCGAAGGTGTGGTCCCAGCCGAGCTCGAACAGCTCCCGCTCCAGCAGGAAGCAGCGCGCCACGGCATCGGCGTCACGCTCGATCTCGATCGCGATCCGCTCGCGGGCCGAGGTCCACTCGCCGGCCTCGACCAGCCCCTCGGCGCGCGGCGCCTCCTCTCCGCCGCCGACCGCGCTGAGCAGCGCCCGGTGGCACACCAGGTCGGGATAGCGACGGATCGGAGAGGTGAAGTGGCAGTAGCTGGGACTCTGCAGGCCGGCGTGGCCGAGGTTGCGGGGCGAGTAGTGCGCCTGGCGCAGGGCGCGCAGCACCAGGCTGGTCAGCGCCTCGCGCCCCCGCCCCACTCGCCGCACGTGGGCGTCGACCATCCGTGAGATCTCGCCCACCAGCTCACCCGCCTGCTGCGGGCTCATCGGCTCGGGCAGGGGCGGGGTGGGGACGTCGAGGGAGGCGAGCTGGTCCGCCAGGCGGCGGACGCTCAGGGCCTCGGGCCGCTCGTGGACCCGGTAGAGGGCCGGCACCCTTCGCTGCTCGAGAAGCGCGGCCACCTGCTCGTTGGCGGCGATCATCAGGTGCTCGACGAGGCGGTGGGACTCGGTCTGGGCGACCTCCCTGGCCCGCACCACGTTCCCCTCGTCGTCGAACGAGAACTCCGGCTCGGCCGACTCGACCGCCAGCGCCCCCTTCGCGGCCCGCGTCTCCGCCAGCGCCCCGGCCGCCGCCCGGGCCGCGGCCAGCGGGGTCGCCCACGGGTCGCGGGCGCGCTCGCCCCCACCGAAGACGCGATCCACCCAGTCGTAGTCGAGCCCCTCGTCGGAGCGGATGGTCGAGCGGTAGAAGGCGGCCCGCGTCACCGCCGCCCCCTGCAACTCCAGCTCCACCGTGACGGCAGCGCGATCCTGGCCCGGCAGCAGTGAGCAGGCGCCGCTCGACAGCGCCGGCGGCAACATCGGCTCGACACCTGCCGGGACGTAGACGCTGGTCGCTCGGCGGTAGGCCTCCCGATCGATCCGCGCCCCGGCCCGGACGTGGGCCGCGACGTCGGCGATGTGCACCCACAGCCGCCAGCGGCCGGTGCCGAGCTCCTGCGCCGAGATGGCGTCGTCGAAGTCGCGGGCAGTGGCGGGGTCGATCGTGAAGGTCGGCAGGGTGCGCAGGTCCCGGCGCGGGACGTCAGGCGGGGCGGCCGCCGCGGCGTCGCCCTCCAGCGCCGGGTCGAATCCCCGAGGGAGCCCGTGCTCGACCATCAGCGCCTCGATCACGTCCCGGGCGACATCGGGGCGGCCGAGCACCCGCTCGACTCGCGGCTGCCCGCGGCCGAGCCGCAGCGCCACCAGGTCGCCCGCGCGGGCCCTGCCGTCGCGCTGCAGGGTCAGGCGTCGGCCTCGCTCGAAGAAGGGGGCGGCGACCAGGAAGCGCCCGCGCTTCTCGAGCACCGCCACCGCGGCGCGGTGCGGCGCGGCGGCCTCCCGCGCAGGCCGGCTCACCTGATCCGGGCGGCGAGCGCGTGCAGGGCGGCGTCGAGGGCCTCGTCGGTGCCGGTGTCCGGACGGTCGCGGACCGTCAGGTCGGGCCGGACGCCGGGACCGCGACGGATGCCGCCTGCGCCCAGGTTGCGACCGCTGGGGGTGAAGTACTCCCCCACGGTGATGTCGATGGCGCCGCCGTTGGGGAGCTCGCGGATCTCCTGGTAGACGCCCTTGCCGTAGGTGTGGGTTCCCACCACTAGGGCGCGATGATGATCCTGGAGGGCACCGGCGACTATCTCCGACGCCGACGCGGTACCCCCGTTCACCAGGACCACCACCGGCACCGAGCGCGGGATCGAGGATCCGCTGGCCTGGTAGACGTGCCGCGCCCGTGTCCGGGCGCGGGTGGAGACGATCGTCCCGTGGGGGATGAAGATGCTCGAGACCTGGACCGCCTCGGTCAGCAGCCCGCCGCCGTCGTCGCGGAGGTCGAGCACGATGCCCTGCGCTCCCAGCGTGCGCTCGCGGTCGACCGCCCGGCGCAGCTCGGCGTGTGAGCCGGAGCTGAACTGCGAGAGCGCCACCACGGCGATGCGGTGGCCGGCGAGCGTGCGCAGGCTGGAGCTGACCACCGGCGCGATGAGCTCGCGGCGACGGAGGCGCTCCATGCGCGGGTGGCCGTGCGACAGGACGGTGAGGACGACGAACGTCCCCGGCCGCCCCCGGATGAGCGCCGTGGTCTGCGAGATCGACCTGCCGGCGATCGACCGCCCGTTGACGCGTACGATCTCGTCCCCGTGCCGGATGCCCGCCTTGGCGGCGGGCGATCCGGAGAACACCCGGGAGACCCGCAGGCCGGACTTGACCCCCGCGACCTCCATGCCCACGCCGGAGAAGCGGCCCGTGCTGTCGGCCTGGAAGCGGCGGTAGGTCGGAGGGTCGAGGTAGCGCGAGAAGCGGTCGTGCAGGTCCGCCACGGCTCCCGCCAAGCCGTCGTGGAGCAGCTTGCGGCGGTCGACCGGGCGGTAGTAGTCGTGCTCGATGATGTCGAGCGCGGCCTGGAGGGTGCTCACCTCTGTCCCCACGAACAGCGACCTGACTGGCCGCGGCAGGTCGCCGGGGTGGCCGCCGATCCAGATCCCCGCCAGGAACATGACCGGCAGCAGCAGGGCCAGTGGCATCAACGGGATGTTGCGGGCGCGGCGCATCGGAACGGGGGGCCTCGGGCGCGGCCCCGAAGGCTAACGATGCCGGTTGGTGGCGCCCGGAGGGCTAGACGCGCAGGAAGCGGCGCAGCGAGATGCCCGAGCCCGCCGCCGAGACGCCGATGCTCGCCAGGAGCACCACCACGATCAGCAGCAGGAAGTTGATCGTCTCGGGCGCGGCGATCAGGGCGAACTCCGACGCCAGCGGGTCGATCAGGGCGATCTTGCCGATCGCCAGCAGGAGGATCGCCAGGATCCCCCCCATCGCCCCCACGATCACGCCCTCGATGACGAACGGCCAGCGGATGAACCAGTCGGTGGCTCCGACCAGCTTCATCACCTCGACTTCGCGCCGGCGCGCGAACAGCGACAGGCGGATGGTGTTGGCGATCAGCAGGATCGACGCGGTGATCAGCAGCGCGGCCAGCAGGGCGGTGGTGAGCTTGACCACCCGGGTGGCCGACAGGATCTTGTTGGTCTCGTCGCGGCGGTTCTTGACCTGGTCGATGGCCGGGTCGATCGCCGTGCGCCGCCCGCCGACGTCGACCGGCGCCAGCTGGTCACGCAGGAGGTCGATGTGCGCCGGGTCGTCCGGCGTCACCCGGAAGGTGTCCGGAAGCGGGTTGGCGCCCAGCAGCTGGTAGGCCTCCGGGTTGCGCCTGCGCTCCTCGCGGTAGGCGTCGTCCTTGGAGACGTACTCCACGCGCTTGACGTGGGCGGCGCCCGCCAGGCGCTGGCGGACCCTCTCCACGTCGGCCGGCGTCGCGTCGGTCTTCAGGTAGACGTCCAGCAGCAGGCGCCCGCGCACCTCGTTCGCCGCCCCGGTGGTGGCCTGCACGATCGGGATGAAGACCCCGAGGACCAGCATGGTGACCAGCACCGTCGCCATCGCCGCGAAGCTCGGCATGGCGTTGCGCCCCAGCGAGCGGAAGGCCTCGCGCAGGAAGAACGACAATCTCATCCCTACTCGGCGCCGGAGGCGTCGTCGGCCCGCGCGCCGGGCCGGGTCGCGGCGACGGGTCGCGCGGCGGGATCGAGCCCGGGATCGGCGGTGGCGCCGCGCATGCGCGCGGCGAACTCGCGCGTGCTCTCGTCCCGGGCGTAGAGACCGGCGGCCTCGTCGCGGACGATGCGTCCTTCGCTCAGCTCGATGACCCGCCGGCGCATGCGGTCGACCATCGTGCTGTCGTGGGTGGCGACCAGCACGGTCGTGCCGGTGCGGTTGATGCGATAGAGCAGCTGCATGATCCCGATCGAGGTCTCGGGATCCAGATTGCCGGTGGGCTCGTCGGCCAGGAGCAGGGGCGGGTGGTTCACGAACGCGCGCGCGATCGAGACGCGCTGCTGCTCGCCGCCGGAGAGCTGGTCCGGATAGTTGTGCAGCTTGGTGGAGAGCCCCGTGAGGCGCAGAATGTCGGGCACCTTCTGGCGGATCTCCCGGCGTCCGCCTCCGGTCACCTGGAGCGCGTAGGCGACGTTGTCGTAGACGGCCCGGTTGGGGAGCAGCTTGTAGTCCTGCCAGACCACGCCGATGTTGCGCCGGTAGTAGGGCACGCGCGAGCGCGCGAGCTCGGCGAGGTCGCGGCCGGCGACCATGATCGAGCCGGCCGAGGGCTCGAGCTCCTTGATCAGCAGCCGGATGACGGTCGACTTGCCGGATCCGGTCTGACCGACCAGGAAGACGAACTCGCCTCGCTCGACCGCGAAGGTGGCGCGGTCGAGGCCGATGTCGCCTCCCTCGTAGACCTTCGAGACGCCGCGGAACTCCAGGACGTGACTGGCGCCGCCGGACGGGTGGCGACGCGCGGAAGCGGGCTTGGGGGCGCGGGGCCGAGGGGTGCGGCGGTACTTGTGCTGGCGCTCGGGAACGGCCATGCGGGGGCGCAGGGTAGCGTGCCCGACCGCGTATGGCCCGCGCTCGAGGGGTGCTGCAAGCGTTCGTGCATCTCGCGCTACCGTAGGAGCAGGCATGGCCTCGATCGTCACCGAGCAGCTCGAGAACGGCCTCCCGGTCCACCGCGTGCCCCTGCCCGGCACGCGGGTGGTGACCGTGCTGGCGGCGTTCGACGCCGGCGCCCGGACGGAGCGTCCGGAGGAGAACGGGATGGCGCACTTCCTCGAGCACCTCGTGTTCAAGGGCGGCGAGAAGTACCCCACCTACCGGGACGTCAACGAGACGGCCGAGCGGCTGGGGGCCCAGCTCAACGCGTACACCAGCCACGACCTGGTGGCGTTCCACATCACCGCCCGGGCGCAGGCGGCGATGGAGGCGATCGATCTGCTCACGGACTTCGTGGCCCGGCCGCACCTGGACGCCGACGAGCTCGACCGCGAGCGGGGAGTGGTGATCCAGGAGATCGCACGCGCCAACGATCAGCCGGCGACCCGGGCCGAGCACCTCATCGACTCGGCCGCGTTCGGCGAGCATCCTCTCGGCCGCCCGGTGCTGGGCATCGAGGAGCACCTGCGCACGTTCCCGCGCGAGGCGATCATCGCCTTCCGCCAGCGACGCTGGTCCGGCCGGCGGGGTGGCGCGTTCATCGTGGGAAACCTCGAGTCGCTGCCCGGGGAATCGCCGGCGGCCGCGGGCAACGGCGCGCTGGCCGAGCTGTTCGGCCGCTTTCCCGATCTGCCGGCGCCCGGGGGCTATGACCCAGCGCCGTCCTTCGCCCCCCGCCGGCTGGTCGAGCAGCGAGACTCCAAGCAGTCCCATCTTCGGCTCTCGTACCGCCCGTCGATCGACGTCTCCGACCGCCCGGCCCGGGCGGCCCTGGCCATCTACTCGACCCTCCTGGGCGGCTCGATGGGCTCGCGGCTGTTCGACGAGATCCGCGAGAAGCGTGGGTTGGCGTACTCGGTGTACTCGATCGACCACTCGTTCGCCGACGTCCCGATCCTCCAGCTCTCGGCCGGTCTGGATTCCGGCAAGTGCGTCGAGGCGTTCGCGCGAATGGGCGAGATCGTCGATGAGCTGCGTCGCGACGGTCCGACCCGGGCCGAGGTCGACCGAGCGCGAGCCTACGCCGCCGGCCGCTTGGTGCTCGCCTTCGAGAATGCCAACGCCGTCGCCCGCTACGCCGCCAACCAGGCGATCGTCCACGGCGAGGACATAGACCCCGACGCGGCGATCGCCGCGCTCGACTCGGTCAGCTTCGAGGAGGTCGCCGAGATCGCCCGCGGGATCTCGCCCGAGCTGGCCGTCGCCTGCGTGGGGCCCCATGAGCCGGAAGAGTTCGACGGCTGAGGCCGTCTAAGTCTCCACACGCTCGAATCCGGTTCTCGTGACCTTACGGGGGTACCCTCGTCTTAGGGGTAGCGCCTCGTGGCGCCAGACCGGCTGAGCCGCAACCGGACGCATTCCATGCAGAAGGCATGACCCCCATAGTCTCGGCCACCCTGCTGCGCACGCAGTCCGACGAGCGGCTGCTGGCGCTGACGCGGCAGGGCTACGAGCGCGCCTTCGAGGCGATCGTGGAGCGCTATCGCCGGCCGATGATGCGCTACTGCCGGCGATACCTGCCCGAGGCGCGCGCCGAGGACGCGGTCCAGCAGGCGTTTGTCAGCGCCTGGTCGACGATCCGGGGGGGCACCCCGGTGGTCGACCTGCGCGCCTGGCTGTACCGGATCACGCGCAACGCGGCGATCGACGCCGCCAAGCGTGCCGGTTACGACTACAGCGAGCTCAGCGAGGCACTGCGGCTCGCTCCGGCTCCGGAGGCCGAGCTCGAGCGCCGGGCGGTCATGCGCGAGACGCTGGCCGGTGTCGCCGCGCTGCCCGCCAACCAGCGCGAGGCCCTGCTGCGCACGGTGGTCGAGGGCCAGAGCCGCGCCGAAATCGCCCGCGAGCTGCAGATCAGCGAAGGGGCGGTTCGCCAGCTCATACACCGTGCTCGCATGGCGCTGCGGTCGGCGGCGACGGCCCTCACCCCGACTCCGGTGATCAGCTGGGCCGCCTCCCTGGGCGGCGGGGACGCGCCCGTCACCGCCAGGATCAGCGAGCTCGCGGCGGGCGGGGGGGCCGCCGGCGGGGCGGGGGTGCTGATCAAGACCGGCACGGTGGCGGTGGTGGCGGGCGTGCTCGCGGTCGAGGCGGGAACCCGCCTCGACCATCCCTCCACCGCCGCGGGCGACTCCGCGGCGGATCGTCCCCGGGCCGCTCACGTCAGCCGCGTCCGGTCCCACGTCGGCCAGGTCTCGCTGCACAGTCGGGCGCACGGCCGGGCGGCGACCGGCCGGTCCCTGGCTCGCATCACCCACAAGGCCATGCTGGAGTCAGGGACGGCCGGCGGATCTGGCGATGACGGTCGAGGTCGGGTCAATCGCGGGCCTGGCAGCGTCGGTCCGATTGCCGCCAGCCTCACCGGTGAGAGCGACGGCGCAGGGACCGAGACCTCCGGCAGCGACACCCGCGACGGCAGCGGCGAAGAGGGCGATCGCGAGGGCGACAACAGCGGGCCGGGATCGGAGACCAGCGGCTCCGGGGATGGCGACGGCGACGGCGATCACGGCGACTCCGGATCGAGCGGCTCCGACGGCGACGCAGACCACAGCGGCTCCGGTTCGGACGGCGGCGATTCGCGCGGCGACAAGTCCGACTCCGGGAGCGACCGCAGCGGGTCCAACCAAGACGGCGGCTCCGGCGACAAGAAGTCCGGCGACTGACGCCTGGACAGGCCGGCGCACGCCGGCCCCGTCGCCTGCAGGGGCTGCGCGGCGCCGCCCCGCCTCCTAGCTAGGAGATCGCCACCATTCGCTCGATCGGGAGGCGCGCCCGCTCGGCGACGTCGGGCGGCACCCGCACCTCGTGTACCCCTTGGCGCAGCGAGTCGCGAAGCTTGGTGAGGGTGATCATCTTCATGTAGCGGCAGCTCGCGCGCTCGTTGGCGGCGATGAACTCGGTGTCGGGCGCCGCCTGACGAAGCGGATGCAGCATCCCGGTCTCGGTGGCCACGATCGCGGTGCCTCCCGGCCGGGCGTGGCGGGCGTAGTCCAGCATTCCGCCGGTCGACAGCATGTGGACTCCGTCGGCGCAGACGTCGCCGGCCGCCACGTACTCCATCACGCTAGTCGAGCAGCCGCATTCGGGATGGATCAGGAAGTCGGCGGCGGGGTGGCGCTCGCGGACTGCGGCGATGTCGTTCGGCCGGATGCCCGCGTGGACGTGGCATTCGCCGGACCAGACGTGCATGCGCCTGCCGGTCCGGTGCTCGACGAACGCGCCGAGGAACATGTCGGGGCCGAAGAGGATCTCGGCCTCCGGCCCGTGCTCTCGGTAGATGTGCTCGACCACCGCCACGGCGTTGGAGGAGGTCACGCAGTAATCGGTCTGCGCCTTCACCGCCGCGGAGGTGTTGACGTACATCACGACGATCGCGCCGGGATGCTGGGCCTTCCAGTCCCGCACCTCCTCGGGGGTGATCGAGTCCGCCAGCGAGCAGCCCGCGTCCAGGTCCGGGATCAGCACCGTCTTGTCGGGCGACAGGATCGACGCCGTCTCGGCCATGAAGTGGACGCCGCAGAAGACGATCGTCGACTGGCGGGCCGCGGCGGCCTGCCGGGACAGCCCCAGCGAGTCACCGACGTAGTCGGCCACGTCCTGCACCTCTGGCACCTGGTAGTTGTGCGCCAGGACCACCGCGTCGCGCTCGTGCTTGAGCGCCCGGACCTCCTCCTGGAGGCTCCCGATGTCCTCGAGCTCGAGGGGAGTGCCGGATGCGCCCGGCTGGATGACGGGAAGGTTCATCGGAGAGGGTGGAGGGTGAGGGACAGGTCGAGCGCCGGCGCCGAATGGGTCAGCGCGCCGACCGAGATGAATTGTACGCCGGTGAGCGCGTATTCCCGAAGCGTCTCGAGCGTCATGCCTCCGCTGGCCTCCAGCGTCGCCCGACCCCCCACCTGCTCGACCGCCGTCCGCAGCCGGGCCGGGGTCATGTTGTCGAGCAGTATCCGCGCCGCGCCGGCCGCGAGCGCCTCGTCGATGTCGGCGCTCGAGCGGCATTCGACCTCCGGCTCGAGCTCCGGCGCGGCGTCGCGCGCCCGGCGAACCGCCTCCCCGACGCCGCCTGCCAGCGCCACGTGGTTGTCCTTGATGAGGATCGCGTCGTACAGCCCCGCCCGGTGGTTGGTCCCGCCCCCCGCCCGTACCGCCGCCTTCTCCAGGAGGCGCAGCCCGGGAGTCGTCTTGCGGGTGTCGAGGATGCCCACCCCCGTGCCCTCCACCGCGCGCACGCATCGCGCCGTCAGCGTGGCGATGCCCGACAGGTGGCCCAGGAAGTTGAGCGCCGTGCGCTCGGCGCCCAGCAGGGCGCCGGCGCGACCGCGCGCCGCGAGGACCTCTCCGGCGTCACGCCAGCATCCCTCCGGCGCCCGCGGCTCGAGCTGGATCTCGGGATCCAGGTGCCTGAAGACCAGCTCGACGATCTCGAGCCCGTAGACGACGCCCGGCGCCTTCTGCTCGATCGTCGCCTCGGCCCGGGCCGCGTCGGGAACCGTGGCCCGGGTCGTGACGTCGCCCGGACCGATGTCCTCGGCCAGCGCCCGGGCCACGGTGTCGGCCAGGGGCTCGGGCGCCGACGCGCCCCGGCTAGGCGCCCTCGCCATCCACCATCACATGAACCGTGTGGAAGCTCGGATCGCTGGCGCCGTGCAGCCGCGCCCCGGCGGCGCGGAGCTCGCGCAGGTAGGAGACGACCTCGGCGGTGATGCGCTCACCCGGGAGCAGCGCGGGGATGCCCGGCGGATAGCCGGCGATCGACTCGCTGGACACGCGACCCACCGCCTCCTGCACCGCGACCGGCTCCGATGGCCCCAGGAAGGCGTCCCGCGGCGGCACCACGGGCTCGGTGTCGAACGCGGCGCTGGGGCGGGTGACCGCGCTGGCGCTGCCGGGACGTGACACGCGCCGAACCACCTCGGCGAGATCGTGCACGAAGCGGTCGAGCGCCTCCACCGGCTGCCCGATCCCGAGCACCAGGACCAGCGTCGCATGGGTGGCCAGCTCGACGTGGACGTCGTAGAGCGTGCGCAGCGCGTCGGCCACCTCGAACCCGCTGGCGCCCGTCCGGCGCACGTCGACGGTGATGCGCATGGGATCCCAGCCCGCAACTCCGGGACGGCCCACCATCTCCTCGCCCACCAAACAGCAGCCGGGGACCTCGGCGATGGCGGCGCGCGCGTGTGCGGCGGCGCTCAGGGTGCGCTCCAGCAGGGCTTCGCCGTGCACGGCCAGCTGCCGGCGCGCGGCGTCGAGCGACCCGAGCAGCAGCGAGTTGACGCTGGTGGAGCGCACCAGCCGGACGGCGCGGGACAGCCGATCCACGTCCACCCTCCCCCCCGGCGCCACGTGCAGCATGGCGGACTGGGTGAGCGAGCCGACGGTCTTGTGCGTGGAGCTCAGGACCAGGTCGGCGCCCTGGGCCAGGGCGGACGGCGGCAGGTCGGGATGGAAACCGAAGTGCGGTCCCCACGCCTCGTCCACCACCAGCGCGACGCCCGCCGCGCGGGCGACGCGCGCACAGCCCTCCACGTCGGCGGCAATCCCGTAGTAGGTCGGGGAGAGGACGAACGCCGCGCGCGCCTCGGGCGCCCGCTCGAACGCCGCGGCCAGCGCCTCGGGGGTGATCCCATGCGCCATCCCAAGCTGCTCGTCGTACTCGGGGGCGATCCAATGGGGAGCCCCGCCGCTGAGGACCAGGCCGTCGACGAGCGAAGCATGGGAGTTGCGCTGGACGAGGACCCGGGTCCCCGACGCGGCGAGGGCCAGGCACAGGGCGTGGTTGCCCTGGGTGGCGCCGTTGGTCAAGAACCAGGTCCGCTGCGCGCCGTACGCCTCGGCGGCCAGCAGCTCGGCCCGGTCGTAGGGGGTGGGCCACGGCCCCACGTCGATGCCGGGCATCTCCTGGTTGACGTCGAGCGCCAGCGCGTCGCCGATCGCCCGCCGCAGGCCCGGATCGGCCCCTGCGCCGCCCTTGTGGCCGGGGACGTGGAAGCGGGTCGGGCCGCGGAAGCCGTAGGCGGTGATGGCGTCCAGGTACGGGGCGGTCTGCTGCTCGGCGGCCGCGGCGACCACGGGCCGGGCGGGCGCTGCGGCCGGGTCGTGGTCGCGCGCCGCGCTCATCGGGCGGCCTTCAGCAGGTAGCCTCGCACCAGGTCGTCGAGGTCGCCGTCGAGGACACGATCGGCGTCGCCCACCTCCTGATCGGTCCGGTGGTCCTTGACCAACGTGTACGGATGCAGGACGTAGGAGCGGATCTGGGAGCCGAAGTTGACGTCCTGGGCGTCGCCGCGCTCGCGCGCGATCTCCTCCCGACGCTCGCGCTCGCGCCGTTCCAGGAGCTTGGAGCGCAGCATCGCCATCGCGGTCGCCTTGTTCGAGGACTGCGAGCGCTCGTTCTGGCACTGCACGACGATGCCGGTCGGCCGGTGGGTGATCCTGACCGCCGAATCGGTCTTGTTGACGTGCTGGCCGCCGGCGCCACTGGCCCGGTAGGTGTCGAGCTGGAGGTCGTCGTCGGAGATCTCGACCTCGGTGGCGTCGTCCACCACCGGCGAGACCTCGACACCCGCGAACGACGTCTGCCGGCGCCTGGCGGCGTCGAACGGCGAGAGGCGGACCAGGCGATGAACCCCCTTCTCGGCCGAGTACAGCCCGTAGGCATTCTCGCCGGACACCCGGAAGGTGGCCGACTTGATGCCCGCCTCCTCCCCCGGGCTGACCTCGAGCAGCTGGACGGCAAAGCCCCGCTTCTCGGCCCAGCGCATCTCCATCCGAAGCACCATCTCCGCCCAGTCCTGGGCGTCGGTGCCGCCGGCCCCCGCGTTCACGGTGACCAGCGCGTCGCCGGCGTCGTAGCGCCCCGAGAACAGACGTTCCTCCTCGAGCTCCGCGAGCCGCCGCTCAACGGAGCCGAACTGCTCGGCCAACTCGGCCCCCAGCGACTCGTCCTCCTGGACGAGCTCGACGAGTCCCGTGAGGTCCTGGACGTCGCGCTCCAGCTCGCGAAACGTGGTCAGCTTGCGGGACGCCCTGGCGTGCTCGGCCCCGATCCGCGCCGCCTGCTCCTGATCGTCCCAGAAGCCCGCCTCACCCATCCGGGCCTCGAGCTCGCCCACGCGTCGCTCGAGCGCCTCGGGGTCAAAGGTAGTCCGCGAGCAGCTGAAGCTGGTCGCGGATCGCCGCGAGGCGCTGGGGCGTTGGCTCGGAGGCCGGCTGGGCGGGCATGGAATCAGGCTAGCTCACGCGGTCGGCCACCCCGGCCGGGCCCCGCGGGGGGTCGTTCAGGCCGAGGCGGGCTCCGGATCGGGACGAACCAGCACGGTGTCAGCCACGCGGATCACCTCGTCGACGGGGAGGTCGGCCTTCGACGCGTGCTGGCGGATCGCCTCCTCGCCGCTGGCCTGGTAGATGCAGACCGTGCCCACCGATCCGCCGTCCTCCTCCAGCACGTAGGAGCGGATCCAGCGGATGTCGTCGGGCATCTGCTCGCCCGCCCGAGTGGAACGCTCCGCGGCCTCGCGCAGCTCGTCCGGCGACCTCCACCCGCTGCGGCGAAGGATCACGAATGTCTCCATGGCGTCTGGCCTCCCGAGTCGAGTTGGGTCCTTCCGTCGGCGCCGGCTATGCGCGGTGGCACGTCGACGTAATCCCGGCGTGTCATGGCGCTAGGCGCCATGACACTTCTTGAACTTCTTGCCCGAACCGCACCAGCAGGGGTCGTTGCGGCCCAGCTGGTCGGACTCCCCCACGCGGCGCTGCTGGATGGCGGGCACCGCCTCCAGCTCCTCGGATTGGACCTCCCCGTCCTCGTACGCCTGCGCCGCCGCCTCGGCCCCTCCGCCGGCCAGGGCCATGGCGATCGCCTCGCGATTCCCGATCGGGCCGCCGCCCGAATACGACACCTGGCCGGTCCGGGTCGACGAGCCCGGGGTGGCGTACTGGCGGGCGCCGTCGCCGTCGCCGCCCTCCACCTCGACCTGGACGTGGAAGATCATCCGGCTGAAGTCCGACCAGATCGAGTGCATCAGGTCGCGGAACAGCTGGAACGCCTCGTTCTTGTAGGCGACCAGGGGATCGATCTGGGCGAAGCCGCGCAGGTGGATTCCCTCGCGCAGGTAGTCCATGTCGTAGAGGTGTTCGCGCCAGCGCTGGTCGATGACCTCGAGCAGCAGGTAGCGCTCCAGCGCACGCATCAGCTCCCCACCCAGCTCCTCCTCGCGCTCGTCGTAGGCCTCCAGCGCATCCTCGACCAGCAGCCGCCGCAGCTCCTCGCGGTCGAGCTGCTCGGGCGCCAGCTCGTCGTCGGCGATCTGAACCGGGTAGATCTGCTCGAGCGCCGTGAACAGGCCCGGCACGTCCCACTCCTCGACGTAGTCGCCGGGCGTGTATTCGTCGACCAGCCGCTCGATCACCTGCCTGACCTGGTCGCGCACCTCGTCGCTGATGTCGCGCCCCTCCAGCACGCGGTCGCGGTACTCGTAGACGACGTCACGCTGCTCGTTCATCACGTCGTCGTACTCGAGCACCCGCTTGCGGATGAGGAAGTTCTGCTCCTCGACCTTCTTCTGCGCCTTCTCGATCTGCTTGGTCAGCACGCCGGCGGCGATCGGCTCCTCGTGGCCCTCCTCGTCGGTGGTGCCGAAGCGCTCGAGGATCCGGTAGATGCGATCGCCCGCGAACAGCCGCACCAGGTCGTCCTCGGCGGACAGGAAGAACCGTGAGTCGCCGGGATCGCCCTGGCGGCCCGAGCGGCCCCGCAGCTGGTTGTCGATGCGTCGCGACTCGTGGCGCTCGGTGCCGCAGATGAACAGCCCCCCGGCGCCGACCACGCGCTCGTGGGCGTCTTGAACGCGACGATCGACGGCGGGGAAGATCTCGGCGAAGCGCTGGTCGTAGTCCGGATCGTCCGGCTCGAGGCCCAGCTTGGCCAGCTCCTGGCGGGTCTGGTGCTCGGCGTTGCCGCCGAGCTGGATGTCCACCCCGCGTCCGGCCATGTTGGTGGCGATGGTGACCGCGCCGGCCTGTCCGGCCTCGGCGATGGTCTCGCCCTCGCGCTCGGCGTGCTCGGGCTTGGCGTTGAGCACGGTGTGCCGGATCCCCCGCCGCCGGAGACGATCGGAGAGCAGCTCCGAAACCTCCACCGAGATCGTGCCGACCAGCACCGGCTGGCCGCGTTCGTGGCGCCCCTCGATCTCGGACAGGACCGCGTGCCACTTGCCTTCCTTGGTCTTGTAGATCTCGTCGTTGCGGTCGACCCGGACCATCGGCTCGTTGGTCGGGACCTCGACCACCGGGAGCTTGTAGATCTTCATGAACTCGGTCGCCTCGGTCAGCGCCGTGCCGGTCATCCCGGCAAGCTTCTGGTACATGCGGAAGTAGTTCTGCAGCGTGATCGTGGCCAGCGTCTGGTTCTCCTCCTGGACGCGCACGCTCTCCTTGGCCTCCACTGCCTGGTGCAGGCCCTCCGACCAGCGCCGCCCCTCGAGGATCCGGCCGGTGAACTCGTCGATGATCTTCACCTCGCCGTCGATGACCGCGTAGTCGACGTCACGCTTGTACAGCGACTCGGCCTTGAGGGCCTGGATCAGGTGGTTCACCAGGGGCCCATGCTCGGCGCGGTAGAGGTTGTCGATGCCCAGGAACTTCTCGGCCTTGGCCACGCCGCGCTCGGTCACCGAGGCCGTCTTGTGCTTCTCGTCTATCTCGTAGTCGAAGTCGGCGACGAACTCCTTCTTGGCGCGAGGGTCCATGCCCTCGGGCTTCTTGCCCATCGCCAGCATGGGGGCCAGCCGGGCGAACTTCTGGTACAGCTCGGCGGCCTGCTCGGGCGCGCCGGAGATGATCAGCGGCGTACGCGCCTCGTCGATGAGGATGTTGTCGACCTCGTCGACGATCGCGTAGGTGTGGATCCAGGAGTGGCGCTTGCCGTCGGCGTCCCGGTCCAGCCAACCCTCGGGCTTCTGTCTTCCGCCGTGCTGGACCTTCTCCTCCAGTGAGGTGGCCATGTTGTCGCGCAGGTAGTCGAAGCCGAACTCGGAGTTGGTGCCGTACGTGACGTCGGCGGCGTAGGCGGCGCGCTTCTCCTCGTAGGGCTGCATGTTCCGCAGCACGCCGACGCTGACCCCCAGCGCCCGGTAGATCGGGCCCATCCACTCCGCGTCCCGGCGGGCGAGGTAGTCGTTCACCGTCACCAGATGCACACCCTGGCCGGTCAGCGAGTTGAGGACGATCGGAAGCGTGGCGGTGAGGGTCTTGCCCTCGCCGGTCTTCATCTCGGCGATCGCGCCGTCGTGGAGGACCATCCCGCCGATGAGCTGGACGTCGAAGTGGCGCATGCCGAGGGTGCGCCGCGCGGCCTCGCGCACCAGCGCGAAGCACTCGTACAGGAGGTCGTCCAGCGGCTCGCCGCCGCGGGCCCGCTCCCGGAGTTGGTCTGCGTGCTCGCGCAGCTCGGCGTCGTCGAGCAGCTCCATCTCGGGCTCGAAGGTGTTGATCCGTGCGACACGCTTCTGGTAGGCCCGGAACCTTCCGGCCTCGCCCGCGCGGAGTGCGCGCTCGATGATCTTCGGCATCCGGGCCTAGCCTAGCAACGCCCCTCGCAGGCCCCGCGGGCGCCCGGCGGGGTCACGCGGCGGGTCGCACGTCGCCGCCGGAGGGCGGTCCGGGGCCCAGCTCGGTGCCGGTCACGGGCACCTGGGAGGTTCGCGCCGGGCGACGTTTGCGGCGCTTGTCACGATGGCGCTTGACCTGCCGCGCGAGGTCGTCGGCGCACAGGTTGACCGAGCGCAGCATGTCCGGCGAGGCGTCGCACGCGCGCAGCGTGACGCCCTTGAGGTGGAGCGTCGCCTCGGCGACCTGCGAGTCGGGAATCGCCGGGTTGCGCTCCTGCCGCAGCTCGACCTCCAGCTCCGCCAGCGCGGACACCTGGCGCGAGATCCGGCGGAACCGCCTCTGGATGTGCTCGCGCAGTTGCGCGCTGACGTCGGTGTTGCGTCCCTTGACCGCGATTCGCATCGGGTGTCCTCCTGGACTCGGACGAGCGCGTGGTTCCCGGGCGGCGGGCCCGTCCCGGTGATCGTACGCCCGGCCAGCCGGTTTGTCACCAGGGCGGGGTCCCCTACGGCAATGCCCGGGCATAGGCGAGGCAGACGACGCTTCGCGCGCCCCGGCGGCGCAGGGCGCGGGCGCACGCGTCGAGCGTCGCCCCCGTCGTGTGAACGTCGTCCACCAGCAGCGCGCGACCGGGCGCGTCCCCGACCGCCACCACCTCGAGGCGTCCACCGGACAGACGGGCCCGACGCCCCGCGCCGGCCTGCCGGCTCGGCGGGCCACGGCGTACCAGACATGGCCCGAGCGGAAGCTCGAGCCGGCGGGCGAGGGCGCCGGCCAGCCGCTCTGCCTGGTTGAACCCGCGCGCGCGCCGGCGCGATCGGTGCAGGGGGACCGCGACGACCATCCGTCCCCGCACCAGCTGGGCGGGCGCGTTGGCCGCCATCTGGGCCGCCATGAGGTCGACCAGGGCAAGCGCACGGCCGAACTTGAGTCGCGCCACCGCCTCGCGGGCCGTCCCGGCGTACGCCATCGGGGCCCAGGCGGCGTCGAACGCCGCCCCGGCGGCGGGACACGGCCGGCACGGAGCGGGCAGCGCGCAGCGCGGGCACCGCGGACCGCGCAGCCAGGGCAGCGCCCGGCGGCAGTCCGGGCACATGACCTCGCCGGCGGGGCCGAGCGCCGCGCCGCAGGTCGCACAGGCCGGGGGCGCGATCAGGGCGAGCAGCTCGGAGACGATTCCGCCGCAGGCCATGCCGCGATCCTGGCGCGCGCCGTGCGCCCGCAGGGCAGCCGGTTGCGACAATCGCCCGCCGTGAGCCCGCACTATTCGTGGACGCTCTCGCCCGCGGTCCTGGTCGCGCTGGCGATCGGCGCGGTGGTCTACGCACGGCGCTGGCGCGGCGCGCGCTCGGAGGCCGGGCCTCAGGCGGCACCCGCCTGGCGGGCGGTGGCGTTCGCGGGCGGCCTGGCGCTCGTCTTCGTGGCCCTGATCTCCCCGGTGGACGCGCTGGGAGAGCAGCTCTTCGTCATGCACATGGTCCAGCACATCCTGGTGCTCGACCTGGCAGGCATCCTCCTGATCGTCGGCCTGACCAAGGTCCTGCTGCGCCCGGTCACCCGGCGGCTGCTGCGGCTCGAGCGCGCCGCGGGGCCGTTCGGGCACCCGGTGTTCGCCGTGGTGCTGTATTCGGGCGGGATGATCCTCTGGCATCTCCCCGCCGCCTACGACGCGGCGCTCGAGCATCCCGTCCTGCATGCGCTCGAGCACCTGACCTTCGCGGCGGGAGGGCTCCTGTACTGGTGGCACCTGCTGTCCCCCATCCGCAGTCGACACCGGCTCGGCGGGCTGGGGCCCATCGCCTACATGCTCACCACCAAGCTGGCGGTGGGGCTGCTGGGCATCGTTCTCACCTTCTCCCCGGAGGCGCTCTACCACTTCTATGCCAGCCGGCCGCGCTACTGGGGGCTCAGCGCCCTCACCGACCAGAACCTGGGCGGCGCTTTGATGGCGCTCGAGCAGTCCCTCGTGATGGGTACGGCGCTGGTGGTGCTGTTCATCCGCCAGCTCGGCGAAGCCGAGCGCGAGGAGCAGCGCGCCGAGCGCTACCGCCCTGCCTGAGCGGCGCCACTAGCCGAGCTTCTGCCGCGGCGAGACGTAGACGTGGATCGTCTTGCGGAAGATGCCCTGGGGCGTGCGCGCGACGATCATCACCGGGATGGTCCCGGCGAGGCGGACCAGATGAGCGCCTAGAGGGTAGAAGCGCAAGCGCATCACCCGCGACTGGCCGGGGCCGACTCCGAGGCCGCCGCGTCCCAGGGTGAACGGGGCCCACCGGCGGCCGCGCACCACGACGGGCCTCGCCAGGCGTGCCTCCAGGCGCCCGCCGCAGCCGGCGCCGGCCCCCAGGCACCCGATTCGCAGCACGATGACGCGCGCCAGGTTCATGCGCAGGTCGCGGGGGGCGACGACCACGGTCGGAGCCCCCGCGGCGGCCGGAGGCCCAGGTCCCTCCCCAGGCCCCTGCGCGGCCGCCGCGGAGGCGGCCGCGAGGACCAGCAGGCTGCCGAGCGTCGCGCCCAGGCCGGCGGCTCCGGTTCGCCCGATGGGCGCGCGCGAACGGTAGCGGCTCACCGCCGAGGGACTCGCCGTCGCGCGGGCGTCAGGTCCCCTGGTCCCACGAGCTCAGATACCGCCTCTGTGCCTCGGTGAGCGTGTCGATGTGCACGCCCATCGACTCCAGCTTGAGGCGGGCGATCTCGCGATCGATCTCCTCGGGCACCAGGTAGACGCGGTTCTCGAGCTCGGCGCCGTGGCCCACGAGGTACTGCGCCGCCAGGGCCTGGTTGGCGAACGACATGTCCATCACCGCGGCGGGATGGCCCTCGGCCGAGGCGAGGTTCACCAGCCGTCCCTCGGCGAGCAGGTTGATCCGCCGGCCGTCCTCCATCTCGAACTGCTCGACGTGGGGGCGCGCCGTGCGCGCGCCCCGGGCACGGTCGCGGAGCTCCGCGATGTTGATCTCGACGTCGAAGTGGCCGGCATTGCAGATGATCGCGCCGTCCTTCATCGCGTCGAAGTGCTCGCCCGACAGGGCGTCGCGGCCGCCGGTCACCGAGATGAAGATGTCACCCTTGGCCGCGGCCTCGACGCCGGGCATGACCTCGAAGCCGTCCATCCGGGCCTCGAGCGCCCGCAGCGGGTTCACCTCGCAGACCACCACCTGGGCCCCCGCCCCCTTGGCCCGCATGGCGACCCCCTTCCCGCACCAGCCGTACCCGAAGATCACCACCACCCGCCCCGCGATCAGGACGTTGGTGGCCCGCAGGATCCCGTCCAGGGTCGATTGACCCGTGCCGTAGCGGTTGTCGAACAGGTGCTTGGTCTGCGCCTCGTTGACCGCGACGATGGGGAACGCCAGCCTCCCCTCGGCCTCCAGGGCACGCAGGCGGATGACCCCGGTGGTGGTCTCCTCGGTGCCGCCGATCAGACCCTCGATCAGGTCGGTGCGCTTGCCGTGGATGACCGAGATCACGTCGGCTCCGTCGTCCATCGTGATCTGCGGCGCCTTGTCGGCCACCGCCTCGATGTGCCGGTAGTAGGTCTCGGTGTCCTCGCCGTGGATCGCGTGGACGTCCGTCCCGTAGCGATCGACCAGCGCCGCGGCCACCTCGTCGTTGGTCGAGAGGGGGTTGGAGGCGCACAGGCCCACGTCCGCCCCGCCCGCGATCAGCGTGCGCATGAGGTTCGCGGTCTCGGTGGTCACGTGCAGACAGGCGGCGATCGTGATCCCCTCCAGCGGGCGCTCGCGGGCGAAGCGCTCCCGGATCGAGGCCAGGACCGGCATCTGGGCGTCCGCCCACTCGATGCGCGCCTGCCCTGCCTCGGCGAGGCTCAGGTCGGCGACGTCGTGGTTGGTGGGAGTGGTGGCCATGTCCGTCTGCGGCTTCGGGACGGGCGCGCTGGCCCGGCGCCCCGGGCGGGCAAACCTACCACCGCTGCCTGGTCACGACCTCGGCCGGGCCTCAGGGGCCGGCGGGGAGTCGTCGGGGCCCAGCACGGCTGCCCGAAACGCGCGTTCCTCGTCGGCGAACAGGGGCGCGCGGGCGTGGTCGGCGCCCACCAGGAAGCGGCGCTTGACCTCGAGCGCCGTCCAGGGCGGGAGCCGCGCCACCGAGCGTGCGAGCTCGAGCGTCCGCGGCAGCAGCTCGTCGGGCGCCAGCACCTCGGCGACCAGGCCACACTCCAGCGCCTCGTCGGCGTCCAGCAGCCGGCCGGTGAGGCACAGCTCGCGGGCCAGCGGCTCGGGAAGCGCGGCCCGGGCGGCGGCGTAGCTGGGCGGTATCCCGCGTGGCAGCTCGGCGAACCCGAACCGGGCGGTCTGCGAGGCCAGCCGCAGGTCGGCGTGCAGGGCCAGCACGAAGCCCCCGGCGATCGCCGGGCCGTTGACCGCCGCCAGCAGCGGCTTGGGGAAGCGGGCGACGGCCCCGAAGGCCGCCAGGCTGGTCTCGACGATGCGCTCGCGGTTGGCCCGGTCGCCGCCGAACTGCGCGGTGTCCATCCCCGAGCAGAAGGCGCTGCCGGCCCCCGTGAGCACCGCGCACGCCACCTCCCCGTCGTCGGCGAGCATCGCCAACGACGCCGCCAGCTCGGCGCGAAGCTCGAGCGACAGGGCGTTGCGCTTCTCGGGCCGCCGCAACGTGACCAGCGCCACCCGGTCCGCGGTCTCGACCGAGAGCCGCTGCGGCCCGGTCGTCACTACGGCGCGTCCGCCAGGTGCGCGGTCAGGCGGTCGATCACCTCGACCGGTCCGGGATCGACCCCGCGCAGGGCGGCGAGATAGATCGAGACCAGGTCTCCCAGCAGCACCGCGGACAGCACCCGCTCGGTACGGCTGATCCCCCGGGTCTCGACCAGGAAGCTCGCAGCCGCCGCCGGCTCGATCAGCTCGCGAGTCAGGGCGATGCGCCGACGCGTGCGGGGGTGCAGATCGCAATCGTCCAGGAAGACCGCCGAGAACCGACCGAGCTCACCCGCAGCGGTCCACCCCACCACCTCGTTGTGGTCGAGCTCCGGCAGCTCGTGGGCGAAGGCGGGCATCTTGGCGTTTTCGTTGATCTGGGTCTTCCAGCGGTAGGCCACGGCGCTCGTGGCCCCGGCGCCGGCCACCTGAGGCACCGTCTCGTGGAGTCCCCGGGCAAGCGACTTGGCCAGGCTGTCATCGGCGGCGTCCGGTCCCCACTCAGCGGCCAGCTGCTCGGCATGCGCGGCCGCCACGTCGATCTCCGAGTGCAGGCTGGGAGCCGCCCCGCACAGCGCCGCCACCTCGAGCGCCGCCACCGTCGTGTACCCGACGGAGGCCCGGGGCTGGAAGCCGCCCGGGACGGGAATCACCGGCACCCCGTCGGCGCGGGCCAGCTCGGCCAGCCGGCCTCCGCTGGTGGCGACGACGCGCGGCGCTCCCAGAGCGCTGGCCGCCTCGTAGCAGGCGAGGGTCTCCTCGGTGTTGCCGCTGTACGAGCAGCACAGCACGACGGTGTCGGGCGTGGCCCAGGGTGGCAGCTCGTAGCAGCGGGCGGCCACGATCGGCCGCGAGGCGCGGTCGCCCAGCGCGGCGCGGGCCAGGGCGCCTCCGACCGCCGAGCCGCCCATCCCGGCGACGATCAGTCCACCGGCGGCGTCGAACGGCCCGATCCCGGCCGACTCGACCCGCCAGAGCGCGTCACGCAGCTGGTTGGGGAGATCCAGGACGTCGGCCATCTGCCCGGAGGGGTCGACCGACTCGATCGCGGCCCGGCTCAGCTGATGGACGGCAGGAGCGCTCAAAACTTGATCGCCCCGTCGGGCAGGCTCACGCCGGGGTACAGCCGGGCTCCGTGGGTGAGCACGTTGTCGGCGCCGACCGTCACGCCCTCCCCGAGCACGGCGCCGCCCTCGATCCGGCTGGCGGTGCCGACGCGTGCTCCTGCGCCGACGATGCAGTAGCGCAGGTGGCAGTCCGCCCCGATCTCGGCTCCCTGGAGCACCACCGCCTGCTCGATCGTGGTCCCGCGGCCGACCTTCACCCCGCGGCCCAGCACGGCGAGGCTGCCGATCCGCGCGTCGCAATCCACCCGGCAGTTGTCGTCGACCACGGCGGGCGGCACGATCCGCCCCTCCAGCTCCACGTCATCTCCGACCGACACGAACGACTCCTCCAGCCTCCGGCCCACCGAGGTCCGCACGTTGCGCTCGAGGATGTCGAAGGTGGCCTGCAGGTAGCGCGGCGGCGTCCCGATGTCCAGCCAGTAGCCCTCCCCGGGGTAGCCGAACAGCCCCTCGCCCACGAGCTCGGGGAACACGTCGCGCTCGATCGAGAAGTTGGTCTCGGGCGGGATCAGCGACAGGATCTCGCGGTCGAGCACGTAGGCGCCGGCGTTGACCAGGTCGGTGTCGATCTGGTCGGGACTGGGCTTCTCGAGGAATTCCTCGACGGCGTTGTCGTCCCGCAGCCGGACCAGACCGTACGCGGAAGGGTCGTCGACCGCGATCAGGGCGAGCGTCCCGCGAGCCCCGGTGCGCTGGTGCTGGGCGAGCTGGGCGCTCAGGTCGAGGTCGCTGAGCACGTCGCCATTGAGCATGAAGAAGCGCTCGTCGAGCAGCGCCTCGGCGAACTTGAGCGCCCCCCCGGTCCCCAGCGGCCTCGGCTCCTCGACGTAGCGCAGCCGTATTCCCAGCCGGGAGCCGTCCCCCAGGACATTGCGCACCCCCGCGGCCAGGAAGCCGCACGACATGACCACGTCGTCCACTCCGTGGGCGCGCAGCCACTCGAGCATGTAGGAGATGAACGGCCGGTCGACCAGCGGGACGACCGGCTTCGGGACGGTCGAGGTCAGCGGCCTCAGCCGGGTCCCCTCTCCCCCCATCAGGATCAGCGCCTGCATGGCGCTCCGCTAACCGTCACCGGCGCCCGATCCCCTCGTAGGCCAGGCCGGCGGCGCGCACGGCGCCGGGATCGAGGGCGTTGCGGCCATCCACGACGAGCCTACCGGCCATCCGGTCGGCCGCCGCCCTCCAGTCGACGTCCAGGAACTCGGGCCATTCGGTGACCAGCACGCACGCGTCCGCCCCCTCGAGCGCCTCCAGCGGCGACGGGGCGAACTCGACGTCGGGCATCAGCGCCCGGGCCTCGTCCTCGGCGACCGGGTCGCAGGCTCGTATCCGGGCGCCCTCGGCATGAAGCCGGCCCGCGAGCACCAGCGACGAGGCTCCACGCATGTCGTCGGTCTGCGGCTTGAACGCCACCCCCAGCAGCGTCACCAGCTTCCCGGCGAGCGGGCCGAGATGACGCTGAAGCTTGTTGATCACCCGCCGCTTCTGGAGCTCGTTGACCTCGATCACCGAGTTGAGCAGCTGGAAGTGGTAGCCGGTGTTGCTGGCCAGCTGCTTGAGCGCGCTGACGTCCTTGGTGAAGCAGCTTCCGCCGTATCCCAGGCCCGCCCGCAGGAAGGAGGGGCCGATCCTGCGGTCCAGCCCCATTCCCCGGGCGACCTCGAGCACGTCGGCTCCGGTGTCCTCGCAGACGTTGGCGATCTCGTTGATGAACGAGATCTTGGTCGCCAGGAAGGCGTTCGAGGCCAGCTTGATCATCTCGGCGGTGGTGATGTCGGTCCGGATCAGCGGCGCATCGAGCGGCTGGTAGAGCTCCAGCACGGCGTCGCCGGCCCAGCTGGCCTCGTCGCCGACCACGACACGGTCCGGAGAGCGGAAGTCGGCCATCGCCGCGCCCTCCTTGAGGAACTCGGGGCAGGAGACGTAGGCCAGGGCGGCATTGCCCCGGTCCGCGAGCATGCGCTTGATCCCCATGCCGGTACCCGCGGGAACGGTCGACTTCATCACCAGCGCATGGCGATCGGAGCGGGGGAGTGCCTCCACCACCTCGCGCACCGACGAGAGGTCGGCGTCGCCCGAGTAGGTCGGCGGCGTGCCCACGCATACGAACAGCAGGCGGGCGCCCTCGAGCGCCGGGGTGACCTCGGTGGAGAAGTGAAGTCGCTCGCGGTGAGCCTCGACCGCCTCGTCGAGCCCGGGCTCGTAGATGGGGATCTCGCCGGCGCGCAAGGAGGCGATCTTGTCGGCGTCGACGTCGACGCAGAAGACGTCGCTGCCGAGCTCGGCGAATCCGGCGGCGGTGACGAGACCGACGTATCCGGTCCCGATGACGGCGATCGGCTCGCGCGTGGCGCTCATCGGCGCGACAGGCTACCTGCGGCCCGGCTCGCCGCTCAGCGGCCGATCGGCGCCAGCGAGTTGGCGATCGCCAGCATCTGACGGTTGGGGAGCGACAGCAGC
The DNA here is from genome assembly GCA_045805565.1 of Solirubrobacteraceae bacterium. GTDB lineage: Bacteria > Actinomycetota > Thermoleophilia > Solirubrobacterales > Solirubrobacteraceae > DATAEY01. Next base: position 97,368 of record JBJMKZ010000039.1, on the reverse strand, counting down.
AGCGTGTTGGAGACCCAGTACACCGCCTGCGGCGTTCGCAGTGCGACCAGCCGCAGGTGGTCGCCGTCGTAGACGAGATCGAGCGTGCGTCCGCCGCGCCCCCGGGTCGCCTGAGCCCCGCTGAGAATCGGCGGATCGGTCCAGCTCATTCCCTGGACACCGTAGTACTCGCCCACCGTCCCCTTGTCGATCACCATGCGGTAGGCCTGGTGAGGCCGGCCGTCGTAGTCCTGGATGGTGTAGGTGCGCGGCAGGTCGACGTACACCGAGCCGGCAACCCGCAGCCGCGGGTACAGGACCGGGAAGTGCACCTTGGGGGCGGCGGCGATCGCCTGGTCCTCGCCGAACCGCGTGTCGCTCTCCAGCCCGAGCGAGGCGCTGGACGGCCGATGGCGGCGGCGCGCCGCCCCCCGCCCGGCCGCCGGGCCTCGGGGCCCCGGCGTCTCCTGGGCGTGGAGGAACTCGTTTACGGTCTCCTGGAGCTGGCGCGGCGTCGAGGTGACGTACGAGGGGCCGAGGGTGGTGCGGAAGTGCACCTCGCGGATCGGATGGCCGATCGAGAAGGCGACCAGCTTGAAGATCTGCAGGATCTCGTCGGTGCCGCGGATGTCGGTCTCCGCGTACCGTCCGAACAGCCGCACGAACTGCTTGCGGTCCTCGATGATCCGGCGCACCCCGACCTGGTCCTTGGCCTGACGCAGGAAGTCCTGCTGCCGCGCCGCCCGCACGAGGTCGCTGTCGGCGTGGCGGTAGCGCACGTAGTCCAGCGCCTTCTCGCCGCACAGCTTCTGATAGCCCGGCTCCACGTTGATCGTCGCGTAGGCGAGGGCGTCGGCGTTGAAGTAGCGGCGGTCGATGTCCACGTAGACGCAGCCGATCCGGTTGACCGCCTCCTTGAAGGCGCGGAAGTTGAGGTTGACCACATGATTGACGCCGACGCCCAGGACGCGCTTGATGGTCTGAACCGTGAGCCGGGGACCTCCCTCGAGGTAGGCGTTGTTGATCTTGGCGGTCTTGGCGCTCCCGTTGGGCATGTCGATCGTCACCTTCAGGTCGCGGGGGATCGACAGCACGGCGTTGGCCCGCTTGGTGGGATCCAGCCGGACCAGGATCATCGTGTCGGAGTTGCCCCTGATCCCGCGCCGGCGCTCGGCCACGCGTGCGTCGGAGCCGATCAGCAGGATCGTCTGCGGCGCTCCCGCCTCTGCCGCGGTGATATCGGATCCGAGGTTGAGCCGCTTGCCGCCGTGACTGAGCGAAGACGCGTAGTCGCGCAGCTCGAGCAGCCCCGCGGTCGCCGTGGCGATGGCCGACAGCGCCGCGACCACGATGCCGGCGGCCAGGAACCGCTTCCACATCCCCCGCGCCAGGCGAGGGGCTCCCGGGTCGTTCACCGCCCCGCCTCCGGGACGGCGCGCAGACCCGGCCCGGCGGCCGCGTCCGGAAGAGCGGCCACGAACGCGCGCAGGGCATCGCGGTAGCGGCGCAGCGAGGAGATCGACACCCATTCGTCGGGCCCGTGGTGGCCGGCTCCGGACGGGCCGAACTCGACCGCCGGTATCGCCGCCTCCAGGAACGACACCGCGTCGGAGGCGCCGTCGCGACCGACGCTCAGCACGTCGCCGTGGGTCGAGCGCCCCACGGCGGCTCGCAGGGCGCCGACGTAGGGGTCGGTCCGCGGCACGTGGGCCGGGACCCGGATGAACGTGCGCAGGACCTCCACGTCGGCGAGCTCGCGCACCGCGGCCAGGATGTCTCCCGGGTCCTGATCGGGCAGGTAGCGCACATCGACGTCGATTACGCAGGTGTCGGGAACCTTGTTGAGGGCGTCCCCGCCCAGGATCCTTCCCAGATTGATCGAGGGACTGTCGAACAGCTCCGACGACTCGCGGCTGAACGGCAGCGACTCGATGACCCGAAAAACGTCGAGCGCCTTGAGAACCGCGTTGTCGCCCAGCCACGGGGTCGAGCCATGCGCCGCCTTGCCCGACACGCACAGGCGCATCGCGAGGACGCCCTTGGCCTCCACCCCGATGTGCAGGTCGGTGGGCTCGCCGGTGATCGCGAAGTCGCCCGCGAATCCCTCGCGGACCAGGACGGCGGTCGAACAGTGGTCGATGTCCTCCGACTCCTCGTCGGGCACGCAGAGGAAGCGGACTCGCACGCTTCGCTGCCGCGCCGCCTCCGCCACCACGCCGAGCATCACGGCCAGCGCGCCCTTCATGTCGTAGGCGCCCCGACCGATCAGCCGGTCGCCCTCGACGCGCGGCGTGAACTGCTCAGGGTGGCCGGGCACCACGTCGAGGTGCCCGTGCAGGATCACCGCGGGCACGCCGACCGACTCGGGCGCCCCGACGTCGGCGAGGATGACCGGCAGGCCAGCGTGATCGCGGTCGCGCACGTCGATGTCATGGGACTGCAGCCAGCCCTTGACGAAGCCGGCGGCCGCGTGCAGGCCGTCGGGCGTGGACGTGTCGTAGGTGATCAGCCGCTCGGCCAGGGGGCGTTCGTGCATGGTGCTGCGCCGTTCAGCCCGCCCGCGGCGCGAGGGGGACCACCGGCATCCGGACAGGGTAGTGGACGGTCAGGGCGTCCCCGGCCGCCCGAGGGGCGGCTGGTGGCTAGGAGCCCTCCGCGATCTCCAGGAATGACTCCCAGCGACGCTTGTCGCGGCTTGCGACGCGTTCCTGCTCGGAGTCCTCATCGGCGCTCTCCAGCTCGCGCTCGGCCCGCTTGAGCCGGTCACGGAGCTCGGACGCGTCGAGCTCGTCGGGGGGCTGCGCCTCCTCCACCAGCAGCAGCGCGCGGTTTCCACCCACCTGCAGATAGCCCTCGCCCTGGGCGAAGCGGATCACCTCGGACTCGGACTCGTACAGGCGCAGCTCGGTGGGATCGAGCATGGCCAGCAGCGGCGTGTGATTGGCCAGCACCCCGATCGAGCCGGTCGGGGTCCGGGTGGAGACCATCTCCGCCTCGCCCGACCAGACCTGGCCCTCGGGGCTGAGGACCTCGACCGGGAACTTCTCGTGCGCCACGACCTAGCCGTCCTTCCCGTCGCCCTTGTCCTGCTTGTCGGCGTCCTCGTCGCCGTCCCCATCCTGGTCGCCGTCGCCGTCGCCGTCGCCCTCGTCCTCGTCGCCATCCCCTTCGTCGTCGTCCTTGTCGCCCTCGCCCTCGTCCTCGTCGCCATCGTCGTCATCGCCGCCCGAGGACGCGTCCTCCTCCTCCTTGTCGCCTTCGTCCTGCTCGTCGTCGCCCCCGTCGCCATCCCCGTCCTCATCCTGCTCGCCCTCGTCCTCGTCCTGGTCGTCCTGGCCACTCTTGCCCTCGCCCTCGGCGTCTCCCTCGTCCTCGTCGCCGGCGGACTCGTCCTGCTCATCCTCCTGGCCGTCCTCCTCCTCCTTCTCTTCGTCCTTCTCTTCCTCCTTCTCCTCGTCGCCACCGCCGGCCTCGGCGACGACCTGGTCGATGGTTCCCTTCAGCAGGAAGGCGCGCTCGGGGACGTCGTCGTGCTTGCCCTCGATGATCTCCTTGAACCCGCGGACCGTCTCACCGATCGGCACGTACTCGCCCGAGGTGCCGGTGAACTGCTCGGCCACGAAGAATGGCTGGGAGAGGAACCGCTCCACCTTGCGGGCGCGCTGCACCAGGAGCTTGTCCTCGTCCGACAGCTCGTCGATCCCCAGGATGGCGATGATGTCCTGCAGCTCCTTGTAGCGCTGCAGGACCTCCTTGACCTCGTTGGCGACCTCGAAGTGCTCGTCGCCCAGGATCTCCGACTTGAGGATGGTCGAGGTCGAGTCGAGCGGGTCGACCGCCGGGTAGATGCCCTTCTCGGAGATCGAGCGCGAGAGCACCGTCGTCGCGTTGAGGTGGGCGAACACCGACGCCGGCGCCGGATCCGTGAGGTCGTCGGCGGGGACGTAGATCGCCTGCACGCTGGTCACCGACCCCTCGCGGGTGGAGGTGATGCGCTCCTGCAGCTGGCCCATCTCGGTCTCCAGCGTCGGCTGGTAGCCCACCTGGGACGGCATGCGCCCCAGCAACGCCGAGACCTCCGAACCGGCCTGCACGAACCGGAAGATGTTGTCGATGAACAGCAGGACGTCCTGGCCGCCCTGCTCGCGGAAGTATTCGGCCATGGTCAGGCCGGACAGGCCCACCCGCATGCGGGCGCCGGGCGGCTCGTTCATCTGCCCGAACACCAGGATGGTCTTGTCGATCACCCCGGACTCCTTCATCTCCAGCCAAAGGTCGTTGCCCTCGCGCGAACGCTCGCCGACCCCGCAGAACGCGGACAGCCCCTCGTGCTCCTCGGCGATGTTGCGGATCAGCTCCTGGATGAGGACCGTCTTGCCCACACCTGCCCCGCCGAACAGGCCCACCTTTCCGCCCTTGGCGTAGGGGGCCAGCAGGTCGATCACCTTGATCCCGGTCTCGAGCATCTCCTCGGTCGGCGTGAGGTCCTCCACCTCGGGCGCCGAGCGGTGGATCGGCCAGCGCTCGTCGGTCTCGACCGGGTCGCCCCCGTCGATCGTCTCCCCCAGCAGGTTGAAGATCCGGCCCAGGGTGGCGTCGCCGACCGGAACGGTGATCGGGCCGCCCGTGTCCGCCACCTCCATCCCGCGTGTGAGCCCGTCGGTGCTGTCCATCGCCACCGCCAGGACGCGGTCGTCGCCCAGGTGCTGCTGTACCTCGCACACCAGGCGTCCGGCCTGAATGCCCGACGAGATGCCCTCCGCCGTCTCGCCGGTGTCGGGCCGCTCGAGCGTGATCGCGTGGTTGATCTCGGGCAGCTCGTCCGGGAAGACGGCCTCGATCACCACCCCCTGGATCTCCTCCAGGCGTCCGAGATTGCGCTTGCCGTCGCCCTCGCCTCGCCGGCCATCCTCGCTGGCCTGGGCCTGGGCCCCGTCCTCGTCGCCCTCCAGCTCGGCGAGCTCCTCGCGCAGCTCCTGGATGCGCTCCTGCTTCTCCTCCTGCTCCTGGTCGTCCCCTTGCTCCTGCTTGTCCTCGGTCTCCTGCTTGCCGTCCTGCTCCTGGTCCTCCTCCTGCTCCTGGTTCTCCTCTGTCTGCTTGTCGGTCAAGGGTCTCTCCCGTCTTGTCTGGTAGCTACCTGAGCGCCTCGGCGCCCGCCACGACCTCCATGATCTCCTGCGTGATCTCCGCCTGGCGGGCGCGATTGGCCTCGAGGGTCAGGTCGTCGATCATCTCCTTCGCGTTGTCGGAGGCCTGGCGCATGGCGGTCATGCGGGCCCCGTGCTCGGAGGCGGTCGACTCCAGCAGCGCCCGGTAAACCGACACCTCGACGTAGTCGGGGACTAGGCGCTTGAGGATCTCCTCCGCTCCCGGCTCGTACTCGACCAGCGCACGATGCCCGGGCTCGGGCTCCTCCGAGCGCTCCTCCTCGCCCTCGTGCTCGTCGTCGCCGTCCTCGCCGTCCTCCGAGTCGTCCTCCTCGAGGATCGACGCCTGCTCGAGCGGCAGCAGGGTCTCCCGCCGGACCACCTGGGTCATCGGGGAGACATAGCCGTTATAGAAGATCTCGACCCGATCCACCTTCTCGTCCACGTAGGCGGCCATGAGGTCGTTGGCGATCTCGCGCGCGTCGGAGTAGGACGGCCGGTCGGTGAACCCGATGTACTTGCCCTCCGGCTCCTTGCCTCGGAACTCCAGCGAGGAGGCCCCGCGCCGGCCGGAGGCATAGAACGACACCGACTTGCCGTCGGACTCGTGCTCGCGGGCCGCGCCCATGCCCGCCCGGATGATCTGGGAGTTGAACGACCCCGCCAGACCGCGATCGCCGGTGACCAGCAGGAGCGCCACGTCGTTCTCCTCGCCGTGCTCGAACAGGATCGGGACGTTGGGTATGTTCTCCGCCGCCTCCGCCGCCTGCCGGGTCATCCGCCGGATGGCATCGGCGTAGGGGCGCAGCGCCTCGATCCGCTCTTCGGCGCGGCGCAGCCGCGCGGCGGCGACCATCTGCATGGCCCGGGTGATCTTCTCGATGTTCTTGACGCTCGAGATCTGGTCCTGGATGTCGCGCTGGGTCGACATGGGTGCGCTCGAGGCCTACCGCGCGCCGGCGGTCTCCTGCTCCTCCTCCTCTTCTTCCTTCTCTTCCTCGCCTTCGCCCTCCTCGCCTTCGCCCTCCTCCTCGGCGCTGGGCTCCTCCTCCTCCTCACCCTCCTCCTCGTCCTCGCGGCGGCTGGCGCGGTCGGACTCGCCCTCCTCGATCGGCTCGCCCTCCTCGTCGAGGTCGTATCCGAAGTCGTCGGCGAACTCGGAGACCGCCTGCTCCACGGCCTCCACCGTGCTGTCGTCCCAGTTGCCGTCGCTGATCGTCTCCAGCAGGTCCTCCTGCTCGGAGCGGAAGCGCTGGGTGAGGCCGTCGAGGAAGTCGTTCACCTTGTCGACGACGATCCGGTCGAGGTAGCCGTTGGTCGCCGCATAGATCTGAACCACCTGGTCCTCGGCGGGAAGCGGGCTGCGCTCGCTCTGGTTGAGGGTGGCCACCAGGCGCTCGCCGCGCGCCAGCGTCTTCTGGGTGTCGGGGTCAAGCTCGGACCCGAACTGGGCGAAAGCCTCCAGCTCCCGGAACTGCGACAGGTCCAGCCGCAGCCGTCCCGCCACCTTTTTCATGGGCGTCAGCTGGGCGTTGCCTCCCACACGGGAGACCGAGATCCCGACGTTGATCGCGGGCCGCACGCCCGAGTAGAAGAGCCCGGGCTCCAGGAAGATCTGGCCGTCGGTGATCGAGATCACGTTGGTGGGGATGTAGGCGGAAACGTCACCCGCCTGGGTCTCGACGATCGGCAGGGCGGTCAGTGAACCTCCGCCGAACTCGTCCGACAGCTTGCATGCGCGCTCCAGCAGCCGCGAGTGCAGGTAGAAGACATCGCCCGGATAGGCCTCGCGGCCGGGCGGGCGCCGCAGAAGCAGAGACATCTGCCGGTAGGCGTAGGCGTGCTTGGTCAGGTCGTCGTAGACGCACAGCGCCGCTCTGCCCTCGTACAGGAAGTACTCGGCCATGGCGCAGCCGGCGTAGGGAGCCATGTACTTGATGGGGGCCGCCTCGTCGGCCGGGGCGGCGACGATGATCGTGTGGTCGAGGGCGCCGTTGTCCGACAGCACCTCGGCGAGCTGCACCACCGTGGCCATCCGCTGGCCGATGGCGACGTAGACGCAGATCAGGTCCTTGTCCTTGTTGTTGATGATCGTGTCGATGGCGATCGCCGACTTCCCCGTCTGGCGGTCGCCGATGATCAGCTCCCGCTGGCCGCGCCCGATCGGGATCATCGAGTCGATCGCCTTCAGACCGGTCAGCATCGGCTCCTCCACCGGCTCGCGCTGCACCACGCCGGGAGCCTTGAACTCGGCGGGACGGGACTCCGACAGCTCGATGTCGCCCTTTCCGTCGAGCGGCTTGCCGAGCGGATCCACGATTCGCCCCAGCAGGTCCTCGCCGACCGGGATCTCGAGCAGCTTTCCGCTGCGCTTGGCGGTGTCGCCCTCCACCACCTGGTCCCACGGGCCGAACAGCACCGCGCCGACGTTGTCGGATTCCAGGTTCAGGGCCAGGCCGGTCACGTCGTGCGGCAGCTCGAGCATCTCCAGCGCCTGGCAGTTCTCGAGGCCGTGAACGCGGGCGATTCCGTCTGCCACCGACAGGACGGTGCCCACCTCCGCCAGGTCGGCGCCGTCCTCGTCTAGCCCCTCGATGCGGCTCTTGAGGATGGACGTGATCTCGTCGGGCTTGATCTGCATGTGCGCTCGCGTCCTCCCGGATTGCTAGGCGGCCCTCGCCACCTGCTTGCGTAGTTGCTCGAGTCGGTTGCGGATCGAGGCGTCGAGGATCGAGTTACCCACCCGCAGGACGATTCCCCCCAGTATGTCGGGATCCACATGGGTTTTCAGGTCGATTCGCCGGTCGGTCTGCTCGGCGATGGCGTCTCGCACCTGCTTGACCGTGCTCCTGTCCAGCTCGATCGCGCTGGTGAGCTCCACCGGCAGGAGCCGATTCTCCTGCGCCCACAGCTGGTCGAACTGGCGTCGTATCCGAAACAGCGCCGGCATCCGGTGCTTGTCGATCAGCAGCTTCAGGGTGTTGAGCACCGTCTCGTCGGCGCCGTCGACGGCCTTGGACAATCCCTCCTTCTTCTCCTCACCGGAGAAGTAGGGGGAGAAGAAGAAGACCTGCAGGTCGCGGCTCTCGGCGACCGCGTCGGCGAACTCGTCCAGTTGCTCGCGCACCTCGTCCAGCTTGTCCTGTTCCTTGGCCACCTCGAACAGGGCGCGCGAATAGACCTCGGCGATCTCCTCCACCTACCCCTCCCGGCCGTCGCCCTCGCCGCGCCCGTCGCCCTCGCCGGCGAGCGCCGAGAAGTCCAGTTCCCGCAGGGTCTCCTCGACTAGGCGTCGCTGGTCGTCCTCGGTCAACGCCTTGCGAGTGAGCTTCTCGGTGGCCAACACGGTCATGTCGGCCACCTCCTTGCGGATCTCCTGGATCGCCCGCCGGGTCTCCGCCTCGATGTCGCGCCGCGTCTGGGCGAGGAGCTCCTCCCGCTTGACCTTGCCCGCCTCCTGGCCCTCGCGCTCGGCGTTCTCGGCCGCCTTGCGCGCACGGGCCACGATCTCCTCGGACTGGGCGCGAGCCTCTCGCAGACGCTCCCGGTACTCGGCCAGCAGCTCCTCCGCCTCGCGGCGGGTGCGATCGGCGGCGTCGATCGACGCCTCGATGGAGCGCTGGCGGCGATCGAGCGCATCCTGGATCCGGGGGAAGGCGAAGCGGCGCAGCAGGAGCATCGCGCCGAGGAATGCCAGCAGCGTCCAGATCATCAGCCCGAGGCTGGGCGAGACCAGGAAGTTGCCGCTGCCGCCACCGCCGCCGGCGGCCAGGACGAACAGGGCGGGCGTCGCCGACGCCGCGGGCATCACCCGCTGCCGCCGAGGAAGAACGCGATCAGGCCGAAGATGAACGCGTAGAACACGATCGCCTCGGTCAGCGCGAAGCCCAGCCACTGGATGCTGGTGATCTCGTCGCGCATCTCCGGCTGGCGGGTGACCGACTCGATCACCTTGCCGAAGATGTAGCCGACGCCCACCCCGGGGCCGATCGTCCCCAGGCCGGCGCCGACGCCCAGCGCGATGGCGGCCATGCTCTTGCCGCCGCCGCCGCCCTGGGCGAACAGGACCAGGTCGTTCATGAAAGTGAGATCCATGAGGTGCTCCTTTGGTTGGTTCGCATGGAGGTTCTCAGTGGCCCGCCTCCGTGGCGCTGCCGAGGTAGATCGCGGTCAGCGTCGCGAAGATGAAGGCCTGAAGGGTGGCGATCAGCACCACCTCGAAGACGTAGAAGGCGATCGCGACCGGCAGGGTGAACACGCCGATCGCGGCCAGGCCGAGCAGCACGACCATCCCACCCCCCATGAACAGGATGAGCAGGTGGCCGGCCAGCAGGTTGGCGAACAGCCGCACCGAGAGGGAGATGATGCGCACGAAGTGGGAGATGAGCTCGATGACGAACAGAACCGGCTTCATCGCCTTCGGCGTCCCGGACGGGACGAACTCCCGGAAGTAGGTCAGGAACCCCTTGGCCCGGATGCCCTCGACGTGGTACGAGAACCAGACGATCAGCGTGAGCATCAGCGGGATCGACAGGTTCGCCGTGGCCGCGTAGATGGCGAAGGTGGGCAGCTCGAGCCCGAAGACCCGGACCGTCTCCTCGGTGTTGACGGGCAGCGGCAGGTACCCGATCAGGTTGGCGAACCAGATGAACATGAACAGCGCTGCGACGAACGTGAACCATCTGGCCGCCATCTCCCTCTGCATGTTCCCCTGCGTGATGTTGTCTCGCATCAGCGAGTAGACCGCCTCGATGGCGGTCTGTACCCGGTTCGGGCGGGCCGCCATCCGGTTGGCGATCCAGATCATCGTGATCACGGTGAGGGCGGTGGTCAACAGGAGGTAGAGGACCGCCTTGGTGATGCTCATGTCCACCGGGCCGAGCCTGATAGGGATCCACGGCTCGAGCTTGAACTCGTTCTGGGGCTGGAACTGGCTGTTGCGCCCGGCGCTGCCGAAAGCGGCATAGAGCACCAGCCCGAGGGCGATCCAGCCGGCGATGGCCAGCGCGATCTTGGTCCGCATCCTCATCGCTGCGCCTCGGTGTCGGCCTGGTCTCGGAACGCCAGCTCGAGCAGGAAATAGACGGTGAACAGCGCCACCACCAGCACGGCGGCCGCCAGCCCCGCTGCGTTGTCGCGCAGGCCTACCAGCAGGATCGTCAGGGCCACCAGCCAGGCTCGAGCCAGGGTGCTCGACGCCGTCCAGCCCACGCGGCCCCGGATGCTGGTGGCGGCCAGGGCGCGCCGGGCGGTCAGGAGGGCGATCCCGCGCTGTGCGAGCCAGGCGCCCGCGGCGGTCGCGTACCCCAGCATAGGCAGGCCGGCGACCAGGAAGACCGGCAGCGCCAGCGCCAGCACGACGAGGTCGAGGTGACGCGCCACCGTCACCGCCTAGAGGTCCCTAAACCGTGCGTAGACAAGCGCGAACCCCGCCACGAGCCCGGCGAACAGGCCGGCGATGCCGAATGCGACCGCCGCCCCGACCAACGAGCCCAGTCCGTAACCGGCTGCCGCGAAGCCGACCATGGTCCCCACCCACAACCCGCCGGCGCCGGCTCCCCGACCGACGGGCTTCTCTGTTCTCATTGTCCCTGGGGTCGTCCCCCGGATACACCGCACCTCCATCTCACCCCACAGAAGCGAAAGCCCGCACTGCGCCGTACGGGCGATCATCGAACCGGTCGTGGCTCGGCCTCCGCGGAAGTGACGCGAGTCTATCCCGTGGTCGCGGGCGCAAACAATCCCGATTCGCCCGCGTGTCGCCGGGTCTGCGCGCCGCCGCCGACGGGCGGTGAGGGCCCGCCGCCGGATCCCAGCGCAAGCTCGAACCAGACCCTGGTGCGGTCGTTGAGCTCGACACCCCAGCGCTCGGACAACGCGTCGACCAGCACCAGGCCCCACCCCGAGCCGGCCTGGCTGCGCGGCCCGCCGGCGGGCGGCTCGAACCCGGGACCCAGGTCGACGACCTCCCCGCGGGCCACGTCGCCGGTGACCTCCACCTGGACGCTGACCGGCGTGCCGGACGGTTGACGCCCGTGCCGGACGCTGTTGGTCACGAGCTCGGATACCAGGAGTCGCAGATCGCGCAGAGCGGCCTCCCCGACCCAGCCGGGCAGGCGGCCGACCAGCCGCCGCGCCTCGGCGGCGGCGTCGGGACCGGCGGGAAGCTGTTGCGCAATCTCGGTCGGCACGTGCCCAACCCCCTGAAGGGGGCCTGCATCGGGGGTTCCCCGATCGGGAAGACCCGAATCGCCCGGCCGGAGCCGGTCGAAGCCCGGGCTGGCCGGGGTAGGATCGGCGCTCAGCCCGCGAACCAGGAGGACGGCCGTGCAACAGTGGGACCTGCGGACCCTCGACGCCGAGGCTCACCATCCAGAGGTCCTCCAGTCCGACGGCGAGGGGCGCGCGATCCTGCTGCTGCTTCCCGCCGACGAACGCCTTCAGGAGCACCAGGTCCACGAGCGCGCCTGGCTGGTCGTGGTGGATGGCGAGATCGAGATCGGCCACGCGGGCGAGGTGGTGCGCGGCGAGCCGGGCACCCTGGCGGTGTTCGCGCCCAACGAGCCGCGCGAGGTGCGGGCTCGCAGCGACGCCAGGCTGCTGCTGCTGCTGGCGCCGTGGCCCGGCGAGGGGCACCCCAGCCTCCGCGCCGCCTGAGCGTCCGGGCCGGTTTCCGGCCATCCGGGCTCGGGTAGGGCAGCCGGCGATGAAGGTCCTGGTCCTCACCTCCGAGCCGGTCAGCGCCGAGCTGCTCCGAGCCGCCCTCGACGACGATGCCCGCGAGGCCGAGGTCATGGTGGTAGCCCCCGCCCTCCACGAGTCGCCCGTGCGCTTCTGGGCGTCGGATTCCGACGAGGCGATCGCGCGCGCCCAGGAGGTCGAGCAGGAGACCGTCGAGCGCCTGGAGGAGGAGGGCGTCGACGCGGCCGGCGACACCGGGGAGAGCGACCCGCTGCTCGCGCTGCAGGACGCCCTGGCCACCTACGACGCCGACCGGATCGTCGTGTTCACCCACCCGGGCGAGCAGCGCGCCTACCGCGAGGACGAGCTGGTCGAGGAGGCCGAGCGGCGCTTCGGCGTCCCGGTGGTGCACAGCACGGTCTCGCGCTGAGCCGGCGTCCACCTCCCCGGGTCGGGGAGACGGCCGGCAGGCAGGCGAGCAACCGCCCGCGGTCAGGCGGCCGGGTCGGCGACCGCGCTCAGGCCGCCTCGACCGCCGGCAGGCCGACGCCGATCACCTTCAGGCGCCGGGTCAACGCCGAATAGGCGTAGGCATTGACCTCGTCGGAGGTGTAGCCGAGGATCTCGTAGTCGTCCCCGAGCTGCATCCCGGGCGGCACGAACACCCCGGCGGCGACCGGCAACAGCTCGACCAGGCGATCCTGGATGCGTCGGGCCAGCGCCGGGTCCTTCGCCTTCTGCTGGAGGAACCAGGTCCCGTAGGCGACGTGGCGGTGCTCGTCCTGGGAGATCAGCCTGAAGCCCTCGATGAAGCCCGGCAGGACGTCGTGCTTCTCGCAGAACCCGGTGATGTAGTTCTGGCCGGTCAGAGCCAGCGTGCCCTCGATCACCAGGTGGTAGACGGTGACGTAGTCGACCTTGGCCTCCATGTCCGAGTGGTCGTCCAACAGCCGGCGGCAGGCGTCCACCAGCACCTCGTCGAACAGCACCTTGAACGGCTCGTTGAGGTCCTCGCGGGCCTGCTGCAGGCGCTCGTCGAAGCTCCCGTCGTAGCCGATCACCTGCTCGTAGAAGCGGTTGAAGTGCTGCGCGTGGCGAGCCTCGTCCACCTGCTGGGTGGCCAGGAACGCCTCCTCGCCCTGGCTCTCGTATGCGCAGACCAGCCCCGAGAACTGGGTGGTGACGCGCTCCTCGCCCACGAAGAAGGACGACAGGTTCCAGGCCATCCTGCGCCGGTCCTCCTCGCTGAAGCTCGCCCAGTCGTCCTTGTCCTTCTCGAACGAGATGCTCTGCGAGCGCCAGTTCTGGCGCTCCCACAGCTCGTAGAGCTGCTGGGGGTCCATGAGCTTGACCGAACGCAGCTTGGACTCGTCGGTGATCGTGCCGACATCGCCCTGGCTGGTGAGCTCGAGCAGGTGGGGCATGCGGCTCCTCCGGGGGTCGATACGAGGACGGACGCTGATTCAACCACCATGATCCACGGCGCGGAAGGGCCGGCGGCGGTTCAGGACGGCGGCGGCGGGCCGGGGCCGACCGCCTCGAACTCGCCCGTCTCGACCTCGCGCGCCACCGTCACCGCGATCTCGCCCTCGGACGCCTCGGGCTCCAGCTGGCGCAGCTGGCGCTCGCGCAGGCGGCGGAACTTGAGGATCTCGAGCACGTAGACCAGATAGACGCTGGCCGCCATGGCCAGCACCGCGAAGCCGGCCAATACCGCGAACCAGCCGGCGTGCAGGTGGCCGGCGTCGTCGGAGTAGGGAACGAACCGCAGTGCCAGCGCCAGCCCCGCGAGCGACAGGGTCCACCCGTACAGGTAGAGCACCGTCCGCCGCTGCGAGAAGCCGATCCGCGCGAGGCGGTGATGGAAGTGCTCGGCGTCGCCCACGTAGATGGGACGGCGGTACTTGAGCCGCTTGGCCACGACGAAGCCGGTGTCCAGGAAGGGGACCGCGAGGATGATCAGCGGCGCGATCAGCGCGATCAACGCGTTCGTCTTCACCGTGCCCTGGACCGCGATGCAGCCCAGCAGGAGGCCGAGGAGGTTGGACCCGCTGTCCCCCATGAAGACCGAGGCGGGATGGAAGTTGTGCGCCAGGAAGCCCAGTGCCGCCCCGGCGGTCAGGGCCGCCAGGACGGCCGCCGAATTGCGCCCCAGGTCGAAGGCGATGACCGCGAAGGTCGCCGCGCTGATGGTTCCCACCCCCGCGGCCAGCCCGTCGACGCCGTCGGAGAGGTTGACGACGTTCATGACCACGACCAGGCCCAGGAGGGTGGCGGGCGCGCCGAGGGCGCCGAGGTCGACGCGATGGACCAGCGGCAGGGTGAACGACTCCACCGTGACCCCCGCCAGGACCGGCGGGAGGGCGGCGACCAGCTGGCCGGCCAGCTTCCAGACCGCCGACAGCTCCAGCAGGTCGTCCAACGCTCCCACCAGGGTGACGATGGCGGCCCCGGCGAGAATGCCGCGGAACGGCAGGCTGCCGGGGAGCCAGAGGGCTCCGCTGGCCAGGACCCCGACCAGCATGCCCAGGCCGCCCAGGCGGGGCGTCTCGCGGTCCGAGAGACCGCGCTCGCGGGGCTGGTCGACCGCGCCCACGCGCACCGCCAGGCGGGCGGCGGCCGGCGTCGCGATCCCCGAGAGCGACAGTGCGGTCACGAAGGCGTAGATCGCGTGAAGGGGGTCCACCTGGCCGTAGCATGCCAGGCAGGACAGACCCCTCTGGGCCGCGGTCAGGCGGCGGCCAGTATCCGCTCGACCAGGATCCCCGGATCCCGGCGAGCCCGTGTCCGCTGCCGGGGGTCGGCCTTCTCGACCGGGAGGGCGGCGGGGTTGGTCAGCGGACGCAGGCGCCCCTCGCGCATGAGCGCCTCGTCCACCCCGCCCAGCCGCGCCGCGTAGGTGGTGAAGACACGAGTCCCCATGGCCACCGCCTCGCGATTCATGGTGCCGCCCGCCGACACGACCAGGTCGGCGATCGCGATCAGGCTCTGGGCGTCCACCGGCCCGGGAGGGATGACGAGCGAGTCGAGGTCCAGCCCCTCGAGCTCGGTTCGCTGGGCAGCCGTGCGCGGCAGTACGACGGCCTGCACCCGCGGATCGCCGCCAAGGTGCTCGAGGACCCGGCGATAGAGCGGGTTGGACCTGCGGTGGTAGAGCGAAACGTCGGGTGGCGGACGCAGCACGACGAGCACCCGCTGGGGAGAGAGGCCCAGCCGCTCGCCAATGGCCGGGTCGGGCTCGAAGTCGGCCAGGTAGTACTCCTCCTTCAAGCCCGGATACTGGTCCAGCTTGCGCGGTCCCACCCCGTAGCGGCGCAGCCGTTGCGGGGGAATGGCATCCGGTGTGAGCACCTTGCGCGCCAGGCGGCAGCCGATGTTGTGCTGCAGCACGGCGAACTCGTAGTCGAACATGTCCACGGCGGGTATGCCGAGACGGGCCGCCGCCAGCGGAAGCTCGTTGGAGCCGTGCGCGACCGCCAGCTCGAACTTCCGTCCCCGACCGAAGCGGCACATCTGGCGGCGGCGGGAGACCAACGAAGCCAGCTTGGCCGAACGCCCGGCTCCGCCGTGGCGCCCGAACGCCACGTGCTCGATGCCGTGCAGCTCGAGCAGCCCGAGCGTGTCCGCGTAGTCGCGGGCGGTCACCTCCACCTCGTGGCCGGCCGCTCGCAGGCGCGAGATGATCGGGCGGAACACCAGCGGGTGGGCCGGGGCCGTCATGTCGATCCAGATCCTCACCGGATGCCGGCCGCCACCGGCTGGGTCGCATGCCGCTCGAACCACAGCGCGAACGCCAGCAGCCCCCACAGCTGGCGGCTGTAGTCCTCACGCCCGGCCACGTGGTCGTCTATGAGGCGCGTGACCGCCTGGGGTCGGAACCAGCCTTGGTCGCGCACCGCTTGCGGCGACAGCACCTCGCGGGCGAAGCCCGCCAGCTCCCCGCGCAGCCAGGCGGCCGCCGGGATCGAGAATCCCTGCTTTCGCCCGAACGCGATCGAGGCCGGAAGCAGTGGGCGGGCGGCCCGTCGCAGCAGGCGCTTCTTGGCCAGCCCCCGTACCTTGAGCCGAGTCGGAAGCGCCAGCGCCAGCTCCGCGACGACCGGGTCCAGGAAGGGGACCCGGGCCTCGAGGGAATGGGCCATGCTGGCCCGGTCGGTCTTCACCAGCAGGTCGTCCACCAGGTAGATGCCCATGTCCACGTCCTGCAGCCGGGCCAGCGGCTCAGCGCCGGCCGTCTCCGCGTAGCGCGAGCGCAGCAGCTCGGCGGGATCCCGGCCGCTGCGCCGGTCGCCGACCAGCAGTTGCGCCCGCTGATCGGGGCTGAAGATCTCCTTCCAGGCGTGGTGGCGCTCGAGCGGGGGCAGGGCGGCTCCGCGCGCGAAGCGCTTGGCCCGGTAGTCGAGGGACGCCTTGCGAGACGAGCTGGGCAGCCGCTCGACGAGCGGCAGCAACCGGGTGGCGGCGCCGTCGAACCGGTCCGCGAGGAGGTCGGCGACGTACGTGTAGTAGCCGCCGAACATCTCGTCGCCCCCCTCCCCGGACAGGACCACCTTGACGTCGCGGGCGGCGAGCTGCGAGACCAGGTACGTGGGCAGGGCCGACGAGTCGGCGAACGGCTCGTCGAACGCCTCCGCGAGCCGGGGCAGCAGCGTTGCCGCATCGGGTTGCAGAACCAGCTCGTGGTGGTCGGTCCCGTACCGGCTCGCGACCTGGCGAGCGCGGTGCAGCTCGTTGAACGAACGCTCCTCGAAGCCGATCGAGAAGGTGCGCAGCGGCTCCGCGCTCTCCTGGGCGGCCAGCGCCGCCAGCGTGGAGGAGTCGATGCCCCCCGAGAGCAGCACGCCGACCGGGACGTCCGACACCAGATGGGCGCGCACCGAGTCGCGCAGGCGCGCCCGCAGCTCCTCGGCCAGCTCGGCGCAGCTCCCGTCCCTGACGTCCGCGGCGTCGACCGGCGCCGGGCGCGAATACCGCTCGATCGACGGCTCGCCCCCCTCCCAGACCAGGAGGTGGCCGGCCGCCAGCTTGCGTGCGTGGCGGAAGATGGTGTACGGCGCGGGTATCGAGTTGAACGCCAGGAACGCCTCCACCGCGTCCGGGTCGACGTCCCGGGGGAGCTCCGGCAGCGCCATGAGCGCCTTGAGCTCGGACGCGAACGCCAGCCGCTCCCCCACCACGGCGTAGAACAGCGGCTTGATCCC
Organism: Solirubrobacteraceae bacterium; assembly: GCA_045805565.1. Classification (GTDB taxonomy): domain Bacteria; phylum Actinomycetota; class Thermoleophilia; order Solirubrobacterales; family Solirubrobacteraceae; genus DATAEY01. The sequence goes on along the minus strand of JBJMKZ010000039.1, from coordinate 80,360 downwards.
GAAGGCGTCCCGGGCCAGCAGCAGCCGCCGGCGGCGCGCGTCCCACAGCGCGACCGCGAACATTCCGCGCAGGTCCTCCACGAACCGGGGTCCGCGCTCCTCGTAGAGGTGGACCAGGACCTCGGTGTCTCCCCGGCTGGCGAACCGGTGCCCCGCCGCCTCGAGCTCTCGCCGCAGCTCACGGTAGTTGTAGATCTCGCCGTTCTGGACGAGGTGCACGCGGCCGTCCTCGCTGGCGACCGGCTGGTCCCCGCCGGGCAGGTCGATGATCGACAGGCGCCGGGCTCCCATGCCGACCGGGCCCTCGACGTACCGGCCCTGGCTGTCGGGCCCGCGATGGACCAGCGACGCGCTCATCGCGTCGAGCGCACCCGGATCGACCGAGCTTCGGCCGTCCAGTGACAGCAGGCCGCAGATGCCGCACACGAGACGCGTCAGGACCCGGCGCGACGGCCCGGGCGCAGGCTGATGACACAGCGCACGGCGATCCGACCGAGCGTGGCGAGCACGACTCGCAGGTAGAGCCGGATCGAGCGGTCGGCGATGTACTCGAGGTCGTGGACGAGCTTCTCGGCCCAGGTCATCTCGCGCGTCATCCGCAGCTGCGCGAATCCGGTCAGGCCCGGCCGGACGACCAGGCGCTGCCAGTACTGGGGGATCTCCTCGCACAGCTGCTCGAAGAACCGTGGACGAATGGGTCGGGGCCCCACCAGGCTCATGCGACCGCTGAGCACGCACCACAGCTGGGGAAGCTCGTCGAGCTGGGTCTCGCGCAGGAAGCGGCCGACCGGCGTCGTCTCGCCGGCGGTCAGAGCCATCAGCTCGTTGCCGAGATAGGGGCCCAGCCGCTGCTCGGCGTCCGGCCGCAGGGTGCGGAACTTCAGGATGGAGAAGGCCGCGCCCGCGCGGCCGATCCGCTCTCCGCGGTAGAGCACCGGGCGGCCCGCCGTAGCCCACAGGGCGAGCGCGATCACCCCCATCGCCGGGGCGACGACGACGAGCGCGATCGCCGCGATCGCGACATCCATCGTCCGCAGCGCCAGATCGACCGCGCGTCGATCCTCGAAGGCGTCGGCCATCCGCGCGTAGCGGGCGCTGATCGGCTCGCCGCGAGGGGACTCGTCCAGCGACACGTCGACGACCGCCAGACGAGGAGGCGAGGCATCCTCGAGCCCGGCGCCACCGGAGCGCTCGTGCAGGGCACGCTGGGAGTCGGACACGACGGAGTCAGGTCGGCCGCAACCGGACGGCCCCGGCCTCGCGGCGGCGAGGGATGCTAGCGGAGCCACCGGCTTCAACGCGGTCGCGGCGGCGTCGAGGCGGTCGCGCTGCGACCAGCGCGATCAGGCCGGCACGGCCGGGCTCAGATGGGCGTAGAGCGGATAGCGCTCCGCGATCGCCGCGCTGCGCTCGGCGAGATCGGAGCGGCGCGATTCGAACCCTGGGGTCAGCGCGGCGGCGATGACCCGGCCGACCTCGTGGAAGTCCTCGACCTGCAGGCCGCGGGTGGCCAGCGCTGAGGCGCCCACCCGCAGGCCGGAGGAGACCATCGGGGGACGGGGGTCGAACGGCACCGCATTGCGGTTCACGGTGATGCCGATCTCGGCCAGGCGGTCCTCGGCCTGCCGGCCGTCGAGCTCGGACTCGCGCAGGTCCACCAGGACCAGGTGGACGTCGGTCCCGCCGGTCAACACGCTGACGCCGGCGCCGGCCTGCAGGAGCTCGTCGGCCAGCGCCCGGGCGCCCGCGACCGTGCGCTCCTGGCGCTCGCGGAACGGCTCGGACTGCGCGATCCGCAGCGCCACCGCCTTCCCGGCGATGACGTGCTCGAGCGGGCCGCCCTGCTGCCCGGGGAACACCGCCGAGTTCATCCGCTTGGCGATCTCCTCGTCGTTGCTGAGGATCATCCCGCCGCGGGCGCCGCCCAGCGTCTTGTGGATGGTGGTGGTCACCACGTGTGAGTCCGGAATCGGGCTCGGGTGGAGCCCGGCCGCGACCAGGCCGGCGAAGTGCGCCATGTCCGAGAGCAGGTAGGCGCCGACCTGATCGGCGATCTCGCGGAAGCGCGGGAAATCGAGGTGGCGGGAGTACGCCGACCAGCCGGCGATGATGAGCTTGGGTCGGTGCTCGTGCGCCAGGCGCTCGACCTCGTCCATGTCCACCCGCTCGTCGTCGCGGCGCACGTGGTAGGCGACCACGTGGTAGAGCCGCCCGGACACATTCTTCGCCATCCCGTGGGTGAGGTGACCGCCGTGCGAGAGGTCGAGCCCGAGGATGGTGTCGCCGGGGTCCAGCAGCGCGTGATAGGCGGCGGCGTTCGCCTGGGCCCCCGAATGCGGCTGCACGTTGGCGTAGCCGGCGCCGAACAGCTCCCGTGCTCGGTCGATGGCGAGCTGCTCGGCCACGTCGATGTGCTCGCAGCCCCCGTAGTAGCGCTTGCCCGGCAGCCCCTCGGCGTACTTGTTGGTCAGCACCGAGCCCTGGCATTCGAGCACGGCCTGGGGGACGAAGTTCTCGGAGGCGATCATCTCCAGCGTGCGCTGCTGGCGCTCGAGCTCGAGCGCAAGGACCTCGGCGATCTGCGGATCCACCTCGGCCAGCGGGCGGCTGAAGTGGTCGGGGCTCAGGTCGGCGGCCATGCTTGCGACGATAGCAGCGGCTCGGGCGCCCTCAGCCAAGCTCGCCCTGCAGCTGCGCGTGGGTCACCGCGCCCTCTCGTGTCACCCTCCAGGCTCCCCGGTCCTCGTAGTCGCGCAGGTCGACGACCGTCGAGCGCGTGCCCGGCAGCTCGCCGCCGTCGAGCACCAGGTCGACGGCGCGCCGGATCGAGTCCGGCACCTCGTCCGCGCGCCGAGGATCCGGACCGCCGGCGCGGTTGGCGCTCGACTGCAGGACCGCCAGCCGCGCGTCGCGCAGGGGGGCCAGCCGGCCCTGCAGGCGCGGGACCCGCACCCCGAGCGTGCGGGGGTCCCCGGGGCAGGCGAGCGCGAAGCGCCGGGCGGGATTGGGCACCAGCAGGGTGACCGCTCCGGGCAACAGCCGCTCGAGCGCCGCCGTGGTCCGAGGGCCCAATCCCTCCAAGGCGCCCAGGGCCGCCCGCCGGTCGAAGAACATGACGGCGGCGGGCTTGGCCTCGGTCCGGCCCTTGAGCTCGTAGAGGCGGCGGACAGCAGCCTCGCTCTCCGGGTGGCATGCGAGCCCGTAGACGGTGTCGGCGGGAAACACCGCCACCCCGCCGCCCGCCACGCAGCGCACGAAGCGCTGGACGTCCTGCGCGGTCACCCGCGCCGGCCGACCACCACGCGCTCGATGCCCGCCAGGTCGCGTCTGATCTCGACCGTGGTGAAGCCGGCGGCGGCCAGCAGTGCCCCAACCTCGCCGGCCTGTCCGGCGCCGACCTCGAGAGCCAGGAACGCGGCTTCGCCGGCCTGGACGACCAGCCGCCGGATGACATCCAGCCCGTCGCGCCCTCCCAGCAGCGCCAGGCGCGGCTCGTGCTCGCCCACCTCCGGCGGCAGCCCGCCGACCTCGGGCTCGGCGACGTAGGGGAGGTTGGCCAGCACGGCTTCGAAGCGCCCCGGGACGCCGGCCAGGAGGTCCGCCTGGTAGAAGGCGACCTCGAGCCCGAGCCGGCGGGCGTTCGCCCGCGCGACCGCCAGGGCGCCACCGCTGGTGTCGGTCGCCGTCAGGCGGAGGTCCGGGCGCTCGTGCTTGAGGGCCAGGGCGAGCGCGCCGCTCCCGGTGCCCACGTCGACCACCCGGGCGCCGGTCGCAAGCTCCAGGGCGACCTCGACCAGCAGCTCGGTCTCCGGCCGCGGCACCAGGACGCGCCGATCGACCGCCAGCTCGAGGTGGCGAAAGCCCTTGCGCTCCAGGATGTAGGCCACCGGCTCGCGCGCCTCGCGGCGGCGAACCATCGCCTCGAACCGCCGCGCGTCCGCGTCGTCCAGCGGCCTCGCGGGCGCGGTGACGAGGCCGGCGCGCCCGGTGCGCATCACCTCGGCCAGGAGCAGCTCGGCATCGAGCCGCGGCGTCTCGCAGCCCGTCGCCGCCAGGCGCCCGGCGGCTCCGGCCAGCGCGGTTCGCACTCCGGTCACGACCGGCCTGCCTCGCTGGCGGCCGCCCGCGCCTCCAGCCGGCGCCGCTTCTCGTCGGCCTCCAGGGCGGCGGTGAGCTCGTCGAGCGCGCCGCCGAGGATCGCGTCGATGTTGTGGACCGTGAGCCTGACGCGGTGGTCGGTGACGCGGCCCTGCGGGAAGTTGTAGGTACGGACCTTCTCGGCGCGCTCGCCGCTGCCCACCTGCGCCCGGCGATCGGCGGCCAGCTCCGCCTGCTGCTCGGCCAATGCCCGCTCGTACAGCCGCGCGCGCAGCACCCGCAGGGCCTTCTCGCGGTTCTGGAGCTGGGACTTCTCGTCCTGCATCGACACCACGATGCCGCTGGGCCGGTGGGTGACCCGCACCGCGGAGTCGGTCGTGTTGACCGACTGGCCGCCCGGTCCGGACGAGCGGTAGACGTCGACCGCCAGGTCGCCCTCGTTGAGCTCCACGTCCACGTCCTCGGCCTCGGGCAGCACGGCCACCGTGGCGGTCGAGGTGTGGATACGTCCCTGGGACTCGGTCTCGGGCACCCGCTGGACCCGGTGGGTACCGCCCTCGTGCTTGAACACCGAGTAGGCGCCCTTGCCCTTGACCGCAAACGTGTAGGCGCCCTCGGCGGCGGCCATCGGCTCGACCTCGAAGCCTCGCCGCTCCGCGTACTTGGCCAGCATGCGGTACAGGTCGCCGGCGAACAGGCTCGCCTCGTCCCCCCCGGCGCCGGCGCGGATCTCGACGATCACGTTCTTGTCGTCGTTGGGGTCGCGCTCGACCATGGCCAGGCGGATCTCGTCCTCGAGCTCGGCCAGGCGGCCGGTGGCCGCGACCAGCAGCTCCCGGACCTCGGGGTCGTCTCCGTCCTCGGCCAGCAGCTCGCGTGCGCCGGCCGCGTCGTCGCTCACGCGCCGCCATTGCGCCGCCAGATGGGCCGCCGGCTCGAGCTCGCGGTAGGCACGGCCGATCTGCGCGAAGCGCCGGCGGTCCCCGATCAGCTCGGGGTCGGACATCTGCCGCGATAGCTCGGCGAAGCGAGCCTCGATCTGCTCGACCAGCCGCTCGATCATCCGCCGAGTGTAGGAGGCCGGCGCGGCCTTTCGAGCGCCCTAGGCGGCGACTTCCATCCCGGCGCGCTCGGCGCCGGAGGCCTCGAGCGGGTCCTCGACCGCCAGGACGGCTTCCAGTGCCGCGATCGCCACCGCGAGCTGGCCGGCGTCGGGCTCGCGCGTGGTGAGCTTCTGCAGCTGCAGGCCGGGCGCCATCAGCACCCGCGCCCAGCGGCGGTGGCGGTTGCGCCCGAACCACTTGATGACCTCGAAGGCCAGCCCCGCGACGAGCGGGATACCGATCACCCGCGAGGCGAACAGCCAGTACCAGGCCGGCGTCCCCAGCGGCGCGAACACGAAGATGGCCACGATCATCACGATGAGCAGGAAGCTCGTGCCACAGCGCGGATGCAGGCGGGAATAGCGCTGGGCGTTGGCCGGCGTCAACGGCTCGCCTGCCTCGTAGCAGGCGATCGTCTTGTGCTCGGCGCCGTGGTACTCGAACACCCGGCGCAGGTCCTTCAGGCGCGACAGGAGCACCAGGTAACCGAGGAAGATCCCGACCCGGATCGCCTTCTCCACCAGGACGAAGACCAGCGAGTTCGGCAGCGAGCCCTTGACCAGGCTGGTCAGGCCGACCGGGACCAGGAAGAAGAGCCCGACGGCGAAGGCGAGCGCCACGACCACGGTGGCGATCCACGTCGCCCCCCCGATCTCCTCCTGGCGCCCGCCATCGTCGGGCGGAAGCTGCGCATTGGCGGAGATGTTGAGCGCGGCGAAGCCGATCCGCAGCGACTGCACCAGCGCGACGATCCCGCGGATCACCGGCCAGGCAAGGATGCGGTGCCGGCCCGTCCACGCCACCAGCGGGAAGCTGGACACGTCGATCTCGCCCGCCGCCGCCCGCGCGGGATCCGGCCCGCCCGATGCGAGTTGCCCGAGGGCGGGCTTGCGCACCGCCACCGCCCACGTCGAGATCCCCCGCATCATCACACCCTCCAGCACGGCCTGGCCGCCCACCGGGGCGTCGCGCGGAGCCAGAAGCGCGCCGTCGGCCAGCCGGGTCTCGTCGCGGGCGGCGCCCGGATGGGCTCCCGTCACCGCTGGCGCCACGCGGCTAGCCCGCCCTGCGACGCTTGGCGGCGCGGCGCTGGAAGCGCTCGACGCGGCCGCCGCTGTCGACCAGCTTCTGACGGCCCGTATAGAACGGGTGGCAGTTCGAGCAGATCTCGACGTGCAGCTCGGGCTTGGTCGAGCGGGTGACGAACTCGTTGCCGCACGTGCAGCGCACGTGGGCCTCGACGTACTCGGGGTGGATGCCGGCCTTCATCGGCGATCCAGTGTAGCGGCCGCCCAGTGACCGCCGGCGGCGTCGTCTGCGCCGGCGGCGGCTACGAGCCCGGGGCGCCGGCGACCGCCGTGCTCGGCCCCGCCTCGAGGGCCGCAGGCTGCCCGGGCTGCCGGCAGACGGGCGCAGATCGCACGGCATGCGCCATCTGCGATCCGTCGACCGCCAGCCAGCCGAAGGTCACGCTGACGCGGTACTCCGCGGGCCCCGGCAGGTTCTGGATCGTCTTGCGAAACCGGTAGCCGCCGGCCCCCGCCGTGGCGTGCCGGTAGGACCCGAGGCCGGGACCGGGCACCCGCGCGAACGGCGTCCCCGGGCCACGACGCCGGGAGAGGTCGAAGCGGATCTCCAGGTGCTCGCCGGGCCCGAGCGCGTGCATCGACCCTTCCACGGTCAGATAGCGGTCGGCGGGTATCCGCGCGCGGTGGCACGCGATCAGCCGGGCGGACGCGTCGCGCCACGAGGGGATCGCCGCCAGCGCCGGCGAGGGAGTCGCCGCGAACGCGAGCGTCGAGGCCAGGGCGAGCGCGCCGCGGCTGCGCCGTCTCATCCGCACCGGGGCGTTAACAATCGTCGCCGCCGCGGGTTGCGGGCAGGCGGCGAAGGAGACCGTCAGGTGATGGTGTACAGCGGTCCGTCGCCGCCCTCGGGCGGCACCAGCCGCCCGCCCTTGGCGGTGATCGCGCCGCACTGCACGCAGTTGGTGTAGTTGACGATCAGGTCGACCGGGCCGTCCTCGGGAGCGTCCTCGGGGACCTCGTAGACGCCGGCGGGGCACATCCACTGCCACATCTCGGCCAGCTCGCGCGGCACCTGGCGTTGGATGCGGATGTGGTTGGGCGCGTTGTCACGGGTCTCGTTGCCGGTCAGGAACACGCTCGAGAGCTTGTCGAACGTGTACTTGCCGTCCGGCCTGGGGTAGTCGCCAGCGCGTCCACCGCGGAACATCGGCGCCTCCGCGTCGCGATGGGTGCGCCAGTGACCGCCCGGAAAGCGGCCCTTGGTCGCCACCATCGCGTTGACGATCGCGCCGCCCAGGAAGAATCCGCGCGTGAACGGCTGCTTCATGTTGCGCGTCCGGTAGAGGTCCTGCGCGATCTGCGACTCGCGAATCGCGCGGTCGTAGCCGGACAGGTCGGTGGAGCCCCGCTTGAGCGCCCGATAGACGTGCTCGGCCGCCATCCTGCCGGCATCCACAGCGTAGTGGATTCCCTTGAGCTCGGAGACGTTGACCATCCCGGCGCCGTCGCCGCAGATCGCCATGCCGGGAGCGGCCAGCTTCGGCATCGCCCAGTAGCCGCCCTCCGGGATCGCCTTGGCCCCCCAGGTGAGCCGCTTGCCGCCCTCCAGGATCGAGCGGATCCGGGGATGGAGCTTGAACTGTTGGAGGACGTCGTGGACCGAGAGCTCGATGTCGGCGTAGTTGAGGCCCACCACGAAGCCGAGCGAGACCTTGTCCTCGCCCATCGGGTAGATGAACGAGCCGCCGAACTCGCCGTAGCGCGCCTGGGTTCGCAGCGGCCAGCCGAGTGTGTGGATGACCCGGTCCAGGGGACGCTCCACCTGCCAGACCTCCTTGACGCCCAGCGCCCACTCCTGGGGGTCCTCGGTGCCCAGGTCGAAGCGCCGGATCGCCGCGCCGGTCAGGTGGCCCCATGTGCCCTCGGCCAGCACGGTGGCGCGGGCGACGACGTCCGAGCCCGGCTCGAAGTTCGACAGCTCCTCGCCCTCCCTGCCTCGGCCCTTGTCGCCGGAGCGAATGCCGCGGACGACGCCGTCCTCGACCAGCAGCTTGGTGGCCGAGGTCTCGGTGAGGATGTAGGCGCCCGCCTCCTCGGCTTTGCCGGCCAGCCAGCGGGACAGCTCCGCCACCGAGACCACGTGGTTGCCGTGGTTGCGGAAGGGCGGAGGCGTGGGGATGCGCAGCGAGCGCCTGGAGCCGAGCATCACGTAGACCGCCTCGCCGGTGACCTCGCCGTACGTGGGCCAGTCGCCGGGCTGGGACCCCGGCAGCAGCCGCGTCATCGCCGCCGGGCGCAGGATGGCCCCGGACAGGTTGTGCGCGCCGCACGTCTTGCCCTTCTCGATCACCGCCACCGGGACCTCGCCCAGCGACTCGGCGAGCTGGGGATCGTCGTCCAGCAGCGCCATCAGGCGGACGGCGCAGGCGAGCCCGGCCGGGCCTCCGCCCACGATCGCCACCCCGACGTCGATCCGCTCGTCCTCGGGGTCGGTGGGAGGACCGACGAACTCCCTCGCCGGATCGACGGGAGCCGGAAAATCGGCCGGCACCACGACGCCCCCCGGGCGCCTCGCGGACGCCGCCGGGCCGGGAGCGCCCACCGATCAGCTGCCCTTCTTGGCCTTCACGGCCTCGGCCAGCTTGGGAAGGATCTTGTTGAGATCGCCGACTATCCCCAGGTCGGAGAACTCGAAGATCGGGGCGTTCGCGTCCTTGTTGATCGCCACGATGTTCTCCGAGCTCTGCATCCCGACTTTGTGCTGGATGGCGCCGGAGATCCCGGCCGCCAGGTAGAGCTTGGGGGCGACCGTCTTGCCGGTCTGCCCGATCTGGGCCGCGTAGGGGTACCAGCCGGCGTCCACCACCGCTCGGGTCGCCGCCACCGCCCCTCCGAACGCGTCGGCCAGCTCCTCGCACAGCTGGAAGCCCTCGGCCTTCCCCAGGCCCCGGCCACCGGCCACCAGGATGTCGGCGTCCTCGATGTTGACGTCGGCGCCGCGCTGCTCGCCGCGCTGCACCATCGCGGCCTTGGTGGACCAGGGCGAGAGCTCCACCTCGACGTCTTCGACGTCCGCGCCGGCGCCGTCCTGCTGCTGGGCCTCGAAGGCGTTGAGTCGTCCGATGATCACCCCCAGGTCGCCGCGGTAGTGCGACTCGGAGACCTTGGAGTCCTGGAGGATCGGCCGCCGCGCCACCAGCTTGCCGTCCTCCACGCGGACCTCGGTGACCTCCATCGTCACGCCCGCGCGCATCCGGGCCGCCAGGCCGGCGCCGATCTCGAATCCGAGCAGGCCGCCGCCGAACAGCGCGTAGGACTGGCCGTGATCCGAGATCACCTTCGCCATCACGTCGACCACCGGCTGGGCCAGGCCCTCCGGACCCTGGCCGCGGAACACCTTGGCGGCCCCGTAGCCGCCTAGGCTGGCGCACAGCTCGTCGGAGAGGTCGTCGGCGCCGACCACCACCGCGTGGCACTCGCCGCCCAGCTCAGAGGCGAGGCGCCCACCCTCGGTGACGGCGCCGAGCGAGTTCTTGTTGAACGCGCCCTCGTAGTGCAGCACGTAGACCAGGACGTCGGCCATCAGACGTTCCTCCGGGCATCCTCTGGGACGGGCAGGGGCATCTAGATCAGCTTCCTTTCCTCGAGCCAGGCGACCAGCTTTTCGACGGTCTCGTTGGTGTCCTCGTCCTCGATGATCTGGCCGGGCTCCTTAGCGGGCGGATCCTGGAAGTTCCCGCACTGGACCTGCGAGCCGTCCTCGCCCACCCGGGACGCCTCGATCTCGGCGTCGGCGAGGCCCAGCGTGTCGAGCGGCTTCTTCTTGGCGCCCATGATCGCCTTCAGCGACGGATAGCGCGGCTCGTTGATGGCGTCCCCGACCGAGATCACCGCCGGCAGCTCGACGGAGACGGTGTCGTAGCCGTACTCGGCCTGGCGCTCGCAGCGCAGCCGGCCGTCCTCCAGGTCGATCTTGATCACCTGGGTCAGCGACGGCATGTGCAGGTGGTCGGCCACCACCGCGCCGATCGTGTAGCACTCGCCGTCGTCGGACTGCTGGCCGAGCAGGACGAGGTCCGGCTCCTCGCGCTGGAGCGCGCCGGCCAGCGCATAGCCGGTGGCGGCGACGTCGGAGCCGGCCAGGGCGTCATCGGTCAGATGCACGGAGCGGTCGGCGCCCAGCGAGACCGCCTTGTGCAGCGCGCGCACGGCGCTCGGCGGTCCCATGGTGACCGCCACCACCTCGTCGACGTCCGCCTCGCCCCCCTCCTTGATCTGCATCGCGGCCTCGATCGCGTGAGTGTCGAACGGGTTGAGGTTCTTCTCCCCGCTGCGGTCCATGCGCCCCGTCGAGGGGTCGATCCGCTTCTCGACGGCGGCGTCCGGGACCTCTTTGACCAGGACGCAAATCTTCACTGCAGGCCTCCTCTGGCTAACGGAAGCTGGGCATCCTATTTGACTGACTAGTCAGTCGTCGCCCGGGGCGAGCGGCCGGCGGGAGGCCGATCAGCGCGCCGGCTCGGCCCGCTTGGCGGTCACCGCGTCGCGGATGAAATCGACGATCTCATGGGTCGGGGCGCCGGGGGTGAACACCTCCGCGATGCCCAGCTTCTTGAGCTCGTCGATGTCCTCCGCGGGGATGGTGCCGCCCACGGTCACCACCACGTCGTCGGCCTGCTCGGCGCGCAGGAGCTCGACCACCTTGGGCACCAGCGTCATGTGGGCGCCGGAGAGAATCGACAGGCCGACGGCGTCGGCGTCCTCCTGCACGACGGTCGCCACGATCTGCTCGGGCGTCTGGTGCAGGCCGGTGTAGATGACCTCCATGCCCGCATCGCGCAGCGCGCGGGCGATGATCTTGGCGCCGCGGTCGTGGCCGTCGAGCCCGGGCTTGGCCACCACGACGCGAATCTTGGGCTCGGTTTGCGATGCGGCCATGGCGGGGCGTCGGGCTAGTCGGGCGGCACGGGGCGCAGGCCGCCGGATCATATTGGGAGGCCGGCGCCCGGGACGCCCCGTCCTAGAAGACGGGCGCCTCGGTGTAGGTGCCGAACACCGCCTGCAGCGCCTCGACGATCTCGCCTTCGGAGCAGCGGGCCCGGGCGGCGTCGAGCAGCGCCGGCATCAGGTTCTCGCTCTCTCGGCCCGCCGCCTGCTTGAGCGCCGCCAGGGCGGCCTGCACCTGGGCCGAGTCGCGTGCCCCGCGGACGGCGCGAAGCCGGTCGATCTGCTTGCGCTCCAGGGCGGGGTCGATTCGCAATATCTCCAGGGGAGGCTCGCGCTCGGCGACGTGGCGGTTCACGCCGACCACGACGCGCTCGCCGCGGTCCACCTCCTGCTGGTAGCGGAACGCCGCGTCGGCGATCTCCCGCTGCGGGAAGCTGCGCTTGACCGCCTCCACCATCCCGCCGAGCTCGTCGATCTTGGCGAAGTACGCGTAGGCCTGGCGCTCCATCTCGTCGGTCAGCGCCTCGACGAAGTAGGCGCCGCCCAGCGGGTCGATGGTGTTGGTGACCCCCGACTCGTGGGCGATTATCTGCTGCGTGCGCAGCGCCAGGCGGACCGCCTCCTCGGTGGGTAGCGCCAGCGCCTCGTCGTAGGAGTTGGTGTGCAGCGACTGGGTGCCGCCCAGCACCGCGGCCAGCGCCTCGATGGCGGTCCGCACGATGTTGTTGAGTGGCTGCTGGGCGGTCAGCGACACCCCCGCGGTCTGGGTGTGGAAGCGCATCAGCCACGAGCGCTCGTCCTGGGCGCCGAACGTCTCGCGCATCTCCCGGGCCCAGACGCGGCGCGCCGCGCGGTACTTGGCGACCTCCTCGAACAGGTCGATGTGGGAGTTGAAGAAGAACGACAGCCGCGGCGCGAAGTCGTCGACGTCGAGCCCGCGCGCCACCGCCTGTTCGACGTAGGTGAGGCCGTCCTTGAGCGTGAACGCCAGCTCCTGGGCCGCGGTCGCCCCCGCCTCGCGGATGTGGTAGCCCGAGATGGAGACCGGGTGCCAGCGCGGCATGTGCCGCGAGCACCACTCGATGAGGTCGCCGACCAGGCGCATGGCCGGATCGATCGGGAAGCACCACTCCTTCTGGGCGATGTACTCCTTGAGGATGTCGGTCTGGATCGTGCCGGCCAGGCGCTCGGGCGCCACCCCGCGCCGCTCGGCGGCCACGACGTAGAAGGCCAGCATGATCGCGGCCGGGGCGTTGATCGTCATCGACACCGACACCTCGTCGAGCGGGATGCCGGCGAACAGCGTCTCCATGTCGTCGAGTGTGTCCAGCGCCACCCCCTCGCGGCCGACCTCCCCCAGGGCGCGGGGATGGTCGGAGTCGTGGCCCATCAGGCTGGGCATGTCGAATGCGGTGGACAGCCCGGTCTGGCCGTGGTCGAGCAGGTAGCGGAACCGCTCGTTCGTCTCCTCGGCGGTCCCGAAGCCGGCGAACTGGCGCATCGTCCAGAGCCGGCCGCGGTACATGGACGCGTAGACCCCCCGGGTGAAGGGGAACTCGCCCGGCAGCCCGATCGCCTCCGCCGGCTCGGGCGGCAGGTCCTCCTCGGTGTAGAGCGGCTCGATCGGCTGCCCGCTCACCGTGCTGAATGGCGCGTCGCGCTGCGGCGTGGCGGCGAGCCTCTCCCGGTACCAGCGCTCCGCGTCGGTCATCTGCCGCGGCTCGGTGGCCATGGCGGGAAGTCTAGGGCGAGCCCGTGCTAGAGCTTGTCCAGCACCTCCTGGGCGGCGCGCTCGCCCGAGCGCACGGCGCCGTCCATGTAGCCGTTCCAGTAGGTCGAGGTCTCGGTGCCCGCCCAGTGGATGCGACCGGCCGGCTCGCGGATCGCGGACCCATGCGCCACCAGCGTCCCCGGGGTGGGCGACCCGACCGGGCACCCGAGGCTCCACGGCTGCGTCGTCCAGTCGTATTCGAAGTAGTCCTTCGGCTTGAGCGCCTGGTCGCCGAAGTAGTTGGAGAAGTTGGTCAGCACCCGCTTGCGCCGCTGGCTGTCCGAGAGCTTGCGGAACTCGCTCAGGGCGTCGCCACCCACGAACCCGAACAGCACTCCCGGGCTGCCGTCGGGCGGGCTGTTGTCGAAGGTGATCTGCGCCGGCCGCGTGTCGCTCACCGCCTGGCCGGTGAGGTCGTCGTCGCGCCAGAAGGGCTTCCCGTAGATCGCCTCGACCTTGCGCAGCGTTCCGTGCGGCATGCCCTTCATGAGCGCCGCGCGCTCGTCGGGGAGCGCGGGGTCGTACTTGATCCGCCGCACCAGCGCGGGCGGAATCGCGACGATCACCCGCTGGGCCCCCACCGTGAGCCCGCCGCCGCTAACCTCGACCCCGCCGTCGGTCTGGACGATGCGGCTGACCGGGCGCCCGAGCAGGACTCGGTCTCCCAGCTGGTCGGCCAGCTTGATGGCGACCCGCTGCGAGCCTCCGACGAAGCGCCGCTCCTGGGCGCCGTCGCGGGTGTTGATCAGCCGCTCCAGGTTGCCCTGGTTGCCCTCGTTGCCGGCGGCGGCGATGTAGAACAGGACGAATAGGAGCGAAACGTCGTTGGGGTCCTTGCCCAGCAGCGCCTCGATGAAGCCGTCGACGACCTTGGTCCAGGTTTCGGTCGTCCCGTAGGTGCTGTTCTCGCTCAGCCACTCGGAGAACCGCTTGGAGTCCCACTCCTGGGCGTTGGGGGCGTTCCAGGGCTCGTCCACCGGGACGTCCTGGGACATCTGGTCGAGCTGCAGGACGATCTTGGCGGCATTGCCGGCGATCTCCGGGTCCGGCGGGACGCCGCCGGCGGGCGTCTGGTCGGTGTAGAGGAGCCTCGTGCCGGTGTCCCCGCGGTAGAAGACGTTGTTGCCGTCGTCGTAGGTCTTGAAGGTGTCCACCCCGAGCTCGTCGGCCAGGTTGAGGATGTGGTCCTGGGTGGGGCCGACGAACTCCCCTCCCACCTCCGTGATCTCGCCCCCGCCGATCGACTCGTTGAGGGTCCGTCCGCCCACCCGCGTGCGGGCCTCGAGGATCAGCACCGAGCGATCCGCCTTGACCAGTCGGCGCGCGGCGGTGAGCCCGGCCAGCCCGGCGCCGACCACCACGACGTCCGCCTGCTTGCCGGCGGCCCTCACCGTGGCGCGGGGATCGGCCAGGACGAGGCCGGCGGCGCCGGCCGCGGCGCCCCCCACGAACCTGCGGCGGGTGAACCGGCGATTGCCCATCGCTCCTCCCGAGCCGCGCATTCTGCCAGGCCGCCTGCCGCCTGTCAGCCCCCGGCCAGCCGACCGGTGGGCTCGTGGCTCATCGACGGACGAGCGCTCGCGGGGTGCGGGATGGCCCCCGCCGTCGCGCCACGGCGCTGCCGACGCCTCCGGCGGCCGCCGCCGTCAGCGCCGCTGCGCCGATCTTCAGTCGCCGGCCGAGGGTCTCGAAGCGCATGATCTCCCAGCCCTCCTCGCGGGCGACGCGAGCCAGGCCGGTGTCCGGGTTGACCGCCACCGGGTGCCCAACCGCGCGCATCATCGGCAGATCGGACTCGGAGTCCGAGTACGCCCACGATGCGGCCAGGTCGATCCCGTCCCGGGCGGCCAGCTCGCGGATCGCCTCGGCCTTGCCCTCGCGGTACGTGAACGGGCCGCCAGGGCGGCCGGTGTAGACGCCGGCCGCCGCCTCGTAGCGGGCCCCGATGGCGCCGTCGAACACCAGCACGTCGGCCAGCAGATCCGCGATCTCCTGCGACGCCGCGGTGCAGATGTAGACCGGGCGGCCCGCGTCCTGGTGGTCCCAGGCCACGCGCAGCACCTTCGGGTACAGCTTCGGCAGCAGCCCGGTGAGGATGTCCGGGACCAGCCTCTCCACGTCCCGCACCCGGACTCCCTGGAGGCCCTCGAGGGCCCGCTGGCGCAGCGCCTGCGTCGCCTCGTCGGTGGAGCCCCGCAGCCGGAAGCGCAGGTTCGCGACCGCCCCTCGCACCAGCTCGCCCCGGCTCATCATTCCCGCCCGGTACGACGCCCGGGCGAACTGGAACGCCGATGACCCCGCGATCAGCGTCCGATCCAGATCGAAGAATGCCGCCCCTCGGCTCTCGCGGCCTGCCTGCGCCGAGCCGGCCGGCGGCTCGTCACCCGGCGTCAACCCGAGCCTCCCCGTGAGGAGGGCGGAAGGTCGTCCGTCTGCGCAGCCTCACCCGGCGACGTCGACGATCACGGCGTCCCCCTGGCCGCCGCCGGAGCAGATCGCCGCGCAGCCGATTCCGCCGCCGCGACGCCGGAGCTCGAGCACCAGCGCCCCGAGGATGCGCGCGCCCGAGGCACCGATCGGATGCCCGATGGCCACCGCGCCGCCGTTGACGTTGACCTTCTCCTCGTCGATCCCCAGCATGCGAATCGAATTGAGGGTGACCGACGCGAACGCCTCGTTGATCTCCCACAGGTCGATGTCCTGCGGGCCGAGCCCCGCCTTGCGGAGCGCGAGCTTGGCCGCGTTGGCCGGCGTGCGGGCGAGGTAGGGGAAGTCGTCGGCGACCTGCGCCTGGGACACGATGGTCGCCAGCGCCGACTTGCCGTTGCGCTGCGCCCATTCGTCGCTGGCGAGCACCAGCGCTCCCCCGCCGTCGTTGACGCCCGGCGAGTTCCCGGCGGTGTGACTGCCGTCCTTCATGAAGATCGGCGGCAGCTGGGAGAGCGCCTCCAGGCTGGTGTCGCGGCGCGGCCCCTCGTCGACGTCGACCACCGTCTCGCCCTTCTTGCGGTCCTCGATGGTGACCGCGACGATCTCCTCGGGCAGCCGGCCCTCGTCGGTGGCCGCGATGGAGCGCTGGTGGGAGCGCAGCGCCCAGCGATCCATGTCGGCGCGCGTCATCTCCAGCTCGGCGGCCACCTCGGAGGCCTCCTGCGCCATGTGCTTGCCCGAGAAGGGATTGGTGAGGCCGTCGTGGATCATGGCGTCGATCGCCTTGGCGTCGCCCATGCGAAAGCCGAAGCGGGCATCCTTGAGCAGATAGGGGGCGTTGGACATCGACTCCATCCCGCCGCCGACCGCGACCTCCACGTCTCCGACGCGGATCGCCGTGTCCAGCAGCCCGGCGGCCCGGATGCCGGAAGCGCACACCTTGTTGATCGTCTCGGAAGGGACCTCCTTGGGAATCCCCGCCTTGACCTGGGCCTGACGGGAGGGGATCTGCCCCTGCCCCGCCTGTAGCACCTGGCCCATGACCACATGCTCGACCTGCTCGGGCTCCACGTCGGCGCGCTCGAGCGACGCCCGAATCGCGGTGGCGCCGAGCTCCGTGGCGTCCAGCTTGGCCAGTCCGCCGGCGAGCTTGCCGATCGGCGTGCGGGCGGCGGAGAGGATCACGGTCTGTGGCATCGGCGGGCGGCCTCCGGGTGGCTGGACGGGGATCAGAATCCTAGCGGCGGGTATCTTGCGGCCCCCGTGAAGGTCGAGGGCACCACCGCCGCTCCGCTGGACACCGGCGCCGACACCATCGCCGTCGGGTTGTTCGAGGGCGAGGCCGTCACCCACGACCTCGAGGGCGCTCCCCTGCAGCAGCTGGTCGACTCCGGCGAGGCGCGGGCCGCACCGCGCAGGCTGGCGGTCACCCACGCCCAGGGTCGCCGCTGGCTGCTGGTGGGGCTCGGCAAGCGCGACGAGCTCGATGCCGAGCGCGCCCGCGCCGCCGCGGGGGCGGCACAGGCCCGAGCCCGTGAG
Organism: Solirubrobacteraceae bacterium; assembly: GCA_045805565.1. GTDB lineage: Bacteria > Actinomycetota > Thermoleophilia > Solirubrobacterales > Solirubrobacteraceae > DATAEY01. The sequence goes on along the minus strand of JBJMKZ010000039.1, from coordinate 63,444 downwards.
CTCGGCGCCCGGGCGCTGTGCTGGGAGCTGCCACACCACGTCGGCGACGACGTGGCCGGGGCCCTGGTCGAGGGAACCATGCTCGGCGCCTACCGCTTCGATCGCTACAAGGCGGATCGCGACGACGGCCCCCGGCTCGAGAGCCTGGTGGTCAGCGCCCACGACGACGTCGCCGGACCGGTGGCGGCGGCGGGCGTGATCTCGGCGGCCCAGAACGCGGCCCGCGACCTCCAGAACACCCCCTCCAACGACATGACCCCCGGGCTGCTGGCCGCCCGCGCCCGCGCGCTGGCCGACCAGCACGAGACGGTCTCGGCGCAGGTGCACGGACGGGCGGGATTGGAGGAGCTGAACATGGGGGCGTTCGCGGCGGTCGCCCGGGGCAGCGACGAGGAGCCGGCGCTCATCACGCTGCACTACGAGGGCGCCGCGGCATCCGGCCCCACGCTCGGCTTCGTCGGCAAGGCGGTGACCTTCGACACCGGCGGGATCTCGATCAAGCCGTCGGCCAAGATGGCCGAGATGAAGTTCGACATGTCCGGCGGCGCCGCGGTCATCGAGGCGGTGGACGCGGTCGCCCGCCTGGGTCTGCCCGTCCGCCTGGTGGCGGTGGCGGGCGCCACCGAGAACATGCCGTCCGGGCACTCGGTCAAGCCCGGCGACATCGTGCGGGCGCGTAACGGCACGACGATCGAGGTCAACAACACCGATGCCGAGGGGCGGATGGTGCTGGCCGACTGCCTCGCCTGGACGGTCGAGCAGGGAGCCGAGCGGATCGTGGACCTCGCCACCCTGACCGGGGCGATCGTGGTGGCGCTGGGCTCGACCCACGCCGGGCTGTTCTCCAACGACGACGCCTGGGCCGACGAGGTCGAGACGGCGGCGCGGGCCACGGGAGAGTCGGTGTGGCGCCTGCCCCTCCATCCCGAGTACGCCGAGATGATCAAGGGCCGCTACGCGGACATCGTGAACGCCACCGAGGAGCGCAAGGCATCGTCGATCACCGCCGCGGAATTCCTGGCGCGCTTCGTGGGCGACGTCCCCTGGGCGCACGTCGACATCGCCGGGACCGCCTGGGATCTCAATCGGCCCTACGCCGCCAAGGGCGGCTCCGGGTTCGGGGTGCGCCTCCTGGTCGAGCTGGCCCGGCGCGCCGCCGCGCAGTAGCGCCCCCCCCACGTGCGGAGCGCCGCGCTAGAGCGCCAGCAGGCGCAGGAGCTTTCGCCCCAGAGTTCGGTTCCCGGTGACGCGGACCCGGCGGTTGGCGATCCGCGCCAAGGCCGCCCTGCCCCGCCGGTTCGCGGGATTGGGCACGCCGCCCAGCAGTGGCGCCGTGGCCAGCGCGACGACGTGGGGCAGGCGGCCGCTGATGACGAGATCGGGCTGGTGCGCGGACCCGTCCTCGACGGTCACCGCCTGGTCGTCGAACACCAGCCGCACGGGCGCCAGCTCCTCGTCGAAGCGCAGCTCGATCTCGCCGTGGATCTGGCGCGACAGCGCAGGCCGGCGGTGGATGCCGCGCTCGACGAGCGCGTAGATGCTGGCGGCGATGCCATCGTCGGCGACGGCGCCGAGTCGAAGCGGGCGTCCCTCCGCCGGGGCGAGCCGGGGCACGCGAGGCATGGTAGGCGCCGGGGCGAGGGTGCTTGACGCGCCCGTCGCCGGACATGTGTGCGGCAAGGTAGGTGTTTCACCGCGGGCGCCTGCGGGGAGTGACATCCCTGGACCGCGATGCCGGTCACGATCGTGCAAACCCTGCGTGAGCGCGCAGCCGCGCGCGCCGCCGAGCGTGGGCGCGGCGCCGTGCGCCAGACCCTGCTGCTGCTGCCGCTGCTGGCCGCGGTGCTGCTCGCCTACGTCTATCGGGCCGAGCTGTTCGGCCTGGACGAGCCCCTGCGCGTGGCCGGGCTGTTCGCGGTCATCCTGCTGGGCTGGGCATTCGCCCGCAGCACGGGCCGGGCCCTCGGCCCGATCCTGTTTCGACGGTTCTCGCCGTCGACCGCCGGGACGCTCGGCTTCTTCATCCGCCTGGCCACCCTGGCCGCGGTGGTGGTGGTCGCCCTGTACGTGTCCGGGCTTCCGGCACAGGAGTTGGTCCTGGGCGGCGCGTTCGCCGCGGCGATCCTCGGCCTGGCGGGTCAGCAGACGTTCGGCAACCTGATCGCGGGCGTCGTCCTGCTCAGCGCCCGGCCGTTCAGGTTGGGCGACCGCATCCGCCTCGAGGGCGGGATGCTGGGCGGCAACCATCAGGTCGAGGGCATCGTCAGCTCGCTGGGCCTCCTCTACACCACGCTCGCGCCCGACGAGGAGAGCATCACGGTGCCCAACACGGCGCTGGCGGAGGCCGAGGGGAACATCATCGTCCCCAACAACCTCGTCCTGGCGTCGACGATCGTGCCGCTGGGCGAGCTGGCGGCGGTCGAGCTGCACGTGCGGCTTGCGCGTGGCGTCACGCCCAGCGACCTTCAGGAGCGCGTCGTCGACGCCGTCTCGGCGCCCCTGCGGTCGAAGCCGGAGATCGACGTGGAGCAGATGGACCCAGACGGGATCGTGGTCCGGATCGCGGCGCGGCCCGAGGCGAAGACCGACGGCCCGCGACTGGCCGACGAGATGGTTCTGGCCATCGACGGCCTGATGGGGGACGAGCCGCCCTCGAATGGTCGCCGCGACGCCGAGCCCCAGCACGCCGGTTCGGTGCGCTGAGGCGGCGCAGGCTCCGCGCTCATGGCCCCAGCGCGCCGGTTCTCCGCCCCGGAGGGCGGCCGCCGACGACCGAGCGCTCCGTCGCGGTGCTGATCGCCCAGCTATCGGACCTCCACGTCGGCGGCGCCCGGTACCGCGAGGAGCTGTTGGCCGCCGCGGTGGCGGAGATCAACCGGGTGCAGCCGGATCTCGTCGTTGTGGCCGGCGACGTCACGGACGACGGCTACCCCGACCAGTATCCGGTCGCCAAGGCGCAGCTGGACGCTCTGAAGTGCGGCGACGTCGTCGTCGTGCCCGGCAACCACGATGCTCGCAACGTCGGCTACCTGCGCTTCGAGGACACGTTCGGGCCGCGGGATTCGCGGCTGGCGCTGGAGGTCGACGGCATCGACGTCGCGCTGGTCGCCGTGGACTCCTCGAAGCCCGACCTCGATGAGGGCGAGATCGGGCGCGAGCACTACCGGTGGATCGAGGAGGGCTTTGCTCGCCGGGCCGATCTGCGCGTCTTCGTCTGCCATCACCACCTGATGCCGATCCCCGGCACCGGACGCGAGCGCAACCAGGTGGGTGACGCCGGCGACGTGCTCGCCCTGCTGCGCCAGGCGGAGGCGGACCTCGTCCTCTCGGGGCACCGCCACGTCCCCTACGTCTGGCCGGTGGCGGGCATGCTGCTCGTGCACTCGGGCACCGTCTCGACACTGCGCACGCGGGGCTTTCCGGAACCCGCCTACAACCTCATCCGTATCGAGTCGGGGCGGATCGCGGTCGAGCTGCGCGTGCCGGGCGGCCGCGGCCAGGCCCTGGGCGAGTTCCCCCGCGACTGGCCGGCCGAGCTGGCGGCCCGCCAGGGCGACCCGTTCGGTCACGCGCCACGCGGACCCGCGCTCGCCAACGAGTGAGCTCTGGGTGACTAGGTGTCCACGCGGTCGGGCTGCCGGTAGACGGGCTTGCGCCACGGGGGCGGGATCGCGAACCCCCCGAAGCGGTCGCGCTCGCCCAGCCGCTCGATCGGCACCAGCGCGACGCCATTGGACTCGGTGCGTCGCTCGCCGCTCGGGCCGTCCACGAGGTGCCCGGCGTGGCTGCCGCGGGAGACCCGCGTCCAGCCGGTCACCGGCGTCCAGGCGCCGGTGCGCCGCACGGGAATGCTCGGCGGCAGCTCGTTGAGGTTGGGCCAGCGCCGGTATCCCGAGTAGCCGTGATGTGCCGAGGCCCGGGCGAGCACGCGGCCATCGCCGGCGATCCGGACCTGATAGCTCTCCCAGTCGTCGGCGTGATGTCCCGCCGCGACGCGCGAGATGACTCCGGCCGGCGTGTAGGCGAGGGGCCCGCGCAGCGCCTGGCTGGCGGCGTACGCCGGCCCCAGGTACGTCGAGTCGGGGTAGTAGAGCCAGTACTGGACGAAGAGGTCCCCTCCGCCGGCGCGCCGGTCGACCACGTGGGTGAAGACCGTCGCATGACGGCCGGCGGTCGACTCCCATACGTCGGTCCCGCGCAGGTCGGCCGCGTCCGAGCAGCGGTGCGAGCGACAGCCGCGGAAGTCGATCGGGAGGGTCAGCGTGCGCGGCTCGTACACGATCCCCGGGGCGTAGGCTCGGACGTAGGCTGCGGCGTCGGCGCCGTAGGCCGCCTCGAGCTCGGCATCCTCGCCCCGGCAGCCGGCCAGGACGGCGCAGCGCAGCGCGCGCCCGAGCCAGGGGGCGTCGATGGCTGCGGCCACGTACGTGACGGCGCCCAGCGCCAGCGCCACCAGGAGGACGAGCGCCGTCCAGTCGACCGTCGCCTGCCCGCGCTCGCCGCCCATGGACGCAGGCTAGGCGCCGCCCCCCGGCGGCGCACGCGCCCTCTGTGAGAATCCTGCCCGTGGACTTCGAGCTCTCCGACGACCATCGGCTGATCCAGCGCACCGTGCGCGAGTTCGCCCGCCAGGAGGTCGCGCCGGTGGCCGAGGAGCTGGACCGGACCAAGTCGTTCCCCTACGACATCGTGCGCAGGCTGCGCGAGCTCGACCTGATGGGAATCCCGTTCCCCCAGGAGTACGGCGGCGGCGGCGGCGACACGCTGGCCTACGTGCTGGCGGTGGAGGAGCTGACCCGGGTCGACTCGTCGGTGGCGATCACGCTGTGCGCGCACACCTCGCTGGGCACCCAGCCGATCTTCCTGTTCGGCTCCCCGGAGCAGAAGCGCGAGTGGCTGCCGGCCCTGTGCTCCGGCCGGCGGCTGGGAGCCTTCGGGCTCACCGAGCCGGAGGCGGGATCCGACGCCGGTAACACCCGCACCCGCGCGCGGCTGACGGACGGCGAGTGGGTGATCGACGGCGCCAAGCAGTTCATCACCAACGCCGGCACCGACATCTCGGGCGTCGTATGCATCACCGCGGTGACCGGCGACGGCCGGGCCGGGCCGGGCCGGTCCCCGGCCGCCGGAAACCGCCAGTCCGGCTCGGGGCGCGCTGCAGGAGGCCGCGCGGAGGCGCCTCGAGCCGAGATCTCCAACCTGCTGGTCGCGAACGGCACGCCCGGCTACGAGCCGGGCGAGCCCTACCGCAAGATGGGCTGGAACGCCTCGGACACCCGGCCGCTGACCTTCACCGGCTGCCGCGTCCCGGAGGGCAACCTGCTCGGCGAGCGCGGCGCGGGCTTCCGGCAGTTCCTGCACGTCCTGGACATCGGGCGCATCGGCGTCGCGGCGATGGGGGTCGGCCTGGCCCAGGGCGCGCTCGACGAGGCGCTCGCCTACGCCCGCGAGCGCCGCGCGTTCGGCCAGCCGATCGCGAAGTTCCAGGCCATCCAGGCCAAGCTCGCCGACGTCGCCACCGAGATCGAGGCGGCCCGGCTGCTGACCTACAAGGCGGCGCGGCTGAAGGACGCGGGACGCAACTTCAGCCTGACCGCGGCCCAGGCCAAGCTCAAGACCGGCCGGCTGGCGGTCCGCGCCGCCGAGGAGGCCGTGCAGATCCACGGCGGCTACGGCTACATCGAGGAGTACCCGGTCTGCCGCTTCTATCGCGACGCGAAGATCCTGACCATCGGTGAGGGCACCGACGAGGTTCAGCAGATAGTGATCGCCCGCGCGCTGGGGACCTGAGCGGCGTCAGCCGCCTTCCTGGCGGTCGAGGATCGACCCCGCGGCGGTGGCTGGATCCAGCCGGCGCTCGACCACCCGGTCGAGCAGACCCTGGACCTCGACGTCGTCGCGCACCGATTCCTCCAGCCGCCGGCGCATCCGGGCGGTGGCGAGCGCCAGCACCTCGTTCATCAAGTTGCGCCGCCGGCGCTGGTTGAGGGTTCCCTCCTGCTCGATGTGCGCCCGGTGCGCGGCGAGGTGCTCGACCAGCTCGTCCACCCCCTCCCCCCTCACCGCCTCGGCGCGGACGATCGGCGGCCGCCAGCCCTCCTGTGGCGCGAGCGACAGCACCCCCCTGACCTCGCGGACCATCGTGTCGGTCAGCGGGTGGTCGGCCTTGTTGATCACGATCACATCGGGGATCTCCATGATTCCCGCCTTCAGGGCCTGGATCGAGTCGCCGGAGCCCGGCTGGAGGACCAGGACGATCGTGTCGGCGTGGTCGATGATGTCCACCTCGGCCTGACCGACCCCGACCGTCTCCAGGAACACGTCGTCCTTGCCGGCGGCGTCCATCAGCAGGGCGGCCTGAAGCGCCGCCTCCGACAGCCCTCCCAGCGCGCCGCGGTTGGCCATCGAGCGGATGAACACGCCGGTGTCGAGGAAGTGCTCGGCCAGGCGGATCCGGTCGCCCAGCAGCGCGCCCTGGGTGAAGGGGGACGACGGGTCGATGGACAACACCGCGACCTGGCGCCCGGCCGCTCGCTGCGCCTTGGTCAGCGCCCCGATCAGCGTCGACTTGCCGACCCCGGGCGGTCCGGTGAAGCCGACCACCGAAGCGCGGCCGGTGCTCGGGTAGACCTCGCGCACCAGCTCCCAGCCGGCGGGGTCGTCGCTCTCGACCAGCGAGATGGCGCGGGCCAGCGCACGCTTGTCGCCCTCGAGCAGGCGCTTGGCGAGATCCGGGTCCGCGGGCATCGGGGGCCGCGAATCATGTCAGGGCGGGCGGGCTACGATCCGACGCGATGGAGACGACCGCAGCGCCGCCGCCGATCGACGCCGTCCCGGCCGCCGTGCGCGGGGACCCGCCGCCGCGTCGCGGCGGGCCGGTGGCCCTGCTGCGGTTCATGGCCCGCCACCGCATGCTCACCCCCAAGTACGCGCGGCTGATCGCGCGCCTGGGCTGGCTCAAGCTGCGCTGGCGGGGCCGCCTGGTGACCGACGGGCTGGCGTTCGTCGGGCCGCAGGTCAATCTCGAGATCGCCCGCGGCGCCCGGCTCGTGCTCGGGCGCTGGTCGTGGATCGGGCACGGCTGCAAGATCCGCATCCACCAGGGCGAGGTGGTGATCGGGGCCAAGACCGTGCTCGGGCAGGAGTGCACGGTCTCCGCCTACCAGCATGTGGCGATCGGACGCGAATGCGTGATCGCCGACCGGGTCATGCTGATCGACTTCGATCACGGGGTCGTCGAGGTCGAGCGCCCGATCCGGCTGCAGGGCATCTACAAGCGGGACGTGGACGTCGGCCACAACGTCTGGATCGGCTACGGCGCCTGCATCCTGCGGGGCGTGAGCGTGGGTGACAACGCGATCGTCGGGACCAGCGCGGTGGTCACCCGCCATGTCCCCGACAACGCGGTCGTCGCCGGCGTCCCGGCGCGGATCATCCGCATGCGCGAGGCGCCGCGGACGCTGCGCTGGCGCTGACGCCGGACGCGCGGCCGGCCACCGTCGCGGGGCTCAGACCGTGGCGCGGCGCAGCTGCGAGTAGACGGCCGCCGTCTCGCGGGCGATGTCGCCCCAGTCGTAGCCCAGCACGTGCTCGGACGCCTCGGCCACCAGCCGGTCGCGCAGCTCGCCGTCGGTGAGCAGCCGCTCCACCATCACCGCCAGGTGCTCGGCGTCGCCGCCGTTGAACCGCAGCCCAACCCGATCGTCGCCTGGGACGATCTCCCGCAGGCCCCCGGTGTCGGCCACGATGCACGGACAGCCCGAGACCATCGCCTCCAGCGCCACGAGGCCGAACGGCTCGTAGATCGAGGGAACCACGCACAGGTCGGCGATCCGGTACAGCGAGTGCAGCACGTCGTCGCCGATCCAGCCCAGGAAGGTTCCGTGACGGTCGAGGCCGAGCCGGCTCGCCTGGGCCCGCAGCGCCTGCTCGTGGGTGCCCGAGCCGGCGACCAGGAAGCGCACGTCGCCCAGGCGCGCTATCAGCCCCGGAAGCGCGTCGAGGGCGAGCTGGAACCCCTTCTCGTAGACCAGGCGCCCGATCAGCAGCACCAGCCGCTCGTGGGGAGCGGCGAACTGGGCTCGCAGGCGGTCGAGGTCGTCGGCCGGCTGCATGTCGACCGGATCGATGCCGTTGGAGATCACGGTCACCCTCGACTCCTCCAGCCCGTAGATGTCGGCCACGTGGCCGCGCATGTAGTGCGAGCAGGTGATCACCTGGTCGGCGCGGTTGGCGATCCAGCGCTCCACCCCGTGGATGTAGGACTGGGGATGCTTGTCGACCCACCCCTGGTGGCGCCCGTACTCGGTGGCGTGGATGGTGACCACTAGCGGGCAGCGGAAGCGCCTCGCCAGATGGTCTCCCGCGACCGCCACCAGCCAGTCGTGGCCATGGACGAGGTCGAACTCGAGCCGGTCCCCGAGCTCGACTCCCGCGGCCAGCATGTCGGCGTTCATGTGCTCGACCCAGGTGACGAACTCGCCCAGCTCGCGCGGGCGGCTCGGCTCACGCACGCGGTGCACCACCACGCCTTCGATCTCCTGTTCGCCGGGCATGCTCTCGTCGCCGCGCGAGAGGACGTGGACCTCGACCCCCAGCGCGACGAGCTGCTCGGACAGCTTGCGCACGTGGCGGGCCAGCCCGCCCTCGATCAGGGGCGGGTACTCCCAGGACAGGATCAGGACGCGAGAGCTCAGGGCGAGGTCAGCGCCGCGTTGTCCAGCACCGGCGCCAGGTTGCGGAGGGCGGACGGCGTGCAGCCTACCGGGGTCAGCGCGGCGTCGAGCGCGCGCGCATGGCCCGCCGCGCGCTCGCGGGGGTAGTCGCCCGCGAGACGGCGGCTCACCATGAACGCCCAATCGGAGGACTGCAGGGCGAGCAGCTCGCGCAGCGCCCGATCGGGCGCGCGGCCGCTCGCCGCGACCACCCGCAGCTCGGCGGCGCGCGCCCGCCAGACAAGGTCGGCCACCGTCGGGCCGTCCCAGGTGTCCAGCGTCCGCGGGCTTCCCCAGGTGGTCACGGGCAGCCCGCCGGCCGGCGAGGCGATCGCCTCGTGGCGCTCCAGGGCGTGGTCGAGCCGGCCGAGCACGAGTCCCTGGCGGACGCTCTCGTCCAGCACGCCCGACAGCCACTCGAGTCCCTCGAACCACCAGTGCCCGAGGAGCTCGGTGTCCAGCGCGCACACGCAGAGCCCGGGACGGCCCGTCTGCTCCCGTGCCCGCTCGAGGCGCTCGATCGTGCGCGCGACGAAGTCGGCGGCGTGCTCGCGGGCCAGCGACCGGGCGTCGTCGCGGTCGTACGAGGAGCCGTCGTTCGCCCAGGGACGGTGGTGATGGATGGTGTGGTGGTGGTAGTCGCGGTAGGTCCCGTGCGACGGATAACCGCGGTCGCTCCACACCAACTCGACCGTCTGACGATCCAGTGGCGCGAGCCGGATGCCGGCCGTCCCCTGTAGCGGGCGCAGCGCGCCCGGCGCCCCCAGGCCGTGCACGTCGGTCAGGTCGACGCAGACGCAGCGCACCCCGGCGTCGGCCAGCACCGGCGCGAGCCATGCGGCGTGGGCGCACTCTGGCAGCCAGAAGCCGCCTTCCCACGACCCCAGGCGCCGCCGGGCGGCGGCGACGCCGGTCCCCACCTGCAGCGCCACGCCCGCGTCGGTGGCCAGCAGCGGCAGCACCGCATGGGTGGCAGCCGACGTCCAGGTCGCGTGCGGCGCCAGGGCGCCGAGCAGGTCGCCGTCGATGGCGGCGAAGCGCTCCGCCGCCCCCCGGTAGTCGGCCGCGGAGAGCTCGAGCTCCCGCACCAGCTCGGGCGCGCCCGCCGCCCGGCAGCCCGCGATGTCCCGGGCGTGCGTCGGGGCTCGGACCTCCTCGAGGAAGGTGCGGAAGCGCTCGCCGACACCCGGGGCCTCGAGCTGGTCGCACAGCACCGGCGTCAGGGAGAGGGTCAGCGGAGGGTCGCGCCCCAGCACGTCGAGCAGCGGCAGGTAGCAGGTCGCCATCGCCTCCCACAGCCACTCCTCGCCGAACGGCCAGGTGCCGAACCCCTCGACGTAGGGCATGTGGGTGTGCAGGACGAGCGCCAGCTCGCCGCGCGCGCGGGCCCGCGACGTCACCGGCGGCACACCGCGAGCAGGTCGAGCGCGTCCCGCAGAGCGGGCGGCTCGCCGGGCGCCAGCCGGAAGTCGCGCACCCCGATCGCGGGGGTGAAGCGACGGTAGAAGGGCCCGCTGAGCCCCAGCCGGCGGTGGACCCGGTCCCACCCCAGGCGCAGCGCGAGGTGGTGAGCCGCCAGCTTGCGCGCGTGATAGACGCCGTACAGCCGCACGCTCGAGTAGTGGGCCCTGCACAGGGCGGCGAACTCCTCGGGCCGGTACTCGCGCAGGTGCCAGGGGTTGCCGGACCTCGTCGCTCCCGGCGGGGCGAGCGTCAGCACGTTGGGCGTCGAGACGAACGCGGTCCCGCCCGGCCGGAGCATCGCCCCGAAGTGGTCGAGCGCCGCCCCGGGGTCCTCGAGGTGCTCGATCGTCTGGAGGAACACCACGGCGTCGCAGGGGTGCGAGAACCGCTCGACCAGGTCGCGCTCGAAGCGCAGGTTCGCCCGGCGGTAGCGCAGGCGGGCGTGCTCGTGGGCGTCGGGATTGGCGTCCACGCCGACCACCGAGGCGGCGCTGCGCGCCAGCTCGTCGGAGCCGTAGCCCTCTCCGCACGCCATGTCGACGACGTCGAGGCCCGCGACGTGGCCCGCGATCCACCGGTACACCACGAGGTGGCGCTGGAACCAGTAGTTCTCCTCCGGCACGTCCGGCAGCGTGCGCTCACCGGTCAGCTCGAGCGGCGGGACGCCCGGTGGCTGATCGCGCTGCACGTAGCGACCGGCGGGCGGCGATTCCGACGCATCCGTCTCGGCCACGGGCGGGCGAGTATATGGAGGCGAGGGTAGAGTCCGGCGCCATGTCGGCATCGGTCACGTACGCCGAGATTCGCGACGTCAACACGCGCTACCACGACGCCGCGGCCGGCGACTACGACGCCAAGTGGGGGATCAGCTTCGGGCCGGTGGGACGGCGCCAGGTGGTCACCAAGCTGGCCAAGGCGCTGGGGTCTGCCCCCGGCCGGTTCGACCGCGCGCTGGAGGTCGGCGCCGGGACCGGCTACTTCACCCTCAACCTCATGGCGGCCGGCGTGGTGCGATCCGCCGTGTGCAGCGACATCTCGGCCCGGATGCTGGGCGTCCTGGCCACCAACGCCCGCGAGCTGGGGCTGGAGGTCGAGACCGTGGTGGGCGACGCCGAGCGCCTCGACCTCCCGGAGGAGAGCTTCGATCTCGTCTTCGGGCACGCGGTCCTGCACCATCTCCCGGACCTGCCCGCCGCGTTCAGGGCGTTCCACCGCCTGCTCGCGCCGGGCGGGCGGCTGGCGTTCGCCGGCGAACCCTCGCGCCGGGGCGACCGTCTGGCGGCCGTGCCCAAGCGGGGGGCCCTGATGCTGGCTCCGCTGTGGCGCGCCGCCATGTCGGCGCCCGCCGCCAACGGCGTGGAGGCGGAGGGAGGCGACCACGGGATGGAGTGGCTGGTCGACGTCCACTCGTTCGTTCCCGGCGAGCTTCGCGCGATGGCGAGCGACGCCGGCTTCGAGCGGGTCCGGGTTCGGGGCGAGGAGCTGCTGGCCTCGTGGTTCGGGTGGGCGAATCGCACGCTGGAGGGCACGGTCGACTCCGACCGTATCCCCTGGTTTTGGCGGCAGTACGCGTACCGCGGCTACCTCGCCCTCCAGCAGGTCGACCGGCGGCTGCTGGAGGGCCGGCTGCCGCCGGCGTGGTTCTACAACCTGCTGCTGTCGGCGCGCAAGCCCGACGCCGGCGGCCGGCCCGCGGCGGGCGCGAGCTGATGGTCGACACGGCCACCACGCCGACCGCGCCGCCGGGGACGCCGGCGCGGCCGCCCTCCCCCGCACCGCTTTACGCCGGCTACGAGGCGGCGACCGCCTCGCTGGAGCCGCCGTTCGCGCTCGTCGACCTCGATGCCATGTGGCGCAACGGACGGGACATGCTGACGCGGCGCCACGGCAAGCGCCTGCGGGTGGCGAGCAAATCCCTGCGCTGCCGGGCGCTGCTGACCGCCATCCTGGAGCGCGACCCGGCCTTCCGCGGGCTGATGACGTTCACCCTGCCCGAGTCGCTGTGGTTGCACGAGCAGGGCTTCGACGACCTGCTGCTCGCCTACCCGACCGCCGACCGGGACGCGCTGCGTCGCCTCGGCCGGGTCGAGGGAGACCGGCCGCCGATCTTGATGGTGGACTCGCGCGAGCACCTCGACTTCATCGACGAGGCCGCGGGCCGCGAGCGCCGAGCCGTCCGGGTCTGCATCGAGCTCGACCTCGGGTTCTGGCTCGCGGGCGGCCGCCTGAAGATCGGGCCCAAGCGGTCTCCGATCCGCACCCCGCAGCAGGCCGCCGGCCTGGCGCGGGAGGTGGTCCGCCGGCCGGGATTCGAGCTCGCCGGGCTGATGGGCTACGAGGGCCACATCGCCGGCTTTGGCGACGACCCGCCCGGACCCCGCTGGAAGGGTCCCCTGGTGCGGCGGATGCAGAGCGCGTCCGCCCGCGAGATCGCCCAGCGGCGGGCTGCCGTGGTGGAGGCGGTGCGCGCGGTAGCCCCGCTGGATCTGGTCAACGGCGGTGGTACCGGCAGCCTCCACCTCACGGCGCGCGAGCCCGCGGTCACCGAGGTGACGGTCGGCTCGGGCTTCTACGCGCCCGTCCTGTTCGACCACTACACGGCGTTGGAGCTGGCGCCGGCGGCGATGTTCGCCCTGCCGGTGGTGCGCCGCCCGGGACCGGGCGTGGCCACCCTCCTGGGAGGCGGCTACCACGCCTCTGGGCCCAAGGGAGCCGACCGACTCCCCCGGCCCTACCTGCCGGAGGGCCTGCGGCTGGACGGCATGGAGGGCGCGGGCGAGGTCCAGACGCCGGTGCTCGGCGCGCCGGCGGACGACCTGCGCATCGGCGACCGTGTCTACCTGCGCCACGCCAAGGCCGGCGAGCTGTGCGAGCGCTTCGACCGCCTCCACCTGGTCGAGGGCGGACGCCTGGTCGACGAGGTCCCCACCTACCGGGGCGAGGGCCGGACCTTCCTCTAGCGGGACGACCTATTCCGCGGCCGCGTGCGCGTGGTCTGCGGATCGGTCATCCAGGCCGCCGTCGCCGCCCGCCACCGGTCCCAGGACGCGGCGGGTGTAGTCGTTGGCGAACACCCCGCCGGGGTCCAGGCGCGCCCGCACCGCCTGGAAGCGCTCCCACGCGGGGTAGCGGGGCGCCAGCGTGGCGGCCGACTGGTAGTGGCGCTTTCCCCAGTGCGGCCGGCCGCCGTAGTCGTCCATGATCCGCTCCACCGCCCGGAAATAGGTCTCGTACTCCATGCCGCGGAACTGATGCACGGCGATGTAGCAGGTGTCCCGCCCGTACGCGGTGGACAGGAAGGCGTCGTCCCCGGCGACGAATCGGAACTCGACCGGGAAGTTGACCGGCAGGCGCCTGCGGTGCACGAGCTCCAGGACGCGCTCGAGCGCCTCGCGCCCGTGCTCGCGTGGGATCGCGTACTCCATCTCGGTGAAGCGGACGCTGCGCCGGCTGGCGTACACGCGCCAGCTGCGATCGACCTTCGTCGAGCGCGAGGCTAGACGGGGGATGGCTCGATTCAGGCTCGGAATCAACGGCGGCGCCGCACGCCCGACGCGGCAGATGGCCTCCAGCAGCGCGTTCTCGAGCAGGGCCTCCTGCACCCACAGCCTTCGCCGGTCCCCCGACCGTGGCGGCGCGTCGATGCGCTGGCTGGTGCGGGTTAGGGCGACGTCGGAATGCGGGAACACCCACAGCTCGAAGTGGTCGCTCGTCTCGACGAGCTCGTCCACGGCGTCGAGCGTGTCGCGCAGCGGGCGCGGGTCGTCCACACGGCGGACGGTGAACAGGGGCACGGCGCGCAGCGTGACCTCGGTGACGACGCCCACGGTTCCGAGGCCCACCCGGGCCGCCAGGAGCGTCTCGCGGTCCGACTCCTCCGAGACCTCGACCAGCTCGCCCTCGCCGGTCACCATGCGGACCGCCTCGATGCGCGACGACAGGTTGGCGAACCGGACGCCGGTCCCGTGGGTGGCGGTGGCCGCCGCGCCCGCCAGGGTCTGACGGTCGATGTCGCCCTGATTCTCGAGGGCGAGGCCCCGCTCCTCCAGCGCGCGGCCCAGCGCGTTGATCGAGATCCCGGCCTGCACCCGCACCACCCCGCTGCTCGAGTCGTGGTCGAGCACCCGGTCCATTCCCGAGAGGTCGAGCATCACCCCGTCGGTGCACGCGATGTCGGTGAACGAGTGTCCGCTGCCGACCGCCCGCACGCCAAGCCCGCGCTCCCGCGCTCGTCCCACCGCCGCCGCCACCTCCGACTCGCTCGCCGGCCGCACCAGCGCCTCGGGCGCGCAGCGCTGCTGGCCCGTCCAGTTGGTCCAGGTGACCGGCACGGCCCGCTCTTATACCGCCCGTGTTCCGGCGGGGCCCACCGCGGCTAGGCGGTGGTCGCCCGCGTCCCCGGACGGCTGGCCCAGTAGGTGGCGGCCAGGTCCTCGCGGGCGTGACCCTGCTCGATCGCCCGTTCGAACTGGGAGCAGGTCGCCCGGACCAGCGGCAGGGAGAGCCCCGCCTCGCGCGCGGCCTCCAGCACGAGGCGCGCGTCCTTGGCGGCGAGCTCGAGCGGGAACGAGGGCGGCTCGAACGTCTCCTGCGCCATCGCCTTGCCCTTGATCTGGGCGTACCCGCAGTCGAGCGGTCCGCCCTCCACGGCCGACAGGAACGCGGTCGGCTCCACCTCCAGCGCGCGCGCCAGGCCGATCGTCTCGGCCAGCGTCTCCACCAGGCCGACGATCCAGCTGTTGAGGACGACCTTGAACCGGCTGGCCGTGCCAACCCCGTCGAGCCAGCGGGTGTGGGCGCCGATGGCGTCGAACACCGGCTGGCAGCGGTCTCGCAGCTGCTCGGGTCCGGCGGCCAGCACGATGAGCTCGCCCGCCTCCGCCGGCTGGCGGGTGCCCAGCACCGGCGCGTCCACGAACTCGACGCCGCGTTGGTCGGCGAGCCGGGCGAGCCGACCGACCGCCTTGATCCCCACCGTGCTGGTCTGGATCCACACCGCGTCGCCGTCCATGGCGGCAAGCGCGCCGCCGTCGGTCATGACCCGCTCGACGACGGGCCCGTCCGCCAGCATCGTCACCACCGCGTCGGCGCCGGCAACGGCGTCGTCCGGGCTGTCGGCGACCTCGACCCCGTCCTCCCGCAGCGCCTCCGCCTTGGCCCGGGTTCGATTCCAGGCCCGAACCTCGAGCCCGGCGCCGCGCAGGTTGCGCGCCATCGGTGCGCCGATGATCCCGGTCCCCAGCACCGCCACCCTCGAGACCTCGTTCATCGCCCGGGCTCTACCCGCATCGAGCACGGCCTGCACGCGCCGACGGGTGGATTGGTGCGTACATAGACTTGCGCCGTGCCCGAACGCCGGCGCGACTTTCCGCTGTTCCCGCTCGGCCTCGTCGCGCTGCCGAGCGAGACGATTCCGCTTCACATCTTCGAGGCGCGCTACAAGACGATGATCGGCGAGTGCCTGGAGGACCAGTCCGAGTTCGGAATCGTCTGGCTCTCGGACGAGGGGCTGCGACCGATCGGGTGCGCATGCGAGGTCTCCGAGGTCCTCCAGCGCATGGAGGACGGGCGCATGAACATCCTCACCCGCGGCACCCGCCCGTTCAAGATCGTCGAGCGCCAGGAGGAGCTGCCCTACCCGGCCGGCGAGGTGGAATTCCTGGAGGAGAAGTCCGAGCAGCCGGACCCGGCTGCGCTCCAGGAAGCGCACGAGATCTACGCGGACCTGGTCGAGCAGGCCACCGACGAACGGCCCGACGACGACAAGCTCGCCGCCATGAGCGCGTACGAGATGGCGGCCACGGTCGACTTCGGGCTCGAGGCCAAGCAGGGGCTGCTCGACCTGCGCTCGGAGAACGCCCGGCTGCGGCTGGTGACCCGGCTGTTCCGCGCCGCCGCCAGGCGGCTGAAGTTCGTCGAGCGCGCCCAGACGCGGGCCCGCTCGAATGGCAAGGTGCGCTTCGGGTAGCCGTCAGCGCGGCAAGCCGCAGGTCCGCGTCGCCACCGACCGGGTGAGCGCCTGCAGCGCCAGCAGCGAGCCCGGCAGTCGGGGCGAGGTGTCGCTGAAGGACACGCTGCCGTCGGAGAGCAGGACCCGGTAGGAGAGGACGGCGTTGCGGCCGGGCGGGAGGGCGAGGTGCCGGGACGCGGGACGCTCGAGGCCCCGCTCGGCCGCGCGCGCGCTCAGGAGCTGGCTGTCGCTCATGCGTCGCCGGGCGCCGCGGTTGCAGCGGACCGTCCCGTCGTCGGAGATCTCGAGCTCCAGCCGGGCCCCCGGGATCGAGCCGCTGCGCTGGATGAGCAGCAGGTCGGGCGCGCGCGCGCCGCAGCCCGCCGCCAGGCACGCGGCGACAACCGCCAGGGCGGTGCGCCTCACGCGATCACCACCGACCCGCCGCGACGGGGGTCGCCGCCGCCGGCCAGCTCGCCGGTCTCGGGATCGCGCCTCACCGCGTGCACGCCGCCGAAGAACAGGTTCAGCTCCCGGAATCGGGAGATCGCGTGGCCCGCGCGCTCCAGGCCGCTGAGATCCGCCGCCGGCTCGGCGTAGAGCACCCCGTCCTCGAAGTGCAGGCGAGGGGAGCGCACGGCATCGGCGACCTGCAGGCGGCCGTCGACGACCGCCACCAGCGTCTGCAGGATCGCCGACCGGATGCGGTTGGACCCGCCGCTTCCGAGCACCAGCTCGGGGCTTGCGCGCGCCATCATGACCGTGGGGCTCATCATGCTCGGCATGCGGCGGCCGGGCGGATGACGGTGGAAGCCGAGCGGGTTGAGGTCCTGCTCACCCAGCATGTTGTTGAGGTGGATCCCGGTGCCGGGCACCACGATGCCGGCACCCTCGCCGTTGGAGCAGGTGACCGCGCAGCCACGGCCCTCGGCGTCGATCACCGAGATATGGGTGGTGGAGCCCGGCCGACGGGCGGCGAAGCGCTCCGCGAAGCCCTCCTCGGCGAGCCCCTCCAGGAACTCGGGCGTGCGCTCGGTCTGGGCGGCGGCCATCGCTTCCACCAGGGCGGAGGGAGTCGGGGGGCCGCCCGAGCGGGCCAGCACGGTGAGCGCGTAGGCGAGCAGGATGCCGCCGGCCGAGGGTGGAGGGTTGGTCAGGACCTCACGGTCGCGGTAGGGAACGTGCAGGGGCTCGCGGGGAATCGCACGGTACTCCGCGAGGTCCTGCGCGGTGAGCATGGCGCCGCGGGGCTCCAGCCAGCCGACCACCGCCCTGGCGATGTCGCCCCGGTAGAACGGCGCAGCTCCCTCGCGTCCGAGCCGCTCGAGCGTGTCGCCCAGCTCGGGCTGGCGGATGATCTCGCCCTCGACCAGCAGGCGTCCATGCGGCGCATAGATGGCGGCGCACTCGGGCGTGGAGGTGACGATCTGGCCCAGCAGGGCAACCACGTAGGCCTGCTCGGCATTGAGCGCGACACCCTCCCGCGCCATGGCGGCGGCCGGCGCGGCGAGATCGCTCAGGGGAAGGGATCCGAAGCGGCGTGCGGCCTCGCACACGCCCGCGGGGACGCCGTAGGTGCCCACCGAGGCCGGTCCGGCGTTGAACACCTGGGTCACGTCACCGAAGGTGACCGGGATCGGGACCAGCTCCTCGCGACGGGAAGCGTCGGCGCCGCGCCCCGGCGCCTCGACGAAGAAGTCGAGCAGCGTCGCCTCGCCGCCCGGCTGGGCGACCAGCATGTATCCGCCCCCGCCCAGCCCGGTCAGGCCGGGCTCGGCGACCAGGGACGCGAGCATGGCGGCGATCGCCGCGTCCACCGCGTTGCCGCCCGAACGCAGGGCGTCGGCGCCCGCGCCGGCGGTGCGGGGGTGGCCGGCGGCGACTACGCCGCGGGCCGGCATGGCGGACCTAGCCTCTGGGAATGAACTCGGGCACGTCGAGCTCCTCGACGCCCAGGCTGCGGCGCCGCGGCGTCGGGCGGGCGGAAGGCTCGGCCGCTTCGTGCCCGCGCCGCCGCTCGCGCTCGCGGGGGCCGTCGCCGTCGCGTCCCCGGATGACCCGGGGCTCGCCGGCGGGCTCATCCAGCCGCCGCCGCCTGGTGCCGTCGCCGTAGCCGGTGGCGACCACCGTCACCCACACGGGGTCGTCGAGCCGCTCGTCCACCATCGCCCCGAAGATGATGTTGGCGTCGGGATGGGCGGCCTCGGCGACCGCCTTGGCCGCCTCGTTGACCTCCCACAGCGACAGGTCCCGACCGCCGGTGATCGAGAGCAGGATCGACCGGGCGCCGTCCATGCTGGTCTCCAGCAGCGGCGATGCGACCGCCTGCTCGGCGGCGTCGATCGCGCGGCGCTCGCCGGTGCCCATGCCGATGCCCAGGAGGGCGTTGCCGGCGTCCTGCATGATCGTGCGCACATCGGCGAAGTCGAGGTTGATCAGTCCCGGCAGGGTGACCAGGTCGGAGATGCCCTGCACGCCCTGGCGCAGCACGTCGTCGGCCACCTTGAACGCGTGCACCATCGAGGTGTTCTTGTCCAGCACCGACAGCAGGCGGTTGTTGGGGACGACGATCAGGGTGTCGACGTCGGCGGCGAGGTCCTCGACTCCGGACTCGGCCTGCTCGCGGCGGCGGGCGCCCTCGAAGCCGAACGGCTTGGTCACGATGCCCACCGTCAACGCCCCGAGCTCACGCGCGATGCGAGCCACCACGGGAGCCGCCCCGGTGCCGGTTCCACCGCCGGCCCCGGCGGCGACGAAGACCATGTCGGCTCCCTTGAGCAGCGACTTGATCCTGTCGTATTCGTCCATCGCGGCCTGCCGGCCGAGGTCGGGGTTGGATCCCGATCCCAGCCCGCGGGTTACCTCGGCCCCGATGTGCAGCGTCACGTGCGCGGCCGACTGCGCAAGTGACTGCAGATCCGTGTTGATGGCCACGAACTCGACGCCCTCGAGCTCGGCCTCCACCATCCGGTTGACGGCGTTGACGCCGGCTCCGCCCACGCCGACGACGCGGAGCACCGGAAGCCCCGCGGGATGGGGCGGGGAGTAGAACTCGTCCTCGGCGGCGCCGGGAACGTAGCTCTCGCGGATCGAGGGCGCCTCGGCCGCCGGCGGGCGCTCGAGGATGTTCTCGGGGATCGCCGAGGAGAACGCGTGCCGCAGCCTGTCGCGCGGCGAAGGGGCCGACGGCTCGGGGCCGAACTCCTCGCGCGCGGCAGGGGGCTCGGGCTCGCGGGCGGCCGGCGCGGGCGGCTCGTCCCGGCTCGGCGCCGGCGGCTCGCCCACGGCGGGCTCGCCGGGCGGCTTGCCCTGCTGCCCCTCTTCCTCGGTGCGGCGGAAGAGGGCGGCCAGGGGACCCTCGCGCATGCTCGCTCGCTTACCGCTTCCCATTCTCGAGAACCTCCTCCGCCAGCTGGCGGTATGCGTGGGCGGCCGTCCCCTCGGGATCGTACTTCAGCACCGACATGCCCTTCACCGGTGCCTCGGCGAACCGGACCGTCTTGCGGATGCGAGAAGCAAACACCCGGTCGCCGAAATTCTCCTCGAGGATCTCGATCGCCTCCTTGGCGTGGACGGTGCGCGTGTCCACCAGCGTGGGCAGGATTCCCTCTATCTCGATGTCGGGGTTCAGGTTCTCCCTGATCATGGCGAGGGTGTTCTGCAGCTGGATCAGCCCGCGCATCGACAGATACTCGCATTGGACGGGGACGATTACCTTGCTAGCCGCCGTCAGGGCGTTGATCGTCAGCAGCCCGAGGCTCGGCGGAGTGTCGATGCACATGAAGTCGTAGTCCTCGAGCACGGGCGCCAGCGCCTTCTCCAGCGACCGCTCGCGGCCGATCTGCGTGGACATCGCGATCTCGGCTCCAGCCAGGTCGATCGACGCGCAGGCCACGTCGACCTCGCGCTTGCGGATCACCTCGCGGATCGAGAGGTGATGGACGAGGACGTCGTACATCGACCGCTCGACGGTGTCCGGATCGATGCCCTGCGACATGGTCAGATTGCCCTGGGGGTCCATGTCGATGCAGAGGACGCGGTGGCCCTTCTCGGCGAAGGCGACGGCGACGTTGAGGGTGGTGGTCGTTTTGGCGACGCCACCCTTCTGGTTGGCGAACGCGATGACCTGGGCCCGATTGGCGGTCACGGCTGGCTCCCATGCGCGTTGGGGACTCCCATACGCGCCACTATTCGTAAGACCGCGCGCGATTCCTTCTCGCGGCTGGCCGGCGTCACGCCGGCCGCCGCGACTACGCTCACATACGATGAACGTCGGCGAGGTGCTCGAGGGCAAGCGGGTCTGCGTCTGCGGCGGGTCGGGCGGCGTGGGCAAGACCACGACCGCCGCGGCGATCGCGATGGGGATGGCGGCCCGGGGCGCGAGGGTGGCGGTGGTCACCATCGATCCCGCCCGGCGGCTGGCCGACTCGCTGGGGCTCGAGACGCTGGGCAACGAGCCGCGGTTGGTCGAGCCGCAGCGCTTCGGCGAGGCAGGGGTCGAGATGAGAGGCGAGCTGTGGGCGATGATGCTCGACGCCAAGCGCACGTTCGACGAGGTGATCGAGCGGCTGGCGCCGGACGCCTCCACCCGGGAGGAGATCCTCGCCAACCGCATCTACCAGCAGCTCTCCGACGCGGTCGCCGGCTCGCAGGAGTACACCGCCATGTCCAAGCTCTACGACCTGCACCGGGAGGGCGGCTTCGACCTCCTCGTCCTCGACACCCCGCCCTCGCGCAACGCGCTCGACTTCCTCGACGCGCCGGACCGGCTGACCCGCTTCCTGGAGGGGCGGGCACTGAGGATGTTCCTGCGGCCGACCGGCTTCGCCACCCGGGTGGTCGGCCGGGGCACCGGGATGATGTTCTCCATCCTGCGGCGGGTGACCGGCATCGACCTCCTGGAGGACGTGTCGGGGTTCTTCCGCTCCCTGGGCGGCCTCATCGGCGGCTTTCGCCAGCGCGCCATCGCGGTGGACCGGCTCCTGGCCGATCCCGGCACCGTCTTCCTGCTGGTCACCTCGCCCGAGCGCGAGCCGATCGACGAGGCGATCTTCTTCTGGCGCAAGCTCAAGGCGGCCCGCATGCCGTTCGGCGGGGTGATCGTTAATCGCGTGCATCACCGCGAGGCCGAGGGCGACCCCGAAGCCGTGGCGGAGGCGCTCTCCGCCGAGCTGGGCGAATCGCTGGCCCGGAGGATCGCCGACAATTTCCGTGACTACCAGGTGCTCGCCCGCCGCGACCAGCGCAACATCGCCCGGCTCGCCGCCCAGCTCGACGACGACCGGATCGTCGAAGTTCCCTACCTCGACGAGGACGTCCACGACATCGACGGGCTGCGCCGCATCCACCGGTTCCTGTTCGCCTCCACGCGGGAGCGCGAGCGGCTGCTGGAGGAGCTGGCGGCCTGAGCCGCGGCTAGCGAGCGAGCGCCGGCTCGGCCGTGTCGTCGACCGGTTCGGTCTCCCCGGTGACGGCCTCGGCCAGGAGCTCGTCGGCCACCCGGACCAGGTCGGCGTCCAGATGCCCGCACAGCACGTCGCGCAGCAGCGATCGCAGGTGCTGGGCGAGGTCGTCGACCAGCCGTTCGGCGTCCGGTTCGACCGGCGCCAGCCCCGCCACCACCGCGCGCTCCAGGGAGATGGCGTGCGCCGCCCGCTCCGCCAACGCCGGACGCTCGTCGGGGACCGCGCAGATCGCCGCCAGCCTCTGCGCCATCCGACCGCTGTTCGGCCCCTCCGGCTCCAGCAGGGCCCGCAGGGCGAGTAGGTAGTCGGTGAGGGCCTGCAGGTGGTCGGCCCGCTCGCAGCCGGCCTCCAGCCGGGCCAGCGCCCAGGCCAGCTCGCCACGGCCGTGCGCGGTGCTGCGTCGCGCGATGAGGTTGCAGAATCCCCGCAGCTCGTCCTCCTCCTCGGGCTCGACCTGGTAGGGCCGGTTCGCCGGGGCCGCGCCGACCCCAGCGGCCAGCCCCACCAGCTGCCAGGCGCCGGCGTCGGAGCGCACCCAGCCGCTGGGGCCCAGCGCGAACCCGCCGGCGTCCGCCAGGCGCAGGGCGGTCAGCAGGCCGCGGAACCGACCGCGCGCCAGCTCCACCGCCTCCTCCTCGGTCCCGACGTCCTCGAGTGTGAGCAGCGCCAGCGCGTTGGGCCCGCCGCCGGCGCGTGGGGGTGACCAGACGGCTTCCGGCGGCACCCCGTCGAGGCAGTCCGCGCGCACCAGCGACAAGTCCTGGTCGAGGGGAACCTCCTCGGAGACGAGCGACAGGCCGTGGACGGGCGCGATCACCGCGGTCAGCGAGCGCCGGTGGTAGACGGCGGCCTCCAACTCCTCGTAGACGCGGTCGAAGCGCTGCGCGCAGAACTCGAAGTCGGTGCGCTCGGCGTACATCGCGGACAGGAAGGCGCGCAGGGCGGCGCCCGCGCGCTCGTCGCGGTCCTCCGGCACCCGCGGCTCGCCGCGCAGGCGCAGGTAGTCGTCTAGCCCGGCCAGTCCGATCAGGGCACCGGCCGCCGGCGGATAGGCCGCCATCCGCTCCAGCCGATCGGCGCGCTGGCGGATGAAGTCGCCGGTCAGCGGCCGGTAGCAGTACAGCGGGGCGCGCGCGCCGGGCGTGGCGACCACCTCGAACGGCAGGTCCTCGGCGGCCGCGGCATCGGACTCGAGCTCGAATGCGGCCTCCTCGCAGAACGCTCTCAGGCGCTCGTGCAGGGAACGGTTTCGCATGGCCGGCGCTTCGGCACGGCCGCCGCTCCTCCTTCCCGATGCAGGCGCGGTTGCGGTCTCAGGCGGCCGCGGCGGTGGGCTGCGCGCCGTGAGCGGTCGCCACGGTGTCCTCGCAGCCCTCGACCTCGGGCAGCCAGCGCCGGCCGTAGACGCGCATGCTGTCGATGATCGGCAGCAGCGCCCGTCCCTTCTCGGTCAGCGCGTACTCGACGCGCGGCGGGACCTCGGGGAACGTCTTGCGCGCGACGATGCCCTCCTCCTCCAGTGCACGGAGGCGCAGGGAAAGCGTCCGCGGGCTGATCCCCGCGAGCGAGCGCTCGAGCTCACAGAAACGCGAGCGGCCTTCGGCCAGGTCGCGGATGACCAGCATCGTCCACTTCGAGCAGACGATCTCGGCGGTACGGCATACCGGACACGACCGGTTGGGGCTGGCCGTCATGACGCCTTAAGCCTAGCGCAATGCTTTACGAACTGAAGTACCGCGGCGGTCAGCCGGGGGCGCGCGGCGACGTCGCCTGCCTGGGGCTAGGCGACGTCGCGCAGCTTCTGCGCCTCGGCCAGCGACTGCAGCTTCTTCAGCGACTGGTTCTCGATCTGGCGGATGCGCTCGCGGGTGACGTTGAACGTGCGCCCCACCTCGTCGAGGGTGCGCGGGTGTTCGCCGCCCAGGCCGTAGCGCAGCTCGAGCACCCGCCGCTCGCGGTACGACAGGTTCTCCAGCGCCTCCCGCAGCGCCTCCTTGGTGAGGATCTCCGCCGCCCGCTCGTAGGGCGACTCGGCCCGCTCGTCGGCGATGAACTGGCCGAACTCGGACTCCTCCTCGTCGCCGACCGGCTTCTCCAGCGAGACGGGCGCCTGCGCCGAGCGCTTGATCGAGTCGACCTCCTCCGGCTCGATCCCGGTGACCTCGGCGATCTCATCGGGAGTGGGCTCGCGACCCAGCTCGGTGACGAGCTTGCGCTCGGCCCTGCCGATCTTGTTGAGCTTCTCGACCACGTGCACCGGGATCCGGATCGTCCTGGCCTTGTC
Organism: Solirubrobacteraceae bacterium; assembly: GCA_045805565.1. Taxonomy (GTDB): domain Bacteria; phylum Actinomycetota; class Thermoleophilia; order Solirubrobacterales; family Solirubrobacteraceae; genus DATAEY01. The sequence goes on along the minus strand of JBJMKZ010000039.1, from coordinate 39,567 downwards.
GGCCAGGGCACGCGCGATCGCCTGGCGGATCCACCAGGTCGCATAGGTGGAGAACTTGAAGCCCTTGCGGTAGTCGAACTTCTCGGCCGCCCGCACCAGGCCCAGCGTGCCCTCCTGGATCAGATCGAGGAAGGGAAGCCCCTGGTTGCGGTAGTTCTTGGCGATCGAGACGACAAGCCGCAGGTTGGACTCGACCATCTTCTGCTTGGCGTCGAGGTCGCCCCGCTCGATCCGCTTGGCGAGGTCGACCTCCTCCTGAGCCGTGAGCAGCCGGACCTTGCCGATGTCCTTGAGGAACAGCTGCAGGGAGTCGGTGGTCATGTCCGGCTTGAGGTCGAGCGTCGCCTTGGCACGCCGCCGGGTGCGCTTGTCGGGCGCGCGCTCCACCTCGGCGGCGGCGAGCGCGGGATCGACCTCTTCGACCAGCTCGATCTCGGAGCGCTCGAGGTAGTGCTTGAGCTCCTCGACGTCGGTCTCGTCGAAGTCGAGCTCGGAGACGGCATGGTCGACCTCGGCATGGGTGAGCACGCCGAGCTGCTGGCCCTTCACCAGCAGGCCCTTGACCTCTTCGAGCTCCTGAAGTTGTTCGGTGACAGACATGCGTATTCCGTTCTTTCTCCGGCCGGTTGGGGGGAGATCCCCGGCCTGGGTCCTTTCATTGAGTGGCGGCGACTACATCCAGGCGATACGCCCAGCTAGCCCCACTCAAACATACGTTCTCTATGTTAGGCGCTATATTTTCTGAAGTCAAGCCGCGATTCCTGCATTTACCGGGGTTTTTCGTCCCCGGCCCGCAACCCGCTCCGCGCCTCCAGTTACTACGTCAAACGCCGTCGGCCGTTTCAAGTTTCGGCGCAACGCGGCCGCGCGTGATCGCGCCCGGTGCCCGCCGGTACCGCGAAACCGCGCCGGGGGGGCATCGCCGCCGCCGGTGCGCGATGATGTGGGCGATGCCGGCTTCCGGCAAAGACCCCGGCGGCGGCGACGTCCTGCGCAGCCTCCCCGCCACCAGGCCCCAGCGTCGCAGCGCCCGCCGCTCCGGCTCGGCGCGCTCCCCCGGCTCCGCCCAGCCGCCGGCCGCGGGTGACCGGCCCGAGTCGCGCGCCACTCCGGCGCGGTCCTCCACGCGGCGAGCCCCTCGCGGCAGCGCTCGCCCCGCCCCCGCCGCGCAGGCCTCCGGACGCGGTCCGGAGGCGATCCGGCCCTCGGCGGCCACCAGGCGGGCGCGCGTCGGCGACACCGGCCCCCAGCGCGCCTCCCAGGCGCGGTCGCCGCACGGCGTCGAGCTGGTCGAGACGGCGATCCAGGCGGCGGGCGAGCTGACCCAGATCGGCTTCACCCTGGGCGCCCGCGCGCTGCGGGGCGCGATCTCGCGGCTGCCCCGGCCCTAGCGGCGCGCCTCCCGCCGGTGGGTCAGCCCGCCGGGGCATTCCCTATACTCGCGCGCTGGCCGAGCCACCGCGCGTCCTGCGTGCGGTGGGCGGGGGAACCGATGCGGGCCGCATGGCCCGCGGGGGCGAATCGACGGATCACCGCCTCGACCGGCGGAGGCCCCGTCGTAGCGCTGCGGCGCGAGCCCGTCAGCTCACCTCGTAGGCCACTCCGGCGAACCGATGAAACGCCACCGAGCGACGCTCTGCGCCGTGCTCTGCCTGGCTCTGCTCGGGTTACCGGCGGCTGCCCGCGCAGAGGCGGACGGCACGACTACCGGCGGCACCCCCGCGAAGGCCGGCGGTCAGGGCGACGACACCGGTCGCGGATCCGCAGACCTGCGCATGAGCTCCGGCGCCCTGGTCGGCGATCCCCAGCGAGTGTCGGGGACGCTGCCCGAGGCTGCGGCGGGTGCGACGATCCTGGTTCAGGTGAGCGATCCGCGCTCGGGCTGGGAGACCGTGGCCACCGCGCGGGCCACCGCGGACGGCTCGTTCCGCGCGGTCTGGCGCGCCGCCCATCCCGGTCGGTTCGCGCTGCGGGCGATCCTCTCCGCAGGCGGCCGCGCCGGCGCGTCGTCGAGGCAGCCGGCGCCGACCGCGCCGATCAGCGTCTACGCCCCCGCCCGGGCGACGTTCTTCGGCCCGGGCTTCTACGGCAGGCGCACGGCATGCGGGGTGCTGCTCGGGCCCGGGACGGTGGGCGTGGCCCACCGAACGCTGCCGTGCGGCACGCGCCTGGAGGCGTACTACGGCGGTCGGCGCCTGGCGGTGACGGTGATCGACAGGGGGCCGTACGTAACCGGCATCTCGTGGGATCTAACCGTCGCGGCCGCGCGTGCCCTCCGCTTCGCGGGCCAGGGACAGATCGGCACGATGGTCATCGGCCGCGGCGCGGTCCCCGCACACTAGAGATCCGCCGCCCGCGGCGAGCATCCCGGGCGGTGGCTCTGAGATGCTGCCGCTGTCTCGAGTCGGCTGCTCATGAACTGCCCCGTGCTGGACCGATGCCCTCTCTGGACCGGCGGTGGGCCGGGGGTCGCGATGAGCCGCTCCTGGCTGGTGGCGATCGCCGCCGTCGTCACCCTGGCCGCCGTCCTGGTCGTGGCGCTCGTGCGGCGCCGCCGGCGGCGCGGGTACGTGGCCTCGGTCAGGATCGTAGACCCGCCCGAATCCACGACCGTCGACGAGCGCGGCGCCGTGCGCTCGCTGCAGGCGGCCGAGCTGACCATGCCGCGCGCGGCATTGGACGCCATCTGGACCCCCATGCACCTCGAGCGGCTCGCGCGCACCTACTGGCGCTTCTTGTCCCGCTGCACGCTGGGCCTGGTTCGCGTCGCCTACACCGACGCCGAGCGGTTCGTGGTCCTGCTTTGCCGGCCGCTGGTGCTGCTGCGCTTCCAGGCGCCCGAGTATGAGATGGACGACTGCCGCGGGGTCGTGCGCTGGCGCATCGATCGCGGCCTGCTGGTGTCTCGCCGCGGTCGGGGCGGCAACGGGTACCTGCAGATCGACCTTCGCCGCTCGGCCGCCAACCCGCAGGGGTACCTGACCGCTCGGGTCGAGGTCGAGGTGGCCAGCTTCTACCCGGCGATCGCCTCCGGCCTCTCCCGCTGGGTGTACGCCAACACGCAGTCGCGCATCCACGTCCTCGTCACGCACGGCTTCCTGCGGTCGCTGGCGCGGCTGGACCTGGCGGAATCCCGCGTCGGACGCTTCGCCCGCGACACGCTGCCGGAGGGGCCGGCCGGCGTGATGCCCGACCCGCCGCCCGCCGAGCGGCCGCCGCCGCCTCCCGCCGGCCCGGCGATCAGCCGAGGTGGCCTGCGCCGGTGATCGCCCGCAGCTTGGCCCGGTCGTGGCGGGCGCCGATCCGGCGCACCGTGCCGGAGCGCGAGCGCATCACCAGCGACTCGGTGGTCGCGCTGGCGCCGCGGTAGCGGACGCCCTGCAGCACGTCCCCGTCGGTGACGCCGGTGGCGGAGAAGAAGCAGTGCTCGCCGGCCACCAGGTCGTCGACGGTCAGCACCCGTTCGAGGTCGTAGCCCGCATCGAGCGCCGCGCGTCGCTCCTCGTCGCTGCGGGGCCACAGCCGCCCGAGCATCTGTCCGCCGATGCTCTTGATGGCGGCCGCCGAGATGACACCCTCCGGGGTGCCCCCGATCCCCCACAGCAGGTCCACCGGCGTGTCCTCCATCACCGCCAGCAGCGCGGCGGAGACGTCGCCGTCGAGGATCAGGCGCACCCTGGCACCCGCCTCGCGGATGGCCTCGATGCCCTCCTGGTGACGCGGGCGGTCGAGCACCACCACCATCACGTCGCGCACATCGGTCCCCTTGCGCTGCGCCACCCGCTCGACCGTCTCGCCCAGCGGGCGATCGAGGTCAAGCAGGTCGGCGATCTGCGCGCCGCCGGCGATCTTCTCCATGTACACGCAGGGGCCGGGATCGAACATCGCCCCGCGCTCGGCCAGCGCGATCACCGCCAGCGCGCTCGGCATCCCCAGGGCGGTCAAGCGCGTGCCCTCGAGCGGATCCACCGCGATGTCCACCGGCGGGGGCGAGCCGTCCCCGATCTGCTCGCCGTTGTACAGCATGGGCGCCTCGTCCTTCTCGCCCTCGCCGATCACCACCACGCCGTCCATCTGGACCGTCTCGAGCATCTGGCGCATGGCGTCGACCGCGGCTTGGTCGGCGGCCTCCTTGTCCCCCATTCCCACCAGTCGCGCGGCGGCGAGGGCCGCGTACTCGGTCACGCGGACCAGCTCGAGGGCCAGGTTGCGGTCGGGCCGCGAGCGCGTCCGGTCCGGACTCAAAGCACGCCGGGCGGCTTGCGGGCCCTCTGCGTCTCGGAGGTCCGTATGAACGCGCCGATGAGCATCATCAGCGCGCCGGCGACCGCCAGGAACCAGCCGGGCTCGAGGCTGATCGTCGAGCGCGGCTCGCCGGGCTTCTGGACGATCCCGACGTAGAGGATCAGGCCGAGCGCCGCGATCGCGACGACCGCCGTCAGCTCGCCGCGCGGCCACGAGAGCTGGTGCTCCCGCACGACGATCCAGGCCAGGATGAACGGAGCCGCGGCCGCGGCCAGCAGGACAAAGCGCATCGTGGTGTGAACGGTCCAGGCCGAGAACGTCCCCGCGTGCGCGCCGTTCACCTTCGAGTTGGCGTTGGTCGGGTCGGTCCCGTACCAGGCCACGAAGAGCGATATCGCCAGGAGCAGACCTCCGAACGTGGCGATCCACTCGCCCCGTGAGAGGTTGGACGTCTTCACCCGCCGAGCCTACCTCCCGCCCGTTGCGTGCCGCAAGGCGCCGGCGGCGCCCGCGCCGAGCCTCGCCGGGGCGGTGGTAGCGTGCCCGCCGTGAGCGAGCCGGCCGATGCCTGAGCTGCGCTGGGGCCTGACGCTGCCGTTCGCCGGGCCGACGCTGGCCGAGCACGAGGATCTCGTGCGGCGGGCGGAGGCAGCCGGGTACGACGACCTCTGGAGCGGCGAGACCAACGGCCCTGACGGCTTCACCCCGCTCGTCCTGGCCGCCGCGTGGACCGAGCGGATCCGGCTGGGGACCGGCGTCGTCAATCCGTTCACCCGGGGGCCGGCTGTCCTGGCCCAGCACGCCGCCGCCCTGCAGGACGCCAGCGGCGGCCGGTTCTGCCTGGGCCTCGGCTCCTCCTCGGACGTGATCGTCGAGCGCTGGAACGGCGTGCCGTTCGAGCGGCCGCTGAGTCGGGTCCGCGAGGCGGTGACGGCCTTGCGCCCGGTCCTGGCCGGCGAGCGAGGACCCGGCGGCTTCCGGCTCGAGCGCCCGCCCGGGAAGCCGGTGCCGATCTTCGTCGCGGCGCTGCGCGACCGGATGCTGGCGCTCGGCGGCGAGTTGGGCGACGGCACGTTCGTCAACTTCCTGCCGATCTCGGCCGTCGGTCACGTGTGCGAGCAGATCCGGGCCGGCGAGGCGCGCGCCGGACGCCAGCCCGGGTCCACCGAGGTCGTGTGCCGCTTCTTCTGCGTTCCCGAGGCGCCCGAGACCGGCGGCGATATGGCGCGCTTCATGTTCGCCGCCTACGCGACGGTGCCGGTCTACGAGCGTTTCTTCCGGTCGCTGGGCTGGGGGCCGCGCATCGACCCCATGGTGGAGGCCTGGCGCGCCGGAGACCGCAAGGCGGCGGCCGAGCGTGCCCCCGAGGACCTGATCGCCGAGATCTTCGTCTTCGGCGACCCCCAGCGACAGCGGGCCCGCCTGGACGAGTTCGCGGCCGCCGGGATCACCACCTTCGTCCTCACCCCCATCGCTGCGGCCGAGCGGCTGCCGGAACTCATCGACGCGCTGGCCCGGTGAGGCTGCGTCGGATCCACCCGGACCCGGCGGCGGTCACGGTGGAGGAGGTGGCCGAGTCGCTGCGACCCGCGGAGCGGGCGACCGCGCAGCGTCCGCTGATGATCTGCAACATGGTCAGCACCGCCGACGGCAAGGCGACGATCGAGGGCCGGTCGGGACCGATCGGCGGTGACGCCGACAGGCGGCTGTTCCACGCCCTGCGCGGGCAGGTCGACGCGATCCTGGTGGGGACCGGAACACTTCGGGTGGAGCGTTACGGGCGGCTCGTGCGCGACCCCGCGGCCCGGGAGGCGAGGGTTCGCCGGGGTCTGGCTGCCGATCCGCTGGCCTGCATCGTGACCCGCAGCGGCCGCGTGCCGCTGGACATCCCGCTGTTCGCGGACCCCGACTCGACGGTGGTGATCTACAGCGCCGGCCCGGTGGAGCCCGGCAACCCGCAGGCGAGAGTCGAGGTGACGCGCCTGAGCCCGGACGACTTCGGGATGGCGGCGGCGCTGCGGCGGTTGCGCGAGGACCATGGCGTGCGCTCCGTGCTGTGCGAGGGAGGCCCCACTGTCCTGGGCGCCCTGCTGCGAGAGCGGGCCGTCGACGAGCTCTTCCTCACCGTGGCGCCACGCCTGGTCGGCGGCGAGGTTGCGCTGACCATCGTGGGGGGGCCGCCGCTGTCCGAGCCGGCCGGGCTCGGCCTCGTCTGGGCGCTGGAGAGCCAGGGGGAGCTGCTGCTGCGCTACGCCGTGGAGGGTTGACCGGCGCTGCCCGGGCGGGCGGATCGGTATAGCCTGCGCAACCTGGAGCGCAGCTGCCGCGTAACGAAAGGGCAGGCGAGCAGACTGCGAGCCCAAGCGACATGCGCTACGCGCCAGCGCCCACCATGATCGACCCCGAGCCGCTCGTCGAGGCGCTGTCGGAGGCCCGCGAGCGCACCCTCGGACTGGTCGAGGGAATCTCCGACGCCGACCTGGAGCGCGTCCACTCCCCGCTGATGAGTCCCCTGGCGTGGGATCTCGGGCACATCGCGGCGTTCGAGGACCTCTGGTTGGTACACCGCTTCGCGCAGGAGCCGATGGAGCGCGCCGACCTGGCCGAGGTCTACGACGCGTTCGAGACTCCGCGGCCCCGGCGGGGAAGCCTGCCGTTCCTGCGGGCGAAGGAGGCGCGAGCGTATCTCGCGCGGGTGCGCGAACGGGCGCTGAGCGCCACCGCTCGTCACGGGGCCGGCGACGGCCTGCTGCACGAGCTGGTCGTGCGCCACGAGCGCCAGCACTGCGAGACCATGCTGCAGACGCTGAACCTCGCCCGGCTGGACGGGCACCGGCCGGCGCGGGCGCAGACACCCCCCGCGTCGGCAGCCGGCGGGCCGCAGATGGTCGAGGTGCCGGGCGGCGAGTTCGAGCTCGGCGCCGGCGACGGGGGGTTCGCCTACGACAACGAGCGACCCCGCAACCCGGTCGAGGTCCCCACCTTTGAGATCGGCCACCTGCCGATCGACAACGCGACCTTCCTGGCCTTCGTCGAGGGCGGCGGCTACCAGCGCCGGGAGCTGTGGTCGGAGGAGGCCTGGCGCTGGAAGGAGCAGTACGACATCACGCATCCCCTGAACTGGACGGACGACGGGCGCGAGTGGCGCATCGGCGGCTACGAGCCCATCGACCCGGACAAGCCCGTCGTCCATGTCTCCTGGTTCGAGGCCGACGCCTTCGCCCGCGCCCACGGGGCGCGCCTCCCCACCGAGGCGGAGTGGGAGAGGGCGGCGACTTGGGACCAGCGGACCGCAGAGAAGCTCCGCTTCCCGTGGGGCGAGGAGCCGCCCGGCCCGTCCCATGCCAACCTCGATCAGCTGGCCTTCGGGCCGGCGCAGGTAGGCGCCTACCCCGACGGTGCCTCTCCCAGCGGCTGCCTCGGCATGCTGGGCGACGTGTGGGAGTGGACCAGCAGCCACTTCACCGCCTATCCCGGCTTCGCCGCCCATCCCTACCGCGAATACTCGGAGGTCTTCTTCGGTGACGGGTACCGCGTGCTGCGGGGCGGCTCCTGGGCGACCGCGCGACGGGTGGCGACGCCCACCTTCCGCAACTGGGACCTCCCCCAGCGCCGCCAGATATTCGCCGGCCTGCGGATCGCGAGGGACGCATGAGCCAGGTGGCCCAGGACCGGCCGCAGGTCCGGATCGAGCTGCACCTCGGCGAGGGCTCCGAGCGGCGGCTGGCCGACGACGTCCTCGACGGCCTGACCCGGCCGTTCAAGGAGCTGCCCCCCAAGCACCTCTACGACTCCCGCGGCTGCGAGCTGTTCGAGCGGATCTGCGAGCTGCCGGAGTACTACCCGACCCGCACCGAGCTGGAGATCCTCGAAGCCGAGGGCGGGGCCATCGTGCGGCGGGCGCGTCCCGCCGAACTGGTCGAACTCGGCTCGGGGGCCACGACCAAGGCGCGTCTGCTGCTCGACGCCATGGCGTCGAGCGGGATGCTGCGCCGCTACGTCCCGGTGGACGTGTCCGAGCGGATGGTGCGCGAGGCGGCCAACGAGCTGGCCGGCGACTACCCGGGCCTGAACGTCCACGGGGTGGTCGGCGACTTCGAGCGCCATCTGGACCGGATCCCGGCAGCGGACGGCGGACCGCGCCTGGTGGCACTGCTGGGCGGCACGATCGGCAATTTCCCGCCCGGCAGCCGGCGGCGATTGCTGCGCGAGATCGCCAGGCTGCTGAGGCCGGGGGACCACCTGCTCATCGGGACCGACCTGGTGAAGGACCCGGCGATCCTGGAAGCGGCCTACGACGACTCGGCCGGCGTGACGGCCGAGTTCAACCGCAACATCCTGCGCGTGGTGAACCGGGAGCTCGACGCCGACTTCGACCCTGACGGCTTCGACCACGTCGCGTTCTTCGATCGCCGCCGTGAATGGATCGAGATGCGACTGCGCGCCCGCGACGCCTGCGCCGTGCGGATCGCCGACCTTGAGCTCGAGGTCGAGTTCGAGTCTGGCGAGGAACTGCGCACCGAGATCAGCGCCAAGTTCACCCGCGAGCGGGTCGAGGCCGACTACCGGGCGGCGGGCCTGCGTCTGCGCGGGTGGTACTCCGATCCCGGGGAGCTGTTCGCGGTCTCGCTGGCGTCGCGGTAGGCGGAACCCGTCCCGGTAGGGTTCGCGCCCGATGCACATCGAAGGCAGCAGCGCGCTGGTGGCGGGCGGCGCTTCGGGCCTCGGCGAGGCGACCGCGCGTCGGCTCCACGACGGCGGCGCGTCGGTGGTGATCGCCGACATCAACCGCGACAAGGGCACGACGCTGGCCTCGGACCTCGGCGAGCGCGCGAGGTTCGTGCACACCGACGTCACCGACTCCGACTCGGTGGCGGCCGCGGTGGCCAGCGCCGCCGGCGCCGATGGCGGCCTGCGCATCAGCGTCTGCTGCGCGGGCGTCGGGTGGGCCGAGAAGGTGGCCGGGAAGCGAGGCCCGCACCAGCTGCCGCCGTTCGAGACGGTCGTCCGGATCAACCTGGTCGGCACGTTCAACCTGCTGCGCCACGCCGCCGCCGCCATGCTCGCCGGCGAGCCGCTCGAGGAGGGCGAGCGCGGGGTTTGCGTCAACACCGCGTCGACCGCGGCGTTCGACGGCCAGATCGGCCAGGTGGCCTACTCCGCCTCCAAGGGCGGGGTGGTCGGCATGACGCTGCCCGCCGCCCGCGACCTCGCGTCGAGCGCCATCAGGGTCGTGACGATCGCGCCGGGCCTGTTCGACACCCCGCTCCTGGCCGCCCTGCCGCAGCCCCAGCGGGACGCGCTGGGGGAGCAGATCCCGTTTCCCCGGCGGCTCGGGCGCCCCCAGGAGTTCGCGCTCCTGGCCGAGCAGATCGTCGAGAACCCGATGCTCAACGGCGAGGTCATCCGCCTGGACGGAGCGCTGCGGATGCCGCCGAGGTAATCCAGGACCGCCCCGGTGGCGGACGAGCTGAGCCCCAGCGACCGCTCGTCACTGGCCGCCGAGCTCGGCCCCGTGAACATGGCGGTCGGCGCCGCGCTGTTGTTCGACGCGGGCCCGGGGCTCAGCTACGACGGAGTGCTGGAGCGGCTGAAGTCGCGCCTGCACCTGATCCCCCGCTACCGCCAGCGTCTCGCGCAGGCACCGCTGGGGCTCGCCCAGCCGGTGTGGGTCGACGACGAGAATTTCGAGCCGGAGTGGCACGTTCGCCACGCCACCCTGCCGCCACCGGGTGGCGACGCGCAGCTCTCCGCCTACCTGGCCCGGGAGATGTCCCGGCGCCTGGACCGCTCCCGGCCGCTGTGGGAGCTTCACCTCGTCGAAGGCGTCGGCCACGAGCGGGTGGCGCTGGTCCCCAAGATGCACCACGCCCTGGTTGACGGGATCGCCGCGGTAGACGTGGGGACCGTGCTGCTCGATGCGACCCCGGAGCCGACCGAGGTCCCACCGCCCGACGGGGAGTGGCAGCCGCGGCCCCATGACCGCGGCCGCCACCTGGCGAGCCTGCTGGCCACCCCGTTCTCGCGCACCCAGCGGCTGCTGGTGGACACCGCGGTCCGCGCGCTCGAGGCGGGGCCGCGGCAGGCCGCCGACGACCTGCGGGCGGCCACCGACCTGCTGGTCGAGCTCGCCCGGACGCGCCCGCAGGCGCCGATGACGCCGCTGAACCGGGCGATCTCCCCCAACCGGCGCTTCGCACTGGCGCGTTGCGGCCTGGCCGGCCTGAAGGCGGCCGGCAAGGCCGCCGGCGGCACGGTCAACGACGCGCTGCTGGCCGCGGTGACCGGGATGCTGCGCGGCTACCTGGGGGACATCGACCTCGAGGGACCACCCGTCGCACTGGTGCCGGTGAACATCCGCAACCCCGCGGAGGGCCGGCAGACCGGCAACCGCATATCCACCGTCTTCGTCGACCTGCCGATCGAGGAGGGCGACCCCGCGGCGCGCGTGCGCAGGTTGTCCGCGACGATGCGCCAGCTCAGGCGCTCGGCGGCGGTGCGTGCCGGCGCGATGCTGGTCGGGGCCACGGGGTGGGCGCCTCCGGCGGTGGCGGCGATGCTGGTTCGCGCGACCGGCGGCGTGCGCGCGTTCAACCTGGTGGTCTCGAACGTGCCGGGCCCCCAGCGGCCCTTCTACCTGGCCGGTAGCCGGCTGCGAGAGACATTCCCGGTGGTGCCGCTCAACCCCGCCAACCAGGGGCTGTCGGTCGGCATCCTGTCCTACGACGGCGCGGTGTTCTTCGGGCTTCTGGCCGACCGGGGGCTGGATCCTCCGGTCGAGGTCGCCGCCGGGGCGCTGGAGGAGTCGCTGCGAGAGCTCCTGGCTCCGGCGCCGTCCTGACCAGGCTCAGTTCAGGCGCTCGACGATCATCGCCTGCCCCATCCCTCCGGCGACGCACATCGTCTCCAGCCCGACCGACTCGTCCAGCGTCTCCAGGTCGTTGAGCAGCGTGGTCATGATCCGCGCTCCCGTCATGCCGAACGGATGCCCGAGCGCGATCGCCCCCCCGAACGGATTGAGCTTCTCGTCGTCGATCCCCAGCTCCTGCTTGCAGGGGACCACCTGGGCGGCGAAGGCTTCGTTGAGCTCCACTACGTCGATGTCGTCGATCGTCATCCCGGCCTGGTCGAGCACCCCGCGGACGGCCGGCAGCGGTCCGAGCCCCATGATCTCGGGACGGATCGCGGCGACCTGGGAGGCGACGATCCGGGCTCGCGGCTTGCATCCCGCCTCGCGCGCACGGTCCTCCGACATGACCAGCACCGCGGCCGCGCCGTCGTTGAGCGGACATGCGTTGCCGGCGGTCACCGTCCCGTTCTCGCGGAACGCCGGCCGCAGCTCGGCCAGCTTCTCGATCGTGGTGTTGGGCCGCGGCCCGTCGTCCTTGGTGACCTCGCTCCCGTCGGGCGTCGTCACCGGCACGATCTCGCGGTCGAAGTGGCCGGACTCCTGGGAATCCACCGCCCGGCTCTGCGAGACCACCGCCCATTCGTCCTGCTGCTCCCGGGTGACGTTGCAGCGCTCGGCGACGTTCTCGGCGGTCAGCCCCATCGGGATGTAGACGTTGTAGAGCGACCCCTCCGAGCCGTTGAGCTTGGGGTGGAACTCGAAGTCGGCGCCGCCTCCGGCGCGCGACACCGCCTCGACGCCGCACGCCACGTACGTGTCCCCCTCGCCCGCCTGGATGGCATGGAAGGCCATCCGGATCGTCTGCAGCGACGATGCGCAGAAGCGGTTGACCGTGGTGGCGGGCACGTGGTGGTCGATCCCGGCCAGCAGCGCCGCATTGCGGCCGACGTTGTAGCCCTGCTCCCCCTCGGGGAAGCCGCATCCCATCATCACGTCGTCGACCGTGGAGAAGTCGACCTCGGGGTTGCGCTCCTGGAGCGCCTTGAGCGGCACGGCCGCGAGGTCGTCCGCGCGGACGTCCTTCAGCGACCCCTTCCCCGCCCGCCCGATGGGCGTCCGGATGGCGTCGACGATGACGGCTTGCGGCATGTGATCGTTCTCCTTGATCGGGTCGGGGCCGAATCCTACGGCGACGCCGTGGCCGCCGCCGGCCGGCCGAGGGGCGGCGCGACTCAGAGGCCGAGCTCGCCCACCCCCAGCTCGTCGAAGCCGAGGTGGTGGGCGAGCTCGTGGCGGACGGTGCGCACCACCTGGGCGCGCAACGCCTGGGGATCGTCGCCGAAGTCCCGGCGCAGCGTGTCGCGGTAGATCACGATCCGGTCGGCGACGCTGTCCCGCGCCACGCCGCCGCCGTGGTAGAGCCCGTAGGCGCCGCGCCGGCGACCCCCGTCCGAGACGATCACGGCCACGTTGCGCTCGAGCGCTCGCCGGGCCCAGTCCGGCAGGTCGTCGAGGGCCTCGCGGACCAGCTCGTCGAACTCGTCGTCGTCGTACGGGTCGCGCTCGGCGAACTCGTACTCGTAGCCCGCCGCCCCGCCGCCGCTCGCGAGCCGCTCGGACAGCTGCACGCGGCGTTCGAACCGCGGCTCGGGTTCGCGCCATCCGGCCATGCGCAGTGCGAGCCACAGGACGGGCCAGCCGAGCACCAGCGCTCCCGCGGCGAACAGGGCGAGAACCTCGAGCGCCCGAAGCGGCAGCGACGGCGACAGCCCCTGCGCGATCGCGACGAAGGCGAGGCCGATGGACAGGCTGCAGCCGGCCGCCCACAGGATCCGCCGGGTGGCCATCGCGACGTCCTAGCCGAAGTGCTGACGCGCGGAGATCGCGCCGGCTTCGCAGACCGCGGTCCTCATGGCGCGGATGCTACGCCAGCGCGTCACGCCCGGACCGACGCGGTCCCGCCACCGCCGCGTCAGGCGCTACGGTGTCCTGGCCCGGAGATCCGGGGTAGACGAGCGCGAGGCTCGGAAAGGACTGCCGATGAGCATCGGAGTGTCGCTGTTCCTGATCGCGGCCGGAGCCATCCTCCGCTACGCCGTGACCGCGAGCATCCAGGGGGTCAGCCTCCAGACGGTCGGACTGATCCTGATGATCGTCGGGATCATCGGGCTGGCGGTCTCGCTGCTGTGGTTGAGCGTGTGGGCGGACCGCAGCCGCGACCGGACCGTGGTGCGCGACCGCGACGTGCCCTAGACGGCCCCTAGAGACCGGTCGGGTGGCGGACGACGAACCCGGCCGGCGAGCGCTGCTCGACCTGCCAGCGCGAGCCGGTCTGGGAGCGTCCGCTGGTGTCGAACCGCAGCCCGGCGACGACCATGAACGCGTGACTGTTGTTGGAGTACAGCGTGATCCAGCGGCCGGGGCCAGCCAGGCCATACCTGAAGAATCCGGTGGCGTCGACCGACTCGCGCAACAGCCCGGCGCCGTGCAGCGCATACGAGACCGACCCCGAGCAGTCGTACCCGGTGTCGTTCCAGTTGCCGTGGCCGCCGCCGTAGCGGTACGGAAGGCGGGCGATGCGGTTGCCCGCGGCGATCACGGCCTGGACGGTCGAGGGGGCGGACGCCGGCGCCTGCGCGGTGCCGTCCCGCAGCAGCCGGGCGCGGGCTCCCGGCGCGGTGCTCAGGGGCGCGGTCGCGCCAGCGCTCGCCGACGGAGCGGTGCCGCCGTAGGCGGGATCGGCAAGGGCCTGGATCGGCGACCAGCACGCGGCGGCGGCGGACACCGCGACCGCGGCGCCGAGTACTCGGCGGGCGCGACTGGCGAGCAACCAAGGACCGGACAACGCAACCCCTCCCTTTCGGCGCCTGCGGGGTTAGCTGCCGGACTCGCGCGGAAAGAGTTCGCGCTACGCCGCACTCGGGCGGCGATTCGCCCCTGGCCGCTGACGCGGCCTTCCTGGGTCCCCCGCTCGCGGGCACTCGGACGCACCCGCGATTCGGCTGTTGGCCTTACCAGCGCGGCAGGGTAGCGCAAGGCGCGGACCGCTGCCACCGCGCCGGCCCGCGCCCGCCAGCCACCGGCCGGGGCGCGCCGCCCGCCCGTGTGCCGGGTCGTCGGAGCGGGCGCCTAGCCGGTTATCCCGCCGGTGCGCGCCCCCGGATGCTCCGCGCGGCGGGCCACCGCCCGCAGCAGGCGGCGGATGAGGAGCAGGTGAGCGCGCGACCCGATCACCAACCCGCGGTAGACGCGCCCCGAGGCCCCGGGAAACGCGGCCTCGGTGAGGGCGCGCAGACGCGAGCCGCCCGTGCCGATCTCCTCCACGTCGAAGGTCAGCCGGTAGCGGGCGAACCGATGCCCGCCCTCCAGCGCGAGGTGGGCGGGCGGCCGCGCGGCGGCGACCTCGAAGCCGGGCAGCGTCGATCCCGCCAGAGCGACGCGCGGTCCCCTGACCGTCGTCTCGCGGCACCCGAGCGCCCGAGCCAGCGAGGCGGCGACCGGGCCCCCGAAGCTGGCGCGAAGCACCCACTCCAGCGCCGACCACACCCGCTCGGGCGACGCCCGCACGTCCACGGCGTGGTCGTCCACACGCGGCAGCGCCTCCATGACTCGGCGCAATCGTACGAGGCGGAGCCGGGCGCCGCCCGGACCGTCCCGGCATATCCTCCCGGCGGATGAGCTGGGAGCCCGAACTCGACGAGCTGCGCCGGCGTGAGGAGCTGGCCCGCCGGATGGGTGGCTCCGAGCGCGTGGCGCGCCAGCACGCCAGCGGCCGGCTGACCGTTCGCGAGCGGATCGAGCGCCTGCTCGACGCCGGCTCCTTCCACGAGACCGGAGCCCTGGCCGGGGTCGGGCACTACGCGGACGGCGAGCTGGCCGACTTCACGCCGGCCAACATGGTGGTCGGCAGCGGACGGATCGACGGCCGCCGGGCGGTGGTGGAGGGCGACGACTTCACCGTCCGCGGCGGCGCCGCCGACGCCGCCATCTGGCAGAAGATGGTGTTCGCCGAGCGCCTGGCGCACGACCTGCGCCTGCCGCTGGTCCGGCTGGTCGACGGCACCGGCGGGGGCGGCAGTGTGAAGACCCTGGAGACGACGGGCTTCTCATACGTGCCGCCGCTGCCGGGCTTCGAGCTGGTGGTGGAGAACCTGTCCCGGGTCCCGGTGGTGGCCGGCGCCTTGGGTCCGGTCGCCGGGCTGGGCGCCGCCCGCGTGGTCGCCTCCCACTTCTCGGTGATCGTGCGCGCCAGCGCCCAGCTGTTCGTCGCAGGCCCCCCCGTGGTGGCGGCCGCGATGGGTGAGTCGCCCGACAAGGAGGAGCTGGGAGGCTCGCGGGCGCAGACACGCGCCGGAGCGGTGGACAACGAGGCGTCCGACGAGGATGACGCGCTGGCTCAGCTCAGGCGCTTCCTCTCCTATCTGCCCCCCAACGTATGGGAGCCGCCGCCGGTCGGAGCCTCGAGCGACCCCCCTGACCGCCGCGAGGAGCACCTGCTGTCGATCGTCCCCCGGGATCGCCGGCGTCCCTACGCCATGCGCCGCTTGCTGGAGGCGGTGCTCGACCGCGGCTCGCTGTTCGAGCTCGGGGGCCGGCACGGCCGTTCTCTGATCACCGCGCTGGCGCGCCTGGGCGGCCGGCCGGTGGGGGTGCTCGCCTCCGATCCCAACCACTACGGCGGCGGGATGACCGCGGCCGCCTCGGACAAGCTCGTCCGCTTCGTAGACACCTGCGACCAATTCCACCTGCCGGTGGTCAACTTCGTCGACCAGCCCGGCTTCGTGATCGGGACCGAGGCGGAGCGCGCAGGAACCATGCGGCGCGGCGCGCGCGCCCTGTACGCGGTCTACCAGGCCAGCGTCCCCTGGGTCTCGATCCTGGTGCGCAAGGTCTTCGGAGTCGCGGGCGCCGCCCACGGCGATGGCTCGCGGCTGAACCTCCGCTACGCGTGGCCGTCGGGCGACTGGGGCTCGCTGCCCGTGGAGGGCGGGATCGAAGCGGCGTACCGCCGCGAGCTCGAGGCGGCGGCCGACCCCGCCGTCCTGCGCGCCGAGATCGAGCAGCGGCTCAACGCCGTGCGCTCGCCGTTTCGCACCGCGGAGCGCTTCTCGGTCGAGGAGATCATCGACCCGCGCGACACCCGCCCCCTGCTGTGCGACTGGGCCGAGCGGGCGCACGAGCTGGTCCTCCACGAGCTGGCCGCCGGCCCCAAGGCCCGCGGCCCACGCCCCTAGCGTCGGCTCCGCCCCCGCTCCCCGGCCATCCCGGGATCCGGAGCACCGGCGCCTGGGCTCGCGCTCATCCCCGGATGGGCGGCCCGATCCGGCAAGGTGAGTCCGGGGACCCGATCCGGGGCCAGCGCGACCCCGAGGCCCAGGAGCGCCAGGAGCACGGCGATCGCGCGGTTGGCCAGGGCCTTCCACGGCAGCAGCTTCTCGGCCGCGATCAGCGCCGCCACGAACACCATCCAGCCGACGCTCATCACGCCCAGCGCGAACAGCGCGGCCATGAGGGCCCAGCAGCAGCCGACGCACCACGCTCCGTGCTCGGCACCCATGACCAGCGCGCCGAGCCGACCGTCGCGCCAGGACTCGAGCACGAAGCGCAGCGGCCCGCGGCAGTGCCGCAGGCAGGCGTCCTTGGCCGGCGTCAACTGGTAGACCGCCGCCGCCAGGATCACCGCGCCGGCCACGTACGGGCCGCCCCGGCTCCACGAGAGCGTCCCGATCGAGAGCCACCGCATCCCCGCCAGCAGCGCGTAGGCGGCCAATCCGAAGGCGGTCCAGACCAGCAGGTAGCCCGCCACGAACATGGCGGTGGGAACCACCCGGCCCCCGCTCTGGCGCCGGCGTGACTGGATCGTCCGATAGGTGAGGACCATCGGGGCGATGGAGGGGAACATCATCGCCGCCATCATCACCACCCAGGCGCTGACGTAGAACCCCAGCGTCCCGGGATCGGTGCCCGGCCCGGCGTCCATCCCGGCCATGCGCCGGTCGGTCACCAGCCAGGCCAGCACGGTGAGCGCGAGCAGCGCTCCGACCAGGGCGACCTGGGCGGCGGGCGCCGCCCCGCTCCGGGATCGCAGCCCCACCATTGCCCAGATCACGCTACCCCGAGCGACACCGGCCGGCAATGCGCCATGAGCTCGCCCGGCCGATCGCCCGGGGGGTAGCCTGACGCCGTGAGCACGTTCGCCGATCCGGAGCACGAACTGCCTCCCCGCCGGGTGGCGGAGCTCGTGACCGACGAGGGCTGGCAGGTGATCGACGTGCGCGAGCCCTACGAGCGGGAGGCCGGCCGCATCCCGGGCACGCGTCACATCGAGCTCGAGCGCCTGGCATCCCAGGCGCAGACCATCGAGCGCGACCGTCCCGTGGTCTTCTACTGCCGGCTCGGAGCGAGGTCAGGCATGGCCGCCCAGGCGTTCCGGACCGCAGGCTACGAGGCGTACAACATGACCGGGGGTCTCATGGCCTGGCACGACGCCGGGCTTGCTCTGGAACCCGAGGGCGGCCACGTGGCCGAGCACTAGCCCTACGTGACGGGCTCGGCGGGCTCCTGCGCGGGCTCGTGGCCGGCGGCCCCCTCGTTGGGAGCGGTCTGCGGGTCGGTCGGCACGTCCGGGGCGCTGGCGGCCGGCCCGACCCGATGTCCGGGCGCGCTCTCGTTGGGCGGCCCGAGTTCGGTCTCCAGCCGGCGGCGTCGGCGGCGGCGAACGATCATCACCACCAGGGCGCCGGCGACCGGTACCCCCAGCGGCGAGCCGCGCATGGCCAGCCACCGGGCCCGGGGGCGGCGCGCCGCCGCGACGACGGCCTCGATCACCGCCGCCGACCTGATCGCCCTCGCGGTGCGAGTGAGCCTGCGGCGCCGACGGCGCCGCCGGGACCGGGGTGAAAGCGTCATCCTCTCTCCTTGTCGAGTGGCGGGGCTTCGGGGTTCGTTCCCGGCTGATCGCGGGAAGAAACCGTGACATGGACGACAGCCCGACCACGGCGGAGCTGCGGACCGACCAGCTCGAGCGCGAGCGGGACGAGCGCCGGCGGGCGGCGGAGGCCGAGCGCGCCGACGAGACCCACACGCACCGTCGGCGCGCGGAGAAGGCCGAGTACCTGCGGCGCAAGCTGGCGGAGCGCGCCGAGTCCGAGCGGCGCGGTTAGCCGGCGGCAGTCCGGGTATCGCAGGCAGCATGGAGTCGAGCGAACGCCGAGAGCGCCAGGCGCACGCCGCCGCCGATGAGATGGACGCCCGGGCCGCGAAGATGGAGGACCACTCGGACGAGCTGGACCGCGAGGTTGCCGACACCCGCGGCGACTGGCGGCGCAAGCAGCAGGATTCCTCGGTCCCGGGCGCCGAGCCCGAACACGAGGAGCGCAGCGGCGAGGTCGTCGGCGACTGGCAGGGAGAGGGCCAGGAGGCCGAGGAAGCCGGGCAATAGCTGCCGGCTAGAAGAGTCCCTCCTGGTCACCGCGGGCCCGGCGCCGGCGTGGGATGCCGGCGGCCTCCACCAGCGCCGCCTCGACGTCGGCGAGGATGGCACGCTCCGAGCGCGACGCCACCAGCGGCTCGTCGAGCCCATCGGCGTGGACGTACGTGCGCCGGCCCTCGCCCCGGTCGGCTCCCTCGAGCGGGACGACCGCGAACACCCGGTCGGCCCTCACCCATTTCCCGTACCCGAGATGGACCATCCTCGGATCGCGCCGTGGCATCCGCCTAAGCTTCGCGGATGCGACGGACGCGGTCCACCGGCATCGCCGCCGTCTGCATCGCGCTGACCGCCGCCGGCTGTGGTGGCCGAGGCGGCCCGACGACCACCGCGCCCGCGCCGGTGGCCCCGGCCAAGATCCGCCTGTCGAGCCCCGCGTTCGCCGACGGGGCCGACATCCCGACTCGGTTCACCTGCTCCGGAGAGGGCGCGGCGCCGCCCCTGCGCTGGACCGGGCTTCCGTCCGGTACGCACGAGCTGGCACTGATCGTCGAGGATCCCGACGCCCCCGCCGCAAGCTTCGTCCACTGGGTGGTGCTCGGCCTGGATCCCAGCCTCGGAGGCATTCCCGCCGGGACCAAGCCGGCGACGCTGCGGCTGGGCAAGTCGAGCTCCGGGAAGGTCGGCTACGAGCCGCCCTGCCCACCGAAGGGCAGCCCTCCGCACCGCTACGTCTTCACCCTCTATGCCCTGCGCCGGCCGCTCGCCGCGCCCTACGGTGCGCCGGCAGACGAGGTCCGCCGCCAGATAGCCGGGGCCGTCATCGCCGAGGGGCGTCTGGTCGGCCGCTTCGGGCGCTGAAGGGCCCGCGCGGCGCCAGACGCCACCGCGACATCGTCAGCCGGCTCGTGTTGTCTGCGACATGCGCAGGAGGGTGGTGGCCGCCGCCATCGCCGCCGCGGCGCTCACGATCTGCGGCGCCGCGTCGGCGCAGGCCCCCCAGCCGTCGCCTCCGCCCGGGGCGAGGGGCTGGTCGGTGGCCCTTGGCGTGCCGTGGTGCGGCCACCTGCGCAACGGCGTGCCCCTTCCGGCGGGGAGCCCCGACTACTTCACGTGGGACATCCCCCTCAGGCGCGGCCCCAACCCGCAGTGGCGCCGCTACGGCACGACGCGGCTGATCAGCCTGCTGCGCAGCGTCACGGCCGCCTATCGCCGCGCGCATCCGACCGCCCCGCGGGTGGGTATCGCCGACCTGTCGTTGCCCCATGGCGGGCCGTTCGGGAGCGACTACGGGGGGCTCGGCCACCTTTCGCACCAGAACGGCCTGGACGCCGACGTCCTCTACCCGCGGCGTGACCGCGCCGAGGCGGCGCCGTCGCGCCCGGCCCAGGTCGACCGGGTCGCCGCGCAGCAGCTGGTCGACCGGTTCGTGGCCGCCGGGGCGCAGCACGTGTTCGTGGGAGTGGGGCTGGGACTTCGAGGCCGAGCGGGCGTGGTCCAGGCGATTCCCCACCACCTCGACCACATGCACGTCCGACTACCGCCCGGGCGCGAAGCGCGCCCGCCTGGGCACTGCCCCTGGCACCCGAAGTGAGGACCCGTCCGGCGCAGCGGCGCGTGATCGATCCGGGCGCCTAGGCGTCGACCACGCGGGTGGAGACGATCAGGTCGTGCAGCGCGCGGTTCTGCTCGTCCCACAGCGGCCACAGGCAGTCGAGCAGGATGGGGATGGAGAAGAAGAAGCTCCCGACGCCCCCGATCAGCAGCCCCTTGACGATCAGCTCCCGCAGCAGGCTCCACCCGTAGTCCAGCGCTTCGCCGCCCTGGCGCACGACCCGGATGCCGACGATCTGCTTGCCGGGGGTCTGGCCGTTGCGCTCGCCGCCACGCATCATGAACAGCGGGGCGTACAGGAAGGACGTCCAGACCCAGGCCAGGAACAGAAGGATCACGCCGAGCGTGTCGCCGTCCGCCGCCAGCACGGCGATCCCCGGCACGAAGGCGAGCACGATGAGCACGAAGTCGAGCAGCGACGCCCCCACCCGGCTGGCCCAGGAGGCGAGGGTGTAGCTGCCGAACCTCGGCGGGCCCGGCACCTGCCACGCCGGGTAGCCGGGCGGCGCGGCGTAGCCCGGCGGCGCGGGCGGCGGGTACCCGGTGGGAGCCGGATAGCCGGGCGGGGGCGGCGCTGGCCCCGCCGGCGGCGGGGGCGGCGGTTGCCCCGAGGGCGGTGGCTGCCCGGTCGGCGGCGCGAATCCCCCGCCCGGCCCGTAGCCCGGGGCGGCGGGCGGCGGGGGCCCCTCAGGCGCTGGAGGGCCGCCCGCGGGCGGGATCGGATCGCCGGATGCGCCGCGCTCGCCGGGGAGGCCGGCCGGGCGGTCATCGTCCCGGTCGTCGGGCCCCCTGCCCGCGCTGTCGGGAGGCTGCTCGCTCAAGCCGGGCTCACGGGCCGGGAGAGCGCGGTCGCTGGTCGTCGAGCCCGCGCCACGTCAAGTCGGGCGTGTCGTGGTGGCGATCCCCACGATGATCAGGATCACCAGGAAGAACCCGCCGAACAGCACCGGCGGCACCACCGTCGCCAGCGTCTCCCCCAACGTCCAGGGCGCATCCGTCGCCCGCCCACCGGTCCTGCGGTCCCAGTACTCGTTCAGCTGCGCATTGACGATCGCGTAGAACACCGGAGCCACGAAGATCGCTCCGATCACGTAGGCCACGGCCGGGATGTCCGACAACCCGACCCGCACGCGGGCGTCCGAGATGTCGTTCCAGAGCAGGTAGATGAGGTAGTAGTTGAGGAACGGCACCAGCAGGCCGGCGGTGTGCAATCCGGCGTCGTCGGTCTTCCCCAGCTCGGCGTTGATCCGTCGGCGGTACTGGTAGAACCACCAGAAGCCGTAGACGCCGAACGAGAGGACTGTCGCGACGGCGCAGCGAACGACGCTGCGCTTGATCGCCAGCTCTCCGGCAGCCGGGCCGACCGCGGCGACGGCCGTGGGCGGCGCCGCCCACGGCGCCGGCGGTCGGGCGCCCGGCGCCGGCGCCCCCGCCGGGGAGGGTGGCGGGCCCCACGGCGGTGCGCCACCGGTCGGGGGGGCGCCCGATCCCGGCTGCCCGGGAGGCTGAGGGGGACCTGGCTGCTCGGTCATGCGCGCTTGCTCCCTGACGGCTCGAGCGGTGAACTCACGGTGGGCGCTCTGGGTCCGAACGGCCACGGGGCGGCCCCTGATCCACCCTAGACGCCGGCCGACGCGCGCGCAAGCCACCCGCTCGCCGACCCGGAGGGAACGCCATCAGCTCGACCCGATGACCGGCCGGGTCGCGCACGAGCGCGCGCGGGGACCCCCAGTGCTCGGCGCGGGGCTGCGGCGGGTGTCCCCCTGCGCACAGCGACTCGAGCACCCGGTCGTAGTCCTCGACCACGACGGCCAGGTGGCCCTCGGGGGCCGGCGTGGGCTCCTGGGTGAACAGGAGGTGCACCTGAGTGCCCTCGCGCTCCAGCCACAGCGCCCGCTCGCGCAGGGTCGGGGGCGGCTCCACCGGGCGAAACCCGAGCAGGCGGTAGAAGTCCCGGCACCCGGGTGCCTGCTCGCGGGTGACCTCGATCGCGACGTGGTGCAGCATCAGCGGCCGGTCCGCCGTCCGGCGGACGCGGCCAGGCGGGGCCAGCTCGACGGCGGGCCCGCGGGGCGCGCAACCTTGTGTGGCTCGCCGGCGGGCAGCTCCCCTAGCTGCTCCCGGTTGTGGCCGCGCCGCAGCTGCTCGCCGACCGTCTCGATCGCCGTCGCGATCACCTCGTTGCGGCGTCGGCGGCTCATCAGGTTCGGACCCATCACCGCGCGATCACGCGCGGTGGGCTGAATCAGCACCACCCGGGTCCCCGCCGCCCGCAGCCGCCGGGCCTCAGTGCCGAGCCGCCGGCCGGACGCCGCACGCAGCGCCGCCCCCACCCGCTCGACTGGGTTGCCGCCGGGCAGCTCGTCGCGGGTCGACGTCGGATTCAGGCAGATGACGAGGTCGAGCCCACGGTCGTGCAGGAGGTCGAGGTTGGAGGGCGAGCGCACCCCTCCGTCCACGTATTCGCGGTCGCCGATACGAACCGGGCGGTAGAAGCCGGGGATGGCACAGGAGGCGGCCACGGCATCGGCCAGCTCGGCGGCGGGAGCGCCGTCGCGGCCGAACACGGTGCGCCTGCCGGTGACGTAGTCGCAGGCGACGATCCACAGCGCGGGATGCTCGGCCCAGCCGCGCGGCACCACGCGGCGGATCGTCTCGCGCAGCGGATCGGTGGAGATCACGCCCCGGGGAAGCCAGCCCGTGGCCATGGCCGCGGGGGTGTGGCGGGCCGGGTGGCGCAGGGCGGCGACACCGAGCCGCCAGGAGCCAGGGCCCGGGCGGGGCCACTCACGATGCAGGCGGAACACCGCCCCGGCGGCGCGGTCGGCTTGGCCCGAGGGCCTTCCGCCGGCGTCGACCACCCCGTCGAACACCTCGCCGGCGGAATGCGCCACCATGAACCAGGGCGGTATCCCGGCCGCACAGAGCGCGCCGATCATGGCGCCCGCCGAGGTCCCGACCACGTAGTCGGCATCGGCCGGATCCCAGCCGGTCTCGCGGGTGAGCGCCTCCAGCCCGCCGGTGAGCCACGCGCCACCCATGACGCCACCGCCGCCGAGGACGAGTCCGATCCTCACGACATTCTCCGCCCAAGGTCATACCACGACTTGGACGAGGGCGCCGAACCGGGGGCATCGGGCGGGGATGCGGCGACCACCCAACGGGCTCGCGATCCCGGAAGAACCCGCCGGCGCCGCGCCGCGCGACATCATGGGCGCCGTGGAAGATCCCCTCCGCGTGACGGCGAACGTCGCGATCCCGCTGCGCGAGATCGAGCTGCGGGCGTCGCGCTCGTCCGGCCCCGGGGGACAGCACGCCAACGTCACCGCCTCGCGGGTCGAGGCGACGTTCGACGTCGCCGCCTCGACGGCGCTGAGCGAGCCCCAGCGCCGCAGGGTGATGGCGAAGGTCGGCCCGAGGGTGGTGGCGGTCGCCCAGGACTCGCGCTCGCAGGCCCGCAACCGGGAGTTGGCGCTCGAGCGTCTGAGGGCCCGGCTGGCCGCCGCCCTGGCGGTTCGTCGCCGACGCCGGACGACCCGCCCGTCGGATGAGGCCCGCCGGCGACGGCTCGACGCCAAGCGCCGCCGCGCGCAGCGAAAGCGCGAGCGGCAGCCTCCGAGGCTCGACGACTAGGGCCGCGGCTTGGGCGGGATCTCGCGCCGCACGGCGGGCGCCCGCGCCGATGCCGGAGCCTGGGCGGTGATCGGTGCGGCCGCGGTGCCGGCGCGAGCGGGGACCGCGGTGACGTTGACCCGGGTCCCGACCCGCCGGGTGACCCACCTGACCTTCACCGGCGTGAGCGCCAGCAGCCGGCTCCAGGTGGCGGCGTCGAGCGAGCCAGTCTGCGCCAGGCCGCGCGAGGCCTGGAAGGCGCGCACGCGGGCCGCGGTGGTGGGCCCGTAGTAGCCGGTGATCGGCTGGCGCTGGCCCGCCGACCACAGCAGCTGCTGGGCCCAGACCACCTCGTCGCCGCGCGAGCCGGCCCGCAGCGACGGGTAGCTCATGCGGGGCTGATAGCCGGTGAGGCCGGCGACGGGCTGGCCGAGAGCCTGGAAGGCCGCCGACGAGGTCGATTGCCACGACCACCAGCTCACGCCCGGCGCGTGGTAGGCCTGCGCCAGCTGGCGGAAGCGGCGGATCTCGGCCACCGGGGCGCCGCCGTACGTCTGGCCTAGGGGCAATATCGGCCGCTTGTAGATCCGGTTGTGGGTGTAGGTGGTGGCGAAGTTCTGGTCGACCGACGTGCCGATCGCGTGCCAGTACATCTGCGGCTGGTCGTACTGGGCGCCGCCCGGCGCGAGGAACACCGAGTACGGGAAGCCGGGATGGAAGTGCACGTACGGGAAGCCGGCGAGCGCCACCGGATACGTCGGCCCGATGAGCCGTCGCAGCCGGCTGATGTACGTGTACGCGGCGGCGTACTTCCCCTCGTACTCGGACTCGGCGTCGATGACCAGGCAGTCGGCGCCGTTGCGGACCGCCTGGGCGCCGACCTGCGCCTCCAACGCCGGATAGCTGCCGTAGACGTACTGCCACGCGCAGGCCCGCAGGCCGGCGGCGTGCAGCCGCGACACCAGCCCCCGATTGAACTGGCGCCAGTAATTGCGGCTGTCGCCGCTCTTTACGAACAGCGTGCGGATGTTGTACCGGCGGGCCTGGGCGGCGATCGAGGGGATCGATCCGCGGTTGGTCGCTCCCAGGATCCAGACCCACATCCCGTTGCCCTGGAGCGCCGTCGGGACGATGCTGGCCGTGGCGGGCGCCTGGGCGTCCGCGGCCCCCGGAAGCACGAGCGCGAGAGCCCCGGCCAGCGCGGCCGCCCGGCGCAATCCGCGGTTGCGAGCCATTGCGTATGCCGATCTGTCTGTCACGGGCCTGCCACGCCTGCGAGGTGAGCTGACGGGCTCGCGCCGCAAAGCCGGCGCGTCGGCCGAAACCAGGCCGATTCGCCCCCGGGCCGGCGCCGACGGCGACGGCCCAGCGGTGCCCCCGTCCCCGGCGCTGGCGCCCCGGGGATTCGGCGTCCGAAGACTGATAACAGACCGCGCAGGCGAGGGTTTCGGTCGGCCGCGGCGGCGTCGCCTGTGGCGGGCGACTCAGTAACGCGAACCGCTGCGGCTGGACGTCGGGGTGCCGGGCGGCAGGCGCAGGAAGACCCGCGGAGACACGTTGTTGGCCTCGTTGGACTCGCGGATGCGGTTGAGGGGATCGACTCGCTGGACGAAGACGAAACGTCCACGCAGGCCGGTGACGTCGATCCATTGCTCGTAGTAGGAGGCGGGATACTCGTCGGCCCACCCGACCGACGTCCCCAGCGTCACCGAGCGGCGCCTGGGGTCCTGGCTGCAGGCCGGGTAGTGGAAGGTGGGCGGCGAGAAGGCGACGAACAGGCGCTTGCGAAGGTCGCGCAGGCAGTAGACGAACTTCGGACCCGTCCGCACCAACCTCAGCAGGTTGCCCCGGGCGTCGACCGACCACAGCTCGAACCGGGCGGCGTTCTCGAACTTCCAGTACGGGCCGAGCACCGGGATGAACTTGAAGATCACGCGCGCCCCCGGCGACGGGAAGTCGTAGCGCCTGCGGTCGAACCCGTAGATGTGCTGGGTGACGGTCATCGGCCCGGTCGTCGTCCTGCGCTGGGCGAACAGCTCGGCCGGGCCCTGGCCCTGGTTGACGATCGAGTTGCCCGCGCGGTAGCGAATCCGTCCGCGCACGCGGTCGAAATAGCGGTCGTAGGGCATCCGCAGGATGAGGTCCGGGCAGCGCAGGCGCGGCGTTCTGTCCGGGCGGCAGGCGTTGGACTGGCCGGCGGCCCGGGATCCGCCTCCCCCCGATGGCGAGCCGCCCGTCTGGGCGCCGGCGCCGGCGGCGGCGAGTGCCGCGAGCAGGCAGCCCAGGGCCGGCGCGAGCGTGCGGGCCGCGGGTCGAGGCATCCCGGACAGTAATGCGCGCCTGGCCGCGAAGTTGCGCCGTTCAGGCCCCCCGGGACGGGCGCCGCGCCGGGCGCGCCGGCCTCAGCGCTCGGGCGAGCCCAGGCGCGCGAGCGCCTCGTGACAGGCGACCACGCGCCGCTTGACCGGGTCGTCGTCGGAGCGGTCGAAGACCAGGTCCCACGTCCGGTCGGCGACCTCGCGCGCGTTGTCGGCCGTGGCCTCCCGGCACAGCATGTCCACCACCATCAGCTCGAGCTGCTGGATCTGCTCGGCGGGATCCCCGGGGGGCAGACGGGGAAGCGGCTCCTCGGTCGCCTCCCGCCACAGGGCGGTGGCGATCACCAGGCGGTTCTGGAGCGTGCGCGGGGCGGGCATGGGGGCAGCGTAGCCGGACCCTTCACGCCTCGCGCGTGAGGCGTCACCCTTGCCGGCGAGCCTGCGCCGGCGCGCTCCGAGACCGGCCGGATAGCGTTGCTTCGCCGTGTCCGCCGTCCCCATCGCCCAGGCCGCTCAGCGCAACCGGGGGGCCGGTCGGCGCGTGCTGGCCGGCGGGGCGGTGCTCGTGCTGGTGGTGGCGACCCTGGCGGTTCTGCTGACGGTCGGCGTCGACTACGGGCCCGTGGCGCTCGCCACCGGGCTGTTGCTGGCGACGGTGCCGGTTCCCTTGTACGTCTCGATCGCGCTGCGCGTGGATCGCTTCGAGCCCGAGCCGCTGCGCCTGCTGGCCTCGTCGTTCTTCTGGGGCGCGAGCGGGGCCACGTTCATCGCCCTGATCCTCAACTCCGCCGGACACGTCGTCGTGGGCTCGAGCTTGGGCCCGGGCGCGGGGCGGCTGTACGCCTTCTCGATCTCGGCACCGGTGGTGGAGGAGACGGCCAAGGCGGCGGTCCTGTTCGCGATCTACCGCTGGCGCCGCAGCGAGTTCGATGGAGTGCTGGACGGCATCGTCTACGCCGCGATGGTCGGGTTGGGGTTCGCGATGACGGAGAACGTCCTCTACTACGGACGGGCGGAGGCCGCGGGCGGGGTCCCGCTGGCCGTCACGTTCTTCCTGCGGGGCGTGATCGAGCCGTTCGCCCATCCCGTGTTCACGGCCATGACCGGCATCGGCCTCGGGGTGGCCGCCCAGTCCTCCCGCCCGGCCACCCGGGTGCTGGCGCCGGCCGGCGGACTGCTGGCCGCGATGCTGCTGCACAGCCTGTCCAACACGTCGACCCTGGGAGGCGGCGCCGGGTACTTCGGCGTCTTCCTCCTGGTGATGGTCCCCATCTTCGTGGCCCTGATCGTGATGGTGGTCGTCACCCTGCGGCGCGAGGCCCGGATCATCGGTGCTCAGCTGGCGCCGGAGGTCGCGACGGGTGTCCTGCGCCCCGGCGACCTGCTCGTGCTGACCTCGCTGCACGACCGTCAGCGGCTGCGCCGCGCGGCACGGCGCGACGGGCGCCGCGCACGCCGCGCGGCACGGCAGTGGATGGAGACGGCCACCGAGCTCGCCTTCCTACGCCATCGCCTCCAGCGGGGACTGAACACCGGGAGCGCCTCGCCCCGGGCCGACGAAGCGGCGCTGGCCGCGCGCCTGCGCGAGCTGCGCCCGGCGATCGGATCGGCGGCCGATGCCGTGGCGGCGGCCGCCGCCGGACGGGCGGGGCCCGCCGGCACCGACCCCGCCGTCGGGCTGCCGGCGACCGCGTGGCAGCCGTGGACGCCGGAGCGCGCGCCCGCGCCGACGCCCGCCATCGCGCCCGCGGGCTGGTACCCGGACCCCTGGGCCCAGGCGCGCTGGCGTTGGTGGGACGGCCGGGAGTGGACCGGCCATGCCGCCGGCTGACGGCCCGACCGGGTGCGATGGGCGCAAGCGGCGCCGCGGGTAGGGTTCGGCGCCATCCTGGTCGGGCACCAGGAATGACGATGGCGACCAGAAGGGACAACTCCCCCACCGTCCTGGAGCCGGCCCTCGCCGGCGAGCTGCCGCGCCTGGGGGCGCTCCCGGGCCGCCTCGCCGGCACCTGGCGCACCGAGACGACGGCGCGCCGGGCGCTCGCCCTGTCGGTCGGGGCGGCCCTCGCGCTGACGCTGGTGGCCGCGGGTGCACCCTCGTCGTTCGTGCCGCCCTCCAAGGACTCGTTCCCCCTGTGGATGGTCGGACCGCTGCGCGGCGCCGCCTCGTGGCTGCCGGACAGCGGGGCCTTCATGGCGCTGAGCTTCACCGTCCTGCTCACCCTGATGGTCGTCGCCTACTTCGCGGTGCTGGCGTGCGCAAACCACGTTCCCCCGCGTTGGGGTGTGGCAGCCCTGGTGGCGCTGAACGTGATCTTCCTGATCGGCCCGCCGCTGACGCTCACCGACATCTTCAACTACGTCAACTACGCGCGCCTGGGCGCACTGCACGGGATCAACCCCTACGCGGCGCTCCCGGCCGAGATCCCGGTCGATCCCTCGTACCCGTTCGCCACCTGGCATCACCTCCTGTCGCCCTACGGCCCGCTGTTCACGCTGGCGAGCTACCCGCTGGTGGCGGTCGCGGGCGTGGCGGGCGCTTTCTGGACGCTCAAGCTGGCCACCGTCGCCGCCAGCCTGGCGTGCCTGGGCCTGACCTGGCGAATCGCGCGCCGGCTGGGCCGCGACCCGCTTGCCGCGGTGCTGCTGGTGGGGCTCAACCCGCTGGTCCTGGTGTACGGGCTGGGCGGTGTCCACAACGACTTCTTCATGGTCGCCCTGATCCTGGCCGGGATCGGCGCGCTGCTGGCACAGCGGCCGGCGCCCGCCGGAGCGGCGATCATCGGCGCAGCGGGCGTGAAGATGTCGGCCGGGCTGGTGCTGCCATTCGCGCTCCTCGCCACCCGCCGGCGCCTCGAGATGGTGCTCGGCGCCGTCGCCGCCGCCGCGGGTATGGCGGCGCTCTCGCTCGCCGCCTTCGGGGTCCACGGACCCGGCCTGGAGACCCAGTCACGCCTGGTGACGCCGCTCAGCCCGCCGAACCTGCTCGGCCTGGCGCTCGGGCAGGGCGGGGCAACGTGGCCGGTGCGGGTGCTGGTCACCGTGGGGCTGCTGGCGACCATCGTGTGGCTGCTGGTGCGGACCGCGCGGGGGGCCGACTGGCTCACGACCGCGGGGTGGGCGACCCTGGCGCTGGTGGTGTCGCTGTCCTGGGAGATGCCCTGGTACGTCCTATGGCCCCTGCCACTGGCCGCACTGTCGAGCAACCGACAGCTGCGCCGCGCCACGCTCGCGCTAACGCTGTTCCTGTCCCTGACCATGGCCCCGGTCACCGGATACCTGATCAACGACGTCTGCCACTGCTCGCCGTCGACCACCGAGACCGGCAAGCGCAATGCCGCCGAGATCCAGCGCTTCCTCAGATGAGCCGCGGCGCAGGCGGCGGCGTTGGCTGACGGCCGTCGCCCTCGCCGCCTTCGCCGGATCGACCGCCGCCGCGGTCGCCTGGCGCGGGGTGTTCCTGTCGCGGGACTGGCTGTTCGCCTGGATCCTGGTGGCGCTGCTGGTCCTGTCCATGGGCGACCTGCGCCGCTGGGCGCGCGGCGTGGTGGTCGACTGGCTGCCGCTGATGGCGGCGCTGCTGCTGTATGACCTCTCCAACGGCGTGCGCGAGGGGCTGGGTGTGCGCCCGCACGTGCTGCCCCAGCTCGACGCCGACCGGCTGCTGGACGGCTCCAGCGTGCCCACCATCGGCCTGCAGCACGCGCTCTACGCGCCGGGCCAGGCCCACTGGTACGACTATGCGACCTTCGGCGTCTACCTGACCCACTTCTTCGCGACCCTGGTGGTCGCCGTCGCGCTGTGGCGCTTCGCCCATCACCGCTTCGCACGCTTTCGCACGCTGGTGGTGGCGCTCGCCACCGCCGGGTTCGTGACGTACGTGCTGTTCCCGGCCGCGCCCCCCTGGCTGGCAGCCTACGACGGCCACCTCCCGCCCGTCCACCGGATCGTCGGCGAGATGTGGCAGCACGTCGGCCTGGCTCCCGCCGGAGCGCTGTTCGAGACGCGGGACGCGTTCTACAACCAGGTGGCAGCGCTGCCCTCCCTTCATGCGGCGTACCCCGTCCTGCTGCTGCTGTTCTTCTGGGGCGCCGGGTGGCGGGTGCGGCTGGGGCTGGGGGCGTACGCCCTGGCGATGGGCTTCACGCTGGTCTACACCGGTGAGCACTACGTCTCCGACATCCTGGTCGGCTGGGTCTACGCAGGCCTGACGTTCACGGTGGCGACCGCCGCCTGGCGACTGGCCGAGCGCCGGGAGCCGGCCGCGGCCCTGACGCCGGCGCGGGCGGGCTGAGACCACCCGGGAGCGCCGCGGCGCGAGCGACAGGAGGCGCTGCCGGCCGCGGGGCAGTGAGGTCAGCCGCCCGGCGACGCGACCCCCAGCGCGGCCAGGAACTCGTGCTCGACCCGGGCGGCGGCCGCGAGCCCGTGGCGCCGTGCCGCCGCCGCCTTGTCCCGCCCCTCCTGGCTGAGGCAGTACTCGAACCCGGCGGCGAGCTGATCGTCGGTCAGCGCGTCGACTCCCAGGACGACCGGCCATCCGAGCGCGCGGGCCTGGCGGCTGACCTTGGCGCCGCCCTCCACGCCGTCGACCGCGACCGCCGGGACCCCGTGCTTGATCGACAGCACCATGCCGTGCAGGCGGTTCGTGAGCACCACGTCCATCCGCGCCAGCAGCGCGCCCACCTCGGCGGGGCTGCGCCGGCCGGGCGACGCCGAGTCGATCACCGTGTCGATCGGGACCACCGACATCGGACGGGACGCGATCAGACGCTCGAACGCCGCCTCCACTGCGTCATGGCGCGCGGCCGCGTAATGGCGCTGGTGGTGGATCAGGCACAGCCCGACCACCGGAGGGTGGCGCTCTGGGGCCAGGATGGAGATGTCGGGGCGCTCGTGGTGGCGGCTGTCGCGCTCGACCAGCACGTCGAACGGGTCCCACGGCTCCAGGTGGTCGAGCATGGTCACGTCGAGCCCGACCAGGGTGGAGCGCTCGAAGCGCCTGCGGAAGGCGGTCTGCTTGCGGCCCTGGCCAACCGGCCCGCACACCCAGACCACGTGCGAGTAATCCGACGGCTGCACCCCGCGCCAGTCCACCCCTCCCTCGAAGGGAGCCCCCATCGCGACGTCGTGCGGGACACCCGCGCGCGCCAGCCAGTCCGCCGCCACCTGGCAGGCGAGCAGGTCCCCGGCGGTGGTCACCGGCCGCTCCGGGTTGTCGATGCTGAACGACCCGGCCAGCAACACCCGCGACGGCGGGCGCGGCGGCTCCGAGCGACGGCGCCGGGCGCCGCCGCGTAGCAGTCGGGCTGGCAGTCGAACGCGCACGCCGCGACGGTACCAACCGGCCTCAGGCCAGCCCCAGCAGCTCGGCGATCAGGGCGAGCGCGATGCGCACCCGGGTGGGCAGCGACTCGGCCAGCAGGTACTCGTCAGGGGTATGGGCGCCGCCGCCCCTGGGGCCTAGGCCGTCGACCGTCACCGGGATGACCGCGGCCAGGTGGCTGGCGTCGCTGGCGCCGCCGCGCTCCACCGCCGCCAGCGGGAGCGCCAGGCGGGCGCTCGCCGCGGCCAGCAGGCCGGCGGTCGTGCGGCGGCTGTCCATTCCCGGCCACAGGCGCACCATCTCGGTTCTCAGGGCGGCGCCCCCCACCTCGGCTGGCACGGCCGCCGCCACCGGCTCGAACGCGGCGGCCCGGTCCGCGCGCAGGTCGCAGAACAGCTCGCCGGCGGCGGGCACGACGTTGAACGCCTCGCCGCTGCGAAGCACGGTGGGAACCGCCGAGAGTCGCTCGGGGCCGGCGGGATCGTGGCAGGCGGCGATCCGTCGGGCGGACTCGGCCAGCGCCAGCAGCGCGTTGCGGCCGCGGTCCGGCGCGGAGCCGGAGTGCGCGGCCGCCCCGGCGGCGCTCACGCGCAGGGTGCCGGCCGCCTTGCGGCGCACGACGACCCCCTCCTCCCCCGTCGGAGCGCGCTGGCCGGCCTCGAAGCACAGGCAGGCGTCCCAGCCGGTGAAGCGCCGCGCGTGGGCGAAGGGGGCGGTGCGCCACTCCTCGTCGACCACCAGCAGCAGCACCGCCTCGGCAAACCCGCGCCGCGCCCCGGCCAGGGCGCGCAGCGCGCCGAGCGCCAGTACCACCCCGCCCTTCATGTCCACCGCGCCCGATCCGACGAGGCGGCCGCCCTGCGTCTGCAGCGGCCGGTGCTCGCCATGCGCCACCACCGTGTCCAGGTGGCCGAGCAGCAGCAGGCGGTGGGTGCCCGAGCCTTCGAGTCGGGCCAGCAGGTCCGGCGCGTGCTCGGGCGACGAGCAGGGCGGGCGTCCGGCGACCGCCTCGGCCGGCAGCAGGGCCGAGGCGACCGCCACCGCCTCCTCGGCCCCGTGGCGGTCCCCCGACGGCGACGACACCGCCACCAGCGCCTCGAGCTCGCGCGGCGCGCGCGCGGCGATCTCCGCCGCGTTGGCCTCGATCCACGACGGCACGCCGGGCGCTTAGCCGGCGGAGGGCGGGCGACGGGCGCCGACCGCGCCGCGCGGCCCCACAACCGCCTGGGAGCGCTCGGCCGATCGCTCCGACGCGGCGGCGCTGCGCTCGGCGGCCAGGGTGACCGCCCGGGGGCCGGCCTCGTCGCCGCGCTCGCGCTCTCTCAGCTCGCGCAGCCGCTCCTCGAGCAGGGCCAGCCGCTGGGCGAGCACCTTCGACTGGTCGGAGAGTCGCGAGACCGCGACCGAGAAGTGGAGCAGGAGCAGCAGGACGAAGCCCAGTGCGAACAGGAACAACGCCGACGGCGGGTACTTGATTCCCACCGCGCGCGAAACGAGGGCGAGCAGGCCGCTCCACACCGCCAGCCCGAGCAGGACCACGCTGGAGAGGAGCCAGAGGATCGCGTAGCGCTCGAACAGCCGCCGGCGGCGCACGAGCTCGAGCACCACCAGCAGCAGGATCAGGCTGGCGGTGACGGCGACGATCTGGATGTGCGCGCGCATCAGATCGAGTGGGTGGCGGCCACGGGCGCCTCGTCACCCGGTTCGATGGCGGGCCGCCGCCGCGCCAGGCCGACGAAGATGGCCAGCAGGACCTTGACCATGTAGTAGACGGACTTGCCCGACCGGATCGAGGAGGCGCCGCCCTCGCGCGGGAACATCCGCACCGGGACCTCGCGCATGCGCAGGCGGTGGTGGTGCAGGAGCAGCACCGCCTCTACCTCGGGGTAGTCGTGCGGGTAGTCGCGCGCGAACAGGGCGATCGCGCGCCGGTTGTAGAGGCGGAATCCGGACGTCGGATCGCTCACCCGCTGGCCGACGATCTTCGACATCAGGAAGGCGAACAGGTGGATGCCGGTGCGCCGGCTGACCGGGGCCGGGTAGCGGTGGTCCTTGGTGAGGAAGCGCGAGCCGCAGACCACGTCGAGCTTGGGATGGGACTCCATCTCCTGGACCAGCTTGCGGATGGCGCGTGGGTCGTGCTGGCCGTCGGCATCGACCTGCACCATGTAGTCGTAGCCGTTCTCCAGCGCGTAGACGAAGCCGAGCTGGACCGCCCCGCCGATCCCGAGGTTGAACGGCGCCTGCAGCACCTTGGCGCCGGCGCGCTCGGCCAGTGGGGCGGTGTCGTCGGTGGACCCGTCGTCGATCACCACCGGATCCCAGTCGGGGGCGTGACGGCGCAGGGACTTCACCACGCCCGCGACGGTCACCGCCTCGTTGTAGGCGGGCAGGATCGCCAGCCGCCGCGACTCGCCGTCGCGGGCGGCGGAGACGCCGTCAGGCGTGGCCCTCGGGCCGGGATGTGTCTCGAGCACGCGCATAGATCTCGACGTGGCGCCGCGCACACGTCTCCCAGTTGTAGCGGGCTGAGAGCCGCCGCCCCGCGGCCACGAGCCTGCTGCGCAACTCCGATTGATACACGATCTGCTCGATCGAACCCGCGAGGGCGCCGGATGTCTCGGGATCGAAGAGGACCGCCGCCTCGCCCGATACCTCGCGCAGCGCGCCGCGACCCGACGACGCCACCGGGCAGCCGCAGGCCATCGCCTCCAGCGCCGGGAACCCGAACCCCTCGTGCAGCGAGGGGATCACGGTGGCGTGCGCGCGGCGGTAGAGCGCCGCCAGCGTGGCCGGCTCCACCTGGCCGACGTGGCGCACGCGCTCGCCGATCCCCAGGCGCTGCGCCAGCCCGGTGAGCGCCTCCAGGCGTCCGTACCGCTGCCCGGCGAGGACCAGCCCCAGCTGGCGGTCCTCGACCCGGGCCAGCGCCTCGAGCAGGCGGCGGTGGTTCTTGTGCCGCCACAGGTTGGCGGGGTAGAGGACGAACCGGGCGGGGAGCGCCAGCGCGTCCAGCCGGCGCTCGTCGTCGGGGGCGGACTCCGGCCTGAAGGTCGCATGGTCGATCCCGGGCGCCACCACCTCGATGCGCTCGCCCGCCACGCCCATGCCCTCGGCGATCCGCTCGCGGGCGAACCGGCTGGTGGCGACCACGACCGCGGCGGCCCGCGCGGCGCCGTCGTAGGCCCAGTGGCGGTAGCGGCGCAGCGCCAGCGACCCCAGGCCCCGGCGATCGAGATGAGAGACGTCGTGGATGGTCACCACGGTCGGCGCGTCCACAGCCGGAATCGGCACGGTGACGGGGTAGTGCAGGACGTCCAGCCCAGGCGGGACGTCCCGCGCGGCGCGGGCCGGGGCCGCGCGGGCCGCGGCCATGGCGAGCGCCCGGGTGACCAAGCGGTCGCCGGCGCGGTAGGAGGGCACCTCGCGCAGCTCGACCGGGCCGCCGGCGTAGCCCCGGTAGGCCTCGGCCACGTGGCGGTTGGCCAGCACGGTCAGGCGCCCGGGGCCGCGCCCGCGCGAGAACTCCTCCAGCAGCCCCCGCGCGTAGGACTCCGAGCCGCCGACGCGCCCGGGAAACAGCGTGAGCAGGCTGAAGCCGACGTGCAAGGCAAGGCAGGCTAGCCACTGGTGTCGGCGCTCCGACCGCGCCGCATATCGCCCGACCAGCTGCGGCGGCAGGTCGAGGGCGCGGACGCGGTCCTGGTCGGACGCCGCGACTAACCTCCTCGGCCGTGCCCGAGCTGCCATCGATCACCGTCGTCACGCCATGCCTGAACGCCGCCGCGACCCTGCCCGAAGCACTGGAGAGCGTGCGCGCGCAGGGCTACCCGCGCCTCGAGCACGTGGTGGTGGACGGCGGGTCCACCGACGGGACCCTGGACATCCTGCGGTCCGCCGACCGCGTCCGCTGGATCTCCGAGCCCGACCGCGGGCTGTCCCACGCCATGAACAAGGGCATCGCGATGGCGCGCGGCGACGTGATCGGCTGGCTGAACGCCGACGACCGCTACCTGCCGGGGGCGCTGGACGAGGTCGGCCGCGCGCTGGAGGCGCGGCCCGACGCCCTGTGGCTGACCGGCCGTTGCCGGATCATCGACGGTGACGGGCGCGAGATCCGCCGCTGGGTCACCGCGTACAAGAACGCCTTCCTGCGCCGCTACTCGCTCGCGCTCTACCTGACGCAGAACTTCATCTCGGCGCCGGCCACCTTCCTGCGCCGCCAGGCGTTCGAGGCCGTGGGGCTGTTCGACGAGCGCTACCGGATATCGATGGACTACGACCTCTACCTGCGCCTGGCTCGCCGCGCCGACCCGCTGGTGCTCGACCGGGAGCTGTCGGACTTCCGGATGGCGGAGGGCAGCCTGAGCATGTCGGGCTTCGAGACCCAGTTCCGCGAGCACGCCGAGCAGGCGCGCCGCCACGGCGACGGCCACCCGGTGGCGGTCGCGTTCAACCAGCTCTCGAGCCGCCTGATCGTCCTGGTCTACAGCACCATGCGCAGGATGCGCCGGCGCCGGGGGCCGCGCGGCCGCTAGTCCAGCCCGAGCGCGGTCAGGAACTCGCGCTCGACCGCCGACGCGCCGTGGACCGCCCGGGTGCGCGCGTCGAGCGCTGCGCGCTTGGCGTCGGGCGTGAGGCAGAACTCGTACGCCCGGGCGAGCGTCTCGTCGTCCAGCGACTCGACCCCGATGACGGCCGGCCAGCCGAGAGCGTCCGCCTGCCGGCGCAGCTTGGCCCCGCCCCGCACCGAGTCGATCGCCACCACGGGGACGCCGTGCTTGAGGGCCAGGACCAGGCCGTGCAGGCGGTTGGTGAGCACGACGTCCATGCGACCCAGCAGCGCCTCCACCTCGCCCGCGGTGCGCCGTCCCGGCCGGCCGGGCTTGATCCGGGTGTCGATCGTCACCAGCGCCATCGGACGCGAGTCGACCAGCCGCCGCAGCGCCGTGACCGCAGCTCCGTGATCGCCGCGCTCGCCGTACTCCTGCTGGCGCTCGATCACGCACAGCCCGACCACCGGAGGCAGCCGGCTGGGCGCCAGGAACGAGATGTCGGGACGGGCGGAGGTGGCGCTGTCGCGCTCCACCACCGCGTCGTAGGGGCTCCAGCCTCCCAGCTCGTCGAGCAGCGAGACGTCGACCGCCACCAGGCGGCAGTCCCTGAAACGCTCGCGCAGGGCGGTCTGCTTGGGGCCTCGGGTCATCGGGCCGCACACCCAGACCAGATGCGAGTAGGCGGCGGGGTCGACCCGCTCCCAGTCCAGCGTCCCGCCGTACTTGGATGCCTTGGCCACGTCGTGGGGCACGCCGGCGCGTTCCAGCCACTGCGCCACCACGTCCCCGGCCAGCAGGTCGCCGGCGGTCGAGACGTTGCCGTCGAACGAGAAGTAGCCGCTGAGCAGGACGCGCATGGCGGTGGGCGCCTCGGCGCGAGGAGCAGAGGACCGTAGCAGCCCGCCCGGGGCGGTCAGGCTCCCGCCGCGCGCCGGTAGGCGGCTGCGGTCAGCTGCGCGCAGCGCTCCCAGCTGAACGCGCGGACGCGGTCGAGCCCCCGCCGGCGCAGCTGCGCCCGCCGGGACGCCGAGCCCAGCACCGCGCCCAGGGCGCGCTCGACGTCGGCGACGTCGTCGGGATCGGCCAGCTCGGCGGCGTCGCCGGCGACCTCGCCCAGACTCGTGGTCGAGCTGCAGACCACCGGCGTGCCGCAGGCCATCGCCTCCAGCACCGGGAAGCCGAACCCCTCGCCCCGGGAGCAGAAGGCGAGGCAGTCGGCCGCCCGGTAGAGCTCCACCAGGTCGGCGTCGGCCACGTGCCCCGCCGCGACCACCCGCCCGCCGGTCGGCGAGCGCTCGAGCCTGGCCGCCAGACGCTCGTCGCGCCACCCCCGGGCGCCCACCACCACGAGTCGCTGCTCGGCCCCCGCGACGGCCAGCCGCTCGAATGCGTCAAGCGTCGTCTCCAGGTTCTTGCGCGGCTGCAGAGTCCCCACCGCCAGGGCGTACCGGCCCTCCACGCCGAGCCGCGCGAGCACTTCGTCGCGCCGTGGCCCGGGAGAGAAGATCGGGTCCGGGGCGTACGGAGCGACGTCGACGCGCGCCGGGTCGACGCCCAGGACGGCGGTGACGCGCTGCGCCGAGTAGCCCGAGGGGGCGAGCACCCGCGCCGCCCGGCGGGCGGCCGGCGCCACCACCAGCCGGTGCTGGGCCACCAGCGCGCGCCCGAACCACTCCGGGTGCTCCCACGCCAGCACGTCGTTGACGGTGAGCACCAGCGGGACACTCGGCCGCGTTGGAGCCAGCGGCATCGGGCAGTGCAGGACGTCGAGGCCCAGGCGCCGGGCGCGCAGCGGCAGCCGCAGCGGGAACCAGGTCAGCTCACGGGCCAGTCCCCGCACCAGGCGTCCCGACAGGGCCCGCGGGGCGCGGGGCTGGGAGATCGCCACCAGCTCCACTTCCCCCCCGGCGACCAGCGCCTCCTGCAGCCGGCGCGTCGCCCGCGCCGATCCCGCGGTGTCGAGCTCGAGCCCGGTCACCTCGAAGCCGGCCCGCATTGCCGGCGACGCGGGAGCGCTCACCCGTGCGCCGAGGCCGACGCGGCCGCCTCCGGCGGGGCGACCGCCCGGTCGGGGCCCCGCGCCGCCCCGCGGCCCTGTGCGGCGGCATCGAGCGAGGCGGCCAGCTGCCGCGCGTTGTGCTCGGAGGGGTCGATGGCGACCGGCGCGCCCGGGAAGCACGACCTCATGGCGGCGTGCAGGAACCGGAGGATCCGCTCGCGATCCGGCTCGAAGTCGAGCACCTCCATCACCTTGGCGCGCAGCTCGCGAAACGAGTCCACGTCTAGCGTCACGCCGTAACCCGAGTAGAACGGCTGTCCCAGCGTCAGCACCGGCCGCCCGTAGAGCAGCGCCTCCAGGCCCACCGTGGACGAGATCACCACTACCGCCTGCGCGCGCTGGATCAGGTCGTGCGAGGAGGTGCGCGGCGCCACCAGCCGGATGTTCGGATGCCGGGTCAGGCGGTGGATCAGCCCGATCGAGTTGCGCCCGATCGACAGCGGATGCTCCTTGATCACGACCTCGTACCCCTGGGGCAGCGCATCAGCCACCTGCTCGATCAGCGCCGCCTGGTCGACGCAGTGCGGGATGACCCGCTTGATCTTGTAGTCGTCGGTCACGTGGAGGGGGAAGTAGACGAACCGACGCTCGGTGGGGACCGGCTCGTAGTAGCGGCGCAGCGCGGCGGCGCGCAGGTTCTCGCGGACGTAATTCGCGAGATAGCGTCCGGGCACCAGGTACTCGTTGTCTCGCTCCTGGGTGGCCCGGACGAGGACGTGGCGGGCGAAGTCGCGCCCGGTCCTCAGGGTCGCCCTCGCCGCCCGGTAGCGGCGGATCGGGGCGCCGCGGGCGGTGAAGTCGGAGATGAAGCGCTCCACCTCGACGCGCTCGGGGTCGGCGAGCTCACGCACCTCGCCCGGAGCGACGATCCCGGCGTGCATCGTGTCCTCGTACAGCCGCAGCGGGTTGGGGAAGATGGTGTAGAAGACGAACAGAACCCGAACCCGGCGCTGCAACCCGATCAGATGGGCGCCGGTGCGCATGGTCTCGCTGCCCACCTCGGGCACCAGCACGTCGGGCTCCGCCGCGTCGAAGATCCGCTCCAGCGCCACGAAGTGCCGGACCGTGCGCTCGATGCAGTAGCGCTCCGAACGCCCCTTCAGCGGCCAGTCGGTGCGGTAGACGTCGCGCAGCGAGGGGGTGTCGTACGTCCGCTCGATCCGGGCCGCCTCGGCGTCGACGTCGAGCGGCCCCAGACGCGCCATCTCATCGGGCAGGCAGTGTCCGCCCAGCCGCCGCGCCGAGCGCCGCGAGTAGGCGACGTGAGCGACCTCGTGGCTGCGGCGCTCAAGCTCACGCCCGACCCGGCCGTAGAAATCGCTCTCATCGAACTGGAGGGTGCAGAAGAGGAACCGCATGGACCTTCAGTCGTCAGACCGCTCGACGGCGCTCGGCGGACCGGCCACCGTGCCGAAGGGGGCTCATGATCCTCGGATCATCCGGGAGGCGTTGACGCGGGCGCGGGTCAGGGGTCGCGACTCCAGGGCGCTCACCCGGGCGGCGAGCCGGTCACGCTCGCGCTCGAGCCGCCGGGCGCGCCTGCGCAGCTCGCGCAGCT